>NZ_WQGF01000030.1:0-8054 GCF_013034545.1 Ruegeria sp. HKCCA5763
TGATCCTCCTAAGCCAATCAAACGCTCGTGTTCCAAATCATTCGATGACGGACACCCGGCTCTGGTTCTTTTCAGACATTTTGCCGCGCGTTTTTGTTTTGGACATCCGACGACCCGACTAGGCTTCGAAAGCTACTTTTGTGGGCTTTCGGTCATATTGCAATATTTTTTGTTGCATAACCCTCGGAAGGTTGTGAGAATTCGAGCGAACACAAGTATTTCAAAGCGCAAAGCAAAGATGCACAGGCTGATCAAATTCAGAATACGAGCCAAGGCAAAGCGTTAACCGGCCAACCTGCCAATCAGACAGCTTCCTTTTGGTTCTTGATCGTGTGGCATTGAGGGGCGGCATGGGCGACAGCGAGACGGCAGATCAGATTGCGGCGCTTCCGATGCGCTGGGATAAGAGTGGCAAGTTGCGCGTTCTTATGGTCACTTCGCGGGATACCGGCCGGTGGGTTATCCCAAAAGGATGGCTAATAGAGGGCAAAAAACCATGGCATGCCGCAGAAATAGAAGCTCAAGAAGAAGCAGGCGCAGTCGGCACCATATCGAAACGGCCAATCGGTCATTTTTTCTATGATAAACGATGCGAGGGGCGAAGCAGCGTTCGCTGCCGCGTTACCCTTTATCCTCTGGTCGTCGAAAAGTTGAAGCGACGCTGGAAGGAAGAAGGTGAACGAACGCGTCATTGGTTCTCACCGGCAAAGGCCGCAAAGCTGGTTCAAGAAAGAGACCTGTCAGAATTGCTGGATAATCTAACAGACGATCCAGAACTCAAAACTGTCATAAAGAAACTTCGAAAGGCTGCATGAGGAAGGGCATGAAAGAACCGGGAAACCCGGACGCATTACGCTCATAGGGAGGAAAAATATGAGGAAATTGACATCCACTGCGGTTGGATCGGTGATTGCCCTGGCTGCGTCACTGTCGGCGGCACAGGCCGATAAATTGACCTTCTATTGTTCGGCACAGGAAGACTGGTGCCAACTCATGGCGCGAAGCTTTGAAGATGCGACTGGCATCGACGTCAACATGACCCGGAAGTCGTCAGGTGAAACCTTTGCACAAATCCGCGCCGAAAGCTCGAACCCGAAAGGGGACGTTTGGTGGGGCGGTACCGGTGATCCGCATTTGCAGGCTGCCGAAGAGGGCCTGACGATGGAATACATTTCGCCAATGCGTGACCAACTTCATGATTGGGCGATATCCCAGGCAGAAAGCGCGGGTAACAAGACGATTGGCATCTATTCAGGCGCACTCGGCTATGGCTACAACGCCGATCTTGTCGCTGCCAATAACCTGCCCGAACCTGCCTGCTGGAAAGACCTGCTGAAGCCCGAATACAAGGGCCACGTTCAGATGGCGAACCCGAACTCATCAGGTACGGCCTATACCACGCTAGCGTCGATGGTGCAGATCTTCGGCGAAGATGAAGGCTTTGAGTTCATGAAAGGTCTGCATTCGAACATCAACCAATATACCAAGTCTGGCTCTGCGCCCATCAAAGCCGCTGGTCGCGGTGAGAACACCATCGGTATCGTCTTTATGCATGACGCTGTGAAGCAGGCCGTTTCAGGATTCCCGATTAAGGTCGTCGCACCGTGCGAGGGCACAGGATACGAAATTGGCTCGATGTCGATTATTGAAGGAGCCCGCAACGAAGAAGAAGCGAAAAAGTTCTATGACTGGGCGCTGTCACCCGAAGCCCAGAACCTTGCTCTTCAGGTCAACGCGTTTCAAGTGCCATCGAATAAAGGCGCAGAAACTTCGGATAGCGCGCCTGACATGAGTCAGATCAAGCTGATTGACTATGACTTCAAAAAGTATGGTTCCTCAGACGAACGGAAGCGTCTGTTGCAGAAATGGGACGAAGAGGTTTCGACTCTGCCGCAGTAAATGACTGACCGGACTTCAAAAACGACCCATCCGGTCCTGATCTTCTGGATCGCGGCCGGGTGGGTCGGATTCTGCCTGTTGCCTTGGTATATGGTCGACGGTGGCCTTTGGTCGTTCGAGTGGCTTTTGGACGGCTACCCATTCGATGAGGATTTTGCCCCTGCGGCGTTTCTGATTGGGCAGGGTGAAAAATTTTGGCTCGCTCCGCTCCTGATCGCACTCGTCCTGCCGCTATTGGTGTTGAAGCGCCCCAAATCTGATCCACTTTACGCCAGAATACTGATCCTGTCAGGGGCGCTTGGCTTCGGCTGGCTGATCGCTCAGGGGTTCAGCATTGGCATCAGAGGCTTCAACTTCCATTGGTTGGAGGCGATGTTTGGCGAACTTGGCGACCGTCAGTTTGGAATGGGCTATGGCGCAATGATATGTGCCTCAAGCTTTCTGTTCCTGCTTACACAGGGGATCGCGGCAAGAGGTGCCATTAACGGCGACGTCTTCGTCGTCAGCGCCATCGGCGGCGTGATTACAATTGTCACAGCCTTCGTCTTTTTCCCCATCGCCAAGATGCTTTTCGCTGCCTTCGTCACCGAAGATGGCGCCTATTCTATCGCGGTATTCTTCTCGAAGTTTTTCGATGATCGACTGTGGGGGCTGGGGTGTTTTCAGGGAGCGCGTTGTGGCGCCGCCTGGAATTCACTGTTCCTTGCCATCCTCGTTGGTGTCATCACCACGGTCCTGGGGCTTTGCTTTGCACTGGTCGTGACGCGCTCAGGTTTTCGCCATAAACGCGCGCTGCGGGCTCTGACCGTTCTGCCAATAATCACCCCGCCATTCGTGATCGGCCTGGCGCTGATCTTGCTTTTTGGCCTTTCTGGGTCGGTCACCCGGTTCATTGCCGAACTTCTCGGCACCCAGCCGACACGCTGGCTGTACGGAATGCCAGGCATCCTGATCGCACAGACACTCGCGTTCACGCCAATTGCGTTTCTTGTTCTGATAGGTGTGGTTGAAGGCGTCTCTCCGTCGATGGAAGAAGCGGCTCAAACGCTCCGTGCCAGCAGATGGCAGACATTCAAGACGGTTTCCTTGCCCCTGATGCGGCCCGGGCTTGCAAACGCATTTCTTCTGGGCTTCATCGAAAGCATGGCCGATTTTGGCAACCCACTTGTATTGGGCGGCAATTTCGACGTGCTTTCGACCGAAATATTCTTTGCCATCGTTGGCGCTCAATACGATCAAGGCAGGGCCGCAGTTCTGGCCATGGTGCTGCTGTTCTTTACTCTTTCCGCCTTTTATGCGCAGCGTGTCTGGCTGGGGAAGAAAAGCTACACAACCGTCACCGGCAAAGGGGATGCCGGCGTTCATCCTCTGATGCCAATTGGTCTTTCAGTTCCGGTACTACTCATCGCTCTGGGCTGGGCGCTGTTCACAATTGTTGTTTATGCGATGATCATTTACGGAAGTGTCGTCGAGTTGTGGGGTGTCGATAACTCGCTAACTATCAAACACTATGTCACCGCATTCTCCGTACGTTTCGAAGAAGATAGCATTCGCTGGACCGGAGCCGCTTGGGACAGTTTCTGGACCACCATAACGATCGCGGCCATTGCTGCCCCATTGACTGCCGCCGTAGGTCTGGTGACCGCTTATCTGCTGACCAGGCAAAGTTTTGCAGGCAAGAACGCTTTCGAATTTGGAACAATGTTGTCCTTTGCTATCCCCGGAACAGTGATAGGCGTCAGCTACATCCTAGCCTTCAACGTTCCGCCAATTGAAATCACGGGTACTGGTGTCATTCTCGTTGTCAGCTTTATCTTCCGAAATATGCCGGTTGGCGTTCGTGCGGGGATCGCGAGCATGTCGCAGCTTGACCGCAGCCTTGATGAATCCTCGCTGACCCTTGGTGCAAACTCGTGGCAGACGTTCCGAAACGTCATCCTGCCGCTATTGCGCCCTGCGATACTTGCTGCGCTTGTTTACAGTTTTGTCCGTGCCATGACGGCGATCTCGGCTGTCATCTTTTTGGTCAGCGCAGAATATGACATGGCGACCAGCTACATTATCGGTCGGGTCGAGAATAACGACTATGGCCTTGCGATCGCCTATTCGACGACGCTGATCTTTGTGATGCTCGCGGCGGTCGGTTTACTGCAACTACTCGTTGGCCGGGTCCAGATTGGTCGACGCACGCAACACGGAACGGAGGCATCGCGATGACCGACGCCAAAATCGGTTCCAAGGCCGCCCCGGTGCGCTTTGAGAACGTGTCGAAAGTATTCGGTAAAGACGTCGTCGCCGTCGACAACATCAACCTGCATGTCGATGCAGGAAAACTCGTCACACTGCTTGGTCCGTCAGGCTGTGGGAAAACAACGACTTTGCGCATGATAGCCGGGTTGGAAATGGCAAGCTCGGGCAAGATCCTAATTGGTGATCGGGATGTGACCAAATTGCCTGCCACCGACCGCGACGTATCCATGGTTTTCCAGTCATACGCGCTTTTCCCTCACATGAGCGTGCTGGAAAACGTGATGTATGGCCTCACATTCTCAGGCTTTGCAAAGGATGAAGCCCGCGCCCGCGCTATGTATGGATTGGAACTGGTCGGTCTTCAGGGGTTCGACAATCGTCTTCCCTCGGAACTTTCAGGGGGCCAACAACAACGTGTTGCCGTCGCCCGCGCGCTGGTTCTTGAGCCGCAGGTTCTGCTGTTCGACGAGCCGCTGTCCAATCTCGATGCCAAGCTTCGCCGTCAGGTGCGAGAGGATATTCGGGCAATCCAGCAAGATCTTGGTTTGACAGTTGTTTACGTGACCCACGATCAGGAGGAGGCACTGGCAGTCTCGGATGAGATTGTCGTCATGCGCAACGCAGCGATCGCCCAAATGGGCACACCACGCCAGCTTTACGATGCCCCGAACGATCGTTTTGTCGCCGATTTCATAGGTGAGGCAAACCTATTGGATTGCCAAATCGTCGATATCAATGGCGACGTGGCAACGATAGAAATAGAAGGCTACCGCCACACGCTGCCACGTCGCGGTTTGTCCGAAGGAAACGCAACCATTGCAGTGCGACCCTCGCGTCTGGTTATCGGCTCAGACCAAGGCATAGCAGCCAAGGTGGCGAAGGCGACCTATGTTGGCGTTCGAATGGAATATACGCTGATCGGTGCATTCGGTCAGGTTTTTGCCGTACACGATGACGTCGATGCGCCGCTTGATCCCGGCGCCGAAATCAGAATGGGTTTTGCTGACAAAGGGCCCGTTCTTTTGCCGGATTAAATGCCGAAACTCATTATCATCACACACCCCGAGGTCTCTATCGATCCTGCCGTCCCGATAACTGAGTGGGGCTTGAATGCTGTGGGCCGTAAGCGCGCTACTGAATTTGCATCCAGTGGAATCTTGTCCAACGTCACTCAGATATGGACCAGCGACGAGCGGAAGGCCCGCGAAACAGGCGAGATTCTTGCTGCACCACGAAAGCTATCCGTGAAATGCAATTTGGATCTTGGTGAGAATGACCGCAGCGCAACCGGTTACTTGCCGCTGAAAGATTTCGAAGCCGCGGCAGATGCTTTCTTTGCTCAGCCGGAAAGTAGCTATCGCGGTTGGGAACCAGCGATCGAAGCACAGATACGCATTCTTCGGACAGTCACTAAGATTATCCGGTCGCATAATGCCGGGGATCTTGCAATTGTAACGCACGGAGCAGTGGGCACACTGCTTTGGTGCGCACTCTCGAATTGTTCGATAGACCGCAAGCACGACCAACCCTCACAAGGCCATTTCTGGCAGGCAGATTTAGCTACGCTCAAGCCTGATTCATGTTGGGTCTCTTTGACGTAGGAGCTAAGCGTTCCAAGCGTTCTCTGCGATCTCACGCAACGTCTCGAACACATCTGGTGTCCCCACGATCACGCGCCCGCCGTCTCGGATCATCTCATCGGCGTCCTGATCCTCGACAACGCCACCCGCTTCCGAGACCAGCAATTGCCCAGCAAGACAATCCCATGCATTCATGTGCTCCTCCACGTAACCCAAAAGGCGCCCGGCAGCGACGTAAGCCAATGAAAGCGCTCCGCTGGCGTTTCTGTGAAACATCGCCCCGTGCTCGATCAGATCCTCGATAACAGGTAAGACATGATGGCTCTCAATCCGGTTCGAGTATCCCACAGCCACTGTTCCATCTTGCAACGGCACTCCTAACGCGACGCTTATCGGTGATCCGTTAAGTGTCGCAGTTTCTCCGCGAGTTGCGACAAAAGTTTCATCCACGTTTGGATCGTGGATCACACCAATTTCCGTTTGGCTCTCAGTGACACCAGCCAGAACAATAGTCCATGCAGGAATACCGTTCACGAAATTCGTGGTCCCATCAATAGGATCAATAACCCAGTCAAAGCCACTCTCTCCCGCTACCGCGCCATGCTCTTCACCGTATACGCCATCTTTGGGCCACGCCTCCGCGATTCTTTGACGAATGAAAGTCTCGACGTTCTTGTCCGCCTCGCTCACCCAGTCCTGAGCGCCTTTTTGATCAACAATAAGATTGACCCGATCTGCAAAGAACTTTTTGGCAAGTAGCCCAGCGTCCTCGCAGACTTCGGTGGCAAAGTCTCTGCGTTCTGAAAGTCGAGACATAGGTGCTCCGTTTTCGGTTGGAGAGTTGCTCAGCAGCATTGTAGGCCAAGCGAAGACTAGACAACCAGATAGTCTTTTCGTTTGCTTCAGGTGCCAATATTGGCACCACAAACCTTGAGTTCCGAGTGTCTACGATCTGCTCCGCGATCAATCTCCCGATCAATAGTTCTCTAATTTCTGTTTGCATTCGATGTAGAGCCGACTTGCGGTAGCGCAGCCAAAATCCTGAAACACCCACACTTTGAATGTCAGCTTGCTTTCCGGCGCTCAAGTTGGTCTCTGCGCGCAACAAAGGTCGGCTCCCCATTCGAACCGCAGATCTGAAGTTTCCGCTTTGGGCTGAGACCAGTCATCAGAAAGCGATGAGTCTACGGCAACTTTGTCCGCGTAGCAGACATTCCCTGAATTTTGCCGAACGTCTGCTCTGAGCTCAGACCTACCGCATTCCTGAGGGGTCGTGGATGGCCGGTTCGGGCTATGGGCCCATGAATCGCCGCCGCGCTTCGACGGCCACGTTATACCGCTGTTGCAGGTCAGCGATTAGTGCCATCGCAACGCGTTTGGCATCGTCGCCCTTCGCCTCCTGATAGCTTTGCTTTGCCGCGCCCAGCAGTTTCTTAATTTTGAACTCTTCGGGGAGAGCGCCTGCCTCGGCCATTATGCGAGTGGCCACGGCGTTGGCCATGTCGGTAAATGCCTCACCGGATCGGTTTGGTAGCCGCTTGCCCTCACCTTCCAAACCGCTCAGTTGGCCTTCCGCAAGTGCCTTTTGAATTTGCCGCTCCACCAGGCGGTCAAGTGACTGGCTCATGATGCAATCCCGGTTTTTTGTTTTTTCACCCCCGCGAAAACTACAACGCCTTAAACCACGTTGCTAGTGTCATGGTGCAAGCATTCGGAACGGCCTTCGGTGAGGCGGCTTTTTTCCGCATTGCTGCCTTAAAGAATATCCTCTGAACAGAGTCCTGATTCAGATTGAACCCAATTCGCTGCCCATTTCTGAGGACTACGCTTCACCAAAATCCGCTGCAGCGTCCGGCGGTGCATGTTCAGGCGGCAGGCGGCCTCGGACACATTCCGGTCACACAGCTTGTAGACCCGCTGGATATGTTCCCAGCGCACGCGGTCCGCGCTCTTGGGGTTTTCCGGGGGCGGGGCAGACCCGCTTGTCCGGTACTGTGGCCGAAGTTACAGTCAAGGGAGGGAATGCAAATGGGAAAGCTCGGATGTCTGTTCAAACCGGTTACCTGCTAATCGCCGATATTACCGGATATACCGAATACCTGACCCGGTCAGAGCTGGAACACGCCAACCCAATCATCCGTTCTTTGCTTGAAGCAATTGTAAAGGAACTGAAGGACCCAATGAAGTTGCGTGGTCTAGAAGGTGATGCTGTTCTCGCTTATTCGAGTGGGCCGTTCCCTTCAGGTGAAACTTTCCTCAATATATGCGAAGGTGTTGTCACGTTAACTTCCGACCCACCAAGGAATGCTGATGCCCGGACTTCAA
>NZ_WQGF01000031.1:2500-6079 GCF_013034545.1 Ruegeria sp. HKCCA5763
GAACAGAGTTGTCCAAGTCAAGTACACTAACCCGCATAACTTAACGGTTATGCATTGTCTTCTATCCTCTGCGTGGGGCCGACCGACATCGGCAGCGCGGGTTCCAGGATGGAAGGCGGGAAAGTATGCTTTTGGTTCAGAAGAAAGATCATCTTTAGTTACTAGCTGGATGATCGCGATGGACATACTTGTGCTCAAATAGCCGAATAGGCGGTAGCGCAAAATGTTATGTCTTTCTTTTTCTGGATCAAATCAAGCGCGAGAAGGGCGTTTGGTGAATGCCTTGGCAGCAAGAGGCGATGAAAGACGTGATACTCTGCGATAAGCCATGGGGAGCTGAGAATAAGCTTTGATCCATGGATTTCTGAATGGGGCAACCCACCTGAAAGCTTCATATTGTTATCCCCTCACAACCTGGTTGTGAGTAGATACTCAATATGGGGTTTAAACAGGTACTTAAGACCTGAATACATAGGGTTTTAAGAGCAAACCCGGGGAACTGAAACATCTAAGTACCCGGAGGAAAGGAAATCAATTGATACTCCCCTAGTAGCGGCGAGCGAACGGGGACCAGCCGAGCCAGATAAGTGACTAGAACACGTTGGGAAGCGTGGCCATAGCGGGTGACAGCCCCGTATAGGAAGCTTTGATGGACGTATTAAGTAGGGCGGAACACGTGAAATTCTGTCTGAAGATCGGAGGACCACCTTCGAAGGCTAAGTACTCCTTGCTGACCGATAGCGAACCAGTACCGTGAGGGAAAGGTGAAAAGCACCCCGACGAGGGGAGTGAAACAGTACCTGAAACCGAACGCCTACAATCAGTCGGAGGATCCTCGAGATCTGACGGCGTACCTTTTGTATAATGGGTCATCGACTTGGTCTCACGAGCAAGCTTAAGCCGTTAGGTGTAGGCGTAGCGAAAGCGAGTCTTAATAGGGCGCATGAGTTCGTGGGATCAGACCCGAAACCGAGTGATCTAGGCATGGCCAGGTTGAAGGTAAGGTAACACTTACTGGAGGACCGAACCCACATCCGTTGAAAAGGATCGGGATGAGCTGTGCCTAGGGGTGAAAGGCCAATCAAACTCGGAGATAGCTGGTTCTCTGCGAAATCTATTTAGGTAGAGCGTCATCCGAATACCCCGGGGGGTAGAGCACTGGATGGGTAATGGGGCCCCACAGGCTTACTGATCCTAACCAAACTCCGAATACCCGGGAGTACTAGATGGCAGACACACTGCGGATGCTAACGTCCGTAGTGGAGAGGGAAACAACCCTGACCTACGACTAAGGCCCCCAATTCATGGCTAAGTGGGAAAGCAGGTGGGACGACCAAAACAACCAGGAGGTTGGCTTAGAAGCAGCCATCCTTTAAAGATAGCGTAACAGCTCACTGGTCTAAATAAGTTGTCCTGCGGCGAAGATGTAACGGGGCTCAAGCCATGAGCCGAAGTCTAGGGATGCGTAAGCATCGGTAGCAGAGCGTAGTGTGACATAGAACCTTGCCTTTTTTACCGCCGGTCATTTGGTGCGCGCAATCGCGCTCAAGTAGCCGAATAGGCGGTAGCGCAGGCATAGGTTCTTTCGATGAAGCCGGGGCGTGAGCCATCCGGTGGAGAGATCACTAGTGAGAATGATGACATGAGTAGCGACAAAGAGTGTGAGAGACACTCTCGCCGAAAGTCCAAGGGTTCCTGCTTAAAGCTAATCTGAGCAGGGTAAGCCGGCCCCTAAGCCGAGGCCGAAAGGCGTAGGCGATGGGAACTAGGTTAATATTCCTAGGCCAGGAGGATGTGACGGATTGCAGGTGTAGTTCAACCTTATCGGATTGGTTGGGCTGCTGAGCAGTTCCTGGAAATAGCCCTCCATCAGACCGTACCCTAAACCGACACAGGTGGACTGGTAGAGCATACCAAGGCGCTTGAGAGAACGATGTTGAAGGAACTCGGCAAAATACCTCCGTAAGTTCGCGAGAAGGAGGCCCGGTTCCTAGGCAACTAGGGGCTGGGGGCACAAACCAGGGGGTGGCGACTGTTTATTAAAAACACAGGGCTCTGCGAAGTCGCAAGACGACGTATAGGGTCTGACGCCTGCCCGGTGCCTGAAGGTTAAAAGGAGAGGTGAGAGCCTTGAATTGAAGCCCAGGTAAACGGCGGCCGTAACTATAACGGTCCTAAGGTAGCGAAATTCCTTGTCGGGTAAGTTCCGACCTGCACGAATGGCGTAACGACTTCCCCGCTGTCTCCAACATCGACTCAGCGAAATTGAATTGCCTGTCAAGATGCAGGCTTCCCGCGGTTAGACGGAAAGACCCCGTGCACCTTTACTACAGCTTCGCACTGGCATCAGGATTGTGATGTGCAGGATAGGTGGTAGGCTTTGAAGCGGAAACGCAAGTATCCGTGGAGCCTCCCTTGAGATACCACCCTTCGCACTCTTGATGTCTAACCGCGGTCCGTTATCCGGATCCGGGACCCTGCGTGGCGGGTAGTTTGACTGGGGCGGTCGCCTCCTAAAGCGTAACGGAGGCGCGCGAAGGTTGGCTCAGAGCGGTCGGAAATCGCTCGTTGAGTGCAATGGCAGAAGCCAGCCTGACTGCAAGACTGACAAGTCGAGCAGAGTCGAAAGACGGCCATAGTGATCCGGTGGTCCCGAGTGGAAGGGCCATCGCTCAACGGATAAAAGGTACGCCGGGGATAACAGGCTGATACTGCCCAAGAGTCCATATCGACGGCAGTGTTTGGCACCTCGATGTCGGCTCATCTCATCCTGGGGCTGGAGCAGGTCCCAAGGGTACGGCTGTTCGCCGTTTAAAGAGGTACGTGAGCTGGGTTTAGAACGTCGTGAGACAGTTCGGTCCCTATCTGCCGTGGGTGTAGGAGACTTGAGAGGAGTTGCCCCTAGTACGAGAGGACCGGGGTGAACGATCCACTGGTGGACCAGTTGTCGTGCCAACGGCAGTGCTGGGTAGCTATGATCGGACAGGATAACCGCTGAAGGCATCTAAGCGGGAAGCCCCCCTCAAAACAAGGTCTCCCTGAGGGCCGTGGAAGACCACCACGTCAATAGGCCGGAGATGTAAGCGCAGTAATGCGTTCAGTTGACCGGTACTAATCGCCCGATAGGCTTGATTTGATCCAGTAATGGAAAGACAAGACCAAAGCATACACCAACCTTGAGTTGGACAACGCTGATTGATTAACACAACCGTGCAGGACCGCGCATTCGCAAGCGAATACGCTGCCTCCTGCATAGTCGCTTTCTTGAACAGCAAGAAAGTCGACCGAGGGCTTTTCCTCGGTTTGGTGGTCATAGCGCAAGTGAAACACCCGGTCCCATACCGAACCCGGAAGTTAAGCACTGCCGCGCCAATGGTACTTGGGCTTAAGCCCCGGGAGAGTAGGTCACCGCCAAACCTAGTAAAAGCCCAAAATCTCTCTAAACGATGAAAATAATACCTGGCCTCAAGTAGCCGAATAGGCAATAGGCACACCAAAGCGTCGCGGGGTGGAGCAGTCCGGTAGCTCGTCAGGCTCATAACCTGAAGGTCAGAGGTTCAAATCCTCTCCCCGCAACCA
>NZ_WQGF01000032.1:0-5796 GCF_013034545.1 Ruegeria sp. HKCCA5763
AAATCCTCCGCTACGCAATCAACCTAGTCTGTTCCATGGGTGCTGATGGCGGACACACCGAGCGATTTAAAGAAACAAATGGATGAATAAGCGCCTCGACACCCAGTACTTGGGGCAAAACTGAGGTCAAATATCGCCCGAAGCCCAAAAGGGAGCCGTTACACTTGAAACCAATTGTTGCGGTGCAGCTAAAGTTGGGTTTGTCCGCAAAGCGGCCGTTCACGCCATGTAGAGCGAATGCCCGCTTCGAGCCACGGAACGGACGTTTGAACCAGTTATGGCGACCGGTTATGTCGTGTCAGTCCCGTAAATATCGCACTTGCGTCAGAATCCTGCGCGCGGTTCTTTGAAAGTCTTTTGTCGGAGAATGACCAAGTTCACGGCAGTAGCGCTCACTAAACACTATTTCCACATACTCTGCCGTCTTCGATTTTGTTCGCGATCCCAAACAAATCAAAGTGTAACCTTCCATGGCAAAGGTTTTGCCGATGTGACCGGGCACTCCCTTGTCTGTAGACTTCCATTGGAACCCACCGCAAATCTCACCGGCTGGAACGAAACCACTGGGAAGCGATGAGGTGCTGGAACTCACTACACGGTCGTTCCGCTCCTCTGTTCCACCAGCGTCTCGAACCGTGCATTGACTTCAGCGGCTCGAACGCGGGCAGTGTTGCGGTCACTGGTCTTGAGGCTCTGCTTCAGCGCCTGAGCGCCCAGCGCGAGAGCAACGTCAACTGGATAGTTGCGCCGATAGAGCCACGTATGGCCCTTCAGATAGGCATAGCGAATGTGAGCAGACATGGCCTCCTCCTTTCAGATTTGGAATGTGGGATGGGATCAGGTGTCTGAGACGAGTCGAACGATCATCTCGAGGGCCGGTTCGCCGTAGGAACCAGCCAAAGGACCGGTGACGGCATGGCCGGTCACGCAGTCTTCAAACACCTCTTCCACGCGGAACAGATGTTCAGGAACGTCATCGAAGGCGCGGACGACCACGACGTCACCGGGGGTCAGCTCCAGCTCAGTCATCGTCGGGCCTCCACGTCCAGAGAACCGACAGCAGAACCAGCGCCGAGACAGCGGGATGAGACCGCGCGACCACCCAGAGCATCGTCGTCAGGACGGCCTTGGGCGGTGGGCGCAAAAGAAAACCCCCGACGAGAACGCCGAGGGCAGACAGGTACTTCATGGATCAAACTCCTGCAGTTGCTTCTTTATCTAGATGCAGGGGTTCTCTCGGTTTCTGGGGGGACGGACGTTCAGGGTTGCTGCGCGGATGGCGGGTTTGCGGACGAAGCTGTTGTTCGCTGCTTTGCAGCAGTCAGCTTCTGCACAAAACTATGATAAAGCGGTTACATTCAGAATTTCAGTTCCTGTGAACGCCTTTGCCGCCGCCACTGTTTCCGCCCTTGCCGCCTTTGCCGCCGCCACTGTTTCCGCCCTTGCCGCCTTTGCCACCGCCACTGTTTCCGCCCTTGCCGCCTTTGCCGCCGCCACTGTTTCCGCCTTTGCCGCCAGGCTTGCTTCCGGCCTTTCCACCTCCACGGTTTCCACCTTTACCGGGCTGGCTACCTTCATTGTCTACGCCTTTGCTACCGCCAACGTTTCCGCCTGTACTGCTTTTGCTGCCACCACTACTGGCATTGTTTTTGCCGCCGCCAGCGCTTGTCGAATTGCTTGCAACTTCAGTAGTGACGCCGCTGCCCACACTGTTTCTGTCAGAGCCAGCTTTGGTACTCTCACCACGTTCTATTCCCGAATTGAAGATACCCGACAACTTACCGAACAGATTGCCGTGTTGCATGGGAGGCTTTGCCAATACAGCTCGCGCAACAACCTGGGGCTTGGCCACTGTTGGCGGCTTCTGAAAAGAGGGCGCCGATTTAGCTCCATCTCCGGACACCCAGAGCTCTAAAAGCCCCCGTTTTGGTGACGGTACGAAACTGGTAAAATCTCGTGCGACGCCGTCGAAAAAGTTCGCCAAGTCCTCCCCCATACGCTGGTCTTCTAGATGGTAGAAGCGTACTTGCGTATTTTTTATTGTGAAGGGTGATGACGCAACGGATTCCACCGAAATTCCCTCTGCCTCAAATCGTTCTAGGACACTTCGGCGACGCTCCTGTGGAAGGTTCTTCGGTAAATGCACGACAATGAAAGTTTCGCTTTCCAAAGAAAGTGGTGAGGCCCAAAAATCTGATAAGGTAAAGGATGCCGGGTCCACCTCCTTGAGAAGTGACGCTGACTTAATTGAGATTGGCGCCGGAGGGCTGGGCCAGTTTTCAGTATTGGACACTGTTATGTAGTCGGGGAGTTCCAAGACTGGGCTATATTGTGCAATTGCGGGTCGTTTTCCTGCATGGCCTGTCTGGATAACATGTATGGTTTCTTCACCCGACACCATTTCAATTGGTTTTGAGAATTTAGAGAAGGCTTCCGGTCGCTCTTCGATGTGCGGCAAAGTCATGCTTCTCAGCGTGGTATTCGTCATTTTGGGAACGGAAAGCTTTGGTTGTGAAGGAGCAGGTGAGATACGAATGTTGTATCCGTTGCTTTGGAATGAAGATCGATAGTTTGAAATGTTTTTGCTAAAACTTACAATTTGCGCTTGGAAATGGCTGGAGTTCGCGTACAGCAATCCAACGGGGGCAATGAGAAAGGCCAAAAGAACTCCAAGTTGTGGGTTCATCCACGTTCCTGATTTCTTGGAAAAGCTAGAAGTTTCAGTGGGCGTTTTAACGGGAACAATTATTGCTTCGCGTGACCTGAGAGATTTTGCTTTACCTGACTGTTCGACATCTATTTTTCTCTTGGAAGTAGGACGAGAAGAGGCGTGTTTCCTTGGTTTTTCGGCATTGGTCAGTGTAAATTGGGTCAACTCTTCGGCAGGTGGTTCTTGGATAGGCTTTTTGACCTCGACTTCATCAATATCCGAAGCCCAGGACATGACATTCAGCTTTGTTTGACCGTCCGTGCCAATAACAAGCTTGGCTTCATTATAAGTCGTATCAAGCTTTTTCCGGACACCCAGAACTTTTAGAGTTTCGGTGCCCTTTTGGCTATTTGGAACTTTTTGCTTGGTTATTTTTTGCAGTACTTCTTCACGCTGTGCGCGGGTAATCGCCATTCGCGTGAGCATATTGTTCTGACGATTTTTTTTGTCGGAAACGCCCTTTTTCTGATTTTGGTCAGGAGACCGGTTCAGCAGTACTTTTTCTCGCTGTTTTCGCGCTTCGGCTAATCGTTTTGCCCATTCTTCAGGGTCATAGGGAAGATTACCGTGCTCAGCGTGGTGTTGTTCCGCGATATTTTCATGTTCAGTCACAACTTAGCTCACTAACTTTTGGGCCAAGCAGCTAAATTGTGTCCTAGAGAAGCGGAGCGTTAACCGAATTTGGCGCATCGTCTGTTTGCTAGGGGGGCGCAATGGGCTCAAGAGAAGCAATTTGTCGTGTTTTTGTCAACAATTATAGAGTTTTTAAGCCAGATTTTGACCAAGTATTAACGCTAAATGAGTGGCCGCTTTGGGCTCGGTGCGGTCATTCGGCAAAATTTTGTGAATGACTGCATTCCGGACGAAGCTGCCGCCCGAGAAAATCGCCACACACTCAAGGCTGCTTAGAACAGGTTATTGGTTTCAAGCTCGTGAAGTGGAGTTGCTGCCAGTAGTCGTCGATAGAGCTAAGATCGTGGCCAAAACACACCAATCACGGTTTTCCAAACTCCTTCAGATCCACGAACCCGTACCAGGGGTTCCAGTTTTCAGCGACGTCAACCAAACCCTTTTCGGCAACAAACCGATCATAGGCCTTGATCAGCTCGGCCAGTGTCTCCGGGTGCTGATCTTCAATCGGCGTGGTTTCGCCGGGGTCATTCAGAATGTCATAGAGATGTCATTCCCCATCGCCCCACATGCCCTTTCGCACGCGCAACGCTTTGAGGTTGCCCTGCACCACGTAGCCGTTCCCGAATAATTCAAAGACGTAATGATCGTCCTTGTTGTGGGTGCTGTCGGTTTCGCCTGACAGATAGGGCCGCAATGATATCCCGGACGCAGGGATGATCTCGCGTCCTTTGTAAGTGTCGCTGGGGCTCGACACGCCTGCCAAGTCGAGGATCGTAGCCGGGAGATCTTTTACGTTGGCAAATTCCGATGTGCGCACACCTTCGCGTGCGAACTCCATGTTCTTGGGCGGGACGATGACCACCGGCACGCGCACGCCACCTTCGCTGACGAACCATTTATACCAGCCCAGCGCGCCTGCCTGCGCATGGCTCCAGTTCGTGCCCGTAAACGCGTAGACATCCCCATCCCCTATGGCTTCAGGATCGGGGTTGGACACACTGTCGAACCACGCGGCCAGACCTTCGTTGGAAAGCGGACCTTCAGTGTCCTGCCCTTCTGGGCCATTGTCGGACATGTAGATGATCAGCGTGTTGTCGAGTTCACCCGTCTCACGCAGAAAATCCAGTATTGCGCCGACATGCTGATCCTGCGACTCGATCATCGCCGCATAGGTCGACATATAGAGCGCCTTGCGACGTTTCTGCTCGTCATCCAGATCGTCCCAATTGGAGACTAGCGGATTTGCCCCCCAGGGCGGCAGCGGTGCGCCTTCGGGGATGATGCCATTCGCCTGCTGCTGTTCCCATCGCTTCTTGCGCAGACCTTCGTATCCCTGCTCCAGATAGTACTCCGCATGCTTGGCTACGAGCGACTTGGGTGCCTGCAGCGGAGCATGTGGCGTCGTGTAGGCAACATAAGCAAAGAAGGGTTTGTCGGCGGCCTGTGCCTCGGACATGTATTCCAATATCCGCGCGGTCCAGAGGCCATCCGAGTACACGCCCGTAGGCCGGTCAACCTGAACGCCGTTTTCGTAGTACTTCTCCTTGGGGATCTCACCCTTTTCCGCCGCTTCAACATGCTTGGGGTCGAGCTGGTTCAGGATCGAGATGTTGTCATTCCAGTGATTGCTGCCACCGCCCAGAATCGCGTAGCTGCGGTCAAAGCCCCATTCATGCGGCCCCTGCCCACCTGCGGCCTTGCCACCCAGATGCCACTTGCCGACCATCATGGTCATGTAGCCTGAGTCCTGCAGCAATTCCTGCACGGCGACACCACGACGCGTTAGGTAGGTCTCATACCCTTCAACGCCCTTGGTTTCGGGATATACGGCATAGTCAAACGTCGCCAAACCCACATCGACCGGATCGTTACCTGTCAGCACCATGGACCGCGACACAGAACAGACCGGCGCGGCATGAAACCGGGTAAAGAGCGTACCTGCCTCTACCAGCGCGTCTATGTTCGGCGTCTGGATCGGGCTGCCCGCAAAGCCAAAGTCGGAAATCGTGGCATCATCGGCAAGGATCAGCAGCACATTGGGGCGGTCGTCTGCATGTGCCGGTGCTCCAATGGCAAAGGCCGTGACCAATGCTGCGACGAAACTGCGGGTGCGGTGAAAGAGTGCGGTCGGTCTGACATTCATTGCTGAGGCGCTCCATCTGTTTGCTGATTGACCCAATCGATGACCATCTGCGCGAACGCCTCATGCGCATCCTGATAGCAGTAGTGCCCCGCGCCTTCGAAAATCTGCAGCTGGCTGTCAGGCAATCGCTTGGCGAGGCGATGCGCGTTGTCGACGGGTAGTATCTGATCTTCGCCGCCCCAAAAAATCTTGGTCGGGATCGCGATTTGCTCAAGTCGCGGGTCCACGGTGGCGAGGCTTTCCGGGTAGAACCGGTGTCCGCCATCAGCACCCATGGAACAGACTAGGTTGATTGCGTAGCGGAGGATTT
>NZ_WQGF01000033.1:0-4526 GCF_013034545.1 Ruegeria sp. HKCCA5763
AGTTTCCGATTGGCGAAAACCCCGCCTATGTTTTGGCGGGGTTTTGTTATGGGATTATTCTGCGGCGTCTGCGTATGCGTCCATTGGGGGGCATGTGCAGACGAGGTTTCTGTCGCCATATGCGTTGTCGACGCGGTTGACGGGGGACCAGTATTTGTCGACGCCCATGGAGCCCGGAGGGAAGCAGGCCTGTTCACGGGTGTAGGGGCGGTCCCATTCGCCGACCAGATCGCGCACGGTGTGGGGGGCGTTTTTCAGCGGGTTGTTGTCCGCGTCGATCTTGCCGTCGATGATGTCCTGCGCTTCCGAGCGGATGGACAGCATGGCGTCGCAGAAACGATCCAGCTCGGCCATGGGCTCAGACTCGGTCGGCTCCACCATCAGGGTTCCGGCCACCGGCCAGCTCATGGTCGGCGCGTGGAAGCCTGAATCGACCAGGCGCTTGGCCACGTCGTCGACGGTGACATGCGCCTCGGCATCCAGCGGACGGGTGTCGAGGATGCATTCATGCGCCACCCGGCCCGTTTCCGAGGTGTAGAGGATCGGATAGGCATCCTTGAGCCGCGCCGCGATGTAGTTGGCGTTCAGGATCGCCACTTTCGTGGCCTGCGTCAGACCCGCGCCGCCCATCAGCAGCACATAAGCCCAGCTGACCGGCAGGATCGAAGGCGAGCCGAAGGGCGCTGCCGAGACCGGGCCCACGGCGGTGCCGTATTCCGGGTGACCAGGCAGGTGCTCTTCCAGATGCGCCTTGACGCCAATCGGACCCATGCCGGGGCCGCCGCCACCATGCGGGATGCAGAAGGTCTTGTGCAGGTTCAGGTGGCTGACGTCACCGCCAATATCCCCCGGACGCGACAGACCCACCATGGCGTTCATGTTGGCCCCGTCGATATAGACCTGACCTCCATGGTCATGGGTGATCTGGCAGACCTCCTGCACGGTGGTCTCGAACACGCCATGGGTCGAGGGATAGGTGATCATGCAGGCGGCCAGATGATCGCTGTGCTTCTCAGCTTTGGCGCGGAAGTCGTTCAGATCAATGTTGCCATTCTCATCCGCCAGCACCGGCACAACCTGCCAGCCCACCATCTGGGCCGAGGCCGGGTTGGTCCCGTGCGCCGAGGTTGGGATCAGGCAGACATTGCGCTGCCCTTCGCCGCGGGCGAAGTGGTAGTTGCGGATGGTCAGAAGGCCCGCGTACTCGCCCTGCGCGCCCGAGTTGGGCTGCTGGGAGATCGCGTCATAACCGGTGATCTGGCACAGCTTGTCGTTCAGATCGGCGATCATCTCGTGATAGCCCTGCGCCTGATCTTCGGGGCAGAACGGGTGCAGATTGCCAAACTCGGGCCAGGTGACCGGGATCATCTCGATCGTGGCGTTCAGCTTCATGGTGCAGGAGCCCAGCGGGATCATCGCCCGGTCCAGCGCCAGATCGCGGTCGGCCAGACGGCGCATATAGCGGGTGATCTCGGCCTCGGCCCGGTTCTGGTGGAAGATCGGGTGGGTCAGATAGGCACTTTCGCGCAGCGCATAGTCCGGCAGGCGGTACTGCTTGTTCGAGCTGTCATCGGTGCGGTCGATGCCGAAAGCACCCCAGACGGCCTCGATGGTCTCAGGCCGGGTCTGTTCGTCCAGACTGATGCCCACTTTCGTATCGCCGACCTTGCGCAGGTTGACGCCACGGGCCACGGCAGCTTCCATGACGGTCTTCTGCAGATGGCCGACCTCGACCGTGATGGTGTCGAAGAACACTTCCGGCTCAACGGCAAAACCCGCCTCTTCCAGGCCAGCGGCCAGGCGCGAGGTCTTGCGGTGCACCGATTGCGCGATGGCCTTGATGCCGTCGGGGCCGTGATAGACCGCATACATCGAGGCAATGACCGCCAGCAGCGCCTGCGCGGTGCAAACGTTCGAGTTGGCTTTCTCGCGACGAATGTGCTGTTCGCGGGTTTGCAGCGACAGGCGGTAGGCCTTGTTGCCACGGCTGTCGATGGACACACCGATGATCCGGCCCGGCATCGAGCGCTTCAGCTTGTCGGTGGTTGCCATGTAAGCGGCGTGCGGGCCGCCATAGCCCATCGGCACGCCAAAGCGCTGGGTCGAGCCGATGGCGATATCCGCGCCCATCTCGCCCGGTGACTTCAGCAGCGCCAGCGACAGGATGTCGGCGGCAACAATGGCGATGGCTTTGTGTTCATGCAGTGCCGCGATCTCGGCGGTGAAGTCGCGCACATGGCCATGGGTGCCGGGGTATTGGAAGATCGCGCCAAAGACCGCGCCCGCATCCAGGCTGTCGGGATCACCCACCTGCACGTCGATGCCCAAAGGCTCGGCACGCGTCTTAATGACCGCGATGGTCTGCGGGTGGCAGTTCTTGTCGACAAAGAAGGCTGCATTGTTCGCCTTGGACCGCCCGCCGCGCTTGGCCATGGCCATGGCTTCGGCAGCCGCCGTGGCTTCGTCCAGCAAGGACGCGTTGGCCACGTCCAGCCCGGTCAGGTCGCTGACCATGGTCTGGAAGTTCAGCAGCGCCTCAAGACGACCCTGGCTGATCTCGGGCTGATAGGGCGTGTAGGCCGTGTACCAGGCCGGGTTTTCCAGAATGTTGCGCAGGATCGGTGCAGGTGTGGTGGTGCCGTAATAGCCCTGACCGATCAGCGAGGTCAGAACGGTGTTCTTGCTCGCCACCTCTTTCATGTGGAACAGAGCATCACGTTCCGTCATCGCCGGACCCCAGTCCAGCGGCTCTTTCTGCCGGATCGCGGGCGGGACGGTGACGTCGATCAGTTCGTCCAATGTCTTGAAGCCGATCACCTTGAGCATGTCGCGCATCTCGGTGGGCGACGGGCCAATGTGGCGGCGGTTGGCAAAGTCATAGGCTTCGTAGTCGGTCAGTTTGAAGGCCATTGCAGCGCTCCTATGAATAAGTCAGGTCCGGCAGAGACCGCGCAGATCTCCGGTGGAAGGCGGGCCAGTCCGGCCCGAGCGGGCGGAGCCCCAAAAGCAGAAGCTCCGGATAAAGCGGTGGAACCCCAGGCGCGGGCCCCCGGTTTGGTTTAGCCGATGAAGGCTTTGTATCCGGCCTCGTCCATCAGGTCCTCAAGCTGCGATGCGTCCGCAATCTTGATCTTGTAGATCCAGGCTTCGCCTTCGGGGTCTTCGTTCAGCGCGCCGGGGTTGTCGGCCAGCGCTTCGTTCACTTCAACGATCTCGCCATCCACCGGAGCATAAAGCTCGGACGCGGCCTTGACGGATTCGATCACGCCGATCTCGCCGTCTTTCTCGAACTCGTCTCCCGCTTCCTGCTGCTCGACAAACACCACCTCACCCAGCTGTTCAGCCGCGTGCTTGGTGATGCCAAGCGTGGCGGTATCGCCCTCAACGGTCAGCCATTCATGCTCTTCGGAATAATAGGTTGCCATCTTGTCTCTCTCCTGACTTCAACGCTTGTAATTCTGTGTGACAAAGGGCAGCGCCACGATCTGCGCCGGTTGCGCCTTGCCCCGAATGATCAGGTTCACCTTCTCGCCGGGCTCACCATGGCCCTTCGACACGTAGCCCATCGCAACCGGACCACCCACCGTGGGGCCAAAGCTGCCCGAGGTGATCTGACCAATCGTGTTGCCCTCAAGGCATTGCACCTCAACGCCCTGACGCGCCGGTGCCCGGCCGTCGGGCTTGATGCCCACCAGCTTGCGCGCCGCGCCCTCGGCCAGTTCCTTTTGCACGCGATCCGCGCCTGGGAACCCGCCTTCTTCCTTGCGGCGTTTTTGAATAGCCCAGCCCAGGGATGCCTCGATGGGCGAGGTGCTCTGGTCGATGTCATTGCCATACAGGCACAGCCCCGCCTCAAGCCGCAGGCTGTCGCGCGCGCCCAGACCCGCAGGTTCGCAATCTTCATGCGCCAGGAAAGCCTTGCTGATCTCGATCGCCTTGTCCTCGGGGATCGAGATCTCGTAACCATCCTCGCCGGTATAGCCCAGACGCGAGATGCGGCATTCAACGCCGTTGATATCGGCCACGGTGGTTTCCATGAACTTCAGATCGCGGGCAGCAGGGCAAAGTTCCCCCACCACATCCTCGGCCTTGGGACCCTGCACCGCCACCAGCGCCCGGTCGAAGATCTCGGTCACTTCGACGCCTTCGAGGTGCGCGCGCATATGCGGAATGTCCTGATACCGCAGCGCCGCGTTCACAACCACAAAGAAATGATCGCCCGCATTCGACACGATCAGGTCATCCATGATCCCGCCATCCGCATTCGTAAAGAACCCGTACCGCGCCTTGCCTTCCTTCAGCGTCGCATAAGCCTGAGGGCACAAAGCTTCCAGCTTCTCACCCACATTCTCGCCGCGCAAAATCACCTGACCCATGTGAGACACATCAAACAACGCCGCCTTCTCACGACACTGCTTATGCTCCCCCATAATCCCCAGCGAATACTGAACAGGCATCTCCCAGCCAGCAAAATCAACCAACTTACCTCCCAACTCAACATGCAACGAATACAAGGGAGTGCGTTT
>NZ_WQGF01000034.1:0-2141 GCF_013034545.1 Ruegeria sp. HKCCA5763
GAGCCCAAAGCCGTCACTCATCTGGTGGAACATTAGAAATAAATATAGTCCTGAGTTTCGACTACAAGCCGCGCAGTCTATCTTGCGAACGCTTCTGATTTTGATTTGCTGAAGGGATAGTTCTTTTTAGGGTGTAATCTTTTGGGAAAGTGGGGCCGGAAAAGCTCCGGCCCGACGACGTTTAAGACAAATGGTGTACGTCTTGAAGACCATAAACAGGCGTTTCGACACCTTCCATTCGAGCTTTTATCTGCAGCGATAGAAACTGCGAATAGTGGCGCGACTGATGCAGATTCCCGCCGTGAAACCATAGAGCTTCTTGCTGTGTAGGTTTCCACATGTTGCGCTGTTCCCCCTCCCAAGGGCCAGGGTCCTTCGTCGTATCCGATCCCAAACCCCATACTTTCCCGACTCTGTCAGCCATTTCTTGACCAGCCAGATCTGCAATCCAACCATTCATCGAATTGTAGCCAGTTGCATAGACAATGACATCTGCGTCGAGATGTGTTCCATCATCCAAGATTACGCCGGTTTCGTCGACCTCAACAACCTGACCACGCTTTATCTTGATCTCTCCATCAATGATGAGCTGGCTGGCGCCGATGTCGATATAGTAGCCTGATCCACGGCGCAGATATTTCATGAACAAACCGGAATCGTCGTCGCCCCAATCAAGCCAAAACCCTGCTTTCTCAAGCCCGTCATAGAACTCCTTGTCTTGTTCCTTCATCGCAGCGTAGGCTGGAATCTGGAACTCATGTAGGATCGCATAAGGCAGCGAAGCGAAGATAAGGTCTGCCTTTTCGGTCGTCATGCCGGCTTCGACGGCCCGTTCGGAATATAGATCCCCGAGCCCGATTTCCATCAAAGTATCGGACCGCACAATATGCGTCGAGGAGCGCTGAACCATGGTGACGTCGACGTCATTCTCCCAAAGGGCTGCGGCGATATCATGCGCGGAATTGTTTGATCCAACGACAACTGCCTTTTTACCTTTGTACTTGTCTGGGCCTGGATGCTGCGATGAGTGGTGCTGATCGCCTTTGAACTTATTCATTCCGGGAAAGCTCGGCATGTTGGCCTTGCCTGACATACCCGTTGCCATGACAAGCTGTTTGGGTTTCAGCGTTACTTCCTCGCCGTCGCGGTCTACAACGACCGTCCATTCCTTGGTTGTCTCGTCATAGCTGGCGGACTTGGCGGTCGTGTGTGTCCAGTAGTTGAGCTCCATCACCTTGGTGTACATTTCGAGCCAATCACCGATTTTATCCTTGGGTGAGAAGACCGGCCAATTCTCTGGGAATTTGATGTAAGGCAGATGGTCGTACCAGACCGGGTCATGTAGGCAGAGGGATTTGTAGCGTTTGCGCCAGCTGTCTCCGGGGCGTTCGTTGCGCTCCACAATGATAGTAGGCACGCCGAGCTGGCGAAGACGTGCACCCAAAGCAATACCGCCCTGTCCGCCGCCAATGATCAGGCAGTAAGGTTGCGTCTTGTATCCGAGTTCCGCCTCTTCTTGTTCCCGCTCTTCTTTCCAGGTCGTGCGGTGTTTCCCAGCTCCATGTTTAGCTCCTAGAGGACGCTGAAAGCCCTTAGGTTCTTCGTATCCTTTGAGTTCGACCATCGTGGTCAGCAGCGTCCAGATCAACCCATCCTTCAGACGGATTAAACCGTAACCGCGCGCAACCTCAGTTTCAAATTCGATCCATGCTGTCGTGATGCCACCGTCTTCAGTCGGAACCTCGCCGTCCGCGACCTTCCATCCTTTTGGCTTGATCGTCGCCAATTGGTGCCGCAACATATCGGCTACCTGACCTTTTCCTTCGACTGTTTTGATGTTCCAAGTGAAGGTCACTAGATCGCGCCAGTAGCAGTCATCCTGAAACATCTCGGTGGCAGCTTCAACATCTCCTTTATCGAGTGCCTCGCCGAACGCGTCGAGAAACGCCTGTGTCTGATCCGTCAGTGTCGTATCGACCATTTCATCCTCCCATCGCTCATCCATTTTGGTTAGCAGCCTATGGGAAGGGCGCTTTCAAAATCCAGACATTTAACGAGTCCCGAACACTGGCACCAAACCGACCGCAAGGACGACGCTGTTGTTTAAAAAGACTTCAAGCCAATGACCGCTACGTCCGCAT
>NZ_WQGF01000035.1:0-1616 GCF_013034545.1 Ruegeria sp. HKCCA5763
ACCTGATGAGCGCAGTTGTCGACTTCGACATTTTCGGTTTCGACGCTCAGTTCAGGGTTTTCCGGCACGTCATAAGGGTCGGAAATACCGGTGAACTCTTTGATCTTGCCCTCGCGGGCCAGCTTGTACAGGCCCTTGCGGTCGCGGCGTTCGCATTCCTCGATGGTGGTCGCGACATGCACTTCGCAGAAGGCACCGAACTGTTCGATCTCTTCGCGCACGGCGCGGCGCGTGGTGGCGTAGGGCGCGATGGGCGCGCAGATGGCGATGCCGCCGTTCTTGGTGATCTCTGAGGCCACATAGCCGATCCGGCGGATGTTCAGGTCGCGGTGCTCTTTCGAGAAGCCCAGTTCGGACGACAGGTTCTTACGCACGATGTCGCCATCCAGCAGCGTCACCGGGCGCCCGCCCATCTCCATCAGCTTGACCATCAGTGCGTTGGCGATGGTGGATTTGCCCGAGCCTGAGAAGCCGGTGAAGAACACGGTAAAGCCCTGCTGGCTGCGCGGCGGTTTGGTCTTGCGCAGCTCGGCCACAACTTCGGGAAAGCTGAACCATTCGGGGATTTCCAGACCCTCGGCCAGACGGCGGCGCAGCTCCGTTCCGGAAATGTTAAGGATTGTCACCTTATCCTTGTCTTTGATCTCGTCATTGGGTTCGTACTGGGCGCGTTCCTGGACGTAGACCATGTGTTTGAAATCGACCATTTCGACGCCGATTTCATCCTGATACTGGCGGAACAGGTCCTGCGCGTCGTACGGGCCATAGAAATCTTCGCCCTGGCTGTTTTTGCCCGGGCCTGCGTGGTCGCGGCCAACGATAAAGTGCGTGCAACCGTGGTTGGCGCGGATCAGCCCGTGCCAGACCGCCTCGCGCGGGCCAGCCATGCGCATGGCCAGGTTCAGCAGGCTCATCGAGGTGGTGGACGCCGGGTACTTGTCCAGCACCGCCTCATAACACCGCACGCGGGTGAAGTGATCCACGTCGCCCGGCTTGGTCATGCCGACAACCGGGTGGATCAACAGGTTGGCCTGTGCTTCCTTGGCGGCGCGGAAGGTCAGTTCCTGATGCGCGCGGTGCAGCGGGTTGCGGGTCTGGAAGGCCACGATGCGGCGCCAGCCCAGCTTGCGGAAATAGGCGCGCAGTTCGTTTGGCGTGTCGCGGCGGCCGCGGAAGTCATAGTGAACGGGCTGTTGGATGCCGGTCACGGGGCCACCCAGATAGACTTTGCCGGCCACGTTGTGCAGGTAGTTGACCGCAGGGTGCGCATCGTCATCGGCGCCAAACACCTTATCGGCCTCACGCGCCTTGTCCGGCGCCCAGCGATCGGTGACGGTCATGGTGGCGAGGATCACGCCCTCCTGGTCACGCAGGGCGATGTCCTGGCCCAGCTCGATACTGTCGGCAAAATCTTCGCTGACATCCAGCGTGATCGGCATCGGCCAGAGCGTGCCGTCAGCCAGGCGCATGTCCTCCACCACGCCGTTGTAATCAGCTTCGGTCAGAAACCCCTTGAGCGGGTTGAACCCGCCATTCATCAGAAGCTCCAGATCGCAGATCTGACGCGGGCTCAGGTCATGGCTGGTCAGATCAGAAGCTTCGAACTTAAGTTTCTG
>NZ_WQGF01000004.1:0-370837 GCF_013034545.1 Ruegeria sp. HKCCA5763
TGGTATCCGGCACAAAATTGTGCTGTTCTAAAAAAATGAAGAACGGGTTCCGAAATTGGTCGGATATTCGTGTGTTCCTCTCTGTCTTGAGAGAAGGATCGACGCTTGCGGCCTCCAGAAAGCTAAAGGTCTCCCAACCAACGGTCGCCCGACGCATTGATGTTCTCGAAAGAGAAACAGGCTTGACGCTGTTTGAGCGTGGTACGCACGGGTTCAAACCGACCCCAGAAGCCCTTCGCCTCGTTCCCCTCGCCGAAGCAATCGAGGCTTCAGTCCTCGAATTTACCGATTGCGCGAAGGAATTGACGTCGACACAACCCATCCGTATCACCGCTTATTCGGCAAACTTCTCCGCACGCATGATTGAAATCGTAAACGAGTTTTCCGCCGACAATCAGGATGTCGCATTCGAGTTTTTGTCCAGCGTTCGGGCGCTGGACCTGATGGCGGGCGAGGCCGACATTGCTTTGCGCCTTGCAAGAACCGATCCCGATCCTGACCTGATCTGTCGTAAGATCAGCACGGCCCGCTGGTCTTTGTTCGGCAGCAAAAATTACGCGGACAAATTTGGCTTACCGGGGTCAACGAATGATCTGGCCGGGCATCAGTTTGTTACCTTTCAGCGGGACGATGTGCCCAATGTATTCCACGAATGGTTGACCAATCACGTGGAGCCGGACCAGATCGTCATGTCTTTCACTGAACTGGAGCTAATGCATGCGGCGATCAGGTCAGGGCAAGGCCTTGGGATCAGCAATGTCAAGCTGGTGGAAACAGACATGTCTTTTATCCGATGTTTCGACGAAATCCCCGAACTTGCGGTGCCGCACCTAATGCTCATTTCGCCGGAAGCTTATCGCCGGCCAGAGGTTAGAGCCTTCGTTAAGTTCTTCGCACCTCGCTATGCGGCAATCTACAAGTAGTTATTTAGGCAAAAAGGATTGATAACACGCGAACAAGCTAGTTTGCATGTACGCCACGACCGCAATTGCGAATAGAAGCCTTATGTAGCAAGCCCAAGGATACTCTTGAAGATGACAATGGGAGTTCAAATTGATCGCCGCGCCCAAGTCGCTGCAAACTGCCTTAACTCCGATATGCCATCACGTGGTGCATAACCAGGTTAAGAACTTCAACATCGTTCTGGTTAAATGTCTGGTATCGGAATTTGACCGTTCCCCGGTCTGGCTTCGAACGTGACGGTGTAATCGCCTCAACCGTGACGCGCACGCTGATCGTGTCACCGGAATACACCGGAGCCAGCCACCGTACCTCGTCCATTCCATGTCCACCCAGATTGGTTCCGGTAAGTACACCAGTGTCGCGAAACAACCTGAAAGTAAGCGCTATTGTCTGAAATCCACTGGCAATGAGACCGCCGAACATCGACTCTGCGGCAGCCACTTTGTTAACGTGGAAGGGCTGCGGGTCATGAACCAGTGCGAAGTCAATAATCGCTCCCTCGGTCAGCGTGACGCCACCGGTTTCGAAGGTTTCGCCAACCGACAAATCGTCGATGTATTTTCCGCTAGCCATGGCAAAAGTATAGTTTGATGCAGACTCAACCGTCAACGCGGAGCCAGGCTCGGCCGCCACTAATGCTGCATTGTCTTTCGACCGCAAAGATCGTAATGGAGAACTAAGTCAGTGGTCGTTGACCTATGCCGCGGCGACAAATAGGTGCGCTTCTTGCGGTACGTGCAATACGCCTTCTTTGTCATATCTAGACAAAGCGTCTGCAACCTCTTCCACGACCTTGTTGGTGACGTCAGCACCTGCATCCTTAAGATCGGTTTCGATTGGCAGCGCCATGATTTGCGCGCGAAGATCAATAAATCTTCGCTCAAGTACCAATGGCTCGTGACGAGCTATCTTGAAGCCTGCATCGACCAACAACTTAGAAATGAGGTCCCCATCTCGAAACGAAAAAGGCGCTCTGGCCTTGATTGCGGCATCTGTTCCAACATGGCGCTCGAGAGCTTTTGCAAGCGCTCCATTGAAGGGCGACACTGCACGCCAACATGTCAAAAATAGCTGACCGTCATTGCGCAAGATCCGATGAACTTCCTGCAAAGCCGCGGATTTGTCGGGGAAGAACTGAAGCCCCTGTTGTATGAAGGCATAGTCAAACGTAGCATTTTCGAAAGGTAACTCGGTTACATCCTCTGCATACCACTCGAGCACATGACGACAATCCGGCTGATTGGATTGCGCGACCTCAATCATGGTTTCGTTCAGATCTACGCCAACAACCCGGCCTTCGCCCGTCAGTTTCCTTGCAATCTCTCGCGTCAAAGCCCCGGTGCCGCATGCAATGTCGATAACACAAGTGCCGCTTCGAAGCTGAACCTTCTGCATTGTTGCTTCAGCCAATGGACCGAACATCGCAGGCACACTATGGTTGTTGTACTTCTGCGCAGCTTCTTTGGTCAGCCGGAATTTGTCCGTCATCAAAAATATCCTCCTAGCAAAGCGTTAATAATTGGACCACCCAAAGTGACCCAAAATCGTAGTCTCACGAGGCTTCAACTGGAAGGCTCTCATCGGCGCTCCACTCAGCCCATGAACCATCATACAGGCGGGACTTTTCGAACCCCATTTGGCGCAGCGCAAGGAGCCCACAAGAAGCAGCTATGCCACGGCCGCAATAAGCGATGACCTCATCGTCAGTTTGAATTCCCTTGTCCTGATAGTGCTTGAGGAGCTTGGAATGATCCGCCAACTTGAATGACCCACGTTCCTTTAGTTTAGCTGCACGTTCGGATATGGGTGTGTGTGCCAAGTCCGGATCGATGTTCGATATCGCCGGTATGTTGACCGCACTGGGGATATGTCCCGAGCGACCTCCCCATGTGTGAACTCCGTCGCCTCGGAAGAGGTCGTTTGGTAGAAAGTCCACAATTCTGACTCTGGGTTTACCTATCGCATCCAAGACATCAGCTTTGCGGGCAATCCAATTGCTCTGCACTGTTGGTTCAAAGTCACCATGCTCAACGGCTAGATCGCCAGTTTCAGTGGTCCGACCTTCGAGTTTCCATTGCTGCAAGCCGCCGTCCAAGACCCGCACGTTGTTATGGCCATAGTGCGAAAGTGCCCACCAAAGACGCGCAGACGCCAACGGAAGCCCAGAGTCATCGTAGACCACGACATGACTGTCGTTGGAAACACCCAACTCTCGCATCTTTTCCCCAAAATCCTCTGGCCCGAGCATCATATCGGGAGTGTTCTGAGTGCTGTCTGCAAGCTCTGTCGACATGCCAACATACACTGCGCCAGGAATGTGCTCGGCTTGGAATTCGCTCCTATCATCATAGGCCACGCCCTTGCCGTTTTCCTCCCTAAACTTCCAGCGAACATCAATGATGCGTAGTTTCGGGTCAGTCAGGTTATCTGCCAACCAAGCCGTATCAATGAGCGGGCGAGTTTGGGTAGTCATACCTACGTTCTCCTCTAACCGGACGCGGGTCGAGCCGTATGCAATAATCCCCAAATTTGGTTTCGGAGTCCAATTTTGGAAAATCGATATTTGATGAAGCAACTATGGTTTGAACGGCTTTTAGATGATTTCATGAGACTTCTGAAAGAAACGGATGCTGAAATCATGGCGCCTCGTACCGTCGATTTCCTTTGACTCGTTTATGGCTAGGCATGCTCATATAGCTAACTGACGGACAGGTTTGGTACAGATAGTGGAAGGTTTGGATGCTTGAAGATCGATACGGAAGCCCGCTAACGACCACATCACAAACTGCGCGAGACGCGTACGTTGAAGGCATCGACCGTTTTCTGGGTGCTTTTGATGATGTTGAAGAAGCCTACCGATCAGCAATGCGGGCAGATGATGGTTTTGCTATGCCGCATGTTGGGCTTGCGCGCTACCTTGTTACTGTCGGGCGTGGACAAGATGCAAAGCGTGAAATAGCCGTCGCAAAAGAACTTTCGCATGGCGTCAGCCCGCGCGAAGCCGCCCAGATCGACATTATCAGCGATCTCATTGAGGGGCGTGCACCGCAGGCCTACAGGCGCATCCGAGATCACGTCGCAGACCATCCGCGAGATATTTTGCTTGCTCAGACATGTACCAGCGTATTTGGCTTAATAGGGTTTTCAGGTCAGGCTGGACGCGAGGCAGAGCAGCTTGCGTACACAACCATGTTAAAGCCACACTATGGCGACGACTGGTGGTTTCTCTGCCAGCATGCATTTGCCCAGATGGAGGCCGGACAGATTGGCCCGGCCGCGGAAAACATCGAGCGCGCGCTTGAATTGAAGCCTGACAGCGCACACAGTGCACATGTCAGGGCCCATCTCTACTATGAGAACGGGGAGACGGACGCTGGCTACGCTTATCTTCGCGAGTTCTGGCAAGACTATCCCTTCACAGCGTATCTGCACTGCCATCTCAGCTGGCACGTCGCTCTTTGGGCGCTTGAGAGCGGCGATGTGGCAGGTATGTGGAAGCTGTTCGATGATTATGTTTCCCCCGACCGACCACCTGCGCCACCACTGAACGTTCTGACTGATAGTGTGGCAATTGTTCACCGCGCCTTTTTGGCTGGCGAGCAAATTCCTCAGGAGCGTTGGCAACAACTCAGCGACTATGCTGTTCAGTTCTTTCCTTCACCTGGTTTGGCTTTTGCGGATGTTCACGCTGCTCTTGCGCATGCGATGGCTGGAAACAGAGAGCGTCTGGAAGCAACCATTGACGGCGCAAAGGGACCCGCAGGCCCCACCGTTGCTTCGGTAGCAGGCGCATTCCGTGCGTTGGCGGATGGAAATGCGGACGAAGCGATTGAGAAATTCGTAAGTGTCATGTCTGAGCACGAACGCCTTGGTGGTAGCCGGGCGCAACGCGACATTGTTGAGTTTTCATTGGCGCATGCGCTGGCAATATCGGGACAATCGAATGAAGCTCGACGTATCCTCAACATGCATCGACCGCATACCTCTCACGACCATGCAGTTGCCACGCTAGAAGGGTAGGGTGCCCGTATTTTTGACGCCCGCAATGAGCCCAAATTACACGTTTTCAACGCCAGTTAGAACAGAAGCTGTCGCACGACGTTACCAGGCCCCGAAAGTGTTGGTTGGCGGAAAAGACCAACCTGACTGCCGACATCAGCTTTCTCAAAAGACCGTCTTAGGTGTGCGAGCGGTGTTTGTGGTCTTGTCGGTGGGCTAGTGTGGAGGGATTGGACGGTGCCTCACGCACGTAGCCGATAAGTTGATCAGTCGCCAAGGAGAGTGCTTCGATCTAATGGGGCTCATATAAGTCGGGTCTATGCCTTGGGTCGGCTTTGATGTCGCCAGTATCGAGAAACAGCCCATTGTGGTAACCTCCTACCTTTAATTAGGGGGTTATTGTGATGGAATACTATGATCTCGGTAGCTACAGCCGAAAGATCACAACCTCGTCGGACGAAGCCCAGCTTTGGTTTGATCGTGGTTTGGCTTGGACTTACGCGTACAACCACGAAGAAGCGATTGTATGCTTTCAGAATGCCGTGGCTGCGGATCCAAATTGCGCAATGGCGCATTGGGGCATCGCGTATTGCATTGGGCCGAACTACAACAAGCCCTGGGAAACATTCGAAGAAGACGAGAAGCCTGACTGTATCGCCTTGGCAAAAGCGTCAATCGAGGCTGCTGCGTCGTTAAAGGACAAACTGACGCCTGTTGAGCGCGCGCTCATCGAAGCCATTCCGGCTCGTTATCCATCCTCATCGGATATCGAGGATTTTAGCCCATGGAATGATGCATTCGCTGATGCGATGCGAAAGGTTCACTCTGAATTCGATCAGGATCTGGACGTGTCTGCGATTCTGGCCGAGTCGCTCATGAACCGGACACCTTGGCAGCTTTGGGATTTGCCGACTGGGAAACCAGCGGATGGAGCCGATACACTTGAAGCCATAGCAGTCCTCGAAACTGCATTTGATACACTCCTCGGAGCATGGGAACACGCAGGGCTCCTGCACATGTACATTCACCTGATGGAAATGTCGCCCCACCCCGAACGGGCACTGCGTCACGGCGATCTGCTCAGCACGCTGGTGCCCGAGGCCGGGCATTTGCTTCACATGCCCACCCATATTGACGTCTTGTGTGGAGATTACATGAACGTTGTGTTGCGTAATCACAAAGCCATCTTGTCAGATCGAAAGTTCCTGGAACGCGAAGGCCCTGACAACTTCTATTCCGTTTACAGGTGTCATAACTACCACTTCAAAATCTACGGAGCGATGTTTTTGGGGCAGCCAACGGCGGCACTGGAAGCTGCTGATGAGCTTGTCGAAACTTTACCTTCAGAGACACTTCGGCCAATGGCTGATTGGTTCGAGGCGTTCATTCCTATGAAACAACATGTATTGATCAGGTTTGGACGCTGGCAGGCTATCCTTGATCAGGATTTACCTGAAGATGCGGAGCTCTACAGCGTCACTATCGCCATGATGCGGTATGCAAGGACGGTCGCCTTGGCCAACCTACACAGGGTCGCTGAAGCCGAGAGTGAAAAAGCCAAGTTCTATGATGCTCTAGCCAGAGTTCCTGAGACCCGAATGCTGTTCAACAACACATGCCGGGACATTCTGAAGGTCGCTGAGCAAATGATGCTGGGTGAGTTGGCCTATCACACAGGAGAGCACGAAACGGCCTTTGACCACCTGCGAAAGTCAGTCGAGATCGACGACAACTTGCCATACGACGAGCCCTGGGGCTGGATGCAACCCACCCGTCATGCGCTGGGTGCTCTTCTTCTTGAACAGGGCCAGATGGAGGAAGCCGAAGCTGTTTACCGTGCAGACCTTGGCCTGGATGCAACGCTTAGCCGGGCCTGTCAGCATCCGGGCAACGTCTGGAGCCTGCATGGCTTGCACGAATGTCTCGCCCGGCGCGGTGAAACGGTCGAAGCCGCCCACATTAAGCTACAACTGGACAAGGCCGCTGCCCGCGCCGAGGTGCCGATAAAGGCGTCGTGTTATTGCAGGCAGAAGGCGTTGGCCGCCGAGTAATCTCGGATCAACAGCAATGGCTGGGGCAATTGCGAGGCCCGCTTCTGCCGTTGATCGGGACTTGTTTAACTTCGTTGATGGCAACCGTCTGGGCGACCACAAGACCGGCAATCATCGCTTGGATGCCGTTTTGCGGTAAATCAGCCGCATGGTAGCATCGCGTAGGATTTGCAGTCGGGGGGCAACATGGTCTTAACATTCGCACAAATGGAAACTCAGGAAATATCCAAAGCAAATCCAATTTCAGCAACTGACGCGCTGGCAGTACTGATCGAAGACCCCAACGCACTTGTGGTGGACGTAAGGGATAGCGCTGAAATTGCGGCCACAGGTATCAGCCCAAGAGCAATTCCGGCTCCTGGTCGCGCCGTCGCTTGGATGGCAGACCTTGAAAGTGAATACAGATCTCAAGAGTTACAGGATCGTGCAAGGCGAATTTTCACCACTTGTGGCGGAGCTCCGAGCTATCGAGGCGCGGCAGCGGCAAATGTATTGACTGCGATGGGTTTTCAAAACGTGCAGTTCATCGATGGAGGGATGGCGGCTCTGATCGCAGCGGGCTCCTCTACAAAGCAGCCTTAAAAAAGGCGAAACCAACGGTGATGAGCAAACACGCAGGGGTCAATAGAAGCTTCTCAGCTTGCAGAGTTGTGTCTCGATACGACTTGCGACTGAGATTTTAGCCAATTGACGAAAACCTTAGCCTCGGGGCGCTGAAATTCTGCCTGCGTCTGGATGTAATAGACGCCGAAGAGAGGCTCAGAGAACAATTCAATCATCCGACCAGATGACAGATCGTCCTCGAAAAAAGCTCTGGCAGAATACGTGATACCGTCACCCCGGCGAACCGCAGTCATGATCAGGTTCCCCGGCATGTGATTTATCGTCAATGGCTCGAGAGGTACGACCCCATGATAGGTGAACCAGTCGGCCGCTTCGTTGGTGCCCAGTTCCTGCAACCAAGGCAGTTTTGTCAGAGAGGCCGGGTCACGCAGATCTTGGCCTTCCACCAGTGAAGGTGTCCCGATCACGACCATGTCGGAAACAAGGACAGTATCCTCTTCTTTTCTCGGCATGCGTCTGTCGTGATACCGAATGGCGACATCGATACCACCTGGTCTTATCTGAACCAGTTCCGAAGTTGGGTTCAGCATCAAAGTGATCTCTGGATGTTCGCGTTGAAACTCTGCCATTCTCGGCAACAGCCACTCCACCGCGAATGCTGGTGACATTGTCACTTGAACGGGACGCTGCGCTGTGTGTTCTGCCAGTCGTTCGACACCCCTTCCAATGATTTCAAAGCCGATACCCAGTTCACGCGCAAGAATGATGCCTGGCTCTGTCAATTCAATGCTGCGCCCACGTTTAGCAACAAGAGCTACACCCAAGTGCCTTTCCAACGATTTCACCTGCTGGCTGACAGCCGCTTGGGTCACGTTCAAGCGTTCAGCCGCTACAGTGTAACTCCCAGCCTTCGCAACCGCTGAGAAGGCGCGCAAAGCGTTCATTGGGGGAAGGTGCAACCAATCCATACTGTAGTTTTTCTAAAGTTTTGTTAGACTATTTGAGTCGCATGATATCGACATTCTTGACATTATTCACAGTGAAATCTGCGCTGCTATTATAAAATATTGGAGCGGATGCTTTAGTGCTGATGTCAACCTAGCCGCATGCCAGGAGATCTTGATACGATGGAAAAACTTCAAGGTGGATGTTACTGTGGTGCTGTTCGATACCAGATCGCGACACCACCTGTCTGGTCGGGACATTGCCATTGTCGTTCATGCCAAATGGCCCTTGGCGGTGCCTTTGTAACTTGGGCTAAAGTGGCAGCGGAAGACTTCGTAGTTATCAAAGGCGAAATCCAACACATTGAGAAAACTTCGGGTATTCGCCGCGGGTTTTGTCGGGACTGTGGAACGACGTTGACCTATGCCGCCCTAAATGAAGTTGAGGGCCAAGACTGGAGCGCTGATGCGTGGTTTTCTGCTGTAACGTTGGACGACCCATCGATTGCACAACCCATGGCCCACATCTTCGTGTCACATCAGCAGCCATGGATAAAACTCGACGACGGGCTGCCGGCGTTTCCTGAATTCTAGATAACTTTCCGAGCGAACAGAGGAGAAAGCGATGAACGCTGCTTATTCATATGCCTGCAAGGATTGCGAGGGCATGGAGGCCTGCCCAGGGAAAGTGATCGCAGCGACCAAAGATGAAGTATGGAAACTCATGGAGCTCCACGCGGTGGTCGCTCATGGAGAGGACCCCAGCTCGTGGGATGCCGACACTCGGGCATATCTGGAAACACTAATAAAGCCCGCTTGATCAAATAAATTAAGCTTCAAGTTCCTACGGATAATCGGCCAAAATTATCAACTTGGTTGCTTAACCGCGAAGGGCAGCTTTCGTCTGCTACTGGGAAATTGCTGGGCCCATTTGTGAGTATCCGGGTTTGGACTGCGGCCTACCGCCAAGGCGCCTAGAAGCGCACGGCCATCACGAACCCAAATCGGAAACGTGTGAGATTGGTTTGCATCACAAACCATCCTGCTACAGCGAAACCTTGCTCCTATTCAGGCAAACCGGCTAGTCGCAATGACGCACAGTCTTTCTCCAGCCTTTTTCTGTCAGAGAAAAGTTGAGTATTCGCCCAGTCCGATATGGAAAACTGAGGGCGGTATTTCATCACATTCCGTGCTTCATCGCGAGCGGCCTCAAGGTTCTCCGTCTCTACATGGACGATTACGAGGTCGAGGTGACCAAAGCCTTCAACCCTTTGACCATATTCGGTGAATGCTTTCTTGGCTTCCTCGTATTGACCGTCGAGTCGAAGGGCTAAACCCAGAACGCCTGCATACCAACCTGGATAGTGAGGGTTCAGGGTAATGGCTTGTTGTGCGACTTGGATCGCTTCATTTGCCTGGCCATTGAAAGCTAGGGTGATTGACAGTCTGGCAGCCACGTCAGCGTGGTTTGGATTCAGCGCTAGTGCCTCGTTGAACTTCTCGATAGCCGAAACCAGCTTGCCATCGATTGCATCCGCAAAACCCGCAATAGCGTGAGCCTCTGGGTTGTAGCTGTCTATTTCCAGAGCCCGCTGAGCGCAGTCACGAGCCTCCGCTAGCGCGGCACGCCGGTCAGCAACAAATCCATGTCGTGCTTCGACAGTGCAAATGAATCCCAAAGTACAATACGGAGCCGAGTAACCCGGGTCGAGTGCAATTGCCTGTTGTGCAAATCGGCGAGCGTCGGCCTGAGCTTCCCTGGTAATTCTGCGCGAAGCCTCAACGGCCTTTAGTTGAGCGGTCCACGCGCCTAGGTTATTTGTGCCGGATCCTCTGAAACGAGCCATTTCTCCCGCCAACAGTTCGACTTGAAGCTCGGTTGCAATCCTAAGTGCGATTTCATCCTGAACTTCGAATACATCTTCAATGAGGCGATCATAGCGGTCTGCCCAAATATGCATGCCGGACTTTGCATCGATTAGCTGTGCTGTGATCCTCACCCGGTTACCGCTTTGACGGACACTTCCCTCAAGAACAAGATCGACACCCTGCTCCAGACCGACCTGTTTCACGTCAACGGAGCGACCTTTGTAGACGAATGTAGAGTTACGCGCGACGACTAGTAAATTCGGGAGTTTTGATAAAGTGGTGATGATCTCTTCGGTAATTCCATCTGCAAAAAACTCCTGATCCGGGTCAGAAGAAAGATTATCGAAAGGTAAGACGCCGATTAGCAGAGACTTTGTATGGCTAGCCGGAGTTACTCGCGGTGGGGCAGAACCTGGCGGCGACCATTGGAAAACTTCTATTGGTGACGGCGCGTTCTTAAACTGTCGCTCTCCAGCGCGATAAAATTGCTCAGCGAGGCGCTCGTCAAGGCTGCGATGGACGACATCTGAAATTAACACAGCCCCTTCGTTGGAAGCCTCTTGTAGACGTGCAGATAGATTGATGCCATCGCCGAAAATGTCATCTTCGTCGAATACGACATCTCCAAGATGCACACCCACTCGTAGTTTCAATGAGGACTGAGTCGACACCTGGCTTTGAAGATCAAGGGCGCATCGTACTGCATCAGATACCGAGTTAAACTCGACTATCCATCCATCACCCATCCTCTTAACGACATTACCTCGATGATCGCTAACCAAAGGATCAAATAACTCTCGACGTAGAACACGAAGTTCGCTGAGAGTCCTATTTTCATCTGCCTTAATCTGGCCTGAGTAGTTTACTACATCTGCCGAGAGTACTGCGGAAAGTCTGCGGTCTCCATTCATGTCTATTGGTAACGCAAATTACGCTGCTTGGAAAAGACAACATGATTTCCTGAACGTCGCGCATGTCCTAGTGAACGGTTTGGTGCAAAACTGAAAAGCTTGACTGTGAATGCCTGCTTCGGGCCGGACCTGCCAAACATGCAAGCTGCGGAGAATGGCCGCTTCGAGCCCAAACCAACCGATGTTGCTGAAAGCACCAATGTCAGCGATGCGCAGATACCGGACTTTGCAAAGTCCAGCGAACCGCCAAAATCGGTAGTAAGACGCCAGCCCGTTCTTCGCATACCGACGTTCGCAAAGTGGACATTGAACTGATGGCGAAACATCGCCAGTTCCTGCCAAAAAACAGTCAAATTATTCCGGTCGCAGCAGTCAATTTCCGAAATCAAGAGCCTCAAGAAGCTACGACGTATTCACTTCTATAGCTCCTCCGGCAATCTTGCCTGTGCTCCCCGCCCTAATTGCCTCATGAACGTGGCTGCTTCGACTGCTGACATGTCCAGCTGCAATATCCGCTCTTTTGCGGCGAAAACCACCTCGCCACTCCAAATGTTCGGTGCGTCCGGTACATAAACCGTGACCAGATCACCGGTTCGTTCAATCTCGAAAGCAATGCGTGCCCCGTCGTCGGTCCGATAGACAACCGGATCTGGCAGACCAACTTCTTGCGACCCGCTGTTCCCACCCTGCATGAAGGACTTCAGCACCGTGTAACGGGGAAAATAGTCGGCAAGGAGATTGTCAAACACATTGAAGCGCTGCGTTTCTCGCCCTTTTCCAGCCAATTTCCCCAGAAGGAGGCAAATCAGTATCAACACTATCGTTGAGCCCAGATCCACGAAAATCCAGGCATACGGCCCCGGGGCAAGAAAACGATCTGCCACCGGTTCTGCAATACTGCGGCCGAACTGGAACAGTTTGGCCAGGACGATCACGGCAACGGCCATCGGCAAGAGCAGCAGGAGGCCTCTGATAAAGGTACTTCTCATGATGAACCTTTCACTTCACCCCTCGGTCTTCCACGTCTGGTGATCGACATTCAAAGTCGCTTCCAATTCAAGCCGAAAGCCGACGGCAAACTTGGCGCCGGAGCCCGATAAAACCTGTGCCTCGACTCAGCAGTTGTAGACCCCGGCAGCACAACGGCGAACTGTGCGCCGACCGGCCCCGGCCACGCTGACCGGGGTTGCTGGTCTCCCAAGGCGGGCTTCGGCCCTAGAGACGAAGCCGTCGATGCTCGCCCCCGCAAGGTTCAGACCAAGTTCAAGCGAGGCGACGGCCAAAATAGCAGCAAAGGTCAGCACTGCTGTATTGCGCAGAAGTTTCATTTGCTTTCTCCTGTTCTGTAGTGATCCGGAAGTTCTCCACCAGCCTTATGATACTCTTCAAACTCGACACCGGTCGCACCACTAGGCGCGGTGAACGCAAAGCTCTCGTCGGCAATTTCGGGGTCGTCACGCCAGTCCCGTATGTCCACGACGTATTGCGGGCCCTGGGTCAGCGTATGGGTGGTGATCACGTAGCGACAGGGATGGGGTGTGCCATCTGTTGCGATCCAGATCTGCCAGTCGACTTCTGGAGTGCGAAAGGCCAGGTGGTCGCAAACCTTCCCGCCGATAACGCCAACGCCCATGTCCTTCACATCGGTGACTTCGCTCATCAGGATCTCATACGGGGCTCCTGCCAGAAGGTCTGCGGCCGGAAGTGGCCTTCCGTATTCTTCCCGCAGCAGATCAACCAACTCATCAATCGATCCCTTCGCCGGGAACTGGGTGTAGATCCCGGCATGATCGCCCAGCAAGCTGAAGGTTTCCCCGTCAAACACCATCTCGATGTCCGAGAACCCGCCCTGCCGGGTAGCGCGAAGCTTGTCGGGCCGGGTCAGGGTCACGGTGCCAGAGGCGGTGATGCCTAGCTTCTGGTCCTCGGTGGTCACGATTTCGAGCATCGAGTCATAATCGAATGACAGGGATTGCTCGCCGGACAAATAGTCAGACATCGCCTGAAGGATTTGTTTGGCATCGGTCTCATCGGCCAAGGCCGAAGACGATACCAACCCCAACGAAAGTACAGATGCAGCGACCCCTTTTCGTAAGGTGGAACAACAACTTGGCATTTTTCGATCTCCCCGTGTTTGAAATGAAAATCTCTACCGCCGCCACTAGGTGGCCGCGACAGGCTTTGGTTTAGTGTACTTCCACGGACACTCGGCTGATCTTGCCGGTGAAGCGGGATTTGGCTTCGGCCCCGATTGCCTCGATGACGGGCGTGGCAAGGTCGATGCCCACATCGGCAGTTTCGTCTGCCGAAAACACCATCGGCTGAGTGCGGTCGATCCGGCCTTCGGCAACCTGGGCATCATCAACATAGAGTGTCGCCACGCCGCCTTGCCCCAGCCCTTCACCCTCGTAGGCAAACTCGAAGCGAAGCGTATGTTTGCCGGGAGAAAGTGGCTGGTCCGATATGATCGAATAGCGCTCAAGCCCGAGGAAGTTGTAGTCGTATCCCGGCATGCCGTCCTTGACATAAAGCCCCCAGCCACCGAACCGGCCACCTTGCACGATGATGGCGCCGTTGCCACCATCTTCGGCTACCTCAATGTCGGCGGTGATGGTTTTGGACTTGTTCTTGATGTTGAGGAACACGTTCTCGGTCATGCCAGTCATGCCTTGGGCCAGGGTAATAGACGTACGGCCCTTCATAACGTCCGGACGCCCCACAAGTTCGCCGTTGATCCGCAGGAAGGTGCGGTCGTCAATTGGCAGGACCTTGTTACGAGCGGCCTCAATCAGGAAGATGTCCTGAAGCTCGGCCAGCTTTTCCGGATGCTCCTCGGACAGGTCGTTCGTCAAGCTGAAGTCCCGGGATGTGTCGTAGAGTTCCCAGATATCCTGATCGAGAGGCCGACGCGGCTCATGTTCCCACGGGGCCTTGTGGATGGTGCGGGCAAACCAGCCCTCGTGATAGATTGCCCGGTTACCGAACATCTCGAAATACTGGGTGGTGTGGCGATCCTCGGCCTGGGCATCATCAAAAGCATAGACCATGCTGACGCCATCCATCGGCCTCTGCGAAACACCGTTAACTGACGTCGGCTCAGGCAGACCCACGGCTTCCAGAATGGTCGGGGCCACGTCGATCACATGATGGAACTGATCGCGCTGCTCCCCCTTGGACTTGATCCCGGCGGGCCAGTGCACAGCCATGCCCACCTTGGTGCCGCCGTGATCCGAGGCCACCTGCTTGGTCCATTTGTAAGGCGTGTCGAACGCAACGGCCCACCCAGCGGCCATATGGGGATAGGTTTCCGGGCCGCCCCATTTGTCCAGCTTCTTGATCATGTCCGAGACCTGTTCCTGAACTCCGTTGAAGTAGGTCATCTCGCTGAACATGCCGAAGCGACCGCCTTCGGAACTGGTGCCGTTGTCGCCGTAGACGAGGATGACAAGGGTGTTTTCGAGCTGCCCGACATCCTCGATTGCGCCGATTACACGCCCGATTTCATAGTCGGTCATCTCGATATACCCGGCGAAAACCTCGACCTGCCGGGTGAACAGGGTCTTCTCGTCCTCGCTGAGGCTATCCCAATCCGGAATGGCAGACGGTTTGGGGGCAAGCGTGGTCCCCTCGGGGATGATGCCGCTCTCGCTTTGACGGGCCAGGATATCGTCGCGCAGAACATCCCAGCCCTGATTGAACTTGCCCTTCCAGCGGTCAGTCCAGTCCTGAGGCACATGGTGCGGCGCGTGGGTGGCACCGGGGGCATAGTAGATAAAGAATGGTCGATCCGGTGTCAGAGCCTTCTGATATCTGATCCAGGATACGGTCTGGTCTGTCATGTCCTCAAGGAAGTGATAATCTGGATCGTCGGGCAGTTCGACCGGATGGGTGCCGTCGTAGATGAACGGCGCCCATTGGTTGGTCTCACCGCCAAGAAAGCCATAGAACTTGTCAAAGCCCTGCCGCGTCGGCCATCGGTCGAACGGTCCGGAAACACTGGCCTCCCAGGCCGTTGTTTCATGCCACTTGCCGAACGCCGCTGTGCTGTAGCCATTGTGCCGCAGGATTTCAGCGATTGGCGCAACATCAGCCGTGATCTGCCCGGTGTTGCCGGGGAATGTCGTACCCGTCTCAATGATCCCGCCCATGTTGTTCACATGATGGTTGCGCCCGCTCTTGATCGCAGCCCGGGTGGGGGAACAGACAGCGGTCGTGTGGAAATCAACAAACCGCAGTCCCTCGGCGGCCAGTTCATCGAATGTCGGCGTGGAAACCGGGCCACCAAAGGTGCTGGTTCCGGCAAAGCCAAGATCATCGACCAGAACCACCAAAACATTGGGTGCGTCCTCTGGGGCTGTGATTTCGAACAGTTGCGGCGGTGTCGCAAAGCGCACATTCTGCTCCGTGAATTGCGGTTCCGACGGCGGGATGATCGGCAGGATCGTGCGGTCAAGCTCTGACTGCGCCAGCGAGACAGTTGGCAATCCGGCCATCAGGGCGAAAGCCAGCCCCTTCGCCGCTAGGGACCCAATTCGTGAATGAAATGTGTGCATTGCTTCATGTTCCTTTGATATCTTTTCTGCTCTCGCAAGGCTGCTTAGAACCGGTAGGTTGCCCCAAAGATCGGGCCGGACTGCTTGAACGAAAAATCATTGCCGTTGATGTCGTGATCAACCGACAGGTAGCGATAGCCGATCCGCAAATCCCACCTGTCACTCAACGCATAGTTTGCGGTCAGCAGAGCTTGCCAGGTTTCGCTGGTGCTGCTGAAGCCGCCGTAATCGGCGAATACAGTGCCAGACCATCGTTCGCTGATTGTGAACCCGATCCGAGCACCGACAACCGGGTCAACCCAGTTATCCTCCAGTGTCGTTGTCCCCCCGGGAAGCCCGCCAGGCAGCAAAGTGAACGTGGACTTCGTGTCAAACCAGCGAAAGCCTGCGGCAAGATCCACCTGGACATCCGGGGTTTCGCTAACACGGTAGGCCGCGTATCCACTCAGGATCTGAGTCTTGAGCGATGTGTTCAGACCCGAAAAGGCCGGGCCGGGTGTGCTGTTCCCGAACGACAGATCATTCAGCATGTAGTCCGCGATGAAACCCCAGCGTCCGTTCCTGGCCTCAAACGCGCCCATGAAGGCAAAGTCCAGATTGCTGATCGCGTCGCTGAAACTCAGCTTGCCTTCAACCGGCCCTAGTGGCGTTGTCGCTCCAACAGTGGTTTCGGGGGCAAACAGGTAGATCGACGCTGCAAACTTCCAATCATTCTGCTGAGACAGAGCCGGACCGGCAGCCAAGAGTGCAGCGGTGGATACCGGCAGCGTCCAGATGTTGAAATTTCGGCGGGAATTCATGCTTCTTCCTCCATTCAAAGCCGCCGCCCTTGAAAGCGGTAGCTCGGATAGAAGAAAGGATAGGGTTGGTAGGAACTCCGGATTTGATGCAAATCAATGCACCGCGCATGCATTTACCATTTCGTGCCAAAATCGACCGCTGGCGCGAACCAGAGCTTCGAAGCAATAGAGGGTTGCATGGTCATGACTGTCCCATTGATAAGATCAGGAGCTCTCGCACCGGTCCTGCGTTGGATGCGGGAGAACAGACAGGACCCATACCGGAGCCTTCGGAAGGTCGATCTGGGATGGTATTCCGAGCGCGATCCCCTGGAGCCCATTCCTCTGCGACCCGCAGCGCAATTCCTGCGTGACCTGGCAAGGCAACATGAGCCCGACTTGCCTTGGCGTATTGTTCGTGACAGGGGATTCTACGAGCTCGGTCTGCTTAGTTCTATTGGCTTACAGGCCGGATCCCCGCGGGGTGTGATGTCTCTGGTCGAAACGGTGATGCCCAGTCACTGTACCCATGAAATGTTCAGAGCATATTCGGATGCCAATGGTGACCTGATCGTCGAAGAAGGCTGGGCACTGAACTTTGACGATGAGACGCTTCACATCATTCAGCAGTATTTCACTGCCATGATTTCGATGATCTGCGGGCTTACGTCGGCACCGGAGCCACATTTGAGCCAGGTCGTGATGATCCCCCATCCCCAATACGGATTTGACCACCTCCGCCGCTGGCTCGGTGACCGGGTGTCAGATCAGGGATCAAAAAACCTCAGATTGGAAATTCGGTCTGAAGTTGCCGACGCGCCACTCCTGATCCAGGGCGGAGAAAACGAGATGATCGATCTGGACATTGAATACGTTCCGCTACGAAAAGGATTATCGGCCTCATATTCCTTAGCCCTTCTGCTCCGAGGGTGTCTCCGGGAAGGCAAGCCAGGCATCGACAGAATTGCTTCGGCAATTGGAACAAGCCGCAGAAGCCTGCAACGTCGACTGGCCGAAGAAGGCACTTCTTTCTCCCAAGTTCTGGACGGAGTTCGCCATCAATTGGCAAGCGAACAGATCCGGGAAAAAGGCCAGAAAATCTCAAACTTGGCATCAAAACTTGGGTATGCAAACCAGTCAGCATTCACCCGTGCATATCGACGTTGGCAAGGGGAACCGCCGGCAGCCGCGAAGAGAAAGCCGTGAGCTTTGTCTGGAATGTGATTTGGTGGAGTAGGCGAGAAATGGGACTTTGTCGCCAGTCGATCCACGTGAGAAAGCGAAAGCACCAGGCTCATTCAGACTGCGTGAGACGGCTGCCTTGAAGGCCTCGGAACGAATGGCCGCTTTTCTGTGATTTAGCAGAGCCCTTCGCATAGCCATCAACAGGTCGGTGCGCTGCATCAGGTGGCGTCGAGCAGGATCGCTGAGGTCGTGCAGGAGATTTTTCATGCGCGTGAGCATATTGCTTATAGTCGTGAGGATGACGGACATAGCTTGTAGAAACATCCAGACGCGTAGCCGGTCGCTTATCAAGTTGTTTTGAAACCCAACAACCCGCTACTACGCTCACAAAAATGTTCTGAATGCATAGGTTCATGGCAGCCTATTCACCGGTTAGGTGGTGATTGGTAAACTCTTCGCCATATCGAGACAGTTCTTAGAAATCGTCATATCAAGAATTATTGTTCTTTTTGCGAGCGCCACTTGAAACCCGATCTCAGCAAAAACGCTCTTGAGGCGACTGACTTTTTGAAAGCCATGGCGCATGACGGCCGTTTGCAGATCTTGTGTCTGCTTCTCGGCGGTGAGAAATCTGTCGGCGAAATTGAAACCACCCTCTCTGACCTGCTCCCCTGAAAAGTCCTCGATTTAAGGTTAGCCTGTTCTCCAACTGAGGAGACAGACGATGAAGAGAAGCCGTTTTAGCGAAGAGCAGATCATTGGCATCCTGAAGGAGCACCATCTCACCAGGCAGACCCATGCAAAACGGTCTGGTCGAGAGCTTCAACGGCCGGATGCGCGAGGAATGCCTCAACGAACACCTGTTCCCGTCATTGCGCCATGCCTGCCGCACAATTGCGGCATGGCGCGCCGACTACAATCACCACCGCCCACACTCGAGCCTCGACGGGCTCACACCGTGGGAGTATCACCAACGGTCAAGAGAGGACCAAACACTGAACAGAGCTAGCTAAGAAACGCGGACTCCAAGGGGAGCAGGTCAGTCTCTCTCCCCTCATCACCAAGATTTCGTACGCATAAAGCGGAGAGAGTTTGTCTGGAAAGGCTTGATAGACACTTCCAAGCGTCGCGTTCTCAGACAGAGATGGAAACAGGCATATCATTCAATTCTCTTTCAGTCTTTTTTTGGATGACTTCGTCTCACGTGAGGAACCAACGGTGTTTAGCGTCAATTCTCAGGATCGTGGTCATCTCGTCACCTAGTCAGTTTGCAATGAACCATTCAAAGGTGAAGCCAGAGGCGCACTGTTACAAATGAAGAGAATTCTGAATAGAGTGAACTGACCTCAGCCATCTCTACTCGCTAAAAATTTCCTTTTCCTTATGAGACGCCGTCGCAAGTACATCCGCGTCCATGTTGGGAAGGAATAAAGCTCTACATGCCCAGGAACTCCTGTGTAGGGGTTCAGAAACGCATGCTTCTCCGCAATTTAGAAAGGACAAAATTCTAAGCGACGGATTAGATCGTCGCGAACACGCTATTCTTCAAAAAACCTTTGACCTACAGCGCTGTCGCGAAACTCATCCGCTTGGTCCAATAGCCATTCCCGGAACACACGAACGCGTGCACGATTGGCGTAAGTTTCCGGGCAAACGAGAAAATAGCTCTTGTTCTTCAATGCAGTGTCAAAGGGAGCGACCAGCATATTGCGTTCCAGAAAACGCGCGGCGGCCAATAGGCTGACCAGGGCCACACCATGACCATCGCTTGCCGTAAGCAAGCAGATTTGTTCCTCGGAATAGGTAACATAGGGCTCGACATCACCAGTCGGCAAGCCAGCCGCGTCCATCCAACGCTCCCAACTCGGATCGGCATCGGAAAACCCACTCCATTGGTATTCGATCAGACGAGACTTCAGAAGATCTTCTGGGGAGCGGAGTGACTTCGCCTTTTCCTCACTGCAGACAGGGGCTACCCAATCATTCAAGACCCACGCCACATTGCTGTCAGGATAATCGCCAAAGCCGTACCGAATGGCCACGTCCACATCGGTGGATTTGAATTCCACCAGTTGATCGCTTGACAGAACCCTTACCGAAATCTCCGGGTGTTTCTCATAAAAGCCTCGCAGCCGCGGGCTAAGCCAGTTGGCGGCAAAGGACCCGGTTGTTGAGATGGTCAATGTGCCCGCAAGGTGGTCTTCCTCCAGCGCGCGAGAGGCGACTTCGATGTTCTTGAAGGCTTCAATAATGTGGGGCGCGTAGTTGGCCCCATCCTGGGTCAGTTTCAGGCCGCGAGTCAGCCGGTGGAACAGGGGCACCCCAAGTTGCTCCTCCAGCGATTTGATCTGATGGGAAATGGCAGTCGGCGTGACGCATAATTCATCGGCGGCATCCTTAAAACTCAGATGCCGGCAGGCCGCTTCGAAGGCCTGAATGCTTTTCAACGACGGTATCTTCGCCATGACGCGCGGCTTTGCTCTCCTGATGCGAGGCTATTTCGTCGCTCTACTCTAGCCCGATTACCAGTTGACATGAGGGCGAAATTCTCACCGGTAAGGTGAAAAAAACTAATTTGAGAAGATAGAGAACCAAGGTAGAGCTTTGGGTTCTTCATGTCTGTAATCTCCTACGTGCGGACTGCTTCTGCTTTGCGGACGATGCTGCCTTTGACTTTTCGTTTTGAGAATGCTCATTTTGCATACAAGTTGGAGGAAAGACTATGGGCAAAGGTTATCTGGTGGTATGCTATAGGACACCGCCAACCGAAGAAAACTTGGCCGCCTATGCATCTAATGCAAAACAAACAATAGAAGCGTTGGGTGGGCGTTTCATCGCAAGAGGTATGCCGGTTAAGACCTTTGAGGCGGGTCAGAACGAACGTTCGATCATCATTGAGTTCGACTCCACAGACGCTGCAATTCGTGCCTACGAAGACCCAACATATCAAGCGATATTACCGCGCCTGGGTGTCATGCGGGATATGCGCGTGATAGAGGGCATTTAAGCCACTTGAGTCGCCTGATACCCGCGTCGGCTGGGCTTGTGTCAGCCGGCTCCGGTCTCAAAGCGTTTGGTCGCCACGGTTTACTTCTTGAAAGTCTGCTTCGCGGACTTTGCCGCCAGTCGCGTGAGTACACAAACTGACGGACGGCCCTTATGGTCAGTTCGGCGGCTCGTAGGGTTCTAGGACCCCAAACGGCACCGGCGGTTCCTCAATAAGGGTCTTCTCGAACTCCACGATCTTCTCGAAGATTACGGGTAGAATCCATGTGGCTTCGGACTGTATCTCGTATTCCTCTTTCGGGTCAGTGATGAGGTTGAAGACTCGAGGCACATTGAGTGGACGCGGCTCGCTGTTCATGTTCTCCAACTCAATCAGATGAAGCTTCCAGTTTCGCCACTTGTAGCCGTACACGTCGTCGTTGTTGTAGATTATGAAGCCTTCCCGGTTCGAGGTGTCCTGCTCCCCCAGAAAGAAATCAAGCTGGTCTACACCGTCGATGATCCGATCATCCGGAACATCGTAGCCCGCGACGCGGCCCAGTGTTGGCAGCATGTCCACCAGATGCACAATTTCATTGCTTGTAGTACCTGCTTCGATGCGACCCGGCCACCGCATGAGGAATGGAACGCGCAGCGACCCTTCCCATGCGGTGAAATAGTTGCCGCGCCATGGTCCAGCCGTACCATGCCAAGGTTGGAAGTACTCAGGCCCGTTGTCGCTCAGCCAGATGACGATGGTATTGTCTTCAACGCCAAGGTCGCTGATTGCATCGAGGACTTGCCCTGTGCGGAAGTCAATCTCGGCCAGCACATCTGCATAATGGCCGTTGCCTGTGATCCCGTCGAAGTCAGGGTTCGGCAATGTAGGCAGGTGCGGTTGTGTAAAGGGTACGAACGCGAAGAACGGTACATCCGCGGAAACAGACCGCTCCATGAAATCGATGGCTCGTTCCGTCAACTCACTGTCGATTTCACGTCTTGTTTCAATTGTGTAGGCTTTGACATCGCGAGGGATTTCACCTCGCTTGGCCTCTTGGATCATCGGCTGCTCGCTGACGGCGGCATCAAACTGGAACTGCGACGAATACTCAGATTCATCCGTTGTGTTTGCAACGCCATACCATTCGTCGAACCCCTGATCGGTCGGGAAACGACCGGGCAAATCACCGAGGTGCCATTTGCCGAACATGCCCGTGGCGTAGCCAGCATCCGAGAACAACTCGGCCATGGTCACTTCCCATCCGACCATGCCGTAGGGCACGCCCCAAACCACTCTCGTGGTCGCAGAGCGGATCGGACGGCGACCTGTCATCAAGGCCGAGCGACTGGGTGTGCATTGCGGCTCGACATTGAAGTTCAGCAGTCGCATCCCCTCTGCGGCCAGCGCATCAAGCCGAGGGGTCGCGGCCCCCCTTAGCTCTCCGCCGCCGTAGACGCCCAACTCGCCCCAGCCGAGGTTGTCGACCATCATCAATACGACATTGGGTTGCTCAGTGGTCTGGGCCACAGATGAGCCGCCCCAAAGGACACAAGCTGCCACCGACATAAGGATTGGTTTGAGTGGACTTCTCATTTGGGTGCTCCCGTCTTGGTCCGAGTATTCGTGAAACGACCTTTCCCATAGGTCATCGACTCACGCATGTGTCATTAGGACTATCGTCCTAATCTTGGCGAGCAGTGTGATCTGTGTCAATGTTGCGTTACGACCACTGTCAGAATTGAAACAGGCCCATGGTGATGTTCCTCACCTGCAAAACGCAAAGTGAACTGGATCGATGGACAAGAAGATTGAAAGCTACATTCCCGAAAGGGTAACGCACCTGCTACAGGATTTGGTCGTGCAGCGCCCGGTTGCAAAGGAACCCCGCGGGCTTTCCAGTGGTGACAGCACCAAGCGGCGGATACTTGATGCGGCCTTTGCGCTTTTCATCGGCACCCGAGCAGAAGACTACACGATGCGGAATCTGGCGAACGCCTTGGATATGCGCGTCGGCAACCTGACGTATCACTATAAGACCAAGTCAGAACTCCTCGACAGCCTCGTTCGCGATCAGCTTGCGAACTATGCTGACGACATCCTGACGTGTCTGCAGATGAGCGAAACAACACCGCAAGCTGCGCTCGAACGGGTGGTAACGCTCCTTGTTCAGGACTTGCGCCAACCAGAGATTGCATTTTTCCCGCAACTCTGGGCGCGTTCATTGCATGACGATGCTGCGGCCGAGCTGATGGACAAAATCCACGAGCTGGAGCGACAGGTGATTGCAGGGCTGATAGGAGCCACCCGTCCCGACTGGCCACAAGACGACTGCGATGCACTTGCACTTCACGTTACTGCGGCTATTGAGGGGCTTACCTTGTTCATTGGGCGAAACAAGAAATCACATGGCATCTATGCAGCGCCCGAACAGGAAATTGCCCGCGTACTGAGAGTTGTATTGGAAACTGCGCGCCATCCGAGCAAGTGCTAAATTTGAGAGCTAAATTGAGCGCCCCGTTTGGGCTCGACCCTGTCATCCGAGTCTTTTGCTCAGGTGACTGATAAGGTGCGGTTAGCAGACATTTCAAGCGAGATTTGAATTTTCCGACCATGAACGGCCGTTTCGCGCAGGAGCGGACGGTGACGAAAAATGCGGCTATGTCCGAGTCGCGGACATTTCAGCCGTTCGGGCGGCGATGACAAAGGTCTGCTCCACCTTGCTTTGTGGACTTGCTGGGCGAAGCGCAAACAGAGTGTATATGTAAAACTTCCAATCCATTGGATAAGTTTGCCAATCGGTCCGATCCTTCAAGGGCGATCAAACCGACGTCCAGAGGGCTGACTCTTCAAAGGAGGGTCATTTCAACGGTTCACAAACTCTGTTCACCAACCTCGATTGCCGAAGTGACCAAGAGACCAAACCGACAGTTTTTCTGCTCTTCATTCGTGCAACACGCTTCCTGAAAACTGCCCGAGCTAAACAGCCAGATATCTAGCGGTCATTTGTTCCGTCGCAATCGGAGTGTGGTGCGAGGAAGTTCGCCAAAGGTCTGCCTGTAGAGCCTGCTGAACCTTCCGTGATGCTCAATGCCACACATCGCACAGACAGCCGATACTGTGACAGGTCCTTCGGGGTCAATTAGGGCTCGCCTAGCGTGATGAAGTCGAGCTTGGGCCAGCACTTGCATCGGCGTGGCCCCGCGAACTTTGCGAAATGCGGCCTGCAATGTTCGTTCAGAAACGCCAACATGAAGCGCAATGTCCCGGAGGGTGTCAATTTTATCGGGTTGTTCGTAGATCAGTTTCTCTGCCTTTTTGACATGCCTACTGGACAGGTCTCGCGCGATGGTAGAGTGAGTGCGTCTGCGCGGACCGAAGCACATGTCGAGGCAGCGGTTCAACTGAGCAAGAACCACTGTCTTCCAAGCATCCGCCAAGTGCATTTCCATTTCCCGATCCGTGGAAACGGAGACCTGCGTTGCAAGTGCAACCGTGAGTTTGGCCAGATGCAAGTCATCTGAACTATTTGCGTCACCCCATATCATTCCGCCCCGCGCCTCCACGCGGTCCAGGCGGTCGCCCAGGAAGTTGGACGGCATGGACAGTACAAGGGCTTGGTATGGTGCGTTCCGCTCAGAAATGACAGTCGTCTCGCGCTTCCCGCGGCCGAACAGGATCCAGGGTTCGCTATTTCGCTTGAACTGCATATGACCGTTACTACTCGACAAAGTGCCGGTGACCGACACAAGAAGGTTGGGCCGTCGGTATTCTGGCACGACCACGTTATGCCCAGTCGATCTGATGTAGGCTAAGCTCATCAGGCCGATGTCGCTGATCGCGACCGCCGCCTCTCCATCGACTGGGTCATGCAGTTGGAGTGGAGCAGATCCTGAGAACTGCCGCCTTGTCAAATTTGAACGATCGCCCTTGTAGAAGGAACTCAGCTTGAAGCTCCCGACCGCAGTTGGCAATGCATTGTCGGCTGCCTTGCGTAGCACAGAAGGTGCGAGCCCGATCAATGCGTTGGCGCCGTCTCCGGTCGGGCCGTGCAAATTACTAGCACACTGCGGATTTTGGATAATCATAGCGAATTTTGGATATCCTGCTCCCCTTTCTTGTGCAAGCTTTTCGAAGATTCGTCATCCCGCAAATGGTGGCACATATTGCATTTCTGAAGGCCGCCAAGACCCCACGCGGCGCAACACAACAGCGAGCCAACGCACCCGAAACGGTATCGAAAACAGCGTTTAAGGAGACGACAAAATGAACAAGCCCCTTTTGGTCACGACTTTCTCTGCCGTTCTGGCGCTGTCCCTTGGTGGGCCTGCATCCGCGAATGTCGGCCAAGCGGCTATAGATGGCTGTATCGACCAGATACGCAGTGTCGGTGGTCCCGATGGCCAGAGCGGAACCGTCATCTCCTCGGAGTATTCCGAAGCAAACTCGCTGATCATGTTCCAAGATGCGGGCAATACCGTCTGGCGCTGTCTGGTGTCGAACGACGGGGTCGTGGCCGAACTGACCGTTGCGCAGGCTGCTGATGACGGAGGCGGCGCGATGGCCGGGGCCTCCGGTTCTGGTACAGAACGCGTCTCATTCGCTTCAGGAACCTCGGGAGCGGAACTGACAGGCTCACTGTTACCGCAGGAAAGCCGACGCTATGTTCTAGGCGCGCGCGACGGTCAGTTTTTCTATTTCCGGCTCGCAGCGAATGGGCCAGGAATGACCTACGTCATCTACAATCCTGATGGCTCCGTCTTGCTAGACGAGATGAGCGCCGATCAGGAGTACCGGGGCCAGTTGTGGCAATCGGGAGATCATGTCGTCCAAGTTTACAATACATCGAACGGCGCTCAGTCCTTCAATGTGATCTTTGGAATTGAATGAGCCAAAACATGCGAAAGAAAGGCATTGGCCTTTGGCCGTCGCTCAGATTGCTTTCTGTTTCCGCCGCGGCCATCGCGCTTTCCGCTTGCACGACGGGCAACGCCCTACAACTCAGCATGGGCAATAGCGATGCGGTGAAGCGCGCAAATGAGCTTGCAATTTCCTGTAACCTCCCTGGTGCGCTACAAGCGTTGGAAGAGGCGGAGGCCTCAGGAGGTCTGGCTTCCAATGTTTCGCAATTGCAGCGCGTGGTTTTCCTCCGGGACGCTCAGCGGACAGCAGAGGCCAATACCGCACTTGCAGCGTGGAACGACGCTACCAATGCAACAGCAAGCGATGCAGCCAAAACAGAAAGCTCTATTCAAGAATCGCTCGTTGAATTGCAAGCGGAAAGGCGGTCGCGAACCGGGTCTGCTTCCTGCTAGGACGGACGCTTCACCTTGCCTCTGAAACCTGGGGTTCTCTGCCAAAAGACTTAGCCGACAAATCTGATATACAAAAGAAGGGGATAGAATGACTTCGTACTCAAAACAGCTGCTTGGCGCTGCCGCTCTCGTGGCGTTGTCAGGATGCGCGGACACCTCCAGCCCTGCCACCGGGCAACCGTCCGTCGGAAGCTCATCGGATCTGACGGCCTTCGAAGGCGCGCGCGCCGGTCAAGCTGAGATGGGCATTCAGAATCTCGGTTATGAGTTGATCAGAACAGATGGCCTCACGGCCTTTTGGTTCAATCGCAGCACAGGCGCTTGTGCTCGCATCACCACATCCGATGGTCGCTACTCCGATGTGACCATGCTTCCAGCCGGAGATTGCTGAGTCACTCAGCCGGCAAACACCGTTCCCAAAATCCTGAAAGGAAAACCCATGAACAAAATCCTAGCCACTTCTCTCGTCCTCATTGCCTTGGCGGGATGCGCCGAAGAGCAGTCCTTCACAACCGAAGCAGATATCTCGGAAGCAAATCGGAACACTGAGTGCCCGGTAGATGTGACGGAAGCGGATCGCGCCAACTATCCTGCGTGCAACTGACGAAGCGAGCCTTCGTTGCGTCTGCGATAGCCATGTCCATAACAGGATGCGTTGAGATATCGCAGAGCAACGAAGATATCGTGGCACCATCGGGCATGGTTGAAGAGTGCACTCGACAGATCAGGGTCGGACGACCATATGCAACTATTTCAATCCGTGAGGTGATCACAGCCGGACCGGATAATCGTGTTTTCGTCGGCATGATGGTCGATGGTGAAAGCTGGGGGTGCCGGGAGGAAGACAACGGCATTTTCACGGCGTTCTCTCAGTTTGCGAACTGACGAATAGATGGCCGGGCTATGCAATTGGGTCATTCGGATCGTCGGGGTATTGTACCTCGTGGCCTTGGCGTTGCTTCTGATCGGAACCTTCGGACTCTTCGGTCAGGAGCAGGATCCGCTTTCAGGCATCTTCTTGTTGCCGTTAGGTTTGCCATGGCTCCTGTGGTCAGATGGCGTTCCGGACGTTTTGTTGCCGTCGCTGGCGGCCTTTGTGCCGCTGCTCAATATTCTTATCCTGACATTGCTTTGTCGCTACTTTAGAAGCGACAAAGCTCAAAAAACAAAACCAGACAAGGGAGGGTCAGATGCACTTTGATCTTGCACATGCGCTCTTAACGGGAGTTCTCATATTTGTCGTGATGATCGGCATGCACAAAGCTGGTCTCTACGTGCCGCACAAGGAGGGTGGCCCAAGATGGAGTTGGCCGCTGTTCTTCGGAATAGGTGCGGCCGTGTTCATCCTTAACTTGGTTTGGCCCTGAAAGCCGTCGCGTTCTAGCAGGGAGAGAAGATTTGGGTAAGGTGATTATTGGAATTGTTGGCTTGATCATCGGCTTTATCGGTGGCGCGATTTTCGATGGATCGCTGATCGGCGGCACGGCGGCCGGGATCGGTATCGCGAGAGGGGCATCGGCGGGCATCTGCATGACAGTACAGGCAACCGAAGACAAGGGGCCACTGACGCGCCAAGAAATCGATCAGAGCCTGACGCAAACTGCGGCGAATGCGGCAGCGATCTTTGACACTGACGCACCTGGCGAGGTCGTTGGCGGCGAAGATAATTGCGCCAAGGTTCTTTAGAATCTGAGAGAGTGAGTACGAAATGAAATCATTGTTTTCCCCCCTGCGTATCGGCGCACTCTTCGCGGCGACAACTCTGGCGACGACTGCATCGGGCAACGAGTTGATAGAAGACGCACTCGGAGGCCCCTTCACGACCTGCACCGGTGCTATTGCATGGACCGAGGATGACAATAGCGCCACTCGTGTCGAGCCCATGCGCCTCGCGGTGCGGGACGCTGACGACGCGGCAAACGTAGCCCTGTTCCTGAGCGAGGAAGATTTCACGAGTGAAGATGTCTGGGCTTGCGTCGACGGTGTCTGCATGGCTCACGCGACCGTTCGCGCGGCCGTCACCACAAATGTGCTTCGGCTGCGTTATCAAGCCGACCTTACCAGTGGCCAGGCCGTGTATGGCATGGAGGGCGTCTTCATGGTGGTGAACGCTCGGGAAGCTCCCATAAAGGTTGAGGGCGCACGGGGATCCGGCTCCTTCATTTGCGAAAAGGCATTGCCCGAGAGCTTCCTTGGGAGTGAACAGTAGCGAAAAAAAACTGCGAAATTGCTTTACTGCAAATTAGGGGAGTCAATGAGGTGACCAGTCTAGGCTGCGCAAAGCCACCAACCGCTTAGCGTATAACGCAGGAATAAGAGTTACTTGTTTCAACTTGTAAACATCTCGCAAGGCATCCTTAAATGGAGTGGTCATTCAACCAATAGTTTGGTTGTACTTTGTAGCGGTTCGTTTCGCCGTGGGGCGACGATTACACTTATCGCTCTGATGGCTGAGGTCTGCTGCCATGGCGCGGCCAACGCGCAAACGTCGTCGGTGCGCCCAGAGCCCGTTCCCTGCCCGGACGTCATCACCCAGACTGTGACCGAGATTGAAGGCGAAACCTTCGATTGCGGCATCGTTCGCGTGCCCGCCGACTATGATAACCCGGACGGCAGTCAGATCGAGTTGATGTACGGAGTTTTGCGGTCGACCAGCCTGTCACCCGCAGCCGATCCGATCATCTACCTGCATGGTGGACCCGGCGGCGGTGAACTGGCCAGTTTGACGAACACGCTCGCGGAACGACTGGCAACCTTGCGCGCCCGACGCGATATCGTTGTCTTCGATCAGCGCGGATCGGGCTTCTCCCCGGGGGAGATCGAGTGCAACGAGGTTTTCGCAGCCAACAGCGATGCGGCCTTCGCCGCCGCCGGAGAAATTGCCGAAGCATCGGGGATGAACCCGGGCGCCGCGGCTGGCGAGTACCTTATCCCCCTGTGCGCGGCTCACCTTAATGAACAAGGCGTGGACCTGTCGCAGTACAACACGGTCACCAATGCCCGCGATGTCGTCCACGTGGCCGAGGCGCTGGGGTTCGACAGTTTCAACCTCTACGGTCATTCCTACGGCACACGTCTTGGGCTGGAGGTTCTGCGGCAGAACCCGCCGGGTCTGCGCGCGATCCTCCTCGACTCTGTGCTGCCGACAGATGTGGCCTGGCGCGAGCGACTTCCCGAAACCAATGAGGAAGCGTTCCTCGGCATCTACGGGATGTGTCTTTCCGATCCAACCTGCGCCGAGGCTTATCCCGATCTCGTTGAAACGCTCAACGGAGTATTCACGGCCCTTTCCGCACAGCCATTGACCACCGAGAGCGGATTACCGGTCACAGCAGCGAGCCTGGAACAGTTGATCCTTTCGTCGGCCAACCAAGCGGGTGGTGAGTGGCGGGTTCGGTACCTGCCGCGCATGATCCACGACCTAGCGCAAGGCGACCCTGCGCTCTTCGAAGCCCTTTCCCTCATGCGTTATGCAGAAGCGGAAACTGCTTCCCCGCCAGCATTTCAACTAGACGTGTCAAGTATTCCGGCGCGCCTGATGCTCAATCGGGCCAACGCACTTGTATCTCAAAGCGATGCACTCCGGCAAAGCGCCGAGACTCTGGCCCGGCAGGCCCAGGACATGGCAAGCGAGGCCGACGAGTCACTGGCGGCGGTGTTCCTGCGTACACTCAGCGAGCTCGAGGATGTTCCGTACAGCACAACACTCGATGACACCTATGCAGCAGACCGCGTCTCGTTGCCCCTGCGCCCCGCAACGCCCGTCGAACTCGGGCAGTTCGTGGGCCGACACTTCTCCGGGATCGATGCAGAGATCCTGACATCGCTCGTGGGGCAAATGACGCCGGACGACATTTCCGAGATCTTTCGCCGACTGCGGAATCTGGACCGCTTCAGCGAGCAGCTCCACGAACTGGCCTTCGCACTGCGCATGTTCACCTGCAATGACTCTGTCCCCTTCAACAGCGCGGAACGCGTCCGCGAGCGCATCGAAAGCTATCGCATCCCGGGGCTGACAGTGCGGGAGGCGCGCACGATGGCCTACGAGCTCGGTGCCTGTGACGGGTTTCCGACTGGCACCCTTGGAGAGGACTTCCATGCACCGGTCACCGGCGATGGGTCCCTTCCTGCCATGGTTTTCACCGGAACGAACGACATCCAGACCGCGACGTCCTGGTCGGAACAGGCCGCCGACAATCTGGTCGGATCACAGTTCGTGCGCTTCCCGAATACAGGACACGGTGCAACCTTGTTCTCGCAATGTGCAAGAGATGTAGCTGGCGCTTTCTTCGATCAACCTGACACTGCAGTTAACGCTGGGTGTGCCTCGGACTTGGTGCCGAATTTCGCGCTGCGCGACGAACCGCTGCCCTAGGTGAACAACAGCCCACTATTTGCAACAAGGATGATCCGGACTTCGGCATTGATCGAGCAAGCTTTGCCTCAGCCGCCGACACCCAATGGCAATTGATGGCGACGCAGGCCACGCCGACGATTAAGGAGCGGTAGTGGATGAGCGTCAACGAGCGACGCTGGTCAGCCTAGCTGAAGTTTGCACCAGCACAACAATCAATGAACACAAGCTACACACGCGTCTCTGTAATCAAGTGAAAATACGACACAATCGTCAGCATCCATTACTGGAAAGACTACAAAGCAAAGTTTAATAGCCGCTTCAAAGCGCGTTTCGGACATTTGTGCGAACCGCAGCATCCGGCACTTTGGGCTCGCATTCGACCTTCGCTGCTTCCCGCGCCTATGACTGTTCGCAGCCCGAAGCGGACATTCAAAACAAGACCCTGCGAATGTGGCTTCGCGGGACGAAGCGGACTTACGAGGTTCGCAAGATTCTGAGATCGCCCTCAGTCCAGTTGGGATCGACAACGCCAAGGTGAACTGGGCTTCAACTTGAGAATCTATGAGGGCGTGACATCGCCCCCAATACCGAGATATGCAGCTTCCATTAGTTCGTTTTCACGCTGCACGTTTTGATCCCTAGAGCGGAGTAGATCGGGCAAACGCCAAATAGACCTGTGATGAGTGGGATGATGCCAATAAGCCCCCACATCGTCTGAGGACCGACAAAGATCAAAGACAGCAGCACAAGGCCGAGAATGATACGCAGTGAGCGATCAAGTGTTCCTTCATTTCTGGACATCATTAAATCCTCCTTGGTTGATTGATGCCCAATTCTAACCTTTTGCGTCGTCGACAGACGGTGACAGAGTCACCGTTAACTTGCGGCAACATGTTCCAGTTCCTTGCGATCAAGTATGGCGATGCCGTCCTCATGCTGCTTTACCCAGCCTTTCTTTGCGAACGCCGCCAATCTGCGAGTAACGTAGGCGCGACCTGAGGCTGTTTCGCTTGCGAGTTCGGAGTGGGTTGCCTTCACCCTGCTGTCTGAAGAGGCAAGCCTTATCAACGCCTTGGCGAGCCGCGCATCGAAGTTCGTAAGCGCCACATCTTCAATCAACTGCTGGTACTCCGAAAACCGCGAGGAAACGGACAACATAATCATATCTCGGAACTCAGCGTCCTCGGCGAGCTTTTTTCGAAACTCGTGCGCTAGCACGAGTTGCCCGGTCAGGTCGGTCTCTGCAACACCTTCGGCGCCGTAGGCCTCGTCCTTTATCAGGCATGACAAAGTCTGGAGGCATACATCGCCCGGCGTGACACGATAAAGGACCACTTCGCGTCCGCTCGGGCCTGTAAGCGTTACACGAATTGATCCCTCTGACAGAATGATGAAGCCTGGACATGCTTGACCTGGTTGAAAGACTGTTGCGCCCCGTGACGCGGCAAAACTGCGGAGGATACTCATTCTCGCAAATCTCCCAAATTCCCGAAGATTAGAAACTTGTGAATCGATCAATTCAAGCCGGATCGCCTTAGATTCTTCTCGTGTGCAGTTTGGGCTCAGTTTTGCCGTTCTCCGTAGCAATCATAGTTGATTGGAGTAGCCTAATGCGAACGTTTCCGACTGGGCTTTGCAAACTTGGAAAGTCAAAAATTTAGGAACTCGAAAGTCTCAGTTGCCCAAAATCACTTAGCTAGCGCTTCCGATATGCGTTCGACTAGTGCCTTCTGAACTACAGCAAACCTTGGAGTTTTCGAGATTTCTTCTAACGTTGCGACCCACAGCGGAACCTCGATCTTAGGATTCACGTCCTGTGACCGTTTAAGGCGGGTATCCACGTCGCCAAAAAATGACGGCAGAAAGGTTTTACCAGCTCCCGAGGCCGCCATCTGCTGTAGCACCAGAAAACTGTCTGCTCCATTGGTCATTTCGTCGGCGCTTACATTCTGCGCCAGCCATTTGGCAGGAAGTGAACGACTCAACGCCCCGTCTAGCCTCATCCACCTGCGATTGGGGCTACCATCGTCAAAGACACCGAAGGACAGCGTTCCTGCACGCTCCCCGATCAGCCCTTCCCCGAGCTTTATCGAAGGGCGCACAGCAATGTCTGCTGTCAGTCGGGAAAGATCATGGTGGCTGTTCTGGCTTAGCAGAGTCAGGTTCAAACCTGGGTAAAGGCGTGAGATTTCGTTGAGTATTCTAGGGAGAACAATCTGACAAAGACTATCGGTAGACGTAATTCGCACGTGACCTATAGGAGACCGGTTTGCCCCGACAACCGCTCGCTCCACCGACAGCACTGCGTCTTCGACGCTTTCCATTGCAGAAAAGATCGCACTAGCTTCGGGCAGAACGGAATATCCTGACGGGTTTTTTTGAAAAATCCGGCAGCCATTGCGCTCTTCGAAAGCGGCCACTCTGCGCAAGACTGTGGCGTGCGTGACGCCCATGACCGTTGCGGCTGCATTAAGTGAGCCGTATTTGCTTACCGCCAGCGCGTATCGAATGTCGTCCCAGTTTTCGTTGTTCATAAATTAACAAGAGACGACCAATAACAAACAATTACAAGAAAATTCGTTCAAGCTAACATTCGGAGCATTGAACAGGGAGACACATCATGATGAAGCAGTTCTCAATCTTCGCAGCGGGTCTTTTGTCATTGACCGCAATTGGCACAGCCATCGCCCACGAAAGTGAAAACCCGGCTGTGAAAGCTCGAACCTCAATCATGCAGCTCTATGCCTTCAATCTTGGTACGCTTGGCGGCATGGCCAAAGGCGAGGTGGATTATGACGCCAAGGCCGCAACACGGGCTGCAAACAACCTTGTTGTGCTAACGCAGATCGACCAATCCGCGATGTGGCCCCAGGGATCTGACAATGTGTCCGATCCGTCCACCCGAGCGCTGCCGGCAATCTGGGAAAACTTCCCTGACGTTGGTGCGAAAGGGCAAGCCATGGCAGACGCAGCTGTTGCGATGCAGGCTGCGGCCGGACAAGATGTTGATGCCCTGAAAGCTGCGATGGGCAATCTGGGCGGAAGCTGTTCGGCATGTCACAAAGCGTACAGAGCACCGAAAGACTAATTGGCAGATAGTTGTGAAACGGTTTTTCCTTTTCACTGCTTTCGTTGCACTTTTGGTTGGGTTGGCCGGTTTGGTGCTGACCCGACCACAAAGAATGGATCGATCTCAACTTGACGGTTTGAACCCAGATCTCGCCAGAGGTGAAATCGTTTTCCACGCCGCAGGATGCGCATCCTGTCATTCAGCGCCGGACGCGGTTGGTGAAGAAAAGCTCATGCTCTCTGGTGGTCGCCGGTTTGAGACGGAGTTTGGCACGTTCATCGCCCCCAACATTTCCAGTCACCCAGAAGTTGGTATTGGGTTCTGGTCTGCCCTTGATCTGGCCAACGCCTTGATCCATGGGACCGGAGCCGAAGGGCAGCACTATTTTCCAGCGTTTCCCTACACATCTTACACCAACATGTCAGCGGATGACATCGTTTCGCTTCAAGCATTCCTCAGCACTCTGCCACCAGCCACAACTGCAAGCGTTCCGCATGAGGTTCACTTTCCCTTCAACATTCGACGCGGACTGGGGGGATGGAAGCTTTTGTTCATGTCGCCAGGTTGGGTAGTCCAAGGTGATCTGACCAACCAACAAAGGCAAGGCCGGTATCTGGTGGAGGCGTTGGGTCACTGCGCCGAATGCCACACGCCGCGAAATGGCTTAGGTGGTCTGAAACGAGACCTTTGGCTGACAGGTGCACCAAATCCAAACGGGAAAGGTCGCATCCCCGGCCTTACCTCAGACCAGCTTGATTGGTCCGAGGCTGACATCGCCGAGTACTTGAAATCCGGCTTCACGCCGGACTATGACAGCGCAGGTGGCGAGATGGTGGAGGTCATCGAGAACACATCACGCCTCACGGATGAGGATCGTTTGGCGATTGCCGCGTATCTCAAAGCTGTTCCCGTTTCGTCGACGCGGCTTCCATCTGAGTAACAGTCGTTTGGCGCCATGCCGCGGGGATCTGATGCTGTCGCCGGTAGGAAGCCGTAAGGCCTATTCCCTTTTCATCAAACACCTGTTTTAGGTTTTGAACGTCGGAGCTCACCAAACAACCGAGTTTCTGTTCATGATTGACTGAGGGTCGTGGCCAAATGACACAAAAAATCGCTCTTTGGTCCATTCCGATATCCATTGCCGTACTGGCTCTGAAACTTCTCGCTTGGTGGCTGACAGGCTCGGTCGCGTTGTTGTCGGACGCAATGGAATCTACCGTGAATGTCGTTGCGGCGTTGCTGGCATACTTTGCGGTTCGGGTTGCCAATAAACCCCCTGATGAAAACCACCCCTTTGGTCACAAAAAGGCCGAGTATCTTTCCGCTGTCGTCGAGGGCGTACTGATTGTGCTGGCGGCGTTCTTGATCATCAGAGAAGCTGTATTGGCACTCCCAAACCCGCATCTTGAGGATGCGCCGCTTCTTGGAATCGTCGTCAACGTCGTTGCAACGGGCGTGAATGGCGCATGGGCCTGCCTATTGCTCAAAATCGGCAGGCGCGAGGGTTCGCCTGCATTGGAGGCAAGCTCCCGGCACATTTTTACAGATGTCATGACTTCAGTTGGTGTCATCGCAGGTCTGATACTGGCGCTTGCCACCGGCTGGTTGATCCTCGACCCAATCTTGGCAATTCTTGTTGCGCTGAACATCTTGTGGGAGGGCTGGAAAGTTATTCGGGCGTCCGTCGATGGCCTCATGGATGCGACCCTTTCGGATCATGACTTGCAGACCGTTTCTAATGCAATCGAAGCAAATCTCGGCGCAGCCTTAGAGTACCACGACCTCAAAGGGCGCAGGTCCGCAAATGTCATCTTCGTGGAGTTTCATCTTGTTGTGGACGGCACGATGCCAGTCAGCGCGGCACACGATATATGCAACGACATCGAGGAAGAATTGGAGCGTTTGTACCCGGGTTCGGTCTTTGTCATTCATCTCGAACCTGATGACGAATTGAAGGGTGACGGAGTTAGATCCCACTAAACTGGTCATTTGGCTCTACAAAAACACTATCGGCTTGACTGATCTGATTAAGACGTTCGGCTTGAAATTCGTCAGACTTAAGCCCGATGTGGGACAGCCGAACCAGAAGTAACCTGTCTCCAACGTCACGAAACGTGATGCTCAGAATTGGAGGCGAAAATGAAAATTCAAAGAAAGCTGGGTCAACTTCTTAGTACAGCGGCGTTGGCTTCGTTGATTGCGGCGACGCCTTATGTGCCAGCGTTTGATGCCGATGGTCGCCTACACTTTGAACCGTCATATGCCTTTGCCAAGAGCGGCAGGGGAAGCGACGGGGATGGTCGCGACGACAGAGATGATGACCGAGACGACAACTCAGGGTCCGGTAGCAGCGGCCGAGACGATGACCGGGATGATGATCGTGATGACGATAGAGATGATGATCGCGACGACGACAGAGATGATGACCGTGATGACAATTCGGGGTCAGGAAAAAGTGGTCGCGACGACGATGATGATGACGATGATGATGACGATGATGACTCCAAACGTTCCAATGAAGCTAGCGGAAAGAAGGATCGGTCTCAAGCAGGGGGCAAACCGTCGGGTTCGGCGGGGATAACGAAGGTCGAAACAAGCGCTAACGGCATTGAAGTGCGTTACGCCGACGGAACCAAGGAAGAGATCGAAAACGGTCGGTATGAGAGAAAGAATGCTCAGAACCGAACCGTTGAGGAGCGCCCCGCGACTGGCGCTGACGTCTCTAGGCTTCGGTCTCTAGCGAATGGTATCTCAATCGACAGCGTGCGTTCCTCTGGGCAAGGCGGCACTGCCGGAAGTCGGCCCACGAAAGTGGAAATCCAAGGCAACAACATCGAAGTTAACTATGCCAATGGTTGGAAGGAAGAGATCGAGTTCGGGCGCTACGAGTTGAAAGACCCGTACAACCGGACTGTTGTTGAGAGAAACGCAACGGCATCTGATCGCCGGAGGCTACAGGCGGTTGCTAACTGAACAGCAACTCCAGTCGAAGATTCGTTGGCGGCTTCTCTTGGTGAGGGCCGCCATCGTCTTGAAAGAAAAAGAAGTTATTCTGCTTTGTTCCATACATCATGGGCGATGATTGCAGCCTCTACCCGATTTCGCGCATGAAGCTTGGACAGGATTGCCGTCATGTAGTGCTTCACGGTCTTTTCCTGAAGGTCTAACTCGTCAGCGATTTCACGATTGCTCAGTCCTTTGGCCACGCGTCGAAGTATTTCTTCCTCACGATGCGTAAGGTCATCGAGAATGCTGCTGTTAATAGACATGCCGGTGTCAGCATTGATTTGCAGCAATACCCGCGAGGCCAAGCCCGGAGAAACGAACCCTTCACCTGCGGCGATGCTGCGTAAGGAAGCGGTTAGTTCGCTCGCGGTTACTCCCTTCACAATGTACCCAATAGCGCCCGCCTCCAAGGCGTCCGCGACATCGCTGCTGTTCTCTGAGACCGTCAAGATTGCAATGACGGGTGGATTTTCCATTGCCGCAATTTTACGTGTCGCGCTTATCCCGCCACCGGGCATCGAGAGGTCAAGAATAGCTATGTCCGGCTGATGCGTGCCGACCAGCGACACTGCCTCTTCAGCATTGGAACCGGCAGCCAAAACTTTGAAACCATCAGCTTCATCTAGTGTGCGTCGCAAACCATCCCTGAATATCGGGTGATCATCAGCTATTACGACGGATGTAGTCATGATGTGCCTAACTTTCTGGGAAAGAGTGTCATAGCAATGGTGGTGCCTTCGCCCGGTCTCGATACGACTTCAAACTTGCCGCCAATGCTCTCGACTCGATCTCGCAAGCCCATAAGCCCCTGGCCTCCATCGTCACGCAATGCGGATCCTTCTGACTTTCTAAATCCAGGCCCGTCGTCTTTGACCTTTATAATTATGCGGTCGGTTTGCACCTCAGAAGTAACAGTGCAGTTGGAATCTGGGGCATACCTCGCGGCATTGGAAAGCGTTTCCTGAAGGAACCGAAAAATGCACAGCTTGTCGGACAATGACAACTCTGGGGCCTGGCTACCCAAGAACGAAATCTCCGGTCGCAACGGGCTGTGTTCGGCGTGATCCTCCACTGCTCTCTTCACAACATCGGCGAATGACAGGCTGTCGATATCTGGCGCGGACAGCCCTCGCGATATTGCACGAATTTCAGCAAGAGATTTTTGCAGGGATTGCTGAATTTCCTCTGCCTCTTTAGGTCTTTCGGACCCTTTGGAAAACGCCGCCTCCAGTCTAAGGGCGGCGAGCGACAGGTATTGCGCAGGGCCATCATGTAGCTCAGCTCCAAGATTCTTGAGGAACCGATCTGTTTGCGTGGCATATCTTTCTGACGCCTCGACCACACGCGACCGCAGCAGCGCATTCTGCTCAGCCATCCTCTCACTTTCTGTCAGGCGCTGTTTAAGAAGAGCCCCCTGTCGTCGAATTGTTTTGTCGCCAATTGCAACGATGGAATACAGAACAATCGTACATGCCAGAAATGCGGAACCGACGACCAACCAACTTGTTCGCCTGGCCTGGGCTAAGTCTAACTCAAGCTGATCAGCTCTTTCGTAGAACTCAGCAACTGCGATGATTTCGCCGGACCAGAGTTCGCGGATGGGGCTGTAAACTTCAAGTAATGGTATTCCCAATGCCGCCTCTGCGGCGCTTTCGGCATGATCAAGCTCTTCGAAAGAGCCGGAGATATCACCGCTCCACGCCCGCCTTAAGTCATCTGTTGGATTGAAACTGTTTCCAATGATGTCTGTATCCGAGGCATGCGCAATCACACCGCCTTGCTTCCAGAATTTGTAGGAAACGATGCGGTCACGCATTGGTTGGGTCATAAAAATCTCGTCCAGCGCCAGGCTCGCTTGCTCTGAAAGGCGATCGCCATGTGCCAATTCCTGGCTGAGCGGGGATACTACGCTTTCCATATATAGAGCCGCAGTGTTAGCGGAGTTTTGCACGACTGCGTTCTGGATTCGATTTGACACCCACACCCCGACGATTGCAGTAGCAGTGCCCATCACAACGATGCTGGCCGCAAGAAACACTCGCGACAACGACCAATTGCCAATCGTCAGGTCAGCTACTTTCACTCTCATCGTGAAATCGACTATGAACTACAATCTGTTACCGCACCACAGACCTTGGTCTGACGCGATCTGGCTAAATCTCAGACTCTTTGATTCCGCCCAGCGGCCAGAGTCAGATATCATCCATCGTTCTAAGTCTTTGCAGCATCGGGCATTGAACGTTTCCGCTATCACAATTGGCCGTAAGCTCACTCAAGGCGCGCTCCAAACGTCTGAGCTCATCAATCTTGCTTCGAACGCTGGCAATGTGTGCCTCGGCCAGTTCTTTCACTGATCGGCAGTCTTCGGTACTCCCTTCTGACAGCTCCAAAAGCGCCTTTGCGTCAGATAGAGGAAACCCCAGGTCGCGGCATTTCTTCAAAGACCGAAGTCTACCCACATCGTTTGCTGAATAGAGGCGACGATTGTTCAGAGCTCGTGCGGGTCTTGGTACGATACCTTCGCGTTCGTAGTAGCGGATAGTTTCTATTCCAACCCCGCTTTGCCGAGAAGCCTCACCTATCGCAATCATGTGAAGTGCCTCCGCTTGATCCTGTAGTTACTACAGGAGTTATACGCTCTGAATGCCGGTGCCTCAACACATTCAAATCGAGTACCCAGGGAGCGAAAGATGAAGAAGTACTTGACCCTCAGCTACCTGGGATCGGTTTCCGCTCTGGGAGTTGCGACATGCTGTGTTCTTCCAATGGCCATGATGTTGCTCGGCTTGGGTGGCAGTTGGTTGGCGATATTCGGAAAAATAGCGGCAGCAAGCTACTATGTTCTCGCCATCTCAACAGCGCTGATCGCGGTTTCGTGGTTCGTAGCGCATCGAAACGGGACGTTGGCAAACCTGAAATGGTGGCTTGTCGGAAGCACGGCGATCACCGCACTGGCATGGGTCATCGTGTTCAATGAGGCTCAAATCAACGATTATCTAATCATGCAGATGTGAGACAATGACAAAACAAACTGTGGTGCTGGATAGCACTTTGACCTGCCCTCGGTGTGGGCATGTTGAAACCGAGAAAATGCCAACTGACTCGTGCCAGTGGTTTTATGAATGCAAATCATGCAAGTCAGTTTTGAAGCCTTTAGAAGGCGATTGCTGTGTCTTTTGCTCTTACGCTACCGTTCCGTGTCCGCCTATCCAGTTAGGGGACTGCTGTTGTGGATAGCTTTTTTGTGGGTTGGTTTCTGTGACTGCGGGCAATGCCGAAAGAATACAAGATCGAATATTTCGGGCCAAACCGGCCGTTCGCCACAGGGTTCTTGAACGACTGATATGGGCCGCCAACGAAAGCGGCCCGTAGTATTCAGATTTCAATGGCCTCCGCTATGGCAAGTGCGTCCTCAAGCTCAACACCGAGATACCGAACGGTGCTGTCCATCTTAGTATGTCCGAGTAAGAGCTGCACCGCGCGCAGATTGCCCGTCTTCTTGTAAATTTGGGTGACCTTGGTTCGACGCATTGAATGTGTGCCATAAGCGCTTGCTTCCAAACCTATAGACGTGACCCAATCACGCACGATCCGGGCATACTGGCGCGTTGAAATGTGCAAACGCTCATGGAAACGCCCTGGCCAAAGGTATTCGGACCCAACCATGAGCTCGTCTTCCATCCACTTCTCGACAGAGGCCCGAGTTCCTTCAGAAATTTCGAAGCGGACGGGTTTCTGAGTTTTACTTTGCAGCACGGAAGCCCGCTCCTTGATCTGACCAGAGGCCATGATGTCAACGACTTTCATCTTAACCAAGTCGCAGCCGCGCAACTTGCTGTCGATGGCCATATTGAAGAGAGCGAGGTCGCGATGGTTCTCTGCGAGCTCCAATCTTACTCGAATTGCCCAGACGTGTTTGGGTTTTAACGGCCGTTTTTGACCGACGATGCGTCCCTTGTTCCAAGCAGGGCGAAGCGCGCGAATGGCAGGTAAATTTGGTGTTTCCATAACTGATCCTCCTTTCCGCCATTCCCGCCCACAACGACAACCCGACGTTGACGAAAGAGGGTATCACAGGATGGCGCGTTGCCGCCGAGGTCGGCTGCGAGTCCTACCTCCCAAATGCCGCAAAATGAAACTCTTTTGGTACGCCAAAATTAGACCTAGATTGCCATGAGACGTGCTTATCACCGCAGATTTCACAGGGCAAAGTTGCTAACATGTTGCGGGTACCAGCGTCACAGACGGAGTACATGCACCGAACACTGAGCATGGCGAACAACGAGAGCAGCCGTGGAACCCAAAAAGAACTCTTTCATCCCAGGTTTATGTGAAGCGAGGACGATACAGTCGATGCCATGTTTGTTGGCGTATTCGGTGATTGCGCGACCTGCCGATTGGCTCTCGAGCAAGATAGACGACACGTCGGTCTCACTTGTTAGGCGCTCGGCCAAGCGCGCCTTTGCTTTTTGGAGAGATTTTTCTGCGATCCCTTCATCCATATAGTACATTATCTGTCTATTTGGGGGCTTATGGATATGCGCGGCAGTGATTTTTCCACCTTCGGATACAAGGGCATGTGCCGCCGCAAGCGCGTGTTCACTGATGCCATGCTCCAGAGACAGCGCGACTAGAATATTTTTGTACATTTTAAACCTCCGTATTTAGGTTTTCAGTTTTCTTCTGCGAACTGGCCTCTCCCACTTCATCTTTAGGAGGGCGCTCAGACACCCCAGCCGTAAGGTTGGGGTGCGTGCTATTTCGTCTCGGGCTTTTGCGCTTTCTTGCCACTACCGGCTGAGCAGGAGATCAGGCAGGAACAGGGCCAACTCTGGGACAAAAGTCGTCAGCATCAGCGTCGGAAGCCATGCAAAGACAATGAAGATCAAAGTCGGCCACAACATGCGCGAAACCGGTTCATCAAAGACCTGAGCACCGAGATAAAGTAGCGGCGCAGTTGGTGGAGTGATGTTCGCCATACCCAGGTTCACACCAATTACGGCCGCGAAATGGATCGGATCCATTCCAGTGCTCTGCGCGATGGGCAGCAAGATCGGTGTCGCCAGCAGCAAACCCGAGATATCGTCCATCAGCATCCCGATCAGGATCATCACGACGTTGATCATCAGAAGGATGACGACCGGATTGTCCGAAACGGAATAGACCAGATCTTTGGCCAACTGAGGTGCACCCTGCGAGATCAGGTTGTCCGACACGATCAGAACCATGAAGATCATGACCATGACCACACCAATCGTAACACCGGAATTCTGGATCGTCTGGGCCAGAGTTTTCCAGGTCAGGCCACGATAGAAGTAGATCGCGATTGGGATCGAGTAGACCACTGCGATACCGGCGGCTTCGGTCGGTGTCATGATACCGCCATAGATACCGCCAAGGATGATCAACGGCATCATAAGCGCAGGTCCGGCCAGGCGCGCCTGAACTCCGAATGTCGGCAGGAACGGCTTAGGACGTTCCGTCAGGTTGATGTCGTCATACTTCCGCAGCATGAACTGATTAACGATTATCAATAGCGTGATCAGGATGATCGCCGGAATGACCGTGGACAAGAAGCACTTTAGTACATGCTGCTGTGCGACCCAGCCATAAAGGATGTGCGACGAACTCGGTGGGATCAACAGACCTAAGGGGCTGGCCGCTACGATCAAAGCCGCCGATTGCCCACCCGGATAGTTGGCCTTTTTAAGGTGGGGCATCATGATGCCGCCGATACAGGTCAGCGTTGCATTGGCGCTACCGGAAATGGAGCCGAACACACCGCAGGCCAGAACTCCAGCCGCGCTCAAACCTCCTTTGATATGGCCAATGAACATTTCAGCCAGAGAGACAAGAGGGGCCGCGATTTTACCTTTCTCCATGATGCCTCCGGCGATCATGAAGAGTGGGATCGCCAGAAGTACAAGTGAGCGGATACCTGTAGAGCCGGTGGGCAAGTAGCCGGTGATGGATTGATCTCCAACAAGGGCGATGAAAATCAAAACCGATCCGAATGCTACATAAACGCTGACGCCCAACAGCAGCATAAAGCAGACGATTAGGAGACTTCCTCCGATGATCATTGGGTTTCTCCTTTTTGCATTTCTGATCTCAAGGGAAGCCCGAGCCCCTTGCGGATATGCACGTACAGATATGCCGCCGTGAACGTCGCCATGAGGCCAAAGGCAATCATGATCGCAATCCGCCAGGTCACAAACGGAATGCGCAGCACCGGGGTTGCGCGCAGCCGGGGGAATGAGAAGTCATCAAGCAGCGAGACATAACAGGCGTACATGAGGAATAGGATCACCAGCACCTCAACGGTCAGGACGACAAAGCCGCGCCACCAAACCAACCGAGGATTTTGGATCACGATGCCAAGAATATCCGCGTTGATGTGCAGGTTGCGGGCAGAGGCCAGAACAGCACCTGCAAAAAAGCCGATGATGCTGATTCCCAAAAGCCACTCTTCGTAGGCAAACAGATCACCGCCAAATCCATACCGGATGACAACAACTGCCCCAAATGTGAAAGCCATAAGGAAACCGGCAAACATAACGATCTGCCTCATGACAAAAGCCACTGCTTTCAGCGGATACCCAATAATGACTGGCAACTCGTCAGTGATTTTTTGCGAGCTCTTCTTTTCTGCACTTTCGACGACCAACGGACGCTCAGCTTCAGTGCTAGACATCTTTCTCCCTCCCTTTGTTGAGCTAGAGACGCAAAAAGGGCCAACTGATTAGCTGGCCCTTTCTCAGTGTTTATTGCTGTTCTTTGGCTGCCAGCAGGCGGTCGATGATGTCCTGACCGACGTTTTGTGCCATCGCGGGCCAGACCGTTTCCTGGACATGAGCGGCCATCGCAGCTTGTTCTTCGTCGCTCAGGCGCAGGATGGTGTAGCCTTTGTCGAGCAATTTCTGACCGAATACTTCGTCATTCTCACGGTTGTAGGCAAAGAAGTCTTCGGACGCCTTGGTCATCGCGGCTTGCAGCGCGGCCCGCTGTTCGTCGGTCAACTTGTCGAGTGTCCGCTGCGACGCGTAGAAAGTTGTCAGCTCTGAGATCGAATTGTATTCGACAAAGTGGGTGCCAACATCCGACTTGGCGAAGATCGAGTAAGTCGCGGTCTTCGTGCAGCAGATTGCTCCGTCGACAATGCCGGCCTGAAGTGCGGGGAAGATGTCGCCCCATGCCATGGTAGTCGCTTGATACCCTAGTTCTTCAACCATTGATTTCACGACGCTGGACGACCAGACGCGAATGTTCATGCCCTTGTCGTCAAAGGTATTCCAGTTCTCGGGCTCTTGCGACGAAACGATGCCGATGAACCCTTCCGGATTCTGCGCCATAACGCGCACACCATATTCGTCCGTGATTTCCTGTAGGATGGTGTTGAACTCGGAATCCATGTTGAGAAGCGTGCTTTCCATGTCATCCCAGCCGCCCAGCAGGAATGGCATTGACAGGAATTCCAGGCGTGGATCGGTATCGGCATAGATAAACGCTGAAGCCAGATCGATGTTGCCGCGTGCAACATCTTCGAACAGAGCTTCACCAGAACCCAGTTGGTTTGCCGGGAATACTTCGATCTTCAGGCCGACGTCTGCTGCAGCGACATCCGCTGCGACCTGCTCCATCATTTTCGTGCCCTGATGGTCAATCGGGAACACGCCGGCAAAGCGCAGTGTCATGTCTTCCGCTGCGGCTGCTGTTGAGAGTGTGGTTGCAGCAAGCAATACAGCGCCACCCATCGCGCCGAGGGCGCGGCGGTTAATTTTCGTAATCATTAAGGTTTCCTCCTCAGTGGTGGGTGTCCCGCCGCATTACGCGCGGCGGGACATTTCTTTGCTTCAAATCAGCAAATTTCCGGGGCGACGAACTCGTATCCAAGGTCATCGGCCACAGCCTTGTACGTCACCTTCCCGTCGGCCACGTTCAGGCCGTTCATCAGGTGACGATTGTCTGCGAGCGCCTGCTTCCATCCATTATTGGCTATAGCCAGAGCGTGCGGCAGCGTGACGTTGTTCAGTGCATAGGTTGACGTTCGGGCGACTGCGCCCGGCATATTGGCGACGCAATAATGAACAACATCGTCGACAATATATGTGGGCTCGGCGTGAGTGGTGGCTTTGGACGTTTCAAAGCAACCGCCCTGGTCAATCGCCACGTCCACGACGACCGCACCGGGTTTCATTTTTGAGATCAGTTCGCGTGTGACCAGCTTGGGCGCAGCAGCACCTGGGATCAGAACAGCACCGACAACCAGATCGGCATTGGTGACTTCTTCCTCCAGCGCGGCTTTGGTCGAATAGACAACCTTGGCGGACGCTTCGAAATGGTTCTCCAGCTTCTCAAGCACTGCCGGATTGCGGTCCAGAATGGTCACGTCCGCGTGCAATCCAACAGCCATTTGAGCCGCGTTGAAACCAACGACGCCTCCACCGATGACCACAACCTTGCCGGGCTTCACGCCGGGCACACCGCCCAGCAATACGCCCAGACCGCCCTTTGCTTTCTCCAACGCGCTGGCACCCGCCTGGATCGACATGCGACCGGCGACCTGGCTCATCGGTTTCAACAAGGGAAGACCGCCATTATCATCGGTGACGGTCTCATAAGCGATGCAGACAGCGCCCGAGTCGACCAAATCTTTAGTCTGTTCCGGGTCGGGGGCCAGATGCAGATACGTGTAAAGGATCTGACCTTCGCGCAGCATGGCGCGTTCCACGGCCTGAGGTTCCTTAACCTTCACGATCATCTCTGCATTGGCAAAGATATCGGCTGCGGTTTCGGCAATCTCTGCGCCAGCGGCACGATAGGCATCATCATCAGCCCCGATGCCAGTGCCGGCATTGGTTTCCACGATGACGTTATGACCATGAGAAACCAGTTCCGCGACGCTCTCGGGGGTCAGGCCGACCCGATATTCATGGTTCTTGATTTCCTTGGGAACACCAATGAACATGTTCTTCACTCCTTGGATCGGATGATCATTTTGCCGTTGGCATGACAAACTCGGCACCTTCCGAGATGCTTTCGGGCCAGCGCTGCATGATGGATTTCTGCTTGGTGTAGAAACGAACGCCTTCTTCGCCATAGGCGTGCATGTCGCCGAACAGGCTTTTCTTCCAGCCGCCAAAACCGTGCCAAGCCATTGGAACCGGGATCGGAACGTTGACGCCGACCATGCCGACCTGAACCTGTTTACCAAATTCACGAGCTACGTTGCCGTCACGGGTGAACAGTGATACGCCGTTACCAAACTCGTGGTCGTTGATCAGTTGCAGACCTTCGGCGAAGTTCGAGACGCGGACGCAGGACAAAACCGGGCCAAAGATCTCTTCCTTGTAGATCTTCATGTCGGGGGTGACGTTGTCGAACAGGGTGCCGCCCAGGAAATAGCCTGCCTCGTGCCCTGCGACGGTGTAGTCTCGACCGTCGACCAACAGGTCAGCGCCTTCATCGACGCCAGAGTCGATGTAGCCTTTAATCCGATCACGCGCAGCGGCGGTGACAATCGGGCCCATCTCGGCGTCCAGTTCAAGGCCATTCTTGATCTTCAGAGTTTCGGCGCGCTCTTTCAGGACCGGCATGAGTTTATCGGCAGCATCACCAACCAGCAGAGCAACCGAGATTGCCATGCAGCGTTCGCCTGCCGAGCCAAAGGCTGCGCCGATCAATGCGTCCGCGGCCTTGTTCATGTCGGCATCGGGCATCACCAGCATGTGGTTCTTCGCGCCACCCAGAGCCTGAACGCGTTTGCCATGCCGCGCACCAACCTCGTAGATGTAATTCGCAATCGGGGTCGAACCGACAAAGGACACAGCCTTTACGTCGTCATTCTCCAACAACGCGTCCACGGCGACCTTGTCACCTTGTACGACGTTGAATACGCCATCGGGGAAACCGGCCTTCTGCATCAGATCCGCGTACAGCAGCGCAGCGGACGGGTCGGTCGGCGACGGCTTCAGGATAAAGGTATTGCCTGCGGCGATGGCGATCGGGAACATCCACATCGGCACCATGACCGGGAAGTTGAAGGGAGTGATCCCGGCGACAACGCCCAAAGCCTGACGGGTTGTCCAGTTGTCCATGCCAGTGGAGACCTGCTCCGTGTAATCGCCCTTGAGGAGTTGTGGAATGCCGCAGGCAAACTCGATAATATCAATACCGCGCTCAACTTCGCCTTGGGCGTCGGTGAACACCTTGCCATGCTCAACCGTGATGGCGCGCGCCAGATCGTCCTTATGCTCGCGTACCAGGGCCAGAAAGTTGTTCATAAGGCGGGCGCGGCGGATTGGCGGTGTGTTTGACCACTTCGGGAACGCGGCTTTGGCAGCGGCCACTGCGTCGTCGACAGTCTGGACGTTCGCCAGTGACACCTCTCCGGTTTGCGCACCGGTTGCGGGATTGAAAACCGGCTGCGTATTTTCGCCGGAAGGAACAGTGATTTGGCCATTAATGTAGTGGCCGATCAACGCGATCGGGGATGCATCTTTCATGATGTCAGTCCTTTTTGGGTTTAGAAGTCAGGGGTTATGGCAGATCCGCCAATACCTCTCCAAGTGTTTGACAAAGTGTCGTTATTTCAGGTTCCGAGATGATCAGAGGTGGAGACAAGGCGATGATGTCACCTGTGACACGGATCATTATTCCGGCGTCCCAGGCTCGTTTCATTGCATCATAACCCCGCGCCCCAGGCGCGCCATCTCGTGGTGCAAGCTCGACCGCGCCTACCAATCCCAGACTGCGGATATCGATGACGTTCGGCAGACCTTTGAGGCTGTGAAGCTGATCCTCCCAGGGCTGCGACAGCAATGCAGCGCGGCGGAACAGATCGTTCTCCCTGTAACTCTCCAGCGTTGCCAGCGCGGCAGCACAAGACACCGGATTGGCAGAATAGGTATAACCGTGGAACAGCTCAATCGGCGCATCGGCGTTTTCCATCGCCGAGTCATAGATCTTGTCGGATACAATGACCGCACCCATCGGGATGACACCGTTGGTCAGGCCTTTGGCGGTTGTGATGATGTCTGGCTTTACATCAAAATACACTGACGCCGTCGCTGCCCCCAAGCGACCGAATGCAGTGATAACTTCGTCGAAGATCAGCAGAATGCCATGGCGGTCGCAGATCTCACGCAGTCGTTTTAGGTATCCTTTCGGCGGCAGGAGAACACCGGTGGACCCGGCCATCGGCTCAACGATCACAGCCGCAATGGTCGAGGCATCATGAAGCGCGACCAATCGTTCCAGATCATCCGCCAGTTCCGCGCCGTGTTCCGGGCAACCGCGGGAAAAGGCATTTTTCTCTGGATCATGCGTATGGCGCAGGTGATCAACGCCGGTCAGAAGCGTGCCGAAATGCATGCGGTTCTTCACGATACCGCCAACCGAGATGCCACCAAACCCTGTGCCATGGTAACCACGCTCGCGCCCGATCAAACGCGTACGCGCCCCATCGCCGCGCATTCGATGGTAGTGAAGCGCGATCTTTAGTGCCGTATCGACGGACTCGGAGCCAGAGTTAGTGAAGAATGCGTGGTTCATTCCCTCAGGCATCATCGCGGTCAGCTTGGCCGACAACTCAAATGCCTGAGGGTGGGAGAACTGGAAGTTTGGTGCGTAATCCAGCTTGTGCACCTGTTTTTGCACGGCTTCAACGATCAGCGGATCACGGTGACCCGCATTGACGCACCACAGTCCGGCGGTGCCATCCATGACCTTCCGACCATCAGAACTGGTGTAGTACATCCCCTCGGCTGCTTGGATCATTCGGGGCTCGCGAAGGAAATCACGATTGGCCGAAAACGGCATCCAAAACGATGACATTGCGTTGGGTTGATCGAGCACGTTCATTCCTCGTGAAACAGATTTTCATTTGATGACAAATCCTTGCAGAGTTCAGACCTTCAGCACATCCAGTTTTATTTTAATCTGCAAGTTATTGAAAAAAATCATTGCACCCCTAGAATGCTTTCGATCCAAAGCAAGAAAGCACTAGAGTAACGGTTTTGTCATCAGATCTCGAAACAGCCCGTCGTCTAAAGTTGATTCGGACGACCAAAGGCCTCAGTCAACGTGAAATGGCCAAACGCGCGGGAGTGGGTAGCGGGACGATTTCTCAAATCGAAAGCGGTTCGACTCAACCATCTGTGGCGTTGCTAAAGAAGATCCTTGCCTCGGTAGACGTCAATTTGGGCTTCTTCTTCAGTTTTGAGTTGCAAAACGAGGAGTCGTTTTTTTACCCGCACGAAAGAATGCGCGACCTAGGATCGCCCGGTGTCTCCTATTTACTTGTCGCAGGTGAGCGCCGAGACAGAAAACTCCAGATGCTCATAGAAGAGTACGAGGTTGGTGCCGACTCGGGTCGATCTGAACTGTCGCACGAAGGAGAGGAATGTGCGGTTGTGATAGAGGGCCGTCTTGAAGTGACGGTAGATGGGCAGTCCAGGGTATTAGGTCCAGGGGACGCGTACTATTTCTCAAGCATACTGCCACACAGGTTTCGGAATGCCGGTGATACGCCATGTAAAGTGATCAGCGCCTGCACTCCTTCGTCGTTCTGACTAAATGAAAGAGCTCTTCTGTGAGTACTTTAATATTTCTCGGGATAGTCAAACTCGACGACCAATTTAGAATGTACAAATGCAATCGGCATTCACAACCAGGGGCCATTTGTCTAATCTCTTACGCGATCCCCGTCGGCGGGCTTTTTAGATTTCGCGCGTGCAGCGAATGGCCGGAATGCGGGCTGCGGCTGCGAAATCCAACGAAGTGCTCAAAGTCGGCTCTGGGCCGTTGTCACACATCCCGGCAAACTGACTAATCGGCAGCTTTGTCCGCAGAGCGGTCGTTTATGCCGAGTGCAGCGAATAACCGCTACGGATCTGTTGCAAAGTTTCTTACTGACCGAAGAGTTGACACCGAACCCGCGGCTTATGCCGCCAGTTCTGCAAATTGACGAAACGGGCAGATTCCGGGCTTGATTTGGCCTTTGCGGATCATGTGTGCCACTTCGATCCCGTCCAGTGTAGCCGCCGCTGAAGCGAAGGCTTTGAACCCTAACATCGGCCGAGTGCGTCTCTTGATGAAGCGATGGTCCTGTTCCACGATGTTATTCAGATACTTCCGCCTGACCATTTCGATTGGGATCGGACAACCAAAGCCTTTCAGCATCTTGTTTATGGCTTTGATGCCGGCCGTGCTAGCTCCGCTATTGTCGATGACAATCTTCCTCGGAAGACCGTTGATCTCCAGCATCCTGGAGAAGAACTTTGTCGCAGCCGGTTTGTTTCGTCGCGGGGAAAGCATGAAATCAAGCGTCTTGCCGTGCTTGTCGACGGCTCGATAGAGATAGACCCAGTTGCCTATTACCTTGATGTAAGTCTCCTCCATTCTCCAAGAACGGTCGCACAGTCCCTTTCGTCTGCGCGCAACATCGGCAATTGCACTAGCGTATTTCGTCACCCAACGGTTCAGCGTCGTGTGATCTACCGCAACGCCGCGCTCGGACATGATTTCTTCCAGATCCCGATATGACACGCCGTATCGAAGGTAGAAGAACACAGCAAAGAGGATCACATCCTTGGGATATTGAGCGCCTTTAAAGGAGATCATGAGCTGGCTTTCGGCTGAATTACACCGGCCGCTATTCACTCTCTGTGTTCTTGAGCGTCAATGACAAAAAGTTTGCAACAGATCCTATCTAGGGTCAGGAGCATGGATGTGTCGCAAACTTTTAGAACGGCCCGTGCCAGCGACCTGCCGGACACGACTATCCTGCGATCTCGACAAATTGCAGAAAGCCCGACGTGGTAGTGCTGGGAAATTGCTGCTTGCGGATCGTGTTGGCGACCTCAATGCCGTCCAGAGTAGCCGAGGCGGATCTGAACGGCTTGAACCCGCACATGTGCCGCACGTGTCGTTTGATGAAACTGTGATCCTACTCGATCATTTTGTTTAGATATTTGGACCTGATCGCTTGTACTTTGGCAGAGCATCCGAACCGCTTCAGGATTCTGTTCACTTCTCGACTGCCGGCTGCATTTGCACCACTCTTGTCTATAACGATTTTGTTTGGGATTCCGTTTGACGACAGTGCTTTGGCAAAGAACCTGGTGGCTTCTGGACGATTTCGCCGCTCAGACAGCGTGAAATCAAGAGTGTTTTCCACTTCGTCGACCGCTCGATAGAGATACATCCACTTCCCGCGCACACGAATATTGGTTTCGTCCATGCGCCATGATCTCTTTCAAGTCACGATAAGAAACCGTGTGCCGCAGGTAGAAGTAAACGGCGCACAAAACTGCATCCTTTGGAAAATGACAGCCTTTCAAGGAAATCATGCTGAAACCTGTTGGAGAACAATACGCGGACACCAAAGATCGAAATCTATATGCTCGTTAATCCAGGCCCAAAGTTTGCGACACATCCTTAAGCAATCGTCCACGCAGCAGTTGTTATTTACGCGTTATGAGTCCTGAACCTAGCATCTTCAGCTACCGCCATTATTCCTCGACTCATTCTACAGCAGTGATAACGTTCAATTAGGATCGCTATGCATGCGCAATTTTTAAAATCAATTTGCTAACGAAAGGGATCGCCATGTCGAATATTGCCGGTAAAGCCTATGCAATGAATGTGGTCACGCCCAGCAATCCAAGAATAACCGGGATCAACCGCTTGCTGTTCATGGCGGCACGCGGAGTTCCATCAAATTTGCTTGGACTGCTAGGGCTGTCACTTATTCACTTCGCCCGCTGGGTAATCATCAAACCCAAGGACTGGCCCGATCTCGGCCAAGGTAAAGAGCAGGTAGAAGACGACTATGTGCTTTTCTGCTCAAACTTCAACGGAACATGGGACCAGTATATCGATGCCTTTTCCGACGGTATCCCGTCAGGTCTTGACCTGTTCTGGTTTTCCTCGATCAAGTACCCCAAGTCGATCCCGATTACGCCGTTCAAGAACTACATCACCTACAACCAGATCGATACCGACTATTACTACAACGCCACGCCCGGCTCTGCCCAACGTGACATCAAGACCAGCCTGCTGATCTATGACCAACTGCGCGACCTTACTGAAAAACATGGAAGATCTTCCCCCGAAGAATTCGCCGATGCCTACCGCGACGCCGCTTATGTTATGCAAAAGGGCCTTGGTGATCCTGGCTTCGGACCCGTCGCGAGCCTCGATACCGAACGTGCGGACGTTAATCGTGAGAAATTCGTCAACAAGGCACAATCCGGCTTTGACACCCTACGCGCTTCAGCCAAAGCCGCTCCAAAGCCACAGGGAGATCGCTGATGCCCGACCTCGATTCCGGCCATATTTTCCTGACCACGCTTGCCCCGATCAAACCCGGTGCCCCAAAGGACGATCCTCAAACCTCTTTCGAGCAACGCGCTCGCATCGCGCTTGCCGAATTGCCCACAGCTCATCAGTCACCGGCCACCGAACATACCAAATTCAACAGCCCCTTTGCCCGTAACACCCGCAACCACTTGGCGCGTATGTTTGTGCTTAGCGATGTGGTCTATAACGGACGCAACACGCAAAATACGTTGGTCGCCCGCCTTAGGCGTAGCCCTCCCCCGATCATTCCCCAGCATGTGGATGAACTGAAAACGCCCTATTTGGTATTCTGCGCGGATGTGGACGCGGTTTTGAAAGATGGCGATCGGCTACCCACCACTCTGAGCGCCGAACAACAACGCGAAGTGCGCGCTTCATATGCAGGCGAGCTCTGGAGAACAATGGAAGAAGAGCTTCGTGCGGTGTACTCTAACTGCTACGGCTTCGAACACGTCAATTCGGCAGAGCAGTTCGGGGATTACCTCGACAAATGCCATGTCGAAACTACGATGCCGTTCCATGATTACTACCTGGAGCTGCCAGAATTCCACAATCTGCCACTTACGCAACTGATCATCGGCGCGGTTGCCCCGCTGGCGATCGGTCTGTTCTCGCTAGTGCTCTGGCTCTTCGGTATCGCAACCGTGCCATTCTTGGGTCTTTCCAGCCTTGCCACTGGTCTCTTCGCGATTCTGCTTGGACTTGTTCTTGCAGTGATCTTCATTCGCTACGCCATCCAAAACGGTGAAAAACCCTTAGCCCCGGCCAAGTATGACGATCTACCTTCAGTTCTGAAGGCGCTCTATTTACAACAGAAATTCGCTGACTTCTTTGTCGAAAACCAGGCCAAGTCCGATACAGATCTGTACGCGGCTTTTGGCGACTTCATGTCAGAGCACGAACCTCTGAACACCAGAGTCAAAACGCAAAAACCAGGCGTCATTTCCTCGACCCACCCCGGCAATGTGAATTCTTAAAGACATGAGCACGACATGACACGCAATCTTAATCTCAATGACATTCAGGGGAACGTCATCCGCGCCTATGGCCGCCATTCCTTCCCCTTTGCCCGCTATGTATTTTTTCATTTCCCCAACCCCGCGGCCGGGCGCGCATTCCTTGAAGAAGTTCGCCAAAAGGTCACAACCGCTGTCCGCTGGAATGAAAAAAACCTAAAGCCGACCTGCACCACAAATATCGCCCTTACCTTTCCCGGAATGCTTGCCCTGCAATTGCCCGTGCGCACACTGCAGGCAATGCCAGCCGAATTCATCGAGGGCATGCGCCAGCGGGCGTTTATTCTTGGTGACCGCGACCAGACCAAGGTCGAAGATGCCAAAGACCAAAGTTGGTTAAAGCACTGGGACCCGATCTGGCAGAAAAGCCGCGCCCCTGGCACTTTGGGTTTTGGCGATGACGACGTACATGTGCTGGTCACTCTGAATGTGCAGAGCAAAAGCAAAACCGACCTTGCAACCCCACATCCTGAGCTGGAAGAGCGCACAGATTGGTTGCTCAAGGCCGCCAAAAAATGCGGCGTAACTCACCTGACCGGTGTCGGTGCCGAGGGCGACCAGCCTTATCAGGATGCCTCAGCCGTCTTTGAAGAGATCGGTGGCGCGATCCTTCCCACCCCAAAGGAACATTTTGGTTTCACCGACGGTATTGGCAATCCGGTCTTCGAAGGCCAACTGCGCGCCGAGGACGAAAAATCTGCCGTCATCGGGCGCGGTAAGTTGATGGGAAATGGCTGGGAACCATTGGCCACCGGAGAGTTTATCCTTGGCCATCCAGACGAAAGCCAGGAACTTGCCCCCACCGCCACACCTCCTGAATTCATGCGAAATGGCACGTTCTTCGCCTTTCGAAAATTGCACGAAAATGTCGGTTCTTTCGATGCCGTCGTCGCCGAGGAGGCCGAACAATATGCCAAGGTGATGAACGTTCCCATCGAAGAAGCCAAGGAAACCCTACGCGCCAAAATGTGCGGGCGGTGGTCCGATGGCGTACCGCTCTCGAAGGTGCCCACCTATGACGAATGGGTCGCCTTTGGCGAAAAGATGGGCTTCCGGGGTGAGGGTGTCGACCCGATCGAAGGTTACAAGAAAAACCTCGCCTATATTGCGTCTCCAGAGGCACGGGATTTCCGCTACGGCGATGACATGACGGGCTTCAAATGCCCAGGCGGTGCCCATATGCGCCGCATGAACACCCGCGACTATCTCGACCCGCTGAACAAGGGCGGCATTGACGAAACCACGGGCAAACCTTTCGAAAACCCCGAAGCCACCAGCGCTCTCAACAAACGCCGCCGCATTCTGCGGCGCGGTCTGCCTTATGGGCCACATAATTTTGAACATAAGGACGATGATACCGAACAAGGCGTGATCATGATCATCATGGGGGCCAGCTTGTTCCGGCAGTTCGAGTTCATACAGCAACAGTGGATTCAATACGGGCTCGATTTCCATCAGGGCAACAACACTTGTCCACTTCTTGGAAATCACGACCACCACACACGCCACACGATTCCGTCCGACCCGAGTTCCAACAAACCGCCTTATGTTATGAGTAAGCTCAAAACCTTCGTGGAATGCCGCGGAGGTGACTATTTCTTTGTGCCTTCCATGACCGCGCTGCGAATGATGGCCATGGGCATTGTTGATCCCACCTGATCGGAGCATCAGTGCATGATTACCGCCATTGCCAACATCTTCCTCAGCATCCTTCAACGCCTCGTCTTGTGGGGCGAGGGGCTTCTTTCCTTCGCCTGCCTACTGCCGGGCTGCCTTGGATCGCTTATGTCCGGCGGAATCGGCGTTTACCTACAAAAGCCAGCGTCCCAGCGCCGCGTCTTTGCCGTATTGCGCGCCTTCTGGCCTAATCTTACGTTCAACCGCGTGCTGATGAAATGCTACGAAAACACCGGCACTGCTATTGTCACCCGCCGCGCCGATTGTCTTGATGTGCTGAACCGCAACGAAGATTTTGAAGTCGTTTACGGTTCGCGCATGCGTAAACTGACCGAAGGCGAAAACTTCTTTCTCGGGATGCAGCCGGGCTGGGACTATACCCGCGACACGTCCGCCATGCGCCTTGCCGCGCGGATGAGCGATGTGGCTGAGATCGTGCAACCCCGCGCCGCAGATCTTGCCAACCGTATCATCGCACAATGCAAGGGCAAGATCGACATCGTCCCATCCCTCACGCTCGAAGTGCCTTGGGACATGACTGAAACCTATTTTGGCTGCGGTGCAAAGCCCGCGCAAATGCAGGAATGGACATCCAACCTGTTCTGGTACCTGTTCCAGGACCTTGGAGCTGACGCTGCGGGTGAAGCTCGTGCGCTGGCACAAGCCGATCTCCTGCGTGCCTACCTTGATGCACATATCGCGGAACGCAAGGCCAACCCTACCGAAACTCCGGACATCCTCAATCGTTGCCTTGCGCTACAATCCTCGGATACGCCGGGGATGAGCGATCTGGGCATCCGCAACAACCTACTCGGCCTTTTGATCGGTGCCATTCCCACCATCTCAAAGGCCAGCTGTCTCGCACTCGATGAGCTACTTAACCGACCCGAAGTGCTCGTCTCAGCCCGACGCGCCGCACGCGCTGACGACGACGCGCTTCTTGCCCAACACATTTGGGAGGCACTACGCTTCAATCCGTTCAACCCAGTGATCTACCGCCGAGCCTTGCACGATACCGAGATCGCACCGTCTACCCTGCGTCGCGCCAAAATCCGCAAAGGCCAGATCGTTTTCGCCGCGAACGCATCAGCCTGTTTTGACCGCCTTGACATACCAGCCCCCAACGAGTTCCGCACTGACCGCCCATGGAAGGATTACATCATCTGGGGTTACGGCATGCACCGCTGCTTTGGTGATACCATCAATCAGGCGGTCATCCCTGCCATCTTGAAACCGCTTCTGATCCAAAAAAACCTGCGCCGTGCGCCCGGCGCTGCCGGACAGATCCAACCAGGTATCGCCGGGTTCCCCGGCCATTTCCATCTAGAATTCGATACCTGAAGGGGGCAACAACATCGAAACCACTACTCGGCTGTTCTCCGGGGTTGACCTTGAGAGTTGGGTTGCCAACGCAGGGTTTTGATTTTCCAGTTTCCGAATTTAGAAAAGGTGGCATGGAAATCCAATTGCTCAGAACCTTTCAGGCGTGGTGATGGGTGTTCTGATCCACACCCCATACTGCGGCCCAACTTTAGAAGGGTGAGAGTGGAGGAACTGATGTCGCGTCAATCATGACTGTTTTCTCTTCTCTATGCTCGGCGGCAAAGCCGGCCACTTTGCGCGCGCGAAGATGCCTTTCTCGCTTCACATGCCCAAGCTTTGCTGAACGAACTGTCGGCGAGCCCGGAACCCGGCCCCGAATGACCCACCTGCCATCTACCGCTGAACATGATGCGGTTCTCGAATTGCTGAAGGCCGAAATTCATGACGGCATCAAAATGTGGACCCCACTTCAGACAGAGAGGAAGAAATTGCGGCCAAGCCAGACTCACTGTCACTCTTCCGGTGTGGTCTTCCACTCATAGATTTCTGGTGTATCGGCAGACACTCATTACCTAGCATTCCGCCGACGGCCTTGGCGATCGCTCAGGTGGAACGTTGGGTCAACAACGGGACTTCAAAATACCTATGGCTTCATCAAAAGTTTTGATGTTTTCCTCCGCCCGGGCGGTGAGATGCGCGCCCTCGAGCAATGCCAGAGCGGCGCGGGCCTCGGATGCCGGGTTGGTCACGCCCGAGATCGTTTTATCCTTCTGGCCAAGTTCAAAGATCGACTGAATCCGCTGGACCATCATGGCCCTGAAAGCTCGGATTTTTTCGATAACTTCATCAGACAGGCTTTCGCGACTACTGATCAGCGAGACACACAGGCAAAGTGTTTTACCATCGTTGAGTGCATCCCGGTAAAGCTGGACAAGAGCCTGAAGGCGTTCAGATCCAGTTTCATACTTATCCTCAATCTTCTGGCATTCGCGTTCAAGTACAGTGTGATAGCGGTCCATCAACGCTGCGGACAGATTGGCCTTAGTAGGAAAGTGATAGTGAATCGAAGCTTTGCGAATACCAACTGCTTCTGCCAGGTCAGCATAGCTAAACCCGTCAAACCCTCGCGCGCGTGCTGCATGTTCAGCAAAATCCAGTAACGCAGTTTTGGTATCCGACATGCTTTCAAACCTTTTCTTCAGCGATCAGGGCAAACGCGTTTTCCGCTGCTTCCAGGGCACCCTCGATATAGCCTCCGAAATGCGACGCCACCTCGGTTCCGGCGAATATCAGGCGATTTCCCCAAATCTGCGTCAAAGCCTGTGGCAATCCATATGACGGATGTGCGTATAGCGGTAGTTGATCCTCTTCGGTAGAGGTGAAGCGATCATAGGCCCAGTCCTTGATCAGCAGTGTTTCCGGTTTTGCGGCGTTGGGTCCGAACAGGTTGGTCAATTGGTCTTGCACGGCTTGTCGCAAGCGGCGCTGATCCCGGCGGGCGTGAGGTGGTATTCCGATAAAACCAAACAGGGCATACGGGCCGCTTTCGTCAGGCGAAGCATCGTGTATCTCGACCATTGGCCCACGGCGGCTCATGGTGTCGCCGGACAAGCCGGCTTCGCGCCAGAATGGTCGGTCATAGATGGCAATAGCCTTTGCCTGGCCTGCCATCCACGTGGGAACGTCCTTCATCGCGGTAAGCGTTTCCCGCGGTAGAGAAGGGGAATAGGTGATCTGGCTGGCCACACGGGGCGGCAGGGCCAATACCACCTTTTTGGCCTGGAATTCCTGCCCCGACTCTGTGTTTGCCGTTATTCCCTTGTGGGTCTGCGCCAGCGACACAACGGGTGAGGACAAAACCACGCGGGCCTTGGGCAGTTGGGCTGCCAACGCGTCGGTCAGTGCACTCAAACCGCCCTTGAGACGATATGACCCTTCCATAGACGCAAAGCCTCGACCGCGCTCGACGCGTCCATTTTCATCTTCAAAGCTGAGCGCGCCCATTGAGTATTGTTCGAACAGCGTCAACCCCAACTGGCTGATCAGCGCCGCAATCCGGGGTTGGCCGGGCCAAAACCAGGCGGGTCCTACATCGAAGTAACCTTTGCCGACCCGTTGGGTTAGAATGCGTCCGCCGGGTCGGTCCCGCGCCTCGACAAGCAAAAAGTCGCGACCCTCTTCGGCCATCCGCACCGCGAGCGACAAGCCCGACAGGCCAGCGCCAATGATCAACGTCTCAGTTTGCATATGTCAAAACCCCTCCGAAGCAGGTCGTAGGTCCAGCTCATGTGTCCAGGTCGATTGCGGCTGATGTGCAAGTTGCCAGTACGCCTCGGCAATCTCGCCGGGTTTGATCATTTTCGCCGGATCGAGACTATGCAAATCACGAGAACGAGGTGTATCGATGATACCGTCCACTATCACATGAGCGACATGCACGCCGGCTGGTTGATATTCTCGCGCGAGTGATTGCGTCAGCCCGCGCAAAGCGAACTTGGCGGACGCGAAAGCCGAAAAACGCGGGCCACCCCGCAGCGATGCAGTCGCTCCAGACACGATCAGCGTACCACCGCCGCCACGCACCATGGGTTGCAGCACGCATTGCCCAAGGACCACTAGCGATTGCACCATTGATGTCCAAGCCCGCTGATAATCCTTTAATGTGGTTTCGGGAAAGGGTGCGATCACCAGTTCAGCAGTATTGTGGACCACGATTTTTGGCGGGCCATAGGTCGCTATCAGATCCGCGATGGTTGGGCCGACAGCCTCAGGGTCGCTCAGATCAAGTTCATGAAAAGTGCCGACTGGGCTTTCCGGTCGACTTCGGCCGAGGCCAACGGCGGTCATGCCGCCAGCTTGAAATCGGGAAAGGAGAGACTGGCCGAGGCCAGCCCCAGCACCTGCGACAAGCGCCAGTGGATTAGCGGATTTCATATGCTACACCGCCGGTGGTTGGGCAAAGGGAAGGTGCCCGGTTTTCATCCAGACCTTTGCGCCTTCTGGTCCAGCTACGGCGGAAAGAGCTTCACCCTCGGGTAGGCGCAACCAACCTTTTTTCCCCAAAACGTCACCCCCGGTTGTGATTGAGCCGTCGATGACCAAAAGCTCGATCCCTCCCGTCGCGTCCGAAGCCAAGGTCGCAGCTGGGTCAAGATGGCTGTACGTTACGATCTCGCGGTCGTCCCTGTGCAGGGTTGCGCTTGCGACACCGTTCACTGGTGAAGCCAACTCTTCAGTCATGGTTTTGCGGAATTGGGTGCGATCTTCCATGTTGAACTGCCAGAGTTTGACGAAGATGGTGCATCCGGGTTCCGAGCCTGGTGTGTGTTCCGTGGTCGGAGGATTTCGCACATAGGTGCCGGCGGGATAGTCGCCGTGTTCGTCTTGAAAGACGCCGTCCAAGACTATGAATTCCTCACCGCCTGTATGGGTGTGGGCCGAAAATTTGCTGCCCGGTGCATAACGCACAATGGTGGTGGCGCGGGCGACTTCGCCACCGATCCTGTCCAGCATGCGCCGGTCCACACCCTTCATAGGCGAGGCCTGCCACTCAATTTGGTCGGAGTGAACAACGACACGGGACGTGAAATCCGAGTTGAGTTCCATGGGGAAAGGTCCTTTCGACTTAAATGTCAGGTTTCGCTTAGGCTGCAATAGACGGGCGGGTCGCTATTTTCGCACGCCAAGCCCTGAGTTTGGTCAGGCTTTCGGGAATTTCAACCTTGGCAAAATCGGCGAACGCCAATCCTGCAAAGGCTGTTATGTCAGCCACCGAGAATGTGTCACCGGCCAAGTAGTCGTTTTCGGCCAGAACAGAGTCCAGATACGCCATGGTATTCTCGGCGACCTCTTTCTGCTTATTGCCCCATTCGGCGCATTGATAGGTTTCAAGATCCGGGCCCAAGCCAGGTGTGGCATGGTGAAAATAGGTTCCAACCGCATTCAGTAGACCGTTTTCCGCACGCAGGTTCATCATTGAGATGCGTGCGCGTTCCTGTGCGGTCACACCTGTCAGCGAAGGGCCGTCGAACATTGCATCGATATATTCGGTGATCGCGTTGCACTGAGCAATATGTGATCCGTCTTCCAGTTCCAGGCAGGGCACAGCCGCATCGGGGTTCTTGGCCTTGAATTCGGGCGTGCGATGTTCGCCGCCCATCACATCCACCGGTATGAATTCCACTTTATCTGAAACGCCTTTTTCGGCCAGCGCGATGCGAATGCGGGCGGGATTCGGGAAACCCTCGACATCATAAATCTTCATTGGAATGCCTCCGTTTGGGATTGCAATATGCGAACTCTACCTATCAATAGGTAGGTTTACAACCTCATTTTTGAAATTCTTTCCTAGGTTCTAAGAAACAGGTTTTTTGTTAGTTCTTTAGGGTTCTGATTGCCGCACATTTCGCCTTTCGCAGTGACAACAAGGTCAGGATTTGGAACGGCACGCCGGTACGCAGGGAATACCAACCCTGTCGGACTTCTTGGTTAAAATGGAACGCGCAGTCGAAGATTTGCATCAGGGCGTTAACCCTTGTTTTGTAACTGGTCGGGTGGTGAACATATGGCAGAAGGAATGTAACGGCGCAGCTTAACTGGACAGCCCAATTGATTCACCATACTGATGTAATGTTATTTCAAAACTGAGCTTGTGATGTTCATGGCCCATGCCTCAAAAAACCGGTCAGAAAAGGTTGATGACCCGAGCATACCTGTAACGCTGCTAACCGGATTTCTGGGGGCGGGTAAGACCACCTTGCTGAACCAATTGCTGGCCGTTCCAACTTCTGAGCCAACTGCCGTCATTGTGAACGAGTTCGGCGAAGTGGGTCTGGACCATGACCTGATTGAAAAGGTGGACGGCGATGTGATGCTGATGTCGTCAGGTTGTTTGTGTTGTTCAATCCGCGGAGACCTTTCGGACACCTTTGTCAAGTTGCTCGCACGGCGCGACGAAGGCATGCTCAACTTTGGCCGCATTGTGATCGAGACCACTGGTCTCGCAGATCCGGGGCCAATCCTTCAGACGCTGCTTGTCGATCCTTTTCTCGCGCGAAATACGCGAATGGATGGCGTCGTGACGGTGGTGGACGCGGTGAATGGGCCTGCAACATTGGATGCCCAGTTCGAGGCCGTTTCGCAGGTCGCGGTGGCCGATCTGATCGTCCTAACCAAAACGGACCTAGTATCTGAAGCATCTAATAAAGCTGTGACCGAACGGCTGCGCGGTCTCAATCCAACAGCCGACATTGTTCGCCCATCTGATCATGATTTTGGCCCGAAAAGCTTGCGGAACCTGACGAGCATGCGCGAAAACGCCCGTCAACAGGATGCTATTTCCTGGACGACGCCCAAGGTTGCAAATGATCCTCTGGGCAACCTTTCAGGGCTCATGTCAACCTCAAACACAAAACCTGGGACCACTTCCGAGTTTCGACGCCATGATACAGATATCTCGTCTGTTTCGATTGTTCTGGACGAGGCGTTGCATGATGCAGTCTTTGATAAGTGGTTCGACACTTTGATTGCCTACAAGGGCCGGGATATCCTGCGTGTGAAAGGTATTTTGTTTCTCGAGGGAATTGAATCGCCGTTTGCTTTCCATGGCGTCCAGCACGTATTTGACCCGCCGGTCCCGTTGAAGAATTGGACCGGCAAAGACCGGCGTACCCGCATCGTTTTGATAGGCCGAAACCTAAACCGGCCTGAAATCCAGCGAAGCCTTGATATGTTGCGTAATGCACGGCCTGCAGATGCTAAGTCTTTGACGAAGTGCAGGTGACAGATAATGACCGGCATCAAGCTATAAGCTCATACAGGAAAGACGATTGCCATCTTGTACCAAAAAATGTTGGATTTGCTCTGGAAACGTGGCTGGGTAAATTCATCGGGAGTTTTTACGTGGAAAACCTTGAACTGCGCACGGCTCTGATCGCAACCTGCCGCGCCATGAACGCGAGCGGAATAAATCAGGGCACGTCTGGCAACGTGTCTGTACGCGCGGGGGACGGTTTTCTGATTACACCTTCGGGTATGCCTTATGACACGATGACACCGGAAGACATCGTGGACATGGCTTTTGACGGATCTTATCAGGGTCCCAGGCCGTCGTCTGAATGGCGCTTTCATCGGGACATTCTTGAGGCACGAACCGATGCAAATGCCGTGGTGCATTGCCACTCTGTCCACGCGACGGCGCTGGCTTGCCATCACAGAAGTATTCCAAGTTTTCACTATATGACTGCAGTTGCCGGAGGCACCGATATCAAATGTGCGGGCTATGCCACCTTCGGAACGCAAGAGTTATCGGACAAAGCTCTGACCGCGTTAGAGGGGCGTCGTGCCTGTCTGCTTGGGCAACACGGGCAAATCGCAATCGGCAAAAGCCTGAGCGCTGCTTTGTGGCTTGCCACAGAGGTCGAGACACTTTCGCAAATCTACATTAACGCATTGGCTTTGGGGGAACCGCCTGTTCTGTCAGACAAGGAAATGGCGGCTGTGATTGAGAAGATGAACAGTCAAAGCTATGGGCAGTCTTCTGACTGAGACAATCTCAGTCGTTCGGCGCGGTAGCGACTTGCAATTTATCCGGGCCTGCGGGCCAAAGGTGGCATGCCCTGCCTCAGCGATTGTGCCTGAATATCTTGTCACCCAGCGATTCAGTCAAAATATAACACCATCCATGATTTCCTTAAGATCACGGTTTGAAACACCATAGCGAGCTTGGAAGACCCCGCGAGTAGGATCGCACACACTGATAGCGTGCGCCCGAGTTGCGCACACGATACTAACTTGACAGCAGCGGTTTCAAAATGGTCGCATCAGGTATCATTTGCAAAGATAGGAATATCGTTATGAGAATCCTGTATAGCACGACCACAGTTTTTAGCTTCTTCATGTCCGCAACATCCATTCTCGCGCAGGACGCCGTAGAAGGTGGACAAGTTGGTGAGATGACGATTTCGAAATCCGACATGCGCGCGCAGGCAGCGGATACATTTTCACCTTATGCCGGGCGGGATTTCCCGACCCGACCGCTTTGGGGTGACACACATCTGCACACCTCACTTTCGCTGGATGCGCGTGCCTTTGGGGTGTTGTTGTCGCCTGCCGACGCGTTTCGTTTTGCCCGCGGCGAAGAAGTGACAACATCGCACGGGTTGCAGGCGAAATTATCCCGTCCGCTTGATTGGCTCGTGGTCTCTGACCATTCCGACGCCATGGGTGCGATGAATGAAATCGTGGCTGGTAACGCCACACTCATGCGTGATCCGACTTTGCGTGATTGGAATGACCGGTTGAATCAGGGCGGCGACGTCGCTTTGGGTGCAACCATGGAAGTTATCGAGACTTTTGCGGGCATATCCGGTGGTGCATTGCCAGAAGCAATAGCGGACCGCCGTTTTGTGCAATCGGTTTGGGATGACTTTACCAAAACCGCTGACGCGTTTGATGATCCCGGCTCTTTCACAGCCTTTATCGGGTATGAATGGACGTCGACCGAGGGCGGTAACAACCTCCACCGCAATGTCATCTATCGCGACGATGCAATTCGAGCCCGCCAAATGCTGCCGTTCACCACAGCAGAAACCTTCAATCCGGAAGACCTGTGGGATTGGATGGAGCGGTACGAAGAAGAGACCGGCGGCCGTGTATTGGCGCTGGCGCACAATGGGAATGTCTCGAACGGTCTGATGTTTCCGGTCGAGACAAATCCAGACACCGGGGAACCGCTGACAGGAGATTATGCGGAACGGCGTGCCAAATGGGAGCCTCTCTATGAGATCACACAGATAAAGGGTGACGGTGAAGCCCATCCGTTTCTGAGTCCCAACGATGAGTTTGCAGATTACGAAACCTGGGACGTCGCGAACCTTGGCCCTGTGCCAAAGGAAGACTGGATGTTGCAGTATGAATATGCGCGCGAAGCGTTCAAGAATGGTTTGAAACTGGAACAGCAGCTTGGGACAAACCCTTACAAATTTGGTGTCGTTGGATCGACTGATAGCCACACTGCATTGGCCACGGCGCAGGAAGACAACTTTTTCGGCAAACACTCAGGGGTAGAGCCGGAACCGGGCCGCTGGCAACATGTGGTCGGCGAATTTGAAGCGACGCGAATTTTAGGCTGGCAGATGGCGGCGTCGGGTTATGCAGCTGTTTGGGCCCAGGAGAACACGCGGGATTCTATTTTTGACGCAATGGAGCGCAAGGAAGTATACGGCACAACCGGCAGCCGTATTACCGTACGTTTCTTTGGCGGATGGGACTTCGACGCGTCTGATGCTCAATCCCGGCTTCCCGCGAAAATTGGCTATGAAAAAGGCGTGCCAATGGGAGGAGATCTGCAAGCAGCGCCAGACGATGCCTCTGCGCCGTCCTTTCTCGTCGCTGCCCTCAAGGATCCATATTCTGGCAATCTTGATAGAATTCAGATCGTCAAGGGCTGGCTAACGGCTGACGGCGAGACGCAGGAGCAAGTGTTTAACGTCGTTTGGTCTGATGACCGCGTTATCGACGACGCTGGTAAGTTACCATCTGTTGGCAACACCGTAGACGTTGAGACAGGCACGTTCACGAACTCTATCGGAGCGCCGGAATTGATAATCGTCTGGACCGACCCGGAATTTGATCCCGAACAAAAGGCTTTCTACTACGCGCGGGTTCTGGAAATCCCAACGCCAAGATGGACAGTCTATGAGGCAGTCCGGTTTGGCGATGAGATTCCGAATGACGTTCCCACGTCTACGCAGGAACGAGCGTATACTTCCCCGATTTGGTATACTCCGGAGAACTAGGTTAAGGACCCATTGTTCTTCGCCGTACCACATGAGTCTTCGCGTCTAAAACAAGCGGTGCACATGTATGATCTTTTCTGGTTGAGAGACGCGCAAATGACGCGACTCTCAATCTTTTTTCAAGTCCCAGGGTAAGCCCCGCGTGGATGACGGTCGGTGTGACAGCCGAGTACGTCGACGAGAAGGCCGTGATGATCGGCCTCATTTATCTGAATGCCCAACGAAAAGTGCGGCATAGGCAAAGGGCTTTTCACATCTAGCTGAACAAAAATTCAACCCTTTGGGTCAGCGAATGGCGTTTTAACGCCAGTTTGACGCTGCGCTGACGGCCTGTCCCTAGAATCGTGGTCATTGCGAAATCTGTGTGGGATAGGAGATTACGGTGACCAGTGGAGTTGTGCATACGAGTGAGTCCCCAACACGCGTTTTGATGAGGGTTTGCGCCTGCAACAAAAGCGCGCGAAACGTGTCAAAACCCGATTGCTGGTGGATTTTCTCATCGACCCGATACGCAATGCTGCGGATCTCGCGTCTAATGCGTCTTTCCAATAGAACCACTGATTTTTTTTCCGCGATCGGCAAGGGTAAACACACGGTAGCTGGCGCAGTCCCTCGCTGGGCTGTCGAGGTTTTTGTGACCAATTCAGAACGCCGTTCGCGCTTTCAAAAGATCCAATTGCGCAGAACTGATGCTGTTAAAAAAGGTATTCCTATGAAACTCACTGAGTTCGAAAAGAAACTGTCAGACCTTATTAATGCAGAAAAATTCGAAGAAGCCGAAGCGCTACTGGCTGAACATGTCAAAGAGCTGGCACCCGAAGATCAAATTCAGCCCTACTCTGCCGCCGTCACATTGAAGGGGTTAGATTTCGAAGATCAGCTGCTTGAAGGCGTTGATCTGATTGGCGTTGTGACGAAATGGGCGCGTCGAATTCGAAACGGACAATACAAAAGGATGATCGCGCAACATCCGAACAAGCTGCGCATCTTGGAAGAGGGGGACAGCTGGCACCAATACCCTGTCTTTCTTCGGGACGTGATCGACAATGTGTCTCGGATTTTTCCGACCTATTCGCTGTCTGCGCCAAGTGATCTTGCATCGAATATGGCGCTGGCATCCGAGCACGTAGATAAAATTCACGAGCTGGATCCGGACATTTTCATGTTGTCGATGGGTGGGAATGATTTGTTGGGCGACGGTCGATTTGTAAAGCTTCTGAAACCATATCAACCCGGATCTACCGCCAAAGCGCTGTTGAACGAAAACGCATTCAACTCGGCACTGAAGACAGTAATGGACAGTTACCGCGACATGGTCGACAGCGCGTTGGCCACAAAGCCTTCGCTTGTCGTATTGGTTCACGGTTACGATAACGCCTTGCCGCAGAACAACGGTAAGTGGTTGGGCAAGCCATTGGATAAAAAAGGTATCCCGCTCGGCATTGGACGTGAAATCGTAGAGCTGATCGTCGGGCGTTTTAATGACGCGCTGGCAGCGTTTGCGTCCGGTTTTGCCGGTAACGTGCGTTATGTCGATGTGCGAACCTCAGTCGGAGGCAACGTTTCCAGTTGGTATGATGAGATTCACCCGCGCAACCCCGGATTCGAGCGTGTTGCAAACAAAGTCTTGTTGGTTCTTGGCAATCTTGGCACGCGGTTATCGATTTCAGGTTTGGCAGGTCATTCTGCCTCAATTCCTGGTTTTGGCACGCCACAGCCGGAAGCCATAGTTAGCAACGCGTTGTATGATCGGCTCAAGCAACAATCTGTGCCACATCCAAAAAATGCCGACGCAGAATTTGCGCTTTGCTCTGAGAACGTGGCCGCTGCTCATGCTGATCTCAAGGAGTTGGAGCAGGAAATACACCTGCCGGACGACCCGGAGCTCGTACGGGCACGGCAGGATTACCGCCTTCCAAACGCAGCCTCCGCGTATGAGCGTGTCATCGGTGACCGAAACCTTGACGAGTTTTATGTTCTTTCACGCGGTGCGCTGATGGGCAACGCCGTTGCACGACTATTTGTACGCTCGCCAGGGTTCGGGTCCAGCTTTGGAACCGGCTTTTTGATTGGCGGCAATCTGCTTTTGACAAACAACCATGTACTGGGCGACCCAAGTCTGGCGCGGAGTTCTCAGGTGACCTTTGGGCATGAGTTCGACATAGATGGCACGCTCAACGAACCGGCGACGTTTCGCATGACAGAGGAAGTCTTCCTGACGTCAGTGTCGCACGATTATACAATTGTGAGTGTTGAGCCGACATCCAGCAATGGCCGCAGCCTTTCAGAGTTCGGCCACATCGAAATGTTGCCCCGGTCCGGCAAGGCCTTGAAACGCGAATACGTCAATATCATTCAACATCCGCGTGGGGACCTGAAGAAAGTTGCGCTGCGGGAAAACCTGGTTCTCGGGCGGCGGCGGCAGTTTCTGTATTATGTCACAGACACTGAACCGGGATCTTCCGGAGCGCCAGTCTTTAATGAAGAATTTCAGTTAGTTGCTCTGCATCACATGGCGGTGCCCGATCCGGCAAATCCAGGCCAGTTCGTGGCCAATCGGGGTATACGTGTCAGCGAAATTCTCAAAGACATCCTGAACAAACGAAATGTAGGCAGCGCCATGGCGGCTGAGGTCGATCAAGTGCTGTTGCAAGCCAGGAACGGATCAGATCCATTGCCTTTGAATGCTCCGGTTTCGGCCGCTTCGATTGGTCCCCTCACGCCAGCGGAACGTATGGATGAAGACGCATGGATGGAGAATATTGATACGACCATCCTTTTGCCCAGCGCCTTTGAGACACAAGTGGCACGACCGAAATTGTCGGCCCATGACGCCTATTGGCCCTCGTCGCCGCGAAACGCTCCGGATACCTGGCATCTTCCGGAAGAGTTTGCGGATCACCCCTTCGAGCTCACCTTGGCGACCCTGAAAGGCTTGGCCGAAATCAACGGGTTTGCGCCAGTGACAGATGGTCATAATAAGCTGATTTTTGGGTTGCGCGGATGCAAGCTTCGTAATGGTGGGTCCCGCCTTGAAGGCGTCACCGAAGCACAGCTTCAACCGATCTCGCCTGATCATGAGAACTTTCGCTGCGTGATCGGCGTCGCGGATGTCGTAACGGGTGTTTTGTCGCTGTACTCGGCCTCGACCGTGCCGCGCAGAACGCAGATGCTCAAATACTATAACCGCGTGAATTTCGGCACATCGAAAGTATTGTGCAATATGCTGCCGACCGGGTGTTACGAATATTGTGTCGGCTCACATTTTTCCACGGTGAATGGCGAGGTAAAATTCGTTTTGCGCCAGGGAAACGGGCCGCTTCCAGTCAATTCCAGCACTGTCACGACATTGCGCACACACAATGACTTGGCCTATGGAACTCAAGACTATTGGGACCGGACCAAACCCGGTGACAATATCCATCCAGCATTCCTGTCAGTCAGCTTTTCGTCGCAAGGATGTCTCACGTTGCCGGGCACCCAACATGGCAGCGGTTCATCCCATACGACCGGGACAGGAGAATGGCGCCGGTTCCGCAAGGCCGCCGGGTTTGATGGGGAACGACACGGGTCACGTTATGATGTGATGTTGCTGACCGGGCACGAGGCAGCAGCCTATTCACTCACCAATCCGGTTGACTGGCCGCGTTTGGCCTGCTTGCGACATGGCTCGCAGGGTGAGGTGGTGGCAAAGCTTCAGCAACAAATCGATGCGTTAAGCGACGGCAAATTTGGCCCGCGAACCAAAGAACTGCTCGCCAGTGCTCAAAATGACACCATTGGCTTTGCAACCGGAACATGGACGCCGGACATGGCGGAATTGATGAATCTTGATTTCTAAGGTTTTGTGCTGTGTTTCAGGGGGCCATTGTGAACATACAATTTGTGATGGGTCGGGTCCCCTGCCTCATGGCTCCTGCGAATGGCCTTGCAGGAAAAGTCAGGACAAGTCTCGGAAAACTTGAAAATCAACGCTCTCATCCCGCCTGAGCAATGAAGTGGGATACTTTCCATCCTCCACGAGTTGGTCAGGTTTGAACCCCTCTTCCTGATTGCTCAACGAAATAACGAGCTTTCGCGCCCGGTCCAAGTTTCCGTGTTTGGCGTTAAGGCCAATTGCATATCGAAGAGAAGGTTTGAAGGTTGGTCTGAAACTCAGCGAACGCTCAAAATGCCGAAGGGCAACTTGTTCCATACCCAGCGCCAAAGCAGACCCGCCTAACAGCGCTTCGGGCAAAAACTCGAGTGTTGAACCGCGTAACAGTTCTCTTGATCTTTGAGAGGACTCATAAGCTAATTCCAACTCGTGATTGTTTAGTTGTGCAGCAGCAAGTGTCCACCAGGCGAAAGGGTTTCCAGGGTTCAATTCGACGGCACGTGCGGCGTGGGACAACGCATCGTGAAATCGACCTTCAAGGTAGTTTAAACTGTTCGAAACTAACGCAAGAACCATTGAGTTGTTGGGCTCTTTCTCGAGCGCTTGGGACGCGAGTTCGCGGCTTTCTTCAAGAATATTTGCATTCCCGTTTTTGTAGCGTTCGAAGAACTGGATAACACGAACCTGCGCTCGCCAGGCAAGGTGCGTGGCGTGGGGATCATTGTCATACGCAGAGGCCAACAGGCGGTCAGCGTAATCCGCGCCCTGTTCGGTCATTGCAAACATACTTGAAATCGCCTTTGAGCTCATCAAAGGAGATCCAGCATTATTGTCGTCGCGACGCTGACTAAATCGATGTCGAATGGTCTCTGTGATTTCGAAAACCATTTGCGACATATCTTTGTTTTGTAACGGATTTTCCAGAAGGGACTTGATGATCCGATGTCCCGACCAGATTTGCAGCCCAAACGGTGCTTCGCGCAGCCTGGCGCGCATGAAAACCCAGCCATTGTCGCTCTGAACAGCGCTCAACGTCAGTTGAAACTCCGGCTCATACTGAGTTTCGGTTTCTGGTCCAATGACATTTGCACCGATAACTTGATGTAGCATTGTAGAGCATTGGTCCGCCGTCACCTCGGTGAACCAATCGGCCAACGGGTTTGGGCCGGGCAGTGTTTCGATGGCTAAAGTGATTGTAGGTGGCTTCACCGATGGTTCAGGAGCGCTCGCCGGCCGCAATGGAACCACATTTTGATCGACTGAGCGGCTCGACCGTTCCAATGAAAGCCAGTTTTCGAATTCGGGATCACGTATATCAATCCCTTCAGCGAACTCTCCGAAATTGCTGTCATCGATCCGTATTTCGTTAAGGTTCAAAGACACTCTGAGCTTTGTCGAAGTCACAAGCGCTGCTTGAGCGCCAAGCGACTTTTTGCACTGATATACCGCCTGACGAAGACTACCTGCGCCCTGATTTTTGCCCCGGTCACTCCACAATTTGTCTTGCAGCCACACCCTTTCGCGACTTCCATTAGGAGAAGTGAGCAGCAGCAGCAAAAGGCCACAGACCTTCGCCGATCTGGGCGTAAGATCAATGCCTTGGTCGGTCTCTAACCGAAATGGGCCCGTTATATGGGCGACAATACTCACAATGCCACAGCCTCTCGAATTAAATTGCAGCACTCAGAAATCACAGCGCTTAGGATCGGCTACCGTTATTAATGCGTCAAAAATGCCACCGCGCAAGAGCTGCAGCATTGACTCACTCAATTTTGCGCTGACTGTTGTTAAGCTTAGCAGCTCAGGGGGGATTGTTATGACACGTATGACAGGGCCGGGTACCGGGCCTGGAACCGGACCGGGCACGGGCCCCGGAACCGGACCGGGTGCAGGTAGTGCTGGTGACGTTGGTCTGGCAGGCGAGGTTTTTATCAGCAGGCACGCGGGCTCACCTGCGTCCCCGCTTCTGAGCGCCGCGCTAAATACATCTCGTGACGGCTTGATTAACTATTGGACTGGTCGTGGCAGTCCGGTGACTCCGTTCCCGACTGACGCGACTTACTTGGAGCACGTCCGAAACCCAACCAAGGCGATGATCCTCGATAGCGAATTGCGCAGCCGCTTGGCTGTTCTGGGGGCGACCAACGAAAGTGGCGGCTTCACCGATGGCAAAGCCAAACTTGTGTATTTGCATGACGTTGAAGGGACCCCAAAGTCTCAGATGTTGGTCAATATCAAACGACCTAGAGAAGAGTATTTTGAAGATCAGTTGCGTTGGGTCCGTGCATATGCCGACCTGAGGGCCGACCGGATACCAGAAATTCAGGTTCAATTGAGCGATATGCTGTCTTTCTTTGGTGCACATGCATATCTGGACAACGGGCGCCGCAGTAAAACGCTTTTGTATTTGTCCGTTACACTTTCAGTCGCAATCCATGTGGCTGCATTGATGAAGTACAACCTTCGCCAAAAACGCCCAATAGACTATGCTGCTGAAGTTCAGCCAATTATTCAAACCCCTGATCATTCGACTTTTCCGGCCGGTCATTCGATCGAAGCATTTGCGGTGGCCACGGTTTTACATCGTTTCATGAAGCGCTCACTTGCTGGCGACATCGGGAAAGTAAAATTCGGGACAGAGGAAGCCCCATTACCTTTCCTGTTGGCCCATCGGATCGGAGTAAACCGAGTTGTTTCTGGGGTGCATTTCCCAATTGATTGCCGAGCAGGCGCTTATATCGGCGTCATTCTAGGAGAGTTGATCTACAATCTGGGGGCAAGTGCTTGTGAAGACGCGAACGACCCAAAAGCCGAAGCGCCGCGGAAACTCAGAGTTCAGAAATCAAATCCCAGAAGGTATTGGGGCTATTCAGACAGCACGCCGGATTTTCTTCCGAGTGAGTTTTTAGAACTGTCCCAAGAAAAAGATGTGACCGAACTAAAAGGCGGCTTCGCTCCGCTATCCATAGCGCGTCACCTTTGGAATGAAGCAAATCAGGAGTGGTGATATGGGAAAACCCACTTCATCACCTTCCAGCTTGTTGCAGCCTGACTATTCCGACCCCTACGTGGATTGGTGGGCCTTGGCAGAAGGCAGCAGGACACAACGCTCCGACGACTGCACCCGGATCGACATTCAGCCGTTAGAGCGGAACATCTTTGGCTTGCACGATAAGAAAAAGCGCAAAATTGAAGTTCCTTTACCCGAAGGCGCGACCAACACGGATTTCAGTCCCAATGCTTGGGAGTCCTGGGAAGCCAACGCGGAAGATTACCCCCATATACGCACCGATGACGTTATTCTGGGAGTGATTGATACAAGTTTTGCACTGGGCCAGAAACGGCTTCGGTTTGAGAACGGACAGTCGCGGTTGTTGGCGGCCTGGCTGCAAGGCGCAGATGCCCGCAAAAAAGGTGCGCGGCATCTTCCGTTCGGGCGCGAATTTTCAACGGTTCAGATCGAAGCAGAACTTCGCAAACACAGCGGCGGAGACTTGAAGAACCCTTTGAATCAGGAAAGCTTTAACCGTGCGACTGGGGCTGTAGACGCGGATAAGCCAAGTTGGGAAGGCGCCAAAGAACTTCAACTTTCTGCCTCTCATGGTACGCATATTCTTGATGTGGCGGGTGGAATAAACCCAGGCGCGCTGGGCGCGAGTTTGGACGATGGGCGCCCACGTTGCCATTTGGTGGCTATATCCTTGCCACCACTTTTCCTTCACGGTCACGCGGGGAACTTTCTACAATATCATGCAGTTCTGGGTTTGATCCGAATTATTCGCCTCGCTGATGCAATTTCCGCGGCCAAACACAAAGCTAAGTGTCCTGGTTTTGACGCAGATCACCAGTTTCCTGTTGTTGTGAACTTTTCATTCGGTTTTGAAGCCGGGCCGAAAGATGGTTCATTGGAGATGGAACAGGTGATCCGCAACGAAATTCGCAATAGGGCCTGTGATTTTGACGATGACGCGCCGTTGAAGAACCGCAAACGGAAATGTAGGCCACGGAAGGTGAAGACCTTCGTCAACATGCCGGCAGGGAACTCTAACCTGATGCGTGTTTCGGGGCGTGATCTGGTCAAACCGGACGGTCATGAGCCTTTCGAAGTTATTGTGCAGCCCAGCGATCATTCCTCAACCTATGTCGAGTTCTGGTCAGAACCTTTCAACAAGAGTTCTGGTTACTTGGAGCGGCTTGAACTTCAAATCGATCTTCCCGACGGCCGAAAAATTCCAATCGGTCTAAAAAACCCAGGGCGCGGAGCTCCGGAAGTGCGGCAAATAAGTTCGCCGGACAATTCAGCTCAGATCGGGCGGGTCTACTATAATCTGAACCAGTCGCCTTTGCGCGCCAAGGATCAAGTTAGATTGCGTGTTGTTGTTGCCCTTGCGCCGACTTTGGTTTTTTTCCCGATGAAAAACCAACGCCGGAACACAACGGTAAAGCTTGCCCCCGCTGGTCGTTGGAAATTTACTTTCAAAGGGATAAAAAACACTCTGCGATTTGACGCATACATTCAGGCTGATCTGTTTGGCGGTCCGTTGCCGCAAAACGCAAGGCGCGCGTATTTCGACCACAGGCTTTACCGCGACTACCTGGAAAGCGGACATGTGCGTGACAGCTATTCGTATTGCGAACCTGACAAACCCCTTGATAACGGGCCAATCAGCCGGGTGGGAACCCATAACGCGCTCGCTTCAACCCCCTATGTTTCTATGATTGGAGGGTATCGCAACTCTGACGGTCGTCCGGCGACATACTCTGCCACCGGGTATCACGCCCCGCCTGCGTTCAATAGTCAATCGGATGTTGATGTTATTTTCCCGTGCGACGACAGTGACACAAAATCAGGCATCCTGGGGGCCGGGCCTCGGGACGGCGCGGCGCTGGCGATGAACGGAACCAGCGTTGCGACGGCACTCAGTTCGCGGATGATGATTGATTGCCTGTTGACTGACCCTGACGCTGAACTTGGGCAGCCGTGGCTTCAAACACAAGCGCGCAACTACGCGAATGAGGGTCGTCCCGAACACTACAAGCATGCTGCGCCATTGAAAGCAGGGGCTGGGCATCTGCCATATCCCGATAGCTATTGCGACGTCGGCGCAGGAGTGGGAATGCGCGCTCGCAGAGGTGGGCGTGGCATTACCAAATTGAATTTCTAGGGTGGGTTGGTTGGAGCATTTGGATGAAGATACCAACAGATATGCCCGACCTCAAAGGCTTCCGCTTTCCACGCGCATTGATCGCGTATGTGATCTGGGCGTATCATCGGTTTTCTTTTAGTACGGCTGATGTTGAAGACCTGTATGCCGAACGCCGTGTGGCTGCCAGTCGGGAAACCGTTCGGCTTTGGGTGAACCGGTTTGGCCGCCCTTTTGCGAGTTGCATCAAACGTGACCGTCCCGGGCATAGTGACAAGTGGCATCTGGATATGGCAACACGCTTGATCTTCTGGTCCAGAAGCAGCGCAATGCAAAGGCAGCCTGGCGATTTCTACAGCGTTTCAAAAGTGCATATGAAGACCCGCTTGTTGTCATATCGGACAAGTTGCGCGGCTATTTCGAGCCGGTAAAGAGTCTTGCGCCGTCAGCCAAATACCGATCCCACAAAGTGTTGAGCAACCGTGCAGAACAAACGCATCTAACGGGCCGAAAACGACAGAAGATCGTGGGACGGTTCAAGTTACCGTCGCAAGCTCAGAGATTTCTGGCAGCTCAAGATCATAGAAACGCGCAGCGGTCTGACTGAACACTGCCGAGTGCACCTCAGCGGGCACCAGATCGTGGTAAGCCTGCATCAGAGAGGCGTAGTCACCGTAGAGCTTGTCGACCGGGAAGTTTGAACCGAACATGACTCGATTCGCTCCGAACTGGGCGAGGCACTCATCCACAATTGGGCGTACGCTTTCCGCGGTCCATTTGTGGTCGAACATGCCCAGGCCAGACAATTTACATGAGACATGCGGCAGATCAGACAGCGCATGCAGTCTCTGAGCCCAGTCGTTCAGGCCTGCCGCGCTGCGATCATGCGGTGAGCCTGCGTGACACAGCGCGATCCGCGTGTTCGGCGCCCGTGCTAGAATTCGAGCGGTTTTTTCGATCAGTTCAGGGATGAGTTGCAGATCAAAGCTGAGACCCCGCCGCCCTGCTTCCTGCAAGCCGATCAGAAAACGTGGGTCGTCGAGTAGGGTATTGGTGCCTGTCTGCGCGTCCTCTCCGGGTGCGCGGCCAACGATCTGGCGCACGCCGCGAACAGTCGGGAGGGTCTGAAACCTGTCGAGTTGGGCGGGCAGGTCGGTTGAGGTCAGGTCACAAAACACAACCTGCGCCATCGGCCAATCTGGATTGGCATCGGCAACGGATTGGACCCAACGAGCTTCGTCCAGACCGTTTTCGGCCCCAACTTGAATATGGACCGAAGCGCGTACACTGCTGGGTGCGGCCTCGGACCGGAATTCATCTAGCAGGTAGTCCCGCTGGATTGGCGTCGGGTCGCCAAAGAACCTATCCACACCGCGCGCCATCAGCCAAGGGTAGTGCACTGTCTCAAGGTCCCATAGGTGGTGATGCGCGTCGACACAGCCAATCATGTCCGTGGTACCTTCGCCATACGGGCCAGAATATCGACCCCCTGTTGTTTCCAGAAATGCAGCAGGTCGATGAAAATCCAATTCTCGGCCAGTTTGTCACCGTCGCGTCGATATATGTCGATAACTCGGAATTCACCGGCCTTGTCGGTGGCGGGCATGCCCATGAACCCGCCGGTGGGTCGCGCCGTGAAATTCGGCCAGCCGAAAAAACCACCATATTGACCCTCAGCCATGCGGCAGATATGTTTGGTCTTTGAGCGGTCCGTGAAGGATGCGCGGAACGGGCCCGAGTGCTGCTTTGCATAGCGCTCGATCGTATAAGTCGCACCGATCCCGGCAGGACCCCACCAGATCATGTCTTCGCACCATGTCTGGTGCAATTCGTCCACAAGGCTCAGGCCGCTGTTCCATTGGCCCAGATCGGAAATCATGGCATTAATCGTGCCGAGCGTTTTCTTGCCCTCTTCGGCGGGCTGCGGGCCAAACATCAGCCCGTCATGCGTCATCGGTCCGGGTTGAACAAGATGGGCTGCGGTCTGTGGCGGGAAGGGCTGAAGCCCGGCCTGCATCATGAGGTGAGGGATGTCGAAATACATCGCCGTCTCGCTGATTTTGCCATTATCTACCTTGTTGAATTCGCAGTAGCGCAGAAACGCCATCTTGCCTGTTGGGGCGATACCCAGCCACTCATTGTCAAAAAGGCCCATGAGGTGACCCATCGACACGACCCAGATCGAGCTGAACCCGTCGATCTCGTTTTTACCGGCCATGAACACGTCCATCCGACGTTGCAGGTGCTTTAGGCTGTGCTTCAGAGGGTGCCAGAATTTCTGGGCCACATCTTCAGAGCCGTGCAGTTCATCAAACGGATGGAATCCGCGCCACAGGTAGTCTTCCGCGCAGTAGTTAGACATCGTGTCAGTGACATCCGATTCATCTGCGTTGCCTAGCGCCTCGTAGTACTCAAGAACGATCGTTTTTTCGGCATCGTAAGACATTATCAATTTCTTTCAGTGCTTTAACTGTTGCATCAGAGCAGTTTATGAGGGGCAAATCCGCTTTTGCATGCGCATGCAAAAAAAGCTTGCCAGATGTTTCTTTTGTTGTCTATGCTTTTTGCAAACGTATGCATGACGACCCGCAGGGAGGGACTCAATGGCCGAGATTCAACTTCGCAACGTTGGCAAGCGTTGGGGTTCGTTTGTCGGGGTCGACAATTTCGATCTAACGATTTCCGACAAAGAGTTTCTGGTTCTTCTCGGCCCATCAGGCTGTGGCAAAACGACGACCATGCGCATGATCGCCGGCCTAGAGGACGCCAGTGAAGGTGACATTCTGATTGACGGTACCCGGGTCAATGATATGGAGCCCAAGGATCGTGACGTCGCGATGGTGTTCCAGTCGTACGCTCTGTATCCGAACATGAACGTCTACGAAAATATCCGGTTCCCGCTGAAAGTCCGCGGCATCGACCCGTCTACGCATGACGAAAAAGTGCGTCGCGCATCCGCCATGGTCGAACTGGACGACTTCCTGCATCGCAAGCCAGCAGAATTGTCGGGAGGTCAGCGCCAGCGTGTTGCGCTTGCCCGTGCCATTGTTCGCGAACCCAATGTGTTCCTAATGGACGAACCGCTGTCCAACCTTGATGCCAAGCTACGCGTGTCCACTCGGGCACAGATCAAAAACCTAAGCCACGAATTGGCGGTGACCACAATTTACGTCACCCACGACCAGATCGAAGCGATGACGCTTGCCGATCGCGTGGTTGTCATGAAACAAGGCGTCGTGCAGCAAGTGGGTAGCCCGACCGAAATTTACGACACCCCGGCCAATACCTTTGTGGCCAGTTTTATCGGCAACCCGGCCATGAACCTGATGGAAGGCCAAGTCCGCAACGGCACGTTTCTAGCCGACCACGTGGAAATCGCGAATATCAACGCACCTGACGGTCCTCTTACGCTCGGCTTCCGTGCGGAAGACGCCACGCTTGCCGAAGACGGGCGGGGGCAAATCAATGCTCCGATCTATACCCAGGAGTTGCTGGGCGACGCGACGATGATCTCGGTCCGCGTTGGTGGAGCGCTGGTGTCCGTGAAGGCCGACAAGAATTTCCGGGCTGAAATTGACGACATGGTGTCGATCTCGGTGCCGGTCGAAATCTGTCATCTGTTTGACGGCCAAACCGGCGAACGGATCTGAAAGTAGCCCCGCAAATCACCGGGGATCAGCCCCGGGGCCCGAACTTTGTGCGCGACAGGGGCGCGCACGACACTTCAGAGAAACAGGGAGATGAGATGTTTCTGAGAAAGCTAGCTACCGTAACCACTTTCGTCGGATTGATGGGTTCGGCTGCGTATGCGGCGAACTGCGGTCCCGAAGGTCAATCCATCCGAATTCTGGCCAGTGACTTCCCGGCCATCCACGCCGTTGCAGGCACCGCCGAGGAAAATTGCGCAGGTGGCGCGTCTGAGTTTTCGACAAACCACACAACCGAGGCGCGCCAGATCATGAACGCGGCCCTGACGCCGAACCCGTCTGAATACACATCGGTTATTCTGGCCAACTCGACGCTGACTCAGCTGATGAATGACGGCCTTGTGCGTCCGCTGAATGATCTGGTTGAAAAATACGGCGAAAACATCTCGCCGAACTTGCTGATCACCATCGATGGCAATGTCATGGCTGTGGCCTTTATGGCCAACTCGCAGCATCTGTTCTCGCGGACCGACATTCTCGAGCAGGCCGGCTTTGAGGGTATTCCAGCGACTTATGAGGAAGTCCTTGAGGCCGCCGAGATGATCCGTGCCGCCGGTATCATGGAACATCCGATCGTGATGAACCTGAGCGCCGGTGACGGTGGCTGGAACCTCGCCGAGGTGTTCAACATGATCTACCTTGGCCATGGTGGAGAGTTCTTTGAACCGGGCACTGCCGAGCCTGCGATCAACAACGAAAAAGGTCTGGCTACGCTTGAAGTTATGAAGGCGCTTGCTGGATATGCGCATCCCGACCACCTGACCCATGCCTCGAACGAAACCCAAGGCCTGTGGGAAGCTGGTCAGGCCGCACTTGGTGTCATGTGGGGCTCGCGCGGTGCGCCGATCCTGGATGACGAGGGTTCCTCGGAAGAAGTGACGTCGAACACGGTTCTGTCCGCGGCGCCGACCGTTGGCGGTGGTTCGATCCCGGCTGCAACGCTGTGGTGGGACGGAATCTCGATCGCGTCCAACGTATCAGACGAAGAAGCTGAAGCCACCTTTGCGGCATTGGTCAGCGCCCTGACACCGGAGATGGTGGCGGCAAACAACGATGATGCCGTCTGGCTGCTGAATGGCTATCAGCCTGGCCCAGCCGCTGCTGGTGTTTCGGCGACGGCGCAGGGCGGTGCCAAACCGTATCCGATGATCCCGCAGATCGGCATTCTGCATGCCGCGCTTGGCAAGGAATTGTCTGACTTCCTGAAGGGCGACGAGTCCGCTGAACAGGCGCTCGCTGATGTTGAGGCGTCTTACCGGACGTCCGCCAAAGAGGCTGGCTTCCTCCAGTAAATCTCCCCGACTTGAGGGGGCTGTCGCGGCCCCCTCTCTTTCTCGAATTTGAATCGGGACGCATGTCATGAAACACCGCACCTTCTTCTGGTTTGTTCTGCCGACATTGTCAGCGATGATTTTGTTCATCGCGCTGCCGATCGTGTCGGTGTTTATCCAGTCGCTTTTTGTCGAACACGAACAGGTTCTGGTCGTCTCGGAAAGTTGCGGTCCGTTTGGTTGCAACCCGACAACGACAGTCGATATCGAAGCGACCGAGAAGCTGCGGGAAGAACAACCGCTGGGCCGTTTCAACGGTCTGGGCACGTATTTCGACAGGTCACACCTGGCCCTCGCCGACATTGGGGAGGCATGGGCGACTTCAGAAAGCCTGGGTGAGTTCTGGTCGAAGGTTTACAACCTGCCATTTTACAACGCTCTGACCTTCACGCTGGCCTATACCTTCATTGTGACGCCTCTGGTCTTGGTGTTGGGTCTGGCGATTGCGGTTGGGGTCAACAACCTGCCACGCGCGTTGAAGGGCCTTGCGATCTTCATTTCCCTTTTGCCATTCCTCGTAACCCCACTGGTTGGTTCCTTGATCCTGTTCTGGATGGTCGACGGTGACGGGGTGATCGGAGCAACAATTCAACGGCTTTTCAATGATCCAACCCTAAGCCTGAAGGCGTCCACGCCGCTGATGTGGATCATGTTGATGGTTTACGGTGTCTGGCACACCCTGCCGTTCAGCTTCATTACATTCTATGCCGGGCTTCAGACCGTGCCCGAAGACACGATGGAAGCCGCGCAGATCGACGGTGCCAGCAAATGGCAAAGCATGATCCATGTGGTCGTGCCGCATCTGATGCCGTTGGTTTCGTTTGTGACCCTTATGATGATCATGGACAACTTGCGTGTCTTTGAACCCATCGTCAGCTTCAAAGCCGAGGCCCATGCGCGCTCGCTGAGCTGGATTATCTTCAACGACCTGCGCGAAAGTGGCAATCCGCTTTATGCCTCGGCTGGAGCGACCTCGCTGATCACCATCATCATCGTTGTCATTCTGATGATGCCGGTACTGGTGCGCACTTGGCGCGACTTCACCCGTAAATCTCACTGAGGACACGACATGGCGACCAAAGCACAATCCCGCATGACCCCGCTAAAGCTGTTCTCTTTTGGCTTTGTGGCCCTTTGGCTGATCATTGCTGCGTTTCCCTTTTTCTGGACCTTTTGGGGCAGCTTCAAGGTGCAAGCTGACTTCCTGTCCAAGGCCGATTGGATGAATGCACTGCGCGGCACTAACACGATCGAGCAAACCGGCAGCGCATTTACCGGTGCGGGTTACTATGGCGCGTGGATTGAAGAAGACTTCTGGTTCAACTTCAAGAACACCGGCATCGTGGTGTTTTTCACAGTAGTCATCTCGCTAACCTTCGGAACATTGGGCGGTTACGCGTTGGCCCGTTCCGGCTTTCGCTATGCATTCTGGATCCTTATGGCCGCGCTGGTGTTCCGCGCTATGCCGCACATCACGCTGGTCTCTGGTTACCTGCTGTGGTTCTTCGAGTGGAACGTCTGGGGCATTCTGCCAACGACCATCATTGTGCTTGTGGCAATCAATCAGCCTTTCACGCTGTGGATGCTGCATTCATTCTTCAAGAACATCCCGAAAGACATGGACGAAAGTGCCATGGTCGATGGCTGCACCCGGTTCCAGGCCTTCCGGCACGTGATCGTCCCGGTCATGTGGCCCGGCGTGATCACCACTGGCCTGTTCAGTTTCCTGCTGGCCTATAACGACTTTACCGTCGCGGTGATGCTGCTGAGCGAAGAGAATGAAACCATCATACCTGCGATCAACAGTTTCATGGGCACCACTCAGGTTGAAGGCAAGGTCATGTATGCGGTCGCCGCCGTGGTTTCGGCGACTGCCCCGCTGTTCGTCCTGATCCTGTTCTTCCAGCGCCAGATCGTCAGCGGTTTGACCGCCGGAGCCGTAAAGGGCTGATCATGGAGACGATTCACGATCAGAACAAGGTCCTCTTACAGCCATTGCGGGCTGCGTTTAGGGCCGGCGATCCGCAAAGGATGCAGCAGGAAATCCTGCGGATTTTCGCGCCTAACGCGAGGATCCGACTTGGCTACCCGTTCAACGAAATAACAGGCCCTCAGGAACTGTGGAGCCGTGTTTATCGCCCGCTTCTGGTTGCTATGCCCGATCTGGAACGCCGAGATTTCATTGTCATGGCAGGCCCGCGTTGGGGTGGCTCCGCCGGTGGTAGCTGGGTCGGCTTGGGCGGTAACTTTGTTGGCACGTTGCACGCGAAATGGCTGGGTATCCCAGCGACTGGCCAGCTTGTTTTCATGCGCTACCACGAATATCTGCGCGTCGAAGACGGGCAAGTCGTCGAGATGGAAGGTCTATGGGACATTCCTCAAGTTATGCTTCAGGCTGGCGTTTGGCCCATGGCTCCACAGTTGGGTGTCGAATGGATGTGCCCCGGACCGGCGGATGGGCAGGGCGTGGTGACTGCGCCAAATGACAAGGCGATGACTGATGCGTCAGTACACCTCGTTTGGGACATGCTGCATGACCTGAAGCAAGGCGATGCGACGTCCCCGGGTCGTGGTCTTGGTGGGTATTGGAGCGACAATGCCTATTGGTTTGGCCCAACCGGGTTGGGCACAGCACGCGGTCACGCAGGAATTCGGAACAGAATCTTTAGAGGCTTTCGGCAGGGACTGTCAGACAATACGCGCCATTTAGAAGATGGGGTGTTTTTCGGTGACCGCAATCTGGTGGCCTTCACCGGTTGGCCATCTGGCACCGCCACTCACTCCGGAGACGGGTTCCTCGGGCTTGACCCGACGGGTCGTCGGGTCACGCGATGCAGTCTAGATTTCTGGCGCATCGAGAATGATCTGGTTCAAGAATGTTGGGTCATGGTCGATATGATTGATCTTTACCGACAGCTGGGTGTGGACGTGTTCGCCCGTATGGCCGCCCTAAGCGATATGAAGGAAGCGGCATGAGCTCGGCTGCAAGAAATAGTTTTGTTGCGCGTCACCCAGCGCTCAACCGGATGCCGAGGGATTTTTTGTCGGCGCGCTAACCGCGCGGTTCACATCAGAAGATTCCTCACGCACCTAAAAAGGAAGAGACACATGAAGGGCTCCCGCCCCGAACAGGCCGTGCTGACCAAAGACACGGACATGAGCAAAACCGACGAGACCCGCGCCGTGATCGAGGGGATGGTCGATGGTTTGAACGACCACCGCATCGACGATATAGGCGAGTTCTTTTCGGAAGGGTTCCGCTGGCTGGGCAACCAGGGCTGCGGCACCAAAACCGGGTTGAAAGAGTTTCAGGAAAACTGGCAACGCCCGTTTCAGGCGGCGTTCTCAGACAAGACCTGCATCGACGAGGCCCGGCTTTACATGGGCGAATGGGCTGCGGCCTTCGGCCGACAGGAGGCGACGCATTCGGGCGAATTTCTGGGCATCGCCCCGACCGGCAAGCGGGTCGAAATCCGATACATGGATTTCTGGAAAGTCGTTGACGGCAAAATCGTCGACAACTGGGTGAACGTCGATTTTGCCCATGTCGCCGCACAGCTTGGCGTTGATCTGTTCAATGGTGAAGGCTGGGAAACATTTGACCGGGGAGAGAAAACTCCGCCCCGCCCCGACAATTGAGGATTAGGACAATGGCAATCGAATATCTGAAACGCGGCAAACCCGAGGCCGACCGGGCCGAAGACGATGCCAAGACCCGTACCGTCGTCGAGGCGACGCTGAAAGATATCGAAATCCGCGGTGACATCGCAGTGCGCGAGTTGTCGGAGAAATTCGACAACTACTCGCCTGAGAGTTTCCGCCTGAGCCAACGGCAGATCGACGACCTGATCGCGTCGTTGACTGAACGCGAGCTGGCCGACATCAAGTTCGCTCAGAAGCAGGTGATTAACTTCGCTCAGGCGCAACGCGACTCGATGTTGGATATCGAGCTTGAAACTCTGCCCGGTGTGATCCTGGGTCACAAGAATATCCCGGTGCAGTCCGTGGGCTGCTACGTGCCAGGCGGCAAGTTCCCGATGGTTGCCTCGGCGCATATGTCAGTGGCAACGGCGAAAGTTGCGGGCGTTCCCAGGATTATCGCATGCACACCACCTTTTCAGGGTAAACCAAACGCGGCGGTGATCGCGGCCATGTATCTGGGCGGCGCGCATGAAATCTATGTCATGGGCGGTATTCAGGCGATTGGCGCAATGGCGATAGGGACCCAGACCATCGACCCTGTTCACATGCTGGTGGGACCAGGCAATGCCTTTGTGGCCGAAGCCAAGCGCCAGTTGTTTGGCCGCGTCGGCATTGACCTTTTCGCGGGTCCGACAGAGACAATGGTCATCGCCGATGAAACCGCAGCCGATGCCGAGCTCTGCGCGACTGATCTGCTTGGACAGGCCGAACATGGTTATAACAGCCCATGTGTCCTGATCACCAACTCGCGCAAGCTGGCTGAGGAAACACTCGTCGAAATCGACCGTATCCTCGGTATCCTACCCACCGCCAGCACAGCCAAAGTCAGTTGGGAGGAATATGGCGAGATCATCGTCTGCGATACCTATGAGGAAATGCTGCAATTGGCGGATGACATCGCGTCCGAGCACGTTCAGGTGATGACAGACCGCGACGATTGGTTCCTGGAAAACATGACCTGCTACGGCGCGTTGTTCCTTGGGCCACGCACCAACGTGGCCAACGGCGACAAGGTGATCGGCACCAACCACACCCTGCCAACCAAAAAAGCCGGTCGCTATACAGGTGGGCTCTGGGTCGGCAAGTTCATGAAAACGCACAGCTATCAGAAAGTCATCACTGACGAGGCTGCGGCGATGATCGGCGAATACGGCTCGCGCCTGTGTATGCTGGAGGGCTTTGTTGGCCATGCCGAGCAATGCAACATCCGAGTTCGCCGTTATGGGGGCATTAACGTGCCCTACGGTGAAGGCGCGGCTTATCGCGAGGCCGCCGAGGCGTCTTCGTGACCGCCAGGTAACCGCCACAGAACATGCGCCCGGGATCGACCAGGTGTTACGGATTTTGAAAGAGAAGCAGATAACACAATGCGAGATGTCGCAATGGACACACATTCTACTCACAAGGCTCTGATCGCGCCCTTGCGCGAAGCCATGTACAACTTTGACGAAACCGGCGTTCGGGCCGCTTTGGGCGCTGTGGTTGCGCCTGACGCCGTCATCCACATGCCGCATCCGTTCGGTGACCTGACCGGCCCGCAGGAGCTCTACGATACCTGCTATGCGCCGCTGCTGACATCCATGCCAGATCTGGAACGTCGCGACTGGATCGTGATGGGTGGACCCACGGAACATGGCAATGATTGGATCGGCTGTGGTGGCCACTACGTTGGTACTTTCGTTGCCCCCTGGCTGGACATCCCGCCGACCGGGCACCTGACCCATATGCGGTTCCACGAATTCTACCGCTTCGAAAATGGCAAGGTTGTCGAGATCCAGACGCTCTGGGACATTCCCGAAGTGATGATGCAGGCGAAGGCCTGGCCGATGGCCCCATCACTGGGATTGGAGTTCTGCATTCCCGGCCCGGTGACACTGGACGGGATCGTGCCCGGACCGTGGGATGAGGCGACATCACAGGCCTCGTGCAACCATATCGTCGACATGCTGAACCACCTGAAGAAACACCCCAGTCAGGGTGGGCCCGAAGTAATGGAGATGGAAAAGTTCTGGCACCCGCGCATGAACTGGTATGGCCCTGCCGGGATCGGAACCGGGCGCGGCATCTCGGGCTTCCGCAACTGGCACCAGATACCCTTTCTGAACGGCATGCCCGACCGCGGTAAATTCGTTGATGAAATCACCTATCACTTCTTTGGCGATGGCGACTATGCAGCTGTGACCGGCTGGCCCGACATGATCCAGACTGTCACCCACGATGGCTGGATGGGCATTGCACCCTCTGGCAAGCGGATCACCATGCGTAGCCTTGATTTCTGGCGGCTCGAAGGTGGTTTGATCCGCGAGAACTGGGTCATGGTCGATCTGCTGGACGCATACCGCCAACTGGGCGTAGATGTCTTTGCCCGCCTGCGTGAGTTCAACAAGGCACGCGTTCCGGGCACAATTGCGTTCCCGGTCTGCGAGGTCTGATATGCCCCAATTCCCCAGCACACCCAGTTTCAAACTACGCGGCAAGCGCGCGCTGGTTGCCGGAGCCTCGTCCGGCATCGGCATGGCCTGCGCTGTGGCGCTGGCGGAACATGGTGCTGAGGTCACTCTGGCGGCGCGCCGTACTGGCGCGCTGCAGCAAATTGCAAAGGACATGTCGGCTCGGGGGTGGTTGGCAGAGGTTCTGGAACTGGATGTGTCGGACGTGGCAGCAACTTCTGAAGCCGTGGCGCAGAGCGGGCCCTTTGATATTCTGCTGAACTCGGCCGGGCTTGCCCGCCATAGCAAGGCCGTGGACACGCAGCCGGAAGATTTTGATGCCGTGATGGGCGTCAATGTCAAAGGTGCCTATTTCCTGACCCAGGCCGTCGCCAAGGGCCTGCTCGATGCTGGCCGCTCCGGTTCGTTGATCAATATCTCCAGTCAGATGGGCCATGTCGGCGGCCGCGAACGCGCCGTTTACTGCGCGTCGAAATTCGCCGTTGAAGGGTTCTCCAAGGCGATGGCGTTAGAGTTCGGGCCCGCGAAAATCCGGGTCAACACGATCTGCCCAACTTTTATCCTGACGGACCTGACGCGCGCGACCTTCGATGACCCGGACAAACGCGCCTGGATTTTGGACAAGATCAAACTGGGTCGCCCCGGTGAAATCGAAGACATCATGGGGGCTGTGGTCTATCTCGCTTCAGACGCCTCAGCGCTTGTGACCGGGACTGCGATGATGATTGACGGTGGGTGGACAGCAGACTGATGCCTGGGCAAAAGATCACATCCTTGGACGTTGCCCGTTTGGCTGGGGTCAGTCAATCTGCGGTCAGCCGGGTGTTTACGCCCGGCGCATCCGCGTCGAAGAAAACAGCTGAGAAAGTGCGCAAGGCGGCGGACGAGCTGGGGTACCGACCCAACGTACTGGCCCGCGCAGTTGTTTCTGGAAAAAGCCGGATCATTGGTTTGGTCGTGGCGTATCTGAACAACCAGTTCTACCCCGAAGCCCTGGAAAAGCTGACGAACGCGCTGCAGGAACGTGGCTATCACGTGCTGGTCTTTATGGCATCGAACTCGGCGCAGAACATCGACAAGGTGGTCGAGGAAATCCTTGATTTCCAAGTGGATGGGATCATTGCCGCGTCGGTTGCATTGTCGTCTGATCTGTCTGATCGGTGTCAGGCAGCCGGTATTCCGGTGGTGCTGTTCAACCGGGCTCAGGACGATCCGGGGATGTCAGCGGTTTCGTCTGACAATATTGCCGGAGGCCGTAAGGTGGCTGATTTTCTTCTGGCAGGCGGTCATAAGAAAATCGGGTACATTGCGGGCTGGGAAGGGGCCTCGACCCAACGGGACCGCGAAGCAGGATTTTTAGCTGCGTTGAACAAAGCGGGCGTCGCGTTGCACGCGCGCGGGGTTGGTGACTTTTCCAGCGAAAAGTCGCGCGAGGCGACCCTCGAGATGTTTGCCTCTGATCCGCCTGACGCCGTGTTTGTCGCCAATGATCATATGGCGATTGCGGTAATGGATACTCTGAGGTTTGAGTTGGGGCTGCACGTGCCCAATGATGTTTCTGTCGTTGGATATGATGACGTGGCCGTGGCTGCATGGCCCACCTATGACCTGACCACTGTGAGGCAACCCGCCAACCGTATGGTTGCCGAAACCGTGGACATTTTACTGAGCAAAATCGAAGGCCCGGACGTCGGTCCGCGCCGGTTAGAGATTGACGGACCGCTAATTGTTCGCGGCTCTGCCCGCATACCTGAAGGATGGAAGACATGAAGGGATTTGATCCCAAATTCAAAGATTTTCCCGACTATATCATCGGCATCACCAAAGAGATTTGGGAAGATCGCGGCATTGCCACTTTGCACCACTATTATGCGCCGGACATTGTGGTGCGTTCGCCCGCTTCGGTTGTGGTTGGCAATCAAGGGGTTATCGCCGCCACGATGGCGACTCTTGCCGAGTTTCCGGATCGTACATTGCTCGGCGAGGATGTGATCTGGTCGGGCACACCGGAAGAGGGCATGCTGTCGTCGCACCGGCTGCTGTCCACGGCAACACATTTGGGCGACGGCGTTTATGGCAATGCAACCGCTAAAAAGCTGGTTTATCGCATTCTCGCCGACTGCCACGCTATCAACAACCAGATCAACGACGAATGGCTGATCCGCGACCAGAGCGCGATCGTCCAGCAGATGGGTTGGGATCCCAAGGAATATGCCCGCGACCTGATCGCACGCGAAGGCGGACCCGACGCCTGTGTTCAGCCCTACACGCCCGCAAACGATCAGCCCGGTCCTTATAAAGGCCATGGCAACGATAATGAGTGGGGCCAGAAATACTCTGAGATCCTGACCCGGATCATGAATGCCGATATGGGTGTAATCCAGGCAGAGTATGATCGCGCGGTCCTTTCGGAATATCCCGGCGGTACCACGGGGCATAGTTGGGGGCCAGTGGATCGGTTCTGGATGGGCCTGCGCGCCTCTTTCCCGAACGCAGAATTCAAAGTTCAGCACCAGATTGGCCGCGACGATCCGATGATGCCCCCGCGTGCCGCGATCCGTTGGACGCTGCACGGCAAGCATGACGGTTGGGGCGTCTTTGGTGTGCCGACAGGGGCCGAGGTTTTTGTGCTGGGTATCAGCCAGGCCGAATTCGGTCCCTGGGGTTTGCGCAAGGAATACACCCTGTTTGACGAAACCTCGATCTGGAAACAGATTCTGCTGAAAACCGGCGATCTCTAGAATGCCGCACCGTATCTCAAATCTGGATACCGGGCAGGCGTTACGGCGGTTCCACGCCCATCGCGCCAGCCTGCGCGCCCGGCGGCTGAACAATCGCCCGCCGGGAGGTTTGGTTTGATCCGATCAAACGCAAATCAAAAGGAAAAAAGATATGAGTACAATTCAAAGCCGCATCGTCCGTTATGGCGAGCTGAAACCTTGTAAGACCGCGTTCATCGATGCGCACACGCCAGGCTCGGACCAGAAAGAGAATTTTACCATCATCGGCGGCGGCGTCAGCGAAAGCCCCGATCAGCACGTCCACATCACCGACAAGATCGGGTTCAACATCGGAGCAGCGGGACAACCTCCGAAATGCCGCAACTCGCTGCACAGCCACACCACAGCCGAGGTCTTCTTTGTTGCGAAAGGCCGCTGGCGGTTCTTCTGGGGTCGATACGGGACCGCAGGAGAGTTTATCGCCGAGGAAGGCGATATCTTCAACATCCCGACAGGCATCTTCCGTGGGTTCGAGAATGTCGGCCAGGACTATGGCATGATCATGTCGATGCTGGGCGGCGATGACGCAGGTGGCGGTGTGACCTGGGCTCCGCAAGTTATTCAGGACGCGCAGGCCCATGGCTTGGTTCTAGGCAATAACGGGGTGCTCTATGACAGCAAAAAGGGCGAGGAATTGCCGCACAACGTGCAGCCCATGCCCTTGTTAACCGAGGAAGAGATGAAAGCGTACCCCGAGGTTCCCGTTGATGCGGTGATCGGCAAATATGTCGCCCGGTACTGGGACCTGATGGCGTTGGCGGCGGACAAGCCGGCGGTCGTGATTGGCGAAAATGGTCTGATCAAGGACAAGCCCGGCTTTGAGGTGGATTTCCTGACACGCGGTTCCGCCGTTTGTAAACAGGTCATAGCGAAAAAACCTGTGGTTCTGATGCCGGCCAGCGGTCATTGGCGCATCAAAATCAATGAGGTCGAAACCACCCTGTCCAACGGTGATACCGCGCTGGTTCTGCCCGGTGAAAGCTACAGCGCCGAGCCGTCGATGACCGGCGAAGCGGGTCTGTACCGTATCACTGCCACCGACGATCCGGCTGGCGCAACCTGGACAGGGGCATAACGCCAAAATTGCGTCTCCCGAAATCAATCGGGACATGCTCAGCACATCCTGCGCCCGGTTTCCGGCCCGGCGCAGGAACAAGATTTGAAGGGAGATGAATACATGACCCGCATTTCAACCACCCATGTGGGAAGCCTGCCGCGCAGTCAGGAGGTTGTTGACTTCATCTTCGCACGCGAGCGAGAGGAACCGTTCGATCAAGCCGCATTCGATGCCTGTATGACCGCCGCAGTGTCTGAGACGGTGCGCAAACAGGCCGATGCCGGAATTGATATCGTTTCAGACGGCGAGACCTCAAAGATCTCATATGCCACTTATGTAAAGGACCGCTATACCGGCTTTTCCGGTGACAGCCCACGCAACGCGCCGGCGGACCTCAAGATGTTTCCGGGTTTTCTGCAGCGTTTGGCAGATGACGGCGGAACGCCGCAATATGCGCGGCCCATGTGCGTAGGTGAGGTGCGCTCGAAGGGGCAGGGCGAATTGCAGAAGGACATAGATAATCTCAAGGCCGCGATGGCGGAACACGGGGTTGAGCGCGGTTTTATGAATGCCGCCAGCCCTGGGGTGATTTCCCTGTTTTTGCAGAATGATTACTACCCAACGCGTGAGACTTATCTGGTCGCGCTGGCCGACGCGATGAAGGAAGAATATGAGACCATCGTTGGTGCGGGTTTGGATTTGCAACTCGATTGTCCTGACCTCGCGCTGTCTCGTCATATGCTGTTCAATGATCTTTCTGACAATGAATTCGTGAAAATCGCCGACATGCATGTTGAGGCGTTGAATCACGCGCTGCAAAACGTCCCTTCTGACAAAGTGCGTGTCCATATTTGCTGGGGCAATTACGAGGGGCCGCATTGCTGTGACATCGGCATGGACAAGGTGTTTCCAACGCTGATGTCCACCAAGTCCCGCTATGTTCTGTTTGAAACTTCGAACCCGCGACATGCGCATGAATGGACGGTGTTCCGCGACAGCAAGGATGAGATTCCCGATGACAAAGTTCTGGTGCCCGGTGTTGTCGACACCACGACCAACTTTATCGAACACCCGGAACTGATCGCGCAGCGTGTTGAGCGGTTTGCTAACATTGTTGGGTCTGAGCGGGTGATTGCCGGATCGGATTGTGGCTTTGGCACTTTTGCTGGCTTTGGCGCGGTCGACCCGGATATCGCCTATGCCAAGCTGCGTGCGCTTGCTGAAGGGGCTGCATTGGTTAAATGACGCCTCTTATCCTTCTGCCCGGCATGATGTGCGATGCGCGGTTGTTCACCCCGCAGATTGACGCGCTGTCAGGCAAATACCCGATCCTGTCTGCACCCATTGGCGGACAGGACACGATACAAGCGCTGGCCGCCGATGTACTGGCCTATGCGCCTGAACGATTTGCTATGGCCGGGCTCTCTATGGGCGGCATCGTGGCGATGGAAATCCTACGTCAAGCACCGGATCGTGTGACTGGTATAGCGTTGATGGACACCAACCCGATGGCAGAGATGGACGAGGTCAGGGCGAGGCGCAGTCCTCAGATCGATGCCGTCGAACGCGGCAACCTGCACAAGGTGATGGCCGAAGAGATGAAGCCGAACTACCTGACTGACGGCCCACGCCGCGCCGCCATTCTGGATTTGTGCATGGATATGGCCATGGGACTTGGGCCGGGCGTTTTCATTAATCAATCCAATGCTCTGCGTGATCGCCCCGATCAGAGCAATACCCTGCGGGACTTTACCGGCGCAGCACTGGTTCTGTGCGGGCGCGACGATGCCCTGTGTCCCGTCTCAAGGCATGAGTTGATGCACGATCTGATGCCGCAGAGCCGGTTGGAGATTATCGAAAACGCCGGCCATCTGCCTACACTGGAACAACCGCAACAAACCACGGCGGCTCTGACCCGCTGGCTGGAGCTGATATGAAACAATCCCTGCTGGACCTGCTGAAAAAGGTCGACACGCCGACTGTTTGCAACGCCATCGAAGTGGCCCAGGGCAAGCGCGGATTCAATGATTTTACCCGGGGCACAATGCTGTGCTCTGATCCCGATGCAGGCGCGATGGTGGGATATGCCCGCACCGCTAAGATTGCCGCCGTGAATCCGCCGACCGAGGCCCCCGACGTGATCCGCGCGCGCCGAATGGACTATTACCGGCACATGGCCTCGGGCAGTGGCCCATCTGTGACCGTTGTGGAAGACACGGACTACCCCAACTGCATCGGCGCTTATTGGGGTGAGATCAATACGACCGTACACAAGGGTTTCGGCATCAGCGGCGCCCTGACCAACGGCGTGATGCGAGACCTCGGCGACCTGCCGGATGGATTTCCGGTAGTTGCCGGGTCTGTCGGGCCAAGCCACGGATTCGTGCACGTGAAAGAAGTTGGCACACCGGTGACAATCTACGGCCTTGTGATCAAAGATGGAGACCTTGTGCATGCCGACCGGCATGGTGCCCTTGTTGTCCCACCCGAAGTGGTGGACGATCTAGAGCAGGCGATCATCAAGCTGCTTGAAACCGAAAAACTGATCCTTGAACCCGCCCGCGCAACAGGGTTCGATTTCGACACTTTTGAAAAAGCATGGACGGCGTTCGAAGCCTCTCGGACTTAGGGGCAGAACTCATAGCCAATAGATGACCATACCGGCGAGAGTGATGGCTGAGAGGAAGACTGTGAGACACCTGTCGTACCGCGTCGCGACACGCCCCCAGTCCTTCAATTCAATCTGCCAAACATGATCTCAATCCGATTGCGCGTTTGTAGCGGCGCATGTCGTATCGGACGGTTGTTTTGCGCTGTTTGCGTCCTGGGATACACACGCGTATCCCTTGGATTTTTAGCCCTTCTCTGAACCAATCGGCATCATAGCCGCGATCAACCTGCAACTATTCGACATTTGGCAGACTGCTGACAAATGCCCTAGCACAAATGTAGTCGCTGACCTGACCAGCAGTGAAGAACAGGTTCAAAAGGCGTCCCTGACTATCACAAACTGCATCCAACTTTATGTTCATGCCGCTCTTGGTGCGCCCGATCAGAAGTCCAGGGCCTCTTTTTCACGGCAAGACTGGAAGCTGTGCGATGGACTTTCAGGTGTTTAGCATCGATCATGACCGTCTTTTCTTCGCCGTGGTTGGCAGCCAAGCCAACCAAAATCCGGGCAAAGATACCTTTGTCACTCCACCGCTTCCAACGATTGTAGAGCGTTTCCAGGGCTTTCGCGGCCCCCTTGGGGCCGCGGTCCCCTTCAACTGTGTGGTCCATATTTCCTGGGTTCATTGCGCGAACGTAACCCGCTGCGGTTGACGAGGATAATCCCACTCAAGGCACGCCTGTCATCAACGCGAGGTTTGTCATGAGACTCTGGGTAGAACGGCGCCAGACGCGCCATTTGCTCGTCGCTCAACCAGAAAAGATCAGATATGTTCACCGCTTGTTTTGAACGCGATGAATCACGCAGCCAAACGGAAATCAACGGGTCCTGAGCCTAATACCATGCATCTGGGATTTCCTCTTTACGGCGCGCAACATAGGCGGCCAACTCTTCTTTTTTGGCCTCATCCATCGCGGGCGGTTCGTATTCGTTTAGCATCTGGTTCCAGCGCTCATAAGCGCGATGACGCATGTCTTTCGAGCCACCTTCTTCCCAGCTTTCGACATTCTCACTGTCGCTGAGTTTCGGCTCATAAAATGCCGTTTGATAGTTACGCATGGTGTGGGCACAGCCCAGGAAGTGACCTCCGGCTTCAACCTCGTCATAGGCGTCGCGGGCCAAGGCTTCGTCACTGGTGTTCAGACCCTGACCCAGCACCTTCTGGTAAGATCCCAGTCGATCGGCATCCATGATCAACTTTTCAAAGCCGGTGCACAGCCCGCCCTCAAGCCAGCCCGCGGAGTGCAGTACAAAGTTCGCTCCGGCCAGCATTGTGGAATGCATAGAATCTGCGGATTCGTAGGCGGCCTGCGCATCTTCGATCTTCGAGGCGGTCAGCGATCCGCCGCAACGCAGTGGTAGTCCGGCACGGCGCGCCAACTGGCCGATCGCATAGTTGGAAATCACCGGTTCGGGCATGCCAAAGGTCGGTGCACCGGATTTCAGCGACATTGATGAAAGGAAATTTCCTAGTACGAAAGGCGCACCCGGGCGCAGCAATTGCACGTAGGCACAGACCATCATCGCCTCGGCCATGGCCTGGGCCACGGATGCGGCCGTCGAGACCGGCCCCATGGCACCGGACAGGATGAAGGGCACTACAATCAAACCCTGACCGCGGGTCGAATAGACGCGGGCCGACTCTGTTACCACCCGGTCCACCAAGAGCGGTGAGTTCGTGTTCACGTTACCCATTATGACGCAGTTTTCTGCCATCACGTCGGCCCCAAAAACGATCTCGGCCATCTCGACGCTATCCTGTGCGCGGCTCATCTCGGTAATGGCGCCAAGATGCGGCTTGTCGCTGAGGGTCATGTGCGCGAACAGCATATCGAGGTGCCGTTTGCTGACCGGAACGTCACAGGGTTCGCAGGTGACAAAACCGCCATGATGCAGGTTTGGATGCATATAGGTCAGCTTGACCAGCTTTTCGAATGACTCAAGATCGCCATACCGGCGCCCGCCCTCAACGTCGCGTACAAAGGGCGCGCCGTAAATCGGAGCAAAAACCTGGCTCATCCCGCCAATCTGAACGGACCGTTCAGGATTTCGCGCCAGTTGGGTGAATTCGCGTGGAGCCTTGGCACAGAGATTGCGTATCCAATCGGACGGCGCGCGCACGATGTCTTTGTTGACGGTTGCACCTTCGCGCTTCCAAAGTTCCAGCGCCTCTGGGTCGTCGCGAAAGGCGATGCCGACATCTTGCAATATCCAATCCACCTGCTCCTCTAGCCGGGCGATCTGATCCTCGTCCAACACGTCGTAATGAGGCAGTGTTCGGCGAATGAAGGGAGACGGAGCAGCGCCGGTTTGCACGGCGTTTCGTGCCCTTGATGTGCGTGACCTACGAGCCATTGGACCCCTCTTTAAGCAAGTACGTAGAAAATAGCTTTCGAATCCGCCTTTGTGACGCTTAAAATAATATATGATTTGGATAAGTGGAGCTTATGCAAAACCTCTGGTCTCATTTTTCTTCACCGCGTCATCTGGTATATTTCGAAGCGGCGGCCAGAACGGAATCCTTCACGAATGCCGCGCAGGAACTAAATGTTCAGCAACCTGCAGTGAGCATGACAATCAAACAATTGGAGGTGTCATTGGGTGTTGTGCTCTTTGAGCGTAGCCACCGAAAGATCACTCTCACCAATGCTGGAAGCCGTTTGTTTTCAGATGTGACCCGGGCGTTTACCCAATTGGAACAATCCGCAGCATCGATCCGACAATTCGCAAGCAGCGACCATGTCACCCTCAGCGCATCGTCTGCCTTCAACAATTACTGGCTTTTGCCGCGCCTTGGTTCGTTCCAGCAAAATCACCCTGAAATCGACTTGCGTCTGCAATCGAGTGATCGGGAATCCGATCTTAGTGTTGAGACGATTAGTTTGGCCATCCGTCGTGGCAATGGATCTTGGCCGGAATGCGAATGCGCTTTAATTGCCGAAGAAGTGATATACCCGGTCGCCGCGCCCCGCGTGATGGCTGCGGCCGTAAACCTGAAAAACGTACCGGGGTTACTGAGCCAACGTTTGATTCACTTGGAGGAACCGATCCGCGAACGACCATCCTGGCAGCAGTGGTTTCACGAATTTGGTGTTAAGGACATGCCGCCAAGTGGCGGGCTGAGACTGAATGATTACGCTCTTGTGTTGCAGGCCGCCATTGCGGGCGAGGGGTTTGCCTTCGGTCGGCACCACCTTGTCGATCCTTTCGTGAGAAAGGGCTTGTTGGCGGGGCGTCCCGAATGGGCCTGGAAAACTGGAAACGGGTTTTATCTGGTTTGGTCCAAGATCGGGTCGTTGACGCCCAAAGCGGAAACCGTTCGTGACTGGGTGCTGAAAAACCGGCAACCCATCTGACCGGCGGGCATGCCGGAGTTTACGTCAATACATTCATCCTAAAGGTTTGGATTGGAGATCACACTCGGACTGACCCGCGGTTCTTGGATTGGCCAAACTGTGCGGCTGCTTTGACGTTTGTTGGATAGCCAGGGACGTATGCTGCCATGCCGTCAAAACGTATAGCTGATCTCGTCTACACCCCTGGGTTTCGGTTCAGTCGTAGGCTGCGGTCACAATCATTTCCACCTTCAAGACGCTGCGGGCGAGTTTGGACTCTCCGCAGGCGCGGGCAGGAGCGTGACCTTCGGGCACCCAAGCGTCCCAAACAGCATTCATCTCAGCAAAGTCTGCCATGTCGGCCAGCCAAATCTCGCATCTCAAAATACGACTCTTGTCGCTGCCTGCTTTGGTCAACAGGTCTTCAATCTTGGCCAAGATGTCGCGTGTTTGTTCAGCGACAGTAGCTGCGTCCGAGGTTTGCCCGCAAAGATAGGCGACGCCGTTGTGTTTAACGATCCGGCTCATGCGCTGGGCGGTTTCGATCCGAGTAATGGTCATTTCTTATGTCTTTCCAGTTGAGGAAGCTTGAGTTGAGTGCTTGTCGACGCCAAACAGCAGATGGCCGTTGAGGTCAATCGCGTTCAGCAACAATAAATCTGCCGCGCAAGTCGGCAGGCTATTGAGACTAATTTGGTTGGCTTGATTCCATGTTGTCTGCCAGTTCGTTTTGGTATCCGAAGAGCGCAGGTAGTCCCCCTGTATGCAGCAAAACAACCGTTTGCCTGGGCTGAATGTCTCCTTTACTCAGCAGGTGCAATAACCCCGCAAATGTTTTTGCGGAATAAACGGGGTCAAGGAATATTCCTTCGGTGCGCGCCATCTTTTCCAAGGCTGCACGGGTCACTTCGCTTAGTCTGCCGTAGCCAGGGGATAACACCTCGTCCAGAACGGTGACCTTGTCTTGCAAGGGCCCAGCGTCGATTTCCAGCAAATCCGCTAGTTTCTGCAGGACAGTGTTCATTCGGGTTTTTTGCTTGTGTTGATTTCGGCGAACGCAAACCCCAAACACAGAACAGGCATTCTTTTCCAGCGCGAGGCCTGCCAATATACCAGCGTGTGTTGCGCCGCTACCTGAAGGGACGACGACCGCGTCAACATTCGACATCTGCTGGCACAATTCTTGTCCGGCAGCGACGTAGCCCAAGGCACCTAAAGGTGGATGTTGTAAACCCAGATGAATGACATAGGGTTTGCGTCCTTGCACTCTCAGTTCTTCGGCCCGCGCGTGTAACGCAGCGTCGGCACCAACTTCGTTTTCGCCCTCGGGAAAGCTCAAGTGTTCCGCACCTAAAATCTTTGCAAGCAACACATTCCCGGACCTGTAATACTCCTTACCCATATCTGGTACACGCTCTTCCAGCTGCAGCACGGATTGCATGCCCAATTTGGCAGCCGCAGCTGCCGCAGATCGAACAAAGTTAGACTGAACAGCGCCAGTGATCAGAATAGTGTCGGCGCCTTGTCGAACAGCATCGCCAAAGTAGAATTCAAGTTGCCGCGTTTTATTTCCGCCAAATCCAAGACCTGTCAGATCATCACGTTTCAACCATAGGTCTATACCCAGTTCTAAAGACAGCCTGTCCAACCGCTCCAAGGGTGTAGGGCCAGACATGAGTTGGGCTCTAGGGAACCTGTCCAGAATGTTTTTTTGCATCATGGTTTGACCTTCGAAGTTACGCGATCGTCAATGCGCGATGAAAAAGAACACCGCAGGCGATAAAGGAAATCACGCGGATGGCAGTCGTGACCAGTGTCTGCGGTAAGTGGGGGCCTACAGTGCGACCAAGCAGGCTGCCTGTCAGTGTGAGCGCGATAAAACCCCAAAGTTGCGGGCCAAAACTGAGCATCTGAGTCTCTGTCAGGCAGTGTAAAACAAAAGCGATACCGTACGCCACCAGCGCAATGGGTTGCACCAGTTTTGCAACCTCTTTGGCGGAATGGCCTTTCGCAATCAATCCGAAAACCATTAGCGGGCCGGGCGTCGCCGCCCAAACGGTTGCCACCCCTGACAAACCGGAAACGGTTGAAAATCCTGCTGTACCAATTGAGCAACGAACGGGCAGCAAAGTCGTAAGAAGCCCAATCAGCAAAAGGCTGGCCGTCAGAACAAGGACAAACGCTTCGCTTAGCCAGGGGTAGATCGAGAGGCCTGACACCACTCCGACGAGGCAACCAATGATTGCCGTGCGAATTGTCTGTTTGTCGCTCTTCAGCACCCGTTGGTCTGTTGCGACCGCTGAAACGACAGTGTTCAAAAGTAGCAGTATCGGAACTGCTGTTGCCGTTCCAAGAAGGATCATCATCGGTGGCCCGGCAATGATGCTAAATCCGATGCCGACACCGACCTGCATCATAGCACCAAGGCCTATGGCGACCATCAAGATAGAATAGTCAACGGACACTGATTTCCCCGTTGTCCCTCATGATACTGCAGGCGCTTTTACGCCCAAGGCATGAGGCCTCCATAAGTTTTGCGCGTGGCAACGGTATGCGCCATCTGTGCCAATGTCGTCAAATCGAAGACTGGAAGACGCAGCTCTTCCTGAAGGAGCGCGGCATATGGCGGCAAATCGGTACATTCCAAAACCAGCGACCGAATATCAGGTGCACGTTGTATGAGCTTTCGCGCAGCTTCCAGAACTTCGGCCTCGATCAGGTCGGTGTCCATGCGTGTCCGCGTGTTCCGTAAGATCACCTCTGCGAATTCATTGGTGTCTTCTAAACCTTGCACTGCAACGGGGATGGTAGCTGCTCCGACACCTTCGAAGTGCTTCGCTGTCAGCGCTGAAGCGTCTGCAGTCAGCACGCCCACTGGAGCACTTGCTCCGGTCATATGAAAGGCCAGAGGCACCTGAATAAGACTGGATGCAAAGACAGGTACAGAAACAGCCGCGGCCAGTTCTTTTTGGAACAACGCCAGAAAACCGCAGCTTCCGGTGATGGCCCGAACACCTTCGGCTTCAAGGCGTTTTGCGCCCTCAATAAATGGAGCCAGCAACTCAGGCGTTGGGTTGTTTAGAAGGGTAGGGACGGTGATCCCGCTTATCATTTTGTAGAGCACCGGAAACGGAAGGCTGGACGGATTCTTGATGTGTCCTGGGGGTTTGGGGAAATAACTTTCAAGGCACAAAACCCCGATCGAAGCCCCGCAAATGTTTTGACCGCCATTGTAGATTGGCATGTGCTCAGGTCCTTTCGAATTGGAGATTTAGAAACGGTCCAGCGAAAATGGGGCCAAATCGATATTTGGGCTGCGATCAGACACAAGGTCTGCCACAAGTTCCCCAGTCTTCGGCGCCATCATCAGGCCGTAGTGAGAGTGTCCAAACGCGGCAAATAAACCGTCTTTGCCCTTCAGCGGCCCAATCGCAGGCAGGCTGTCGGGAAAAGAGGGGCGACGGCCCATCCAAAACTGCGGTTCGCCTGTATTAAGCTCCGGCACCAATGCTTTGGCTTGCTCGGTCAGAATCTTTTCTTTTCGTGGATTGGCTGGAGCATCGACGCTTGCGAACTCGGCTGTACCAGCAACTCTCAATCCACCTTGCATCGAGCTTGCGACGATCTTTGCATCCACGTCCATGACCGAATTGTTCAGCACCGCAGAGGGGTTAGGGAATTCAACATGGTAACCCCGTTCAGCCACAAGTGGTACGGGAAGTCCTAATGGCTTCAGCAGGTCGGCAGACCATACCCCGGCGGCAAGAACGACATGATGTGCATGTATTTTGCCTTGCGAAGTATCAAGCTGCCAATTGCCTCCTTCGGCTTGTGTCAGCTTGGCGACTTCGGTTCGCACGAATTCGGCCCCTTGCGCGCGCGCTTTTTCTGCAAGCACAGTGCCCAAGCGTCCCGGAGAGATCGCGCGCGCCTGGCCTTTGATCACAATTGCGGCCTTGAACGCTTTTGAAAGCGCAGGTTCCAGGCGCCGCAACTCGGCGCTGTCGACACGCTCCAATTCCCCGCCTTTTTCTCGGCGGATCCGATAACCAAGCTCGTCCAGGCTGGCCTGATCAGAATTGCGGAAAGCGTGGATGTAATAACTGTCGGCAATTAAATCTTCATGCCCGGTGCCGTGCAGATGCCGACGGTACAAATCGATGGATGGACGGCACAAAAGCTCCATCGCATCCGAGACTTCACGAACGGTTTTTTCGCCGGATTTTCCCAGAAAGCGCATCCCCCAAGGTATCATCTTCGGCCAGAATGACGCCCGTACCGACAGCGCACTTTTCGGATCCAACAGCATTTGTGGCAGTTTCTTCCAAATTCCAGGAACTGCCTGAGGAATTATCGACCAGGGTGACACCACGCCTGCATTGCCAAATGATGTTTCCTGGCCTGGCTCACCCCGGTCTACAAGACGGACCGGTATGCCCCGCTCTTGCAACGACAGCGCGCAACAAATTCCGACGATGCCAGCGCCTATGATGGTAACTTGTTGTGTCATCCTGTCAGGCCGGAGAATGGGTGCGATTGCGCGCGATCAATTGGGTGATGATGACTGGCGAGGCCACTGCCAACGCGATCAGGTCCGCTGTCAGGCTTGGCGCGACGAAGATCACCCCCGCGATCGCCATCAAAATACGCGACGCTATGTTCAATGACTTCAGCCAGTAACCGACCACAGCTGCGGACAGGGCGATGACACCGGCGATACAGCTGGCCGCAGTGTACGTGAACTCCCACAGATCAAAACCGGTTGAGGATACAAACAACAGCACCGGAGCGTAGACAAAAGCCATTGGCGCGATCACCTTGCCCAGCCCAAGGGTAAAGGCGGACAAACCGGTTCGGAATGGGTTGGAGTTCGCAATGGCCGCTGCCGCGTAGGCTGAGGTGCAGACCGGAGGTGTGATCTCGGACACAACACCATAGTACAACACGAACAGATGACTTGCGATGGGTGGAACGCCCAACTGCGCCAGTGCTGGCTGTGCTACAGAGACCAGCATGATGTATAGTGCAGTGGTGGGAATGCCTGCACCCATCAGGATGCACACCACGGCTATGAAAACAAGCGAGATAAACAGCTGAAGGTCTTCCATGGCAAACAACTGGAAGCTGCCGAACGAGATCATGTTGTAAAGATCAGCCGCCAGATTCCCCGCGCCCTGCGTCACCATGAATCCGATGCGGAAGCCGATGCCGGTGGTGTTGATCACACCGACAACAATGCCAACCGCGGCCGCCGCAGCACCCACGGCCAGTGAGTATTTTACGCCCAGTTCGACCGCTTGCAGCATTTCAGGTACTTCGATGCGTTTCTGGGGGTTCAACGTTGCGACTGCTGAAAGCCCACATAAGATCAGGGTCATGTTCAGGTCGAATCCGCCGTCCGAGAATTTCCAAAGCACAAAGGCCAAAAAGGCTGCCGCGTAAATCAAGGTTGGAGGTTGCCTGAGCCGCGACATGCCTGCGATGACCGCAAGTGAGATTCCGCAGAAAGCTGACATGAACGGCGTGTAGCCAGTGAACAATACGACAAGCAGTCCAATCAGAGGCACGATATTGGCCCAACCTTCGGCCCAGACGGCTTTGAGTTGCGGCAGTTGTTCCTTGGCAAGGCCCTGTAGGTTCAGTTTGCGTGCCATCAGATGCACCACGGCAAAGACGCCTACGTAGTGGAGGATGGCCGGGAAGATCGCCGCGATGACGATTGTGGTATAAGGAACTTCAAGAAATTCGGCCATGATGAAGGCGGCGGCCCCCATGATCGGTGGGGTGATTTGTCCACCAGCCGAAGACGCGGCCTCGACACCCCCGGCAAAGTGGCCGGGGTATCCTAGGCGCTTCATGTTGGGAATTGTCAGCGCGCCGGTTGATACGGTGTTGGCCACCGAAGACCCCGAGATCGTGCCGAAGAAGGCCGAGGACACCACCGACACTTTTGCCGGACCGCCTGTATAGCGGCCCGCCAAAATTGTAGCGTTGTCGATGAACAATTGTCCCAATCCGGTGCGCTGGGCGATGACGCCAAACAGGACAAAATGAAAGACGATGGTTGAAACAACCCACAGAGTGACCCCGTAGATACCCTCTTGCGGGAAGTACATCGACGAAACGAAGGTTTTGAAGTTCACGCCGGGATGTTGCAACAACCCGGGGAAGTACGGCCCCAGCAGGGCGTATGAGATAAAGACACAGATGATCAGCGGAAGCACCCACCCTAACGTGCGGCGGGCTATATCCAGCACCAGCAGGATGATGATGACGCCAAGAAACACATCATATCCGTTGGGATTGCCCATTCGGAAGGTCTGTTCCTCGATTCCCAGAAACGGGATGCCGCGCCAGGCAAGACCAACATACAACGCGGCCGTGATGCCAAGCGCCATGAAAACCAGGTCATAGAGGGGGATATTCCCAATGCGGAACCGGCTGACCTTAAGGGCATATAGGCTCTTGGCCCCGACAATCGGGATCGTGGCGTAGACAAGAATGAACAGCAGCGCCAAATAGATACCCATATGCCAATGGTCGGCGGGCAGGCCAAATCCGGCAGTAAAAAATTCATAAAACGCAAAGATCAGGGCGACAACGCGCAGCACCTTGCCTGTGGTGGGCGTGACTTGCCGGACGGCAGCACCTTCATCGAACTGTTCTTCGATGGCCGCCAGTTCCTCGGCCGTCAGTTCGTGGTCATCAAGTTTCTGGGTCTCGGACATGATGGCCCCCCGATTTCGCAAATTTCCAGAGTGCGGTGCCCCGCATAAGGGGCACCAGCGACAGGTTTCAATTGGGTTCGTTTACTGAAGCAGACCGGCTTCTTTATAGAATTTCTCGGCACCCGGATGCAGCGGAACACCCAAGGCTTCGACACCGTCCAGCGCCGTGTCAGGCGTGATCTGCTTGCCTTTTGCATGGCCATTGTCCAGCAGTTTGCGGGTGTTGTCGTTCCACAAAGCTTTGGTCAACTGATAAACTAGGTCTTCCGACAACTCAGAGGACACCACAAGCATCGCGCTGACCGCAGGGGTCTTGGTTTCTGCGTCGATTCCTTCATAAACGCCGCCAGGGATGGCGGACGGGATATAGGCTGGGATGATCTCGTTGATCTTCGCCAGATCTTCGTCGCTGAAGGAATACAGGTTCATGCCTTTGGTCGAAGACAACTGCACCATCGCGGCAACAGGCCAACCTGCAGCGTAGAAATAGGCGTCCAACTGACCATCTGCCAGACGCTCGGCGCTTTGGCTGTTGTTCAGCTCGGCTTCTTCCATGTTGTCGCGGTTGACGCCCCAGGCGTCCAACATCTGCAAAACTGCAACCTGCGTACCAGAACCGGCCTGCGCAATACCAACGCGTTTTCCTTCCAGATCGCTCAGATCGTTGATCGTCTCACCGGCTGGAAGCACCAGATGCAGGTCTTCGGGGAACAGGTTTGCGACGATGCGCAGGTTGGGGTGGGGTTTGCCTTCAAATTTGCCTTCGCCAAGATACATCGAGCGGGTCACGTCGGCTGCGGCAAGACCGGCCTCAAGCTCGCCATTCTGTACGGCAGCATTGTTAAAGACAGACGCAGTTGTCGATTGTGCAATCGCGATGAGTCCTGGTACGCCGCATTGGCCACCCTCTTCGCAAGGACGCGAGCCCGGAGGGGCCGAGATACCGTTCGCAATGGTGCCACCGATGGGGAAATAGGTTCCACCAGCTCCACCGGTGCCGATGCGGAAAAAGGTCGGATCCTGCGCCAGCGCCGGTGCGGCCAGCGCACCAGCCAAAGCCAGACCCGTCAGACATTTCACTAGTTTCATAGTCGTCTCCGTTGTTGGATCGTGGGATTCGGTTTTCCCGAACCTCGATCCTGAGAGCGTAAAGACAAATTTCATTAATACAAATTTGTTATATTTCACAAAACTAAAGTTTAGCTTATATATGAGTTATGAACCTGACACAGCTCACAGTCTTTCGCGAAGTTATGGAAACAGGCTCCATCGCTCAGACGGCCAGAAAGCTGAACCGCACCCAACCAGCGATCAGCTTGGCACTGAAGAACCTGGAAAAAACTCTGGGTTTGACATTGTTTGAGCGTAAAGGGCGGCGGTTGGTGCCGGTCCCCGAAGCGCATTATTTGCTTGCTGAGACGACTGGTATCTTGGACCGTCTAGCTGCGATCTCCAACACAATGGAGGGGCTTATTAAAGGGCATTCAGGCAGCCTGAATATTGCAACCATGCCCGGTCCTTCTGCCTTTTTGTTTCCGCGGTTTATTAGCCAGTCAGTTGGTGAAAACCCTGACATTAAAATCACTTTGTCAACGCGCAGCTCACCGCAAATTATCGAGCTTGCGGGAACACAGAATATCGATTTTGGCTTTGCGGATTTCGAACATTCCAACGGTAAAGGGCCGCAGTATTCCGTCGAATTGATTATGGCGGATTGTTTCTGTGCCATTGACCGAGAAAACCCGCTTGCCGTACGTGATCGCATCTCGGTCTCCGATCTCGACGGGGTTCCAATGGGTGGTCTTCATGAGACGCACCCGTTTCAGCGCAAAATAAGGGCACAGTTCCAAGGGGCCTCTGCTCAGTATAACTCGACGGTGACCTGTCAGTACTTTTTACCCCTGATCCCCTTCGTAAGTTCGGGGCAGTGTTGCACAATCGTGGATCCTCTAACCGTTGCAACCGAACGGGAATTGCAGCTGTCTGGCGGAAAGGTCGTGTTTCTGCCCATCGAAAGCCCACTTAGGTATGAATACGCGATATTAGAGCCAGTACACCGCCCTCCTTCACAGTTGGCCCTGAACATCAAAGCGGGCTGGAAATCTGAAGTCCTTGCGATGCTTGAGGATGTGTCTGCCAATCCCAGCACCAGTATTGTCAGAACAGAGGGGGAGGCATAGTAGTGCCTAACTGCGCGGGGCGGCATACGCTTAGACAACGCTTGGATCATCTCACGTTTAATCATTCGAATACGTAGCTTACCAATAATGAAGGGCCGCTTTTCAAAGGGGTAATTGTTTTCCCTACTCGTATCGTGCACAGCCTTCTTGCTATTTCTTTGGTATACTTTCTTACTACATTTGCCGCGTACGCCCACTCCGGCGATGGGTATGGTGGTGGTTTTGCGGCGCGGGTGGTCTGATTGCTTTTGCCGGGATTGCGTTTCTCACGGGTGTCGCCTGAGGATGAACGACCCCAAACCCCTTGCATCTGTCCCATTGGTGTTGGTGGCCGATCCGGCGTCGGCACATAGTTCCCTGCCGGGTATCGAGGGGTTTTACGTTGGAATAATCCACCCCTTTTCAACGCCACCGCAAGCCCTGCTGATGATTGGCCTGCGTTTGCTTGCTGGCGGGTTCAAACCAGCACATGCGAGATTTCTTCTTGTAAGCTTTTTTGTCACCAGCCTAGCTGGCCTCATTTTCGCGATTGGCTTTGCTGAAATCGATTCAATGATGTTTGCAATGGCCTTTTTGGCTTGTTCAACGGCTGCACTTTTTCCCGGAAAACCTACGCTTCTTGCAACCTTAGTGATCGGGCTGGGTGCATTTTTGATCGGTGATGCTTCGGTGCCGGACGATGGCCCATCCCAAGACAGGGTGTTCACGATGTCCGGTTCGATGATCGGTGCCAACTTAGGTTTGCTGTATCTTGTGGGTATTTGCTTTTTGGTCGGGAAGCACTTTACACGGCCGTGGGTTGGAATTTCTTTCCGTGTAATTGCAGCGTGGTTGGGTGCCGTTTCGCTTTTAATGTTGGCTCTCAGTTTTTCAAGTACGAACCTGACCACCCAATAGGTAAGTAAGTTCACTTCACAATGGCGGCACAGCGTCACCGGTCGGGGCGCTTAAAGGCCTTTTCATATGTAAACCGAAAGGGTCTGGCCCGATCACGCAAGGATTAGGGATTGCGCCTTGGCTATCGCCCGATCAGCATTGGAAGTGTCGCCCAACCCTTTGAACGCCCGCGCTACGGCCCGCCAGTTCTGCGCCGAGGTTGGTTTGAGTGCGGTGCGCTCGTTGGCCAAGGCCAGTGCAAGATCAAACCGACGCGCACGTAAGGCGGCCTCCAACAATGTCCAACCGATGATGTCACGCTGAGCAAAGGATCCGCCAAGCCGGTGGGTCAGGTAGCGGACGGGCAAAAGCCGATCCACGCAATCACCATATTTCTCATTCTTGAAATCGCGCATGGCCAGGCAGAAAGGCATACCAATCTCACGGCTCATGGCGACGTTGGCATCAGACGCGTTTTCTAGATATCGCTCATTGGCCGTCAATAGCTTGTCTTGTGCCTCGACCCTGTTATCTGACACAAAGGTCATCATCGCGTGGACATCGTTAAACGCATAAAGCGTGTCCTGCGCGGCGGGCTCCCACTTGTCCGCGAGGTGTTTCCATCGGTCGCCAGACTCTTGGCCAACAAGGTTGATGCGCCACAGCAAGGCTGAAGCGTCCAGTTCCTCATATTTATTGCCGTCCTTCTGGCGCGAGTCCAAATGCGCATCGAAAATTTCGTACACCTTGTCGTATTGCTCGATATCAAGGTGGTAGAGTGCGGTGTGCCACCAAAGGTGATTGGCGAAATTGGACGTGCCCCATTCACCTGCGCGTTCTTGCATGAACCGCACGCCGCCCATCTGGCGGCCACGCATTTCCATAACGTGGGCGACAGCATGCACGGCGTAGGGGTGATCAGGGCGAATGGCCAAAGCCTGACGCGCCAATTGTTCGGCGTGGGAAAAGTCACGGTTCTCTTCGAGGCCAAAAGCATAGAAACCCAGCACGAATTCGTATCCGGGTATACTTTCTTCCCAGAGCGTGGAGGCGCGGGCGACCACGTCGCGCTGCCCAGCGACGTCTCCTAGAAGAACGTCGGTGTAGTGAACCAACTCCATTGCCAAGAGGTCCATGGGGTATTTTACCAGCACGGCCTCCCATTTCTGCACCGCACCGTAGAAATCACCATTTACCCAGGCTTTGACCGCCTCGTAATGGCCAATCTCGCGATCATTGGCGGATTTGAGGCGCTTGCCCGCCTCGTCCAAAGCCGCGACCATCTCGCTGTAGATGCGAGTTTCCATGGATTGGGTCAGCCAACCGGCCTTAAAAAGCCAACCCATGATAAATTCAGGATGCTCGGCCAGAACCGCGTCGATTTCCGCAATCGCGTCGCCCCGAAAAGACAACGACATCTCAATCGCGCGTTCCAATCCGTCAATGGCCTTGGAGTCTTTATACGAGATTGGCACGCCCCGACAATCGGTGAAAGTTGCCCGTTTGTGTGAGACTTCAGATACGGCCGTCATGCGCACTCCTTCCAACAAAAGCTGAAATTAAGGTGAAGGTATTCCGCTGGAAAGCTAAGCCAATTGCAAGTCTAAGTTGCTCACGCCGTCGGTTGTGCATTCTCCGGGAAACGTCACGCCTTCCGCGCCGCTTCAAAGCCAGGGGATGCGCTTTGTCCAATACGTCTTGGTCTCTGATTGTTTCTTCAAGCGTTTTCGTTTTTCGGAAGATATCCACCCCGTGTTTGCGGGGTTTTCATTTTCAAAACCTGTCCAGCCACGAGGTTGCGCAGCATTTGCGCCGTGCCGCCGCCTATTGTGAACATTCGTGCATCACGCATCATGCGCTCGATGGGAGTGTTGCGCGAATACCCGCGTGCGCCGTGTAACTGCAACGCGTCGTTGGTCACTTTCACCGCCATTTCCGAGGCGAAGACCTTGGCTTGCGCCGCCAACATGGGATCAGGAAAACCTAAGTGCTGTCGGTCTGCACTGGCCGCTGCGCGCCAGATCATCATCCGAGCGGCATCAATCTGCATCGACATATCGGCAATAATCCACTGCAGACCCTGGAATTCGGCAATCGGGCGACCGAACTGCTCGCGCGTTTTTACAAACGCCAACGTTGCCTCATACGCTCCGCGTGCGATCCCAAGCGCGACCGCCGCCGCCCCGACGCGTTGCGCATTGTAGGCGTTCATCAATGCGGAAAAGCCATGCTTCAGCCCGTCGGGCGGTGAAATCAACCGGTCCAGGGGCAGGCGCAGATTATCCAGAATGACCTCGGTTTCCGGGATGCCACGAAGGCCCAGCGTCGGCTCACGCGCGCCGATCATCAGCCCGTCTTCGCCCAGATAGCCTATAAAGCCACCGATCCCTTTGAATTCGCCCTCTTCAATAACTCTGGCAAAGATCAAATAGAGCTGCGAGACGCCACCTCCCGTGATCCAGTGTTTCTTTCCCTTCAAAACCCATGCATTGCCTTCGCGCACCGCTGTAGTGGTCATTTCGGTCGCGGCGCTTCCTGCATCAGGCTCTGTGATACAGATTGCCGGTTTGTCACCGGCCAACACATGCGCTGCCGCACTTTTCTTTTGGTCGTGTGATCCGTAGGTGATAATCGCGCCGACGGCTCCCATATTTCCTTCAACAGCGATCCGACCCGATACTCCACATTTTGCAGCCAACTCTTCAACAACAAGTGCGACGTCAAAATAGCTGTGACCAGGACCGCCAAGCGATTTGGGAACGCTCATGCCCATTAGCCCCGATTTGGTCATCGCTTCGACAACGCGGACCGGATACCTCTCGGAACGATCAGTTTCTGCAGCAAGCGGGCCGGAGACGGTTTCGGCGATGTGCCGAGCCTTGTTTTGAATTTCGCGTTGTCTGACGGATAGCTCGAATGACGGGGTTGCTGAATAGTTAGCGTCTTGAAGCATGGTGCGCTCGCCTTGTTGATAAAGTCAGCATAGCATCGCCAAAAAAATTTATGTTAGTTTCAATTTCTTGTTTCTTGCATGAGGTTTCCTCATGAAGACTGCAGCGCCCCTATGAAAGTATCGATTACAAGATCTGCCCGGCCGTCGGAGTTTGTGAAAGCTCCGATCTCTCGGGAAAACGGCGGATCCCCAAAAGGAAGCGTGCGCAGGCGGTTCGAAAATGGCCGACGACCTTTGCAGAGCGGAACAATCGAAACCCCGAGCCCCTCACTGACAAGATTGGAAATTGCATCCAGTGAGTCGATCTCCATCGCACTTTTCACGTCAATGTTCTGAGCACGCAGTTCTTCTTCAATGCTCTGGCCTGCCCAAGTCTTACGGTTGAACCAGATAAACGGTTGCGTGCGCAGCAAGTCCTGCCATTTGTCGCCCTTGGCATGCGCTGGAGCTACAACAACGAAAGGTTCAATCGCGATACTGTGCCAATCCAGACCGGGGATCGGGTTCACAGGTTTGGTGCATATCGCAACGTCTACATGCCCATCCGTGAGCTTCTGGGCCAATGCAGATGAACTTCCGTTTTTTACCTCGACCTGCAAGGCGGGATAGGTCGTCTGCAGCGCCTTCAGGCCAACCGTAAGGAAGCTTGCCAAGGCCGTGGGGACAGCCCCAATCGCCAATCTTGATCTGACGATCTCACCCCGTGCTACACGCGCCGACGCTTCGAAGAGGGTCAGAGTCTGTTGCGCGTGCTCTGCCAGAGCGCGTCCCCGCGCCGTCGGTACAGGGGGTCGCTTGATACGGTCAAACAACTGTACGCCCAACTCATCTTCCATGGCCTTTATCTGAAGGCTTACAGCCGAAGGCGACAGCCCGATGACTTCCCCTGCAGCAGCAAAAGATTTCTGTTCAATGACTGCGAGTAGCGTTTTGAGCTGGTTTATGTTCATAACGATGAAATTGACCACACCATCGCATCGAAATCTAGGCTTAGGGCTATAGCCCAACTGCTCTAGCATAAAATCGGAGATGAAATGAAACTTGTGCGATTTGGTTCACCGGGCCAGGAAAAACCGTGAATTGTAGACGAAGAAGGAAGGATCCGCGACTTGTCGACAGTTGTCGCTGATATCAACAGTGACGTGCTTACCGATTCCGCGCTTGAAGTTCTTCGGTCCGCGGACGTCTCCAGTCTTCCGCTAGCAGAAGAAGGGGCTCGTCTGGGGGCCTGTGTATCCGGTATCGGGAAGTTCTTGTGCATTGGGCTGGACTACAGCGATCATGCCAAGGAAGCGAATATGCCGATCCCTAGTGAGCCGATCCTGTTTATGAAAGCGACCAGTTCCATCGTCGGCGCTTTTGATGATGTCATTATCCCAAAAGGCTCTCAAAAGTCTGACTGGGAAGTTGAACTCGGGGTCGTGATTGGAAAAACTGCTCGTCATGTCTCCGAGGCGGATGCCCTTTCGTACGTCGCGGGATATTGCGTTGTAAATGACCTTTCTGAACGCGAGTTTCAAATCGAGCGGGGCGGTCAGTGGGTTAAAGGAAAATCCTGTGACACATTTGGCCCGATTGGCCCATGGCTGGTGACTCGGGATGAAGTTCCGGATCCGCAGGCACTTGCCATGTGGTTAGAAGTGGACGGCGTTCGATATCAGAATGGTTCGACCTCAACAATGATCTTTGGAGTGGCAGAACTCATCTCCTATTGCAGCCGGTTTATGACTCTGGAGCCTGGCGATATCATTTCCACCGGCACGCCTCCGGGCGTCGGTATGGGGCAAAAGCCTGAACCGGTATTTCTGAGAGAAGGTCAACAAATTCGACTTTCCATCGAAGGCCTCGGCATACAGCAACAAAACACGGTTGCTTATAGCTGAATACACCAATTTGCTGGACCAACAGCGGATTCAAAGCGGGTTCAGCTTTAGGATCTTGGCTGCACGGTGAGGGTTGTTTTACTCGCTGGACGCTGAGATCGCCCACAAAATGGAAAAAGGGACGGCGGGTGAGATACCGACCGACCCTATTTAGTTTCGGAACGTGAATTTAACCAGCCAGGCGAATTCCATCGCCGTTGTCGGGCTTGAAAAACAAGAGCCGGTCTAAATATCGTGGCGAGACACTTGATGGGCGGACAACCAAACAGGAATCAATCATTTTTTTGCTTGTTTAGGTTTGTTACTATTGCTCGATTTTGAACTTCGCGGACAATTGTTAGAGGATTTCCACGCGACGCAAATTCAATCATTTTCGTTGAATAAAGTTTCCATGCAAACTGCCAAAGCTTCCATGGTAGCAACAAAGCGAGGCAGGTTAAGGGGGTCATATTCGAAGGCAAGTCTGAAGTACAACATCAGATGGTGCGCCGATTTTCATTGATCGACTTTTTCAGCCCGCTTTCAAGAATCTCGGAGAATCCTGCACGCCAAGGAAGGCGGCTGCGTTCCAGTGAGACGCTTTGGCCAGTGGTTGCCCGAAATCGCAGGCGGTCGACCATCAGGACATCGGTGCCAGCCGTATCAGGTGCACCTACCAGATCCATTTCTCCACGCGCTAAACGAAAGACGCGCGTGGCGAGTTCGGTTTCACCTGAGGACAATGTCACGCTCCATCCCGTGTGATCGTCGACGGTTTTGCCGCCGAAAGTGACAAATGATCCAACCCCGCGCCTCGTTGTGATCAGGCCCTTGCGGCTGAGGATCTCCAGGCTTTTTCGTACCATGTTGCGACTGACCTAGAACCGCTTGTTCAGCGTGTTCTCACTGGCCTGCGGCGCACCCTTGTCCAGCCTGCCGGATCGGATCCCCTCCTCTAGCGTGAGGGCGACCCGCACCGATTTCGGAGCGCCGATCTGTTCAGCACTTGTTGCGTCATGTTCCCTAGCCAGCTTCGGAATTCTGTCAACACAGACGTGTGCAGTTCGGGGTTCCAGTGAATGCGACACCAACAGACTGCCCGGAACGCATCCCGTTCTTCTTCGTTCCCTGGCCAGTCATGTTGACTTTAGTGGAAACTCCCTCTTATCATTAGTACGCTAACGAAAATGGATTTGTGCATGGCCTACTCACAACCAAGCTTGCTGTCGGATGCGCTGTGTCTTCGTAAGCAGGCTGGGGTTCGTGTAATCGCGGGTGGCACAGATTTTTATCCGGCACTACGACCGGGTGAGCAGACGGAGAATGTGTTAGACATAACCAGAGTCGGTGGCCTGTCTGACATCAAGCAAACGGAAGACGCCACAAGGTTTGGTGCGGCTGCTACTTGGTCGAATGTTGTTAGAGCGGATTTGCCCGCAGCGTTTGACGCCTTGAAACAGGCAGCGCGTGAGGTCGGAAGCCTGCAAATCCAGAACGCGGGCACGATTGCCGGGAACATTTGCAACGCGTCACCGGCGGCAGATGGTGTTCCGCCTCTGCTGGCCTTGAACGCTGAGGTTGAGCTTGCCAGCGCAGCGCGAGGGACACGCATTCTGCCGTTGGGCGAATTTATTACGGGCGTGCGGCAAACGGTGCTTAGAGAAGATGAGCTGGTGACAGCCATCATTGTGCCAAAACAACATGTCCGCATGACATCCGGCTTTGAGAAGCTAGGCAGCCGCCGCTATTTGGTCATCTCGATTGCCATGACGGCGGTTAACATCCTGCTGGATGCACAGGGCAAAATCGCAGATGCCCGCGTCGCCGTAGGGTCCTGTTCCGCTGTGGCGCAGCGGCTGACAGCGCTGGAAGCGCGTTTGATCGGGCAGGATCCCTATAAACTAAGGATTTCGCAGGACGACATCGCGAGTCTGACGCCCATTGATGACGTCCGGGGGGCGGCATCGTACCGGTTCGACGCGGTGCGTCATCAAGTTCAGCGCGCAATTCACAAGGCGGTTACGTCATGAACAAAGCGTTGTCAGATACCCCGGTTCCATTCCAACTGAACGGTCGAGAGGCGGCCCCACTCGTCGCACCTGGCCAACGATTGTCCGAGGTTTTGCGTGAAAGTCTGAGTCAGCGTGATGTCAAGATCGGCTGCGACGCAGGGGATTGCGGGGCGTGTACCGTACTGATCGATGGTGACCCAGTTTGCGCCTGCCTGACCCCGGCGCATCAGGTTGCAGGGCGCAAGGTCGAGACTGTGCAGGGGTTGAACGCCCAAGACCCCGTTGCCACGAGGTTAAAGCAGAGTTTTCTGGATCATGGGGCGGCGCAGTGCGGCATCTGTACGCCGGGTATGATCGTGTCCGCTGTCGCGCTTTTGCGAGATGTGCCTGCGCCCACCGAGACGCAGGTGCAAGACGCTTTGGGTGGCGTGCTGTGTCGCTGCACGGGCTACCGCAAAATCATCGACGCTGTCATGGGCGCGCCTGCCATGGCAACCGAAACAGCAGGCCAGGTGGGTGACGCGATCCAACACTTGGATGGGATCGAAAAGGTCTCAGCTGTCGTGAAATATGGGGACGACGTGGCGCCGGCCGGGTGCCTTGAGGTTATGGTAATCCGCTCGCCCTTTGCGCGGGCAACCTTCGAAATCGGTGATCTTGAGGGGTTTGCGCAGGCGGCTGGGCTGGACGCGGTCCTGACGGTGGCGGATGTTCCGGGCCAGAATTGCTTTGGTGTCATTCCGGGGTTTGAGGATCAGCCCGTTTTCGCCGAGAGAGAAACTCGGTTCCGGGGTGAGGCGGTCGCTGCCCTGGTCGGCGCGCGGGATGCTCTGCGCGCGATTGATCCTGACGTATTGCCGATCGTTTGGACTGAGTTGCCTGCAGCTCAGGACATGGGCGCAGCTCAGAGTGTCTCTGCGGCACAGTTGCATAAGGGGCGGAATAACAACGTGATGTGCACCGGGTTTGTGACCTGCGGCGACCCTGAGGCGGCGCTGGAGCGTGCCCATGTGACTGTGGAAGGCCGATTTCAAAGCGGCTTTGTGGAACATGCCTATATAGAGCCAGAAGCGGGGTTTGCAGAACTCGTAGACGGTCGTCTTGAGGTGCATGCCTGCACGCAGGCCCCGGTGATGGATCTTGACGGGCTTTCGCTTGTTCTGGGGTTGGATCGCGCCAAAATCCGGGTGGTTCCTACTGCTGTTGGCGGCGGATTTGGTGCCAAGTTGGATATGAGCGTTCAGCCTTATCTGGCGCTTGCGGCGATTAAAACAGGCAAGCCGGTACGGCTTTGTTATTCACGCACGGAATCCATGCAAAGCTCGACCAAGCGGCACCCGTGCGACATCACACTCAGGATCGGAGCTGATGAAGATGGCAAGCTGTGCGGCTTTGACTTTCGCGGCAGCTTCGACACTGGTGCTTATGCCAGTTGGGGGCCAACGGTGGCGAACCGGGTTCCGGTCCATGCCTCGGGTCCATATCGCGTTGCGGACTATGTAGCGCAGGCCAAGGGCGTTCACACCAACAACCCGCCATCCGGTGCGTTTCGTGGTTTTGGCGTGCCGCAATCGGCCATCGCGCAAGAAAGTCTTTTTGACGAACTGGCCGAGAAATTGGGAATGGACGCGCTGGAATTCCGCATAGCGAACGCATTGGACAATGATGTGCCGACCGTGTGCGGGCAGGTTTTTGATCAGGGCGTCGGGATCAAGTCTTGTCTTGAGGCGTTGCGGCCTGCCTGGGATTTAGAACGTGCAGAGGCCGAGGGGTTCAACGCCCGCAACGAAAAGCTGAAACGCGGCGTCGGCATCGCAAGTGGCTGGTACGGGTGCGGCAACACATCTTTGCCCAACCCGTCAACCATCAAATGTGGTATTCGCGCAGATGGCTCGGTGGTGCTGCATCAAGGTGCGATGGATATTGGTCAGGGGGCCAACACCGTCATCACGCAGATATTTGCAACCGCGCTTGGGGTCGAAGCAGGTCAGATCACGCGCGTTGGCGTGGATACGGATGTAACACCTGACGCGGGCAAAACCTCGGCCTCGCGCCAGACTTTTGTCTCGGGTAATGCGGCGCGGCTTTCGGGCAAAGCGTTGCGGGCTGCGATCCTGGAGCGTTTGAATGTGGCAGAGGATGCAGTTCTGGGCTTCAGAGACCGAGAAATCCATGCAACCGATGCCGCAGGATCTCATGTTTTGACCCTGTCTGCGCTTGCAGCCGATGAAGACGGTTTTGTTCTGCGTGCGGAAGAAAGCTATGATCCTCCGACAAAACCCCTGGACGACAACGGGCAAGGGCATCCTTACGCCCAATTCGGTTATGCCGCGCATTTGGCCGTGGTCGAGGTAGATACCGCGCTGGGCATTGTCCGACCTGTGAAATTTGTCGCGGCTCATGACGTCGGCCAGGCTATCAATCCGATGCTTGTGGAAGGGCAGATTCACGGTGGGATTGCTCAGGGACTTGGCATGGCGCTGATGGAAGAATACATCCCTGGCCGGACTGAGAACCTGCATGACTATCTGATCCCGACCATTGGGGATATCCCTCCGATTGAAGCGATCATCATCGAAGAGGCTGATGCGCATGGGCCTTTCGGGGCCAAGGGTCTGGGAGAGCACGTCTTGATCCCCACCGCGCCTGCGCTTTTGAACGCGATCAAACACGCAACCGGGGTGCGGTTGTACAAAGGCCCTGCGACCCCCAGCGTCGTTCATGAGGCCCTGAAGAAGAGCGTGATGCAATGACCAATGCTTCGAAGCCCGAAAAGATCCGCTGCGATGCCTGCCCGGTGATGTGTTACATCGCCGACGGCAAGTCCGGCGCTTGTGACCGCTATGCAAACCATGGTGGTGAACTGGTACGGTTGGATCCGCTGACCATCATCCAAAGCGGGCCGGATCTTGTACCGTTTATGGGAGAGGGCGCGTCCGCGGATTGGGATGGTGACATCTTCAAAGGAGAGCGTCAGTTTGTTACTGCCGTTGGCGCAGGAACAACCTATCCCGATTACAAGCCCGCCCCCTTCATCGCCAGTCAGAAGGTTGAAGGTGTCGATATGGTCACGGTCGTGACCGAGGGGATCTTTAGCTATTGCGGTGTGAAGGTAAAAATCGACACCGACCGCCATATTGGCCACGAACGCGATGTTGTGCGCGTGGATGGCGAGCCGATCGGCCATGTAATGACATCGGAATACGGGTCAAAGATGTTGTCTTTGGGTGGTGTCGAGCACCTGACGGGTGGCAGTAAGAAAGAAGGCCGTGTGACTTGTGACGCGCTGCTGCGGCTGTGCAACCGAGAACCAGTGACCATGATAATCGGCGAAGAGGATCACGCGACAGAAGTTGTGGTGCAGGCAGGTCAACCCCCGATCATAAATGGCGTTACCGAAAGCCTAATGCGCGTGGGCTGCGGCTCGGCCACCATTGGCATGTTTCCGAAACAGTGGATCGGCCATGTGGACGACGTTGTGGTGGTGGACGATCACATAACCGGTGTTCTCAGTGAGCACGAAACAGGCAAGCAGCTAGACGTGCCGGCGACGGGGATCAAGATCAAGGGGCGCCGCTCGACGCCGGGGCGGTATTTTCAGGTGGCAGAACCCGGAACAGGGTGGGGCGGCACGGATATTGAAGATCCTCTGGCGATCCTCGGCCCGTTCAATCCCAAAACAGCCTGGGAAGGGTTGCGGTTGTTCATGGTGTCGACCACCGGTGAGCAATTCTCATATTACGAGCTTGATGCTGATCTTGTTCCGCAACAGCGAGAGGTGCCCGCGAAACTTGCGTCCTCGGCGGCGTTGATCGCGGAGAACTGCGAACCATCGGTTTGCTCGGTCCTGTTCATGGGCGGGGCAGGGGGATCGCTGCGGGCGGGTGTCACAGAAAACCCAGTGCGTCTGACCAAATCGGTTAAGGAGGCGCTGACGCATGTGTCCTGCGGTGGGGCGGATGCTTATGTTTGGCCCGGCGGCGGTATCACTGTGATGGTGGACGTTCTGGACATGCCAACCAGTTCTTTTGGCTACGTTCCAACGCCTGCTCTGGTCGCGCCTATCGAGTTCACCCTGCGCGTGAGCGACTATGCCGCGTTGGGCGGGCACGTCGACCATATGCGGCAGGTGAGTGACATAAACTCTGATCAGGCCCGTCATGTGCGGCAAAATCCCAAAGCGGGGAATCCAATGGACCTTGGCAACTACCGCTGGAAGGCAGACGCGGAATGAAACCGCACGCGCGCCTGTTGCCCGATGGCCAGCGCTTGCATTTGCAGCATGGCCCCAGCGATCTGATCGTATGGGCGGATGGCGCGCGGGATCACGCGTATCGGGCCGCAATGCGTCGGTTCGAAACCATTATTGCCGAGGTGGTCGAGGAGCTGCCTGACCTTCGTGCGATGTTGTCACCATTTACCAACCGCCCCATGGGCGCGGTGGCACGCCGAATGCATGATGCGTGTCTGCCTTTGATGAATGTAGGCTATCTAACCCGGATGGCCGCCGTGGCGGGAAGCATAGCAGACGAGGTTCTTGCGGCCATGACCAAAAACGCGGATATCACCCGCGCTTATGTCAATAACGGTGGCGACATTGCCTTACATCTGACGCCGGGGACCTCGTTCAAAACAGCGATCAAGGCCCATGACGGTAGCGATTTGGGCCGGATCGAGGTCACAGGTGCGGATCGAATTGGCGGTATCGCGACGTCGGGCCGCCACGGGCGTAGCCTGTCGTTGGGTATAGCAGACAGCGTGACAGTTCTTGCTAACTCTGCCGCCGAGGCTGATGCCGCAGCAACACTTGTTGCCAATGCAGTGGATGTGCCAGGGCACCCTTCGGTCAGCCGTCGCGCAGCCAGCGGGGTTGACGAGAACAGCGATCTTGGGGGCTTGCCTGTGGTTGTCGGTTGTGGCGCTTTATCGGCCAGCGAGTGCCAGCAAGCATTGGCCTTCGGCGTCCGTCGCGCAACATCGTTAAAGACCCACGGTTGCCTTAGAACTGCGGCACTGTTCCTTCAAGGCCACGCCGTCACGACCGGCGCACATATTTTACCCATTCAACACGAGATCCAAAATGTCCCAACTTAACGTCCGAAAGACCGCCTATTCCGTTGAGGAGATTTTCCACGAAGGTGGCCCTGTCCCTGCAACACCCTTGCGCCGGGCGGCGGCGATCGCGATCATCGAGAACCCGTTTGCAGGGCGGTACGAGCCCGACATTCAGTGGTTCATGGAGGACCTCAAGCCGCTGGGATTGAAAATGGCAAAGCGTCTGGTCGAGATGCTGGGAGGCGCTGACAAAATCGAAGGGTATGGCAAAGGCGCAATGATTGGAGAGGCCGGTGAGTTGGAGCATGGTGCACTGTGGCACGCGCCCGGCGGATACGCGATGCGCGAGCTTCTGGACAACTCGAATGCGATTGTGCCCTCATCCAAAAAGGTCGCCGGTGTGGGTGGGCGGCTGGATGTGCCGATCACCCATATCAATGCTTCATACGTGCGCAGCCATTTTGACAGCATGGAAGTTGGCTTGAATGACGCACCCAAGGCGGGCGAGATGGCCGTTATTCTTGTCATGAGCACTGGGCCCCGCATCCACGACCGGGCTGGTGGCCTGGCTGCAAAAGACATCAAAGGAGAGGATGGGCTGAGATGAATGCCAAGATCCGCAAAATTGCCGTGAACATCGAAGAAACCCATACCGAAATCGGGCGCAAGATCGACCCGGCCACGCGCAAAGCAGTTGCAGTGGCCGTGATCGAGAACCCGTTTGCAGGTGCTTATCAGGAAGACCTGAGTGCGCTGATGGAGATAGGCGCGGAATTGGGTGCGTTGTTGGGTCGCAAATGCGTCGAAGCCCTTGGTATCGCGCCCGAACAAGCTGAAAGCTATGGTAAGTCGGCCATGGTGGGAGAGAATGGCGAGTTGGAACACGCCGCTGCAATTCTGCATCCTAAACTCGGCGCACCACTGCGGAAAGAAGTAGAGAAAGGAGCGGCCTTGGTGCCGTCCTCGAAAAAGATGGGATCTCCGGGTCAGGTGCTGGATGTGCCTCTTGGACACAAGGATGCGGCCTATGTGCGCAGCCATTTCGACGGGATTGAAGTGCGCCTGAATGATGCGCCGCGCGCAAACGAGATTATGGTAGCTGTGGCAGTGACTGACAGCGGGCGGCCGCTACCGCGAGTTGGTGGCTTGACCCATGACGACGCAGAAGGCAAAGACGGGCTTCGTTAGGAGCACTTATGTCAGACAGCGTCGATCCCTACCGTCTAGAAGATCAGGTCGGATATCTTTTGCGGTTGGCCAGCCAACGCCATTCGATCATCTTTCAGAACCGTATCTCCAGAGATTTGACGCCCACTCAGTTTTCCACGCTGATCCGCGTGGCCGAGAAGAAAGAGGTTTCGCAAAATCAGCTGGGCCGACTTGCGGCAATGGATATCGCGACGATCAAAGGGGTGGTCGACCGGCTGAAGGCCAAGGGTCTGTTGCAAGCGACTGCCGATCCCGGAGACAAAAGACGCTCGATCATTTCATTGACCGATGCGGGTGCGCAATTGATAGACCAGCTTTATGCAGATGGGTTAGGGATCTCACAGGAAACTCTGGCGCCGCTCAAGAAATCTGAACAAAAAACGCTTTTGACATTGCTCAGAAAGATCACCTGACCTTCCGTCGTGCTTAGAGGATGCGTTCCGGCAGGCGTTGCGCTGGAGGTGTGTTGCGTGAACGTTCCGAGCGGATCACACCGTCGATGATCGTCATGCCGACACCGGGCAGGTTCCCTTGCGCAACGCTTTCCAGCATGGTTTTCCCCGGTGCGTGCTGGGCCTGGTCCATAAGAACAAAATCGGCGCACAGGCCTTTTTCGATCAGGCCCACATTCAGATCCCGCTGTCGTGCGGTATTGCCGTTGCCAAAGCAAAAGGCGATCTCGGCCGGGACATTTCCAAAGGCTGACAGCATCGCGATCATGCGCAGGATGCCAAGGGGCTGTACACCTGACCCTGCTGGCCCGTCAGTGCCCAGGATCACCTGATCCAGCTTGCCAAGTTCACGCGCTGTGTTCACGGTCAGCACAGCAGCGCGTTCATTACCGTTATGCACGATTTCAAAGGCTTGCTTGGTGCAGGTTTCACACAGGCAGATGATCTGGTCATCTGGCAGCGCCGAGTGACCGCCGTTGATGTGGCCGATCACATCCGTACCCGTTTCGATCACCATATCTGCGTCAATGAGACCAGACCCGGGGATGGACGGCCCCCCGGTATGGATTGTTGACTGAATGCCGTATTTGCGGGCCCATTCGACCATCTGGTTCGCGGTTTTGCCATCTTTGACCGACCCCAGGCCAACTTCGCCCAGGTATTTCACGCCAGCATTCGCCAGCTCTGCAAAATCCTCTTCGACCATACCATGTTCGATCACTGGGGCACCTGCGTGAACCTTGACGCCTGAGGGGCGAAAATTCTCGTACCAACGCTGTGCTGCAATCGACATCGCTTTGAGGCCGATCACATCTTTGGGTCGGCCGGGCATGTGGACCTCCCCGGCCGAGATCATCGTGGTCACGCCTCCATTCAGGGTGGAGTCAATCCAGTGGAGTTGCTGTTGTCGCGGGGTGTAATCGCCGACAACCGGATGCACATGACTGTCGATCAAACCGGGGGCCAGCGTCACTCCATGCGCGTCAACAACAGAGGTCGGGTCGTCTGTATCAAGGTCCTTTTCATAACCCCACGCATCGATCTTGCCGTCGATCGCAATCAAACAATCGCCGTCAAAGATTGGGTCTTCCATCTTGCCGGACAGGATCATACCGATGTTCTTGATGACCAGTTTTTCCATAAGATCCTCCCGATATTCATTAGTATACGAATATAGGATGTAAGCGCGCGTCAAGAAAATTCTGGAACGAGCCTTAAACATCGCAAAGCAATTGGCAGAGCGGTGTATCGAAACTCAGTCATTAGTATGCGAATAATAAGCCGACCAGTCTGAAGTGCATCTGAAAAAAACGGAGCGCTGTGTGTCGATCAGGGACAGCCCCTATCTCATACCAAGTTCTTAAAGGCCGAAGCTGTAGGTCAGAGCAACAGGTGCTGCTTCGAAAACATAAGGGCGGTGGTCGTTGGAGTTCAGTGCGACGGTAAGAATATAGTCGCCGGGCGCAAGAGCGCCGATCTCAAAGCGCTCTTCATAAAGGCGGCCCAACTTAAAACCGTTCAGATAGATATGCGCGTGCCCCTGACCATCGACATGTGGTGCGCTATCCTCAATGAGGACAAACTCGAAATTCTCAACACTGATTTCAATGGCGAACCCGTCTGTGCTGACATCTGGATCTTGCGCCAGCTCGATGGTTGGACTGGGTGAAACAGCGATCCCGTTGGACATACTGTGATCCATTCCTCTCGCGCCACCGGTCGCTTCGGGGTGCAAGATGCGGGTGACAACTTCGGTGCCGTCATCAAATTCCAGCGCAAGCGCATGGTACGTACCTTCGGGGAACGCGCCCTCCGGGACTTGCAACATGACATGAGCGCCATCCATTGCCAGTTGCGCCGTATCACTTCCGGGCACTACAAGTGGTCCGTCACGTCCGGGATTCATTATGGATGTTTGGCCTCCGGAAGGCGACGTGACAGCTAGAAGAGTGCGAGGTTCACCATCGTTTTGCAGGTTCAGCGTAACCATGAACATCGATCCCGAGGCTCCCATCGGGATGGCCCGTCCGTCGCTGACCTTCATTGTGGTTTGCGGCGTACCAGTGAACATGTAAACGAGACCCAACGCAGCCGCGATGCCTGCCACGGCGAACCAGCGTTTTCTCATTTAATCTGCCTCCTTGAACGAAGTTGTGTGTATGCTAACAAAATGGCGCCGATTTTGAAGCCCCTTCTCGCCGCGTTTCTCATTGCAGTATCGAGCGTGGAACCGGCTTTTGCCCATGCGGCGGATCAGGGCTTTGTTCTTTTGTTGCCTACTACCGCCTACATTACCGGCGGAGCATTGACCGTAACAATCACGATCCTGCTTCTTGTTTGCCTCAGGCCCGGCCAGCTTGCAACTGTGCTCAGGCCTATTGTTCTGAACCGTGGGCGAGGAGACAGCACATGGCACCATTGGGGTCAGATTGCCGCGTCCCTGTGCCTGGCGGGGTTGATCCTGATTGGCTTGCGAGGGCCGACGGATCCACAAGCGAACCTGATGCCTTTGGTTTTGTGGACAGTATGGTGGATGCTGTTGTTTGTTGTGCAGGCGCTGGTTTTTGATGTCTGGAAATGGGTCAATCCCTGGCCGGGTTTGCATCGCCTTCTGGCCCCGGATCACAAAGCGCTTTTTAGGCTGCCCAAAGAGGTTTCGATCTGGCCGGCGGTTATTCTGATGGCGGCGTTTCAAGGATTTGTTCTGGCCGATGCGGCACCAAATGACCCCGGTCGACTTGCGCGTTTCGCGTTCGGGTATTGGATGTTCACCTTGGCGGGAATGACCCTGTTTGGGCGCAGACCTTGGCTGGAGCAAGTCGAGTGCTTTTCGGTTTTGTTCAACTTGATCGGCACTATGAGGATCGCGCGCGCCGGAGCGTTTGGTCTGCCGGGGTGGCAGGTGTTTCAAGGCAGTAGGTTCGATCTGAGCCATGCAGCTTTGGTTCTGGTAACCTTGGCAGCAGGCAGCTTTGACGGCCTGTACGAGACCTTTTGGTGGTTGGCGCAGATTGGGGTCAACCCGTTGGAGTACCCGGGCCGGACGGCATTGATCTGGCCGACAACGGTGGGCCTTTATGGCAGCGTCCTGCTGCTGAGTTGCGTGTTTGGATTTGCCGTGTTTTCAGGAACCGTACTGGTGCGCGAGAAAATACCCTTCAAAAACGCGTTCATTCACTTTTCCATCACTTTGCTGCCGATTGCGATTGGTTATCATTTTGCCCACTACTTCGTGACGTTCCTTGTGCAAATACAGGTTGTGATCGCAACATTGGCGGACCCTTTTGCGCTTGGCTGGAACCTGTTCGGGCTTGGTAGCCGTCGGGTCATGGTTGGGTTTTTGACGGTCCCCGGCACTGTGAAGGCCATTTGGCTCACTCAGGCCGGGGTCGTGGTGATGTCCCATGTGCTGGCGGTCATACTCAGCCACCGGACGGCTGAAACCTTTTGCCACACGCGCCGGGACATACTTGTGTTGCAATTGGGCCTGTCTATCCTGATGATTTGCTATACGATTTTCGGGTTGTGGCTACTAGCAAGTCCACGCGGCGCTTAAAAAAGTAGACAACTCGTTAGCATACATACAAACTGATCACAAAAGAGGCGAAGCACCGCCCTATAAACAACAGAGGAGATGAACGTCATGACAAAGACTTCAAATATCAGTCGCCGCAAGACATTGCTGGGTCTGGGGGCCGGTGCAGGAGCTTTGGCGGCAGGCGGTGTGCTGCCCGGTTCGCTTGGTTTTGCGCAAGCGCAAAGCTCGGCTCCGATCAAGATTGGGTTCCAGAAGCACGCGACCGGCATCGGTGCGGCATATGGACGATGGTATGACGTTGCGACGACCGCCGCTGCTGCGCGCATCAACGAGATGGGTGGTATCAATGGGCGTCCTGTCGAGATCATCACCGAAGACGACGCGACCGACCCCGGTCGCGGTGCCGAAGTGTTAGAAAAATTCGCCAACCAGCACGAAGTTGACGTTGCCTTCGGCACTCTGTTCAGCCACGTCGTGATCGGGTCTGCACCCCGCGCGGGCGAGTTGAAACTGCCCTATTTTGTTGTCTCCGAAGGTCACCACGTGGCCAGCGGCATGCTAAACCGGTATACGCTGCAACCCGGTATTACAGATGTAAAAAGCCAGGTCATTTCGATGGCGCCTTTTGTGGCTGACAATCTGGGCAAGAAGGTCACGATGATTTATCCTGACTTTGCTTTTGGCCACGATCACCGCGACTTTTTCTCGGAAGCGATCGAAGCGCAGGGTGGTGAGGTTGTTGCGAAGATTGCGATCCCACCCACCGAGACGACCTTCACGCGTTACTTTCCAAACATCCCTCGCGAGACCGAGGTGATTTATCACGTGATGGTAGGACCGGCCGTGCTGACCTTCGTCAAGGAAATGGGCGAGTTCTTTGGGCCCAGCCGACCCGAGATTTTTGGGTTTATCGACAGTCTTGAAGCGGTTGATATCCAAAGCCCGGGTTTGGAGTTCCTTGAAGGTACATATTTCTGGGAAGGTATGCCTCGTTACAAGCAGGCCAACGAATCCGAGGCGGCCTCGGCTTATCGTGCCGCCGTTGGTGTCAATGACAGTGGTGCAGCAATAGATGACCCTTCTAACGTCGCCACTTACGCCCATATGTTCGGGTGTTGGGAAACGCTGCATGTCATCAAAGCCGGTATGGAAGCGGCGGATTATCAGGGCCCTGCAGATCGCGCCAAACTGATCGAAGCGGTCGAGGCAATGAGCGACATGCCTGAATCCATCGAACACCCGCAGGGCGATAAAGTCTTCAACGGCAAGACACATCAGGCCTTTGGCAAACAGTTTATCTCAAAGGTCGGTGACGGCCGGCTGGATGTGGTGCATACGGCGTCGATCGAGGACGGGTTGTATGAGGATGAGGTGGATTACACCACGCGATCCTTCTGATCCCATCAACAGGCAAAAGCGAGGCAGGGTATGGACTTCGGCCCTCACCTGATGCTCGCCTCCATCGAGGGGGCGGTCATCTCGGCTATTCTTGTGCTGACGGCGATGGGGCTCAGCATCGTGTTTGGCGTCATGCGCGTTGTAAACGTCGCCCATGGCGAATTCTTCATGTTGGGTGCGGTTTTCGCCTGGGCAGTCAGCACGATGATCGGTGGACATGCGGCTTTTGGCTTCGTGGCTGCTTTGCTTATCGTGCCGGTACTGGTCGGATGTATTGCATCGGGGGTGGATCAGTTGATCCTCAAACGGATCGACTATGACGTGGATCGGACCATCGTGGCCACGATCGGCATTTTGTACATCGTGCAACAATCGACGCTGATGCTGTACGGTCCAGAGGCGCGGCCGGTTGAGCCGCCCTTCAATACCCGCCTGGCTCTTCCGTGGTTCGAGTTTGGCGCGGACGGGTTCCAGATGATCTGGCCCTGGGGGCTGAGCGTTACGACATACAAGTTGTTCGTGATATTTGCCGCAATTTCGGTGCTGGGGGTGCTTTGGTTCGTACTGACGCGCACCAAGATCGGATTGATCATGCGCGCAACCCAGCAGGACCGCGGAATGGCGCAGGCCTTTGGAGTGCCTGTCAATCGCGTTTACTCCTGGGTCTTTGGATTGGGAGCAGGGCTTGCCGCGCTGGGCGCGGTGCTGGTCGTTCCAATCCAACAGGCCCACTATTTAATGGGCGGAGATCCGTTGTTGTTGGCGTTTATCGTGGTGATCATCGGCGGTCTTGGCAGTTTGCCCGGCACGGTGATTGCAGCTGTTCTGATCGGAATGAGTGACGGCATCATCTCGGTCTTTTTCTCGCCGACCCTGGCTAAAATCATCGCAACTTTCCTTGTGGCAATGGTGCTTGTATTCAGGCCGCAGGGCCTGATGGGGCGGGTGGCGGCCTGATGGTGGTGTTCAGATCAGCCGCTTTGCATTCTTGCGTTTTGCTTGCGCTTGTGGCGCTTTTCTTCGTGCTTCCCGCCTATCACGTGGGTGCATTCTCGCGGATCATGGTGCTGGCGATTTATGCCATCGGATACAACCTGCTTTTTGGCTATACCGGCCTGCTGAGCCTTGGCCACGCCATGTTTTTTGCCGCCGGAATGTACGGCTTTGGGCTGAGCATGAATTTTGGCGGTTTGACTGTTCTGCCCGCCTTTGCTGTCGGAGTTACCGCCGCAGGGCTGTTGTCCGTCGCTGTTGGCTTTTTGGCGTTGCGCACCATTGGTGTGGCGTTCATGATCGTGACGCTGATGTTTGCTCAAACCTTCTATCTCGTGATCCTTTATTTTGGAGAATATACTCGCGGCGACGAGGGCTTTATCATCCAACAGGCGCAACGCAGCATCGCTGGAATTGACCTGACCACGGAAACGGCGCGCTATTTCACGGCATTTATCCTGTTCGCGATCTGTTTTCTCGCCATGGCGCGTTTGGTGCAAAGCCCTTTTGGCAAGCGCCTCGTCGCCATTCGGGAAAATGAGGAACGTGCCCGGATGCTGGGCTATGACGTGGGGCGGCTGAAGCTTGCCGCGCTGGTTGTATCGGGATTGTTCTCGGGCGTGGCAGGCGCTGCCTATGCGATGCTGTTCGGCTATGTCGGGGCCAGCTTTGCAGCGGTCCATTACTCGATCTTTCCGCTGCTTTGGGTCCTGCTTGGTGGCGCTGGAACTACGGTCGGCCCTCTTATCGGGGTGATCTTCATGTTCTACCTGATCGATGTCTCTAGCAGCTTTACCAATGCCTATATGCTGGTTGCCGGCATTGCTTTGGTTCTTCTTACCCTGTTCGCCCCGCAAGGCATTGCGGGCACATTGCGCAAGAGAGCTGTGTCATGGCTGCCGTAAGTATCCTCGAAACCAAAGGCCTGACAAAGATTTATGGCGGGCTTCAGGCCAACACCGACATAGATTTTTCCCTGCGGCGGAATGCGATAACTGCGTTGATCGGTCCCAACGGGGCTGGCAAATCGACCTTCGTTGGTATGGTCAGCGGGCGCACGAAACCGACAAGTGGCAGCGTTTATTTTGAGGGCCAGGACATCAGCCGTTTGCCTGCACATAAACGTATACAACTGGGCATGGCTTACACGTTTCAGATTACATCGATCTTTCCCGGGCTGACGGTCGAAGACAACGTCGCCCTAGCGGCAGGCCGGAAGCTGGCACACGACAAGACGGCCCATGCTCAAAAGACCGCCGCCGTTCTGGACAAGATTGGATTGGGGGACCGGGCTGATCAGGTTGCCTCGGATCTCAGCTATGGCCATCAACGGGTGCTGGAAATTGCTATGGGTCTGGCGCAAGACCCAAAGCTGTTCATCCTTGACGAACCGACACAGGGTTTGGCCGAAGGCGAAGTGGATGCATTTGTGACGCTGATGCGGACAATGGCCAAAGAGACAACAATCCTACTGATCGAACACAATATGCGTGTAGTCACCGAGACCGCCGACCATGTAGCTGTGCTGGATCAAGGTCGCCTTTTAGCCTCGGGAACTGTTGACGAAATCCACGCGAATGCGGCGGTGCAAGCCGCATATCTCGGGACAACTGCCAATGCTTGAGGTCACTGATATTCACACCGGCTATGGTCAGGTAAAAGTTCTTTTCGGTGTGTCTTTGTCGGTCAAGGCCGGGGAAATACACTGTCTCATGGGCCGCAACGGGGCCGGGAAAACGACTCTGCTCAAGGCCATTATGGGCCAACTACCCTTGAACCAAGGTGAAGTCACGCTGGATGGGGAACGTCTCAGTGGCTTGCCGGCGCACCTCGTGCCCAAACGCGGCATAGGCTACATCCCGCAGGGTCGGCGGCTTTTCCCTGAGCTGACTGTTTCAGAGAACATCGAAATGGGTCTGATGGCACGCGGCGAAGGCGCGAACACTCGAGACTGGGTTCTGGAACTTTTCCCTCGGCTGAAAGAGCGCCTGGACCAAGTCGCTACCACGCTTTCGGGGGGCGAACAGCAAATGCTGGCAACAGCCCGCGCGCTGTGCCTGCGCCCTAAAGTCCTGCTACTGGATGAACCGACCGAAGGTCTGCAACCTTCGATAATCGAACAGATCCGACAAGTGGTCGTCAAAATGAAGGCGCAAGGCTATGCCATCATTCTGGTAGAGCAGCGGATTGATGCGGTTTTGTCGATAGCAGACCGTATCACGTTCATTGAAAACGGTCAGGATCGCGAAACCGTTGCACCTGCGAATGTCGCTCAGGATGGAACGATCCTCACCAAGTACCTTGGTGTTTGAATGATGGTGACCGCTAGTGCTTGATCCGTGCTTCACGCGGACAAAAGTGTTTGCTCAACTGTCATCGTCTCGTTCTGGAATGCCCCCCTTGGCAGGGTGGCGAATAGTCCAGGTCCGTGCCGCGAATGGAGCGCCATTCCAAGTTGCCGTAAGGTTGGCATGAACAGTAGTAACGCCACGTGATGCGCTTGCAAGAAGGGACACGCGAACATCGGCAGTTCCGTCCGTGCGCTCAAACACCATCCGATGATCGACTTGGGTTCGCTGGTGTTCGTGCGAATCCAGCGACGTTGTGTGGGACATGCGCGTCTCATACCCAAATGTTGTCCCGATGTCTGGATAGAAAACCAGCATCATCGGCTGATGCCATCCAATCTCGTGACTGCCGGCTATTTGTTTATTCCAACGCACCAGATTGTTTGACGTAACAACCTTGTGCGAAGGCTTTTTTGGCAGCGGTTCAGGCGGCGGCAATTGCGCTGACAAGTCCATGGTGGCACCATTAAAAACAGGCAATTTCAGCGCACCATCTTGTATTACAATATCTTGCGGTGGTGCGTGCAAATGTAAATGCGGCCACAGGCCCGAAGATAAGGCAAGCCGCAGACGGTGCCCTTTTCGAACGCGATAAGCTGTCGTGTGCAGGCGCATCGAAAAATCCACCCGGCCCGTTTGATCGGGATGCGATCGACTGTCCAGGTTTTCATCAAGGGCCAGATTGCGCACGCCATAACTGATCCGTGCCACCTCATCGCTTGCGTTGACGTCGCTTAGCCGGGCTGCGACAACCGCAGGATAGCCCTTTACGTCAACTGAAAGGGTCAAGTCCACTGCGCCGCACAGCACAAGATCTTCGGACAGCGGGGCTGTTTCAAAAACCAAAGACCGTGCGTCGTCGTCGGACTGGTCCAGAGGCAAACCACCTGCGCGTCCGAAATAGCCCGTGTCCCCGGACATCTGCCCAACGTTTCGCGAGTTTGGTAGCACCCAAGGCTCGTGACCTGCAGACGACTCGAGGCTGGTCAAAGAGACTGTCTGAGGGTCAACATGCTCGATCGTCGGGCCGCTTTCGATCCAGTTGCCTTGCCGTTCAACCAGCGTATCGCCCGGCGTATCGAATTCGCGCAGCCAGACTCGCAACCGCGGCCAATCCGGTGTTTTCGGAGTGTCTGGTTTCAGCCAATGATCCCACCAATCCAGTGCCAAACGCTGAAACCCAATCGCCGGTCCCGGTGCGCCGTGATCGGGATAGTGGTGCCCCCAAGGGCCCACCACCCCCCACACCAGGTCAGGGCGCGCATCGACCATTGTCATGACAGAGTTTGAATACCGATCGCTCCAACCCCCTACGGACAGGATCGGTACGGAAAACGCATCTGTCTCGTGAATTACAGACCCATGTCGCCAGTATGCACCGCGTGCGTCCTCGCGTAGCCAGTTTTCCAAAGGAAAGGAGAGGTTTTCAATGCGCTCTTGCCACAAGGTTTTCCAGCCTGCCCCAACGTTTTGTGTCGGAGGTGAGGCCAGAATGGATGGCAAGGTTGCACCCCATTCGAACGTATCCGTTAAAACGCATCCACCCATATAGTGGATGTCGTCCTCGAACCGGTCATGTGTGGCGCAAACAGCGATTGTCGCCTTCAAAGCGTCTGGCGCATTTGCGCTGGCCTGCAGCGAGGCCGTGCCACCCCACGACGTACCAAACATCCCGACGCGGCCGTTGCACCAGGGCTGCGCGGCCAGCCAATCGATGACCTGTCGCGCGTCATCCAGTTCTTCTGGCGCGTACATATCCGACATATGTCCTTCGCTGTCGCCAGACCCACGCATGTCCACCCGAATGCATGCATACCCATGGGCAGCAAAAAAAGGGTGGTTCCGTTCATCGCGCGCGCGCACCATGTCTGTCTTGCGATAGGGGATGTATTCTAAGATGGCGGGGACAGGCCTTTGCGTCACAGGGCGCCACAACCGGGCGGCCAGTCGCACTCCATCCGGCATTCTGATCCACAGATGGTCCGTCTCTGTAACGTCAAAAGGATGTTCGGTTTGGTCCGCCATAGTGATCCGCCACATGCGTTTTGTGTTCGAGCCAGTTCTGCAAATCCCAAGAATATTTGCAATACAGTACATTCATTCATTTGAAAATAGAATTTGACTTTAAAATTCCAGTCTGATTTCAATTTTGGAGAAAATAGATCGCTTGACCTAAATCCGGAGAGCCAAATGCCATCTGACAATGTCGTCGCTTTGCCATCTGCAATTTCTTCGCTGGGCAGTGAGGTTCGACAGTTGCGCAAGGCTCGCCAACTCACTCTCAAACAGTTGAGCGAAGAGGCGGGTATTTCGCTCAGCCATGTGTCGGCGATTGAACGCGGTGTATCCAAACCTTCGGTTGACGTCCTGCAAGACATTGCGAGCGCCTTAGGCGTCACGCCTGACTGGTTTTTTGCCCGACGCGCCGGTGCTGGACCGATGGAGCAAGCGTTTGTTGTGCGTGCTCAGAACCGCCGTGCCCTTAATACACTTTACGGTCAGGATGCGGCAGAGCTTGGCTATACCGACCAATTGTTGTCCAGCTCGATTGGTGGGCAGTTTTACATGGGTATGGCGGTCTATGCGCCGCATTCAGAACGCCCCGAGGATCCTTTGCAGGAACACGAAGGTGAAGAACACGGGTTGGTTCTTGAGGGCGAGTTGGAAATGCGGATCGGTGATGAATTCATTACTCTGCGCGCCGGGGACAGCTACAGTTTTGACGCACGTATTCCGCACCATGCCCGCAATCGAACAGACCGGGTCTGCCGCCTGATCTGGGCAGTCTCACCAGTGGTCATTCCAAAGGATGTCGCGGTGACCAATGCTGCGGAACAGGAGACGCGGCAATGACCCGCGATGTTCTGTTACAGCCCTACCAATTGAAGCACCTGACCTTGAAAAACAGGATCATGACTACCAGTCATGAGCCAGCATATCCCGAAGATGGAATGCCCAAGGAACGTTACCGCGCCTATCACGAAATGCGTGCGAAAGCGGGTGTTGCCATGACGATGACCGCAGGTTCTGCCACTGTCAGCCGGGACAGCCCGCCAGTCTTCAACAACATCCTTGCCTACAAGGACGAGGTCGTGCGCTGGATGGGTGAACTGACCGACGCCTGCCATGTCCATGGCTGTGCCGTGATGATCCAGCTGACCCATCTGGGGCGGCGCACCGGTTGGAACAAGGGCGATTGGCTGCCGTCTCTGTCGCCGTCGCATTATCGTGAACCTGCGCATCGGGCCTTTCCGAAAAAGATGGAAGACTTCGACATTGAGCGGATTGTGACCGATTATGCCGACGCCGCCGAACGGATGCAGGCTGCTGGGTTGGACGGGATCGAGTTGCAGGCCTACGGGCACCTGCTGGATCAGTTCTGGTCGCCGCTGACCAACACGATGGAGGCGCCGTTTGGGGGCAATCTCGACAATCGATTGCGCTTTGGTTTCATGGTTTTGGATGCAATTCGCGACCGTGTGGGTCCAGAGTTTATCGTAGGGGTGCGCTACACCGCCGACGAGGTCCAAAAGGGCGGCATTACTCAGGAGGAGGGGTTGGAAATCGCGCGCAGGCTGCGCGATAGCGGTCAGGTTGACTTTCTGAACGTTATTCGCGGGCGCATTCATACCGACCCCGCCATGACGGATGTGATCCCCGTGCAGGGCATGAAAAGTGCGCCACATCTGGATTTTGCCGGGCGCGTGCGAGCCGAGATTGGAATGCCAACTTTTCATGCTTCGCGCATCCCAGATGTGGCGACGGCGCGCCATGCCGTGGCCTCGGGCCTATTGGATATGGTCGGGATGACCCGTGCCCACATGGCAGATCCGTTGATTGTGTCCAAGATACAAGCCGGGCAGGAGGATGACATCCGACCTTGCGTAGGGGCGACCTATTGCTTGGATCGCATCTATCAGGCTGGTGAAGCATTATGTATTCACAACCCGGCAACCGGGCGCGAATTGACCATGCCACATATCATACCGGTGGCTGAAACACGTCGTCGCGCGGTCATTGTGGGCGCAGGTCCGGGTGGGCTTGAAGCAGCGCGCGTTGCAGCAGAGCGCGGGCATGAAGTCACCGTTCTAGAGGCCGCACCTGAACCCGGCGGACAGGTGCGCCTGACCGCGCAATCCAAACGCCGGGCCGAAATGATCGGGATCATCGACTGGCGCATGGCCCAATGTGCGGCGCGGGACGTGAAATTTCATTTTAACACCTTCGCCGATGTCGCGGACGTAACCGCGCTGTCGCCGGACATGGTTGTGATCGCAACGGGTGGTTTGCCCGAGACGACGATCCTCGATTCGGGCAATGAACTGGCGATTTCTGCTTGGGACATTCTGTCTGGCGATGTGCAGCCGGGTGAAAACGTGCTGATCTATGATGATGCGGGGGACCATCCTGCGCTGATGGCGGCCGAAGTTATCGCCGCCACCGGCGCGCGTGTCGAAATCATGACACGTGATCGCAGTTTCGCGCCGGAAGTGATGGCGATGAACCTGGTGCCGTATATGCGTGCGCTGCAAAAGACCGGCGCCGTTTTCACGGTGACACGTACACTGAACGCGATCGAGAAATCCGGCAATCAGCTATTGGCCCATGTCGGTACCGATTACTCGGACCTGAGAGAGAAACAGTATTACGATCAGATAGTTGTCAATCAGGGCACCCTACCGCTGGGCGACCTTTACTTTGATCTCAAACCGCTTTCGCGCAATAGGGGTGCCGTAGATCAAGGCGCACTTGTCTCGGGCGCAGGCCAATTGTTTCCACAGTCAAACCCCGAGGCGGAATTTGACCTCTATCGTATCGGAGACGCCGTATCGGCACGCAACATTCACGCTGCAATCTATGACGCGCTGCGGATTGGAATTCGGTGGTGACATGCGTGCAAAACCAAGTTTTGTAGACGAGTTTGAAAAGCAATAAAGGAAAAATTAGCAAAAATTCTTGCGAAAAAGAAAAGTTGTCGTAGCATTCCTGAAGCACCTAGTAACCGAAGGGAGGATTCGTGAGCCAGGGCGCATCAAGAAAATACAGCCGTACTGCGAGCGAAGAGGGCCTGGCGGCCTTTGGGGCCGAGGTACGTCAGCTGCGCAAAGCACGTCAGATGACACTGGCCGAGCTTGCGACCAGCAGCGGTGTTTCGATCAGCCATCTCAGCGCAATCGAGCGCGGAACGGTCAGCGCCTCGCTCAACAAAATCTCGCGAATTGCGGACGCTCTGGGCGTGCCAGAGGAATGGTTTTTCAATCACCGCCCCGGATCCGGCCCGTTAGAGCGCGCCTATGTTGTGCGGCAGTCCAACCGCCGCAATCTGAACCTGCTGTATGATGAGCCCATCGAGCAGTCGGGCTATGCAGATCAGTTGCTGTCCAGCTCTATCGGTGGCGGGTTCTGTCTGGGCGTGTCGGACTATCGCCCCTATTCCGAGCAGGTTGTTGACCAGTACTTCTCGCGCGATGGCGAGATGCACGGGGTCATTCTGGATGGTGAATTGGAATTGGTGATGGAAGATGAAACCGTCACCTTGCGCACGGGTGACAGCTTTAGCTTTCCCGGTGAAATCCTGCACGTCCTGCGCAACGTAACTGACCAACCTGCGCGTATGATCTGGGTGAACTCACCCGTGATCATTCCAAGATTCTCAGCGCTTGGCGCTGACGAGCAACTGCCACAGTCACACAAGAAAAAGAACGGATAACGCCTGCTGGCACCTGAAGTCGCGGGCTCTGCCCGCAAGCAACCACGCCGGACAGATGCCCGGATACGAAGACAAACAGGGAGTAAGCAAATGAGTTCGATTTTCAAAGGGGACGTTTCCCGACGCTCCGTTTTGGCCGGAGCTGGCGCATTGGGCGCAGCCAGCCTTGCCTTTCCGCATATGGCCGTCAGCGCCGATGGGACGGTTCTGACCATCCGGTCTTATAGTGACCTGCAAGTGTTGGACCCCGCATTTTGGCTGGCGCTGCCCGAAGCCGATATCATGCGGTCGATCTATGCCCCACTGGTGTCGAACCAGCAAGGCGACGATTGGAACTGGCGCCCCGTTGCGGTCGAAAGCATCGAACAGCTGGACGACCTGACCATCGCCTTCAAGCTGCGCGACAATATCGGCTTTACGGACGGCTTTGGCCAAATGACGGCTGACGACGTGAAGTTCTCGATCGAGCGGATTGCTGATCCAGCCAATGAAAGTCCATACGCTGGCGACTGGAGCGCGCTGAAAGAGGTTGAGGTCAAGGACAACCTCTCAGGCCTGATCCATCTGAAAAACAAATTCGTTCCGCTTTGGACGACAACCTTGCCAACACCTGCGTCCTGCATCGTGTCGCGCAAGGCTGTCGGGGAAATCGGCGGCAAGATCGGGTCTGAGCCGGTGGCGCAATCCGGCCAGTATATTCTGACCGAATGGGTGCCCAAACAGAAAACCGTTCTGAAACGCAACCCGGACTGGGCGTATGAGCCGGGCGGATACGAGGAAATTCACATCCTGCCGATCGAAGACCCCTCGACCGCCGAGCTGGGTTTCGAAGCTGGTGATCTGGATTACACTTGGACTTCGGTTTCCTCGCTGCCGCGGCTCAAGGAAAACCCACCTGCGGGGTCGGTCGTCGAAGAAAAACCCTCGTTGGCCTATGTCTGGCTGGGCATGAATCAGGACAACGAAGCGTTGAAAGACGTTCGTATCCGCCGGGCTATCCAGCACGCGATTGACCGGCAAACGGTTGTCGATGCGGCCTATTTCGGCGCTGCCGCCGTGGGCAACGGCATTATCGCACCGGGTTTGCCGGGCAGCCGCGACAGTGTCACCTATGACTATGACCCGAACAAGGCGCGCGAGTTGCTGGCCGAGGCAGGCGCCGAGGGCATGACCGTTACCCTGGACATCCTGAACCAGTCGGAACGTCTGACGGCAGCGCAGGTCATTCAGGCCAATCTGGCCGATGTTGGGATCACCTGCGAGATCAAACAGAATGACAGCGGTACGTTCTGGACGCTGGGGTCCAAGGATGGCGATTACTTCATGAACCTGCAGCTGGTGCTCAGCCGGTTCTCGATGAACCCTGACCCAAGCTGGGCGACCGTCTGGTTCACGCCGGAACAAGTCGGCGTCTGGAACTGGGAACGGTTCAACAACGAGGAATACAAAGCGCTGCACGAAGAAGGTCTGGTCGAAAGCGATGCGGCCAAGCGTGATGAGATCTACAAGAAGATGCAGGGTCTCATGGATGAAAGCGGCTGCTACGTCTTCCTGACGCATGAGGTAGTTGGCCTGATCCACAAGGATACGGTCGATCCGGGCCTCAAGCCGAATGGCGAGCCGTTGTTGCCGCTGTTCAAACCCGCCTGATCCACGCAAACGGGCGGCATCCAAATGCCGCCCGTCCGCCAATAGGGGGCACGTATGCTAAGCTATTTTTTCAAACGGCTTGGACTGGCTGCTGCGATTGTCTCGGTCGCCATGTTCCTGCTGTTTTGCATGATCTACCTGATCCCAGGCGATCCGGCCTCGGTAGCACTGGGCCCTCGGGCAACCGAGGAAATGCGCGCCGCCCTGCGCGAAAAGATGGGGCTGAACCAGCCGGTTCTGGTTCAGTTCTGGAATTTCTACATCGGCGCCTGGACCGGTGATCTTGGGGATGAGGTTCTATCAGGCCGCCCCGTCACCACGGTTGTCTTCGAACAACTGCCCTACACTCTGGCCCTGATCGTTGGCGGCATCACGTGGTCGGTGGCGCTTGGTATCCCGCTGGGCTGCTGGGCAGCAGTCAGCCGCGGCAGCTGGGCTGACCGGGTTGTAGGTATCCTCTCTGTGGCGGTAATCGCGGTGCCATCCTTTGTCATTGCGATCTATGCCCTGCTGATCTTTGCTGTTGAATTGCGCTGGCTGCCTGCCATCGGCGCGGGCGAACCCGGCGATCTGGGCGATCAATTGACCCACCTGATCCTGCCTTCGCTGGCGGTTGGTCTGGGCTGGGTTGGCTATATCGCCCGCATGGTCCGCGCCTCGATGCTCGAAGTGCTAGAGGCCAGTCATATCCGTACCGCGCGCGCCTTTGGCCTGCCAGACAGGACGATCACCTTTCGCTATGCCCTGTCGATTGCGATCCTGCCCACGGTCACCTTGCTGGGCGTGGGCATCGGCCAGATGCTGTCCTCGGCCGTCTTTGCCGAGATCGTCTTTGCCCGCCCCGGCGTCGGCAAGCTGGTCTATGACGCCATCCTGACGCGCAACTTCCCCATCGTGACAGGCACTGTGCTGATCACCACCGTCCTTTTCGTTCTGCTCAACCTGTTGGCAGATCTCATTATCGGAGCTTTGGATCCCCGTGTCAGAAGCAGTTTCTAATCCCGCCCCCGGGCGCATGGCCGAACTGTGGCGCCCGATCCGCAAAATCCTGCGAGAACCTTTGGGCGCGCTGGGATTGTTCCTTGTCCTGTTTGTCATCTTCGGCGCCGTTTTCGCCGATCTGTTAACCAGTTGGGACCCGACCAAGATTAATCCGCGGGACCGATTTCAGGGACCAAGCGCAAATCACCTGATGGGTACGGATCAGTTGGGCCGGGACCTGTTTGCACGCGTGCTACACGGCGGACGGATTGCCTTGTTTGTCGCGCTGGTCTCGACGGCGGTTTCGCTGGTGATCGGCATCGTTCTCGGTCTGATCGCAGGTTACGGGCCGCGTTGGCTGGATAACCTGATGATCCTGCTGTTCGACGCAATGAAGAGCTTTCCAACCGTCATGCTGGCCCTTGCGCTGGTGACGCTGATGGGGCCGTCACTGACCGCCGTGATGGTTGTTGTCGTTCTGGTCACCGTGCCTGGATATGCGCGGATCATCCGAACCCAGACCATTGCATTGAAAACCTCGGAATACGTCACGGCAGCGCAAAGTATGGGCGCGTCATCGGCGCGTATCCTGCGGGTACATATTCTGCCCAACGTGATCGGGCCGCTGGTTATCCTCGCGTCGATGGACATTCCGGTCGTCATCGGGATTGAGGCGGGCATGAGCTTTCTGGGCCTTGGTGTTCGCCCGCCAACCCCAAGCTGGGGCTCGATCCTGAATGACGGGTTCACCAATATCCGCGACACCGCCTGGATCGCGATTGCCGGCGGTGTGCCGATCATCATCACAACGCTGGGCTTTACCTTCCTGGGTGAGACGCTGCGGGACGTGTTTGATCCCCGGCTGAAAGGACGCTGATGACCACGCTGCGCATAGACAACCTGAACGTCAGCTTCTCGACCGAAGCCGGGCCGCTGCATGCGTTGAAAAACGTCAGCTTCGATGTACCGGAAAACCGGATCGTCGGCATCGTGGGCGAATCCGGCTGCGGGAAATCCACGTTGATCAACGCCATTTTGGGCCTGCTGGCAGACAATGGTAGCATCGACGGTGGCTCGATCCTGTTCGAAGGGCAGGATGAACTGACAAGCCTGCCCTCGTCGCGGATGCGCGACCTGCGCGGCCCGCGCATAGCCACCGTGTTTCAGGACCCGATGGGCGCGTTGAACCCGGTCATCTCGGTCGGAAAGCAGATGCTGAATATCCAGTATCGCTCGACCTTGTCGAAAGACGAAAAGATGAACCGCGCTGTCGAGATGCTGGAACTGGTCCGCATTCCTGATGCCCGCGCGGCGCTGGCGCGGTATCCGCATCAGTTCTCGGGCGGGATGAAACAGCGGATTGCCATCGCCATGGCGCTGATGATGGAACCCGCCCTTCTAATCGCGGATGAACCCACAACGGCGTTGGATGCGACACTTGAGGTGACCACGATCGAGTTGCTCAAGGATTTGCAGCAGAAAATCGGCTGTTCGGTCATGTTCATTTCGCACCATCTGGGTGTCATCGCCGAACTGTGTGATGACGTTGTGGTCATGTATGCGGGTGAAGTGGTGGAGCGCGGCACCGTCCGCCAGATATTCCAAGACCCTCGCCACCCTTACACAGCGCGATTGCTTGAATGCGACCCGGCGCGGCAAAGCGAACGCACCCGGCATCTGCCGACAATCCCCGGAGAAATCCCTGATCTGCGCGCGCGGCCCGCAGGCTGTATCTTTGCCAATCGGTGCGATCTCGTGAGCGACGCCTGCTCGGCCCCTCCGCCCGACAAAGACATCGGAGACGGTCATGTCGCGCGCTGCATTATTGCAGATTGTCCCGAGGAAACCGGAGTGACTGCATGAGTAGCGATCCCATTCTCAAGGTTGAAGACGTCCAGGTTTCTTTCCCAGTCGGTGGGTTCGGGCGTCGAAACTCGATCCTGGGCGTGGCCGGGGTGAGTTTTGAAGTTAACCGAGGCGAAACCTTTGCACTCGTTGGAGAAAGCGGGTCGGGTAAAACGACCCTCGCGCGGGCTGTGAATGGTCTGCAGGAAATTAGCGCAGGATCCATAACGTTCGAAGATCAACGTATCGACGAGTTAGACCCAAGGGCGATGAAGCCTGTCCGCAAACGCATGTCGATGATGTTTCAAGACCCAGTAGGATCCCTTTCACCTCGTATGACCGTGGGTGATCTGGTGACGGAACCATTCCGCATTCACGGCATCGAAGGGCGTAATCTGCGGGATGAAGCCGAGCGTCTGCTGACGCTGGTCGGTTTGCCCACAAGCTTTGACTCGCGCTTCCCGCATCAGTTGTCAGGAGGGCAGGCTCGGCGGGTTGGAGTGGCACGAGCCATCGCATTGGACCCGGCGTTGATTATCGCAGACGAACCGACTGCGGGACTGGATGTTTCGGTTCAGGGTGAGGTGCTGAACCTGCTGAACGATTTGCGGGAACGTCTTGGGCTGGCAATGGTGATTATCACGCACAATCTGCACGTGGTGCATCATGTGGCGGATCGAACTGCCGTAATGTATCTGGGTCGATTTGTAGAAGCTGGTGAAACCGAAGAGGTATTCAGCGCGCCGCAGCATCCCTATACCGCAGCACTGCTCTCGGCCAACCCCGAGCCTGATCCGGACAAGACCCACGACCGGATCACCTTGCCGGCTGAAGTCCCTTCGCTGTTGGCTCGACCGTCGGGTTGTGAGTTCCACACCCGTTGTCCCTGGGCTCAATCGCAGTGCAGTTTTGATGCTCCTGAAAGACATGTTACGGATGAGCGGGTAATCGCATGCCACTTCCCGCTGGCACCTGGGGCCCGCCCGCCTGAGCAAAAAGAAAGCGTCTTGTCATGAGTAATGTTGAGGTCATCGAAACCGTCTGGATACCAATGCCTGACGGAACGCAGTTGGCAGCAAGACTGTGGTTGCCCGAAGCGGCGAAAACCACTCCGCTGCCCTGCATCCTTGAATACATACCCTACCGTCGTCGAGACCGCACGCGAATGCGCGACGAAAGTTTGCACCCGCATTTTGCAGCCGCTGGGTATGCTTCGATTCGGGTGGATATTCGGGGCTATGGGGATAGCGACGGCATTGCTGAAGACGAGTATTCACATCAGGAAACCCAAGACGGACACGACGTCATCCAGTGGATCGCAGATCAGGACTGGTGTGATGGAAATGTGGGAATGTTCGGAAAAAGTTGGGGGGCATATAATGCGTTCCAAGTCGCGGCAACACGACCCCCGGCCTTGAAGGCTATCGCGCCGGTGATGGGAACGGATGATCGATGGCGCGAGGATATCCATTTCTACGGCGGTTGTCTGGCCAACGATAATTTCTGGTGGGGCTCCATCATGCAGCTCTACAATGCGATGCCGCCCGATCCCGAGATCGTAGGTGAAGACCGCTGGATCGACATGTGGCGCGAACGTATGGAGGGGGCCAGTTTCTGGCCTGCCATGTGGCTGGAACACCAAACCCATGATGAGATGTGGCGACGCGGCTCGATTTGCGAAAACTACGCCGACGTCGAGGTTCCGGTTTACTTTTTCGGCGGGTGGATGGACCTTTATCGCGACACCCCGTTCCGTATCGCTCAACATCTCAGCGGTCCTGTGAAAATCCTGATGGGGCCCTGGGCCCACCTGTATCCACATGAAGGGGTGCCGGGCCCCAAGGCCGATTTTGTAGGGGAAGTCCTTAGGTTCTGGGACCATTGGTTAAAGGGTATCGACACCGGATTAATGGATGAACCACTCTTGCGGTTCTTCATGCAGGAAAGCGCGGCACCAAGTGGAACTCATCTGCAACGTGAAGGACGCTGGGTCGAAGAACCAAGCTGGCCCTCGCCAAACGTCAAAGATTATTCGATGTGGTTAAACGACGGTACTCTGGACATTAAGCCGCGTACTGGCTCTACAATGTCCATTTGCTCGCCACAGAACTTTGGGGCCGCTGCAGGCGATATGTGTTCGTTTGCCATACCGGGCGACATGGCTGAAGATTGCCGGATCGATGCGGCAGGGGCACTGCAATTCAAAGGTGATCCTCTGGAAGCAGCGGTTGACGTTCTGGGCCAGCCCTCTGTCGAAATCACAGTTTCTGCGGATCAGGAGCAAGGTTTCGTTGCTGCTTTGTTGGTCGACGAAGCCCCCAACGGTGCGCAAACCCTGATTTCTCGGGGGTTCTGCAATCTGAATCATCGGATTGGTGACACCAACCCGACCGCAATTGTGCCGGGCGAGGACATGACCGTGACCATACCGCTTTACGGCAGCGGTTACCGTGTCATGCCCGGTCATCGCATCGTAGTGCAGATCGCCTCGGCTTATTGGCCCGTGCTTTGGCCCGCACCTGCACCCGTAACGCTGACGATCCGCTCAGGGTCATCGTGTTTGCATCTGCCTGTTCGCACGCAAAAGGGGCAAGCATCGGAACCACGCGCGCTGCCCGAGCCAAGCAAGCCTCAAACGGCGCCCCGAAAAACGAAAGTGCGGTCAGGTTCAATGGAACGCTCTATCCGCACTGATCTGACCAACGGAGAAACCATTCACAGGTTTTTCCTTGATGGTGGCGTTTTCGGGCCAGTGGGCGATTTCCGCCTCGACGATATTGGAACGGTGTTAAGCGACGTTTCAGATCGGCGTTACACAATCCATCCCAGCGATCCACTTTCGGCCACCGCAACGATGGAGCAGACGGCCGGTTTCGACCGCGAAGGCTGGTCGGCCAAGATTTGGACCTATTCGGAACAGACAGCGACACCGACGGAGTTTCATTTAACTTCACGCCTCAAGGCTTGGGCCGGAACCGAACTTGTCTATGAGGAAGAGAATGTGCACGTCATCCCTCGTAACGGGATGTAGCCACTAAAACCCAACCAAGTATCGGGCCAAACAGGCTGCTGTCAGCAGTATAATAACAGGAGACGAAGGATGTCGGTATTCTTGCAGTTTGGACCGCGGGCCGAGACTCATCAACTATCGGTCGGGGGTGTGACCATGCGCGTTGTTACCGAAGGTGAGGGGCCTGCTATCGTATTTGTTCCTGGTGGGGACCAAACTGCTGAAGCCTATTCAGAACAGTTCTCGCGCTTATCCGACAGCTTTCGTTGCATCACCTATGATCCTCGCGGTGCGGGCGAGACCCAATCACCCCCGCCTCCCTGGGCGATGAACGACTATGCTGCCGACTGTGCGGCGGTGATCGATGCGTTTGCGGGTGGCCGCGCAACTGTATGTGGCTTGTCGTTGGGTGGCCTCGTTACACAGCAAACTGCGATCGACTTTCCTGACAAGGTTCAACTTGCCATTCCCATGGGAACTTCCGCCTATATCGATGGGTTCACGCGCGACTGGATGCAAGCCGAGATTGACCTTCGAAAAGATGGCATAACCCTACCCGACTACTTTCTTGCCCCCCACTATGCGGTCTATGCCTTTCCAGCCAAAGCGCTGCACGAACCAGAACTGTGGGAACAGCTCAAGGCATCTTACACCGAACGCTTCCGCGACCGCGATCCGCAAGCCACAATCGATCAATGGGAAGCGTGCCTGAACTTCGATTGCCGCGAAGATCTGAAAACCTGCCCGGTCCCTATGCATGTAGTCGCTTTCTCTGAGGATGTTCAGACCGCTCCAGTCATGTGCAAGGTTGTTTCGGACCTGGCGCAGAACGGAACATTCCACGAGATCCCAGGGCTGGGACATGTTTCCATGACACGCCACAAACCTGACGTCGTAGCGAAAAAACTACGCGAGATTTTAAGCGCCGAATTGGTGCAGCAGTAAACGGCTGACCAGTTAGATGAGAATTGCAATTGCAGGATTTCAGCACGAAACCAACACCTTCGTGGAAAGCCCAACGCGACTGAGTGATTTTGAACGGGCAGATAGCTGGCCAGAATTGTTGCGGGGGCGGGACGTTTTGGGCGTGACCGATGGTATGAATCTGCCCATCGCCGGATTCGCAAAGGCGGCGTTGGCGGAAGGCGTGGAATTACTACCCATTCTGTGGTGCGCAGCAGAACCGGGCGGCAAGGTAACAGACCGCGCCTTTGACACCATCGCGAGGCTCATAACTGACAAACTTCAGGGAATGACACCGCTCGACGGTGTTTACCTGGACCTGCATGGTGCCATGGTGACAGAGTCATGGGATGATGGCGAGGGTGAGCTTTTGGCGCGGATCAGACAGATCATTGGGCCGGATCTTCCGCTTGTTGCAAGCCTTGATATGCATGCCAATATCTCGCAACAAATGGTGAATTACTCGGATGCAATGACCATTTTCCGCACCTACCCGCATCTTGATATGGCTGCCACAGGCGCACGGGCGTATCGGATGATACGCGAAATCCATGCAAATGGCCGACCCGCGAAATCGTGGAGACAAGGGGAGTATCTGATCCCGCTGCACATCCAGTATACAGAAGTGGCGCCAGCCCAAACGCTGTATGGAACTCTGAAGGCGTTCGACGGACCCGGCACGCGACTGGTTGAACTTGCCATGGGATTTACCGCAGCGGACACAGCTGATTGTGGTCCATCCGTGCTGGCGTATAGTTCCTCTCAGCCCGACGCCGAGGCAATGGCCGGGCATGTTTTTGCAAAGTTGCAGGCTGCTGAAACACAGTTTGAAACAGCTTTGCTAACGCCAGAGGACGCAGTCGAAACCGCCCAAAAGGCAACTGGCGCTGGGCCTGTTGTGATTGCGGATGTACAGGACAATCCAGGTGCCGGTGCGTCGGCGGACACCACTGGGCTGCTGCGTGAACTTGTTATTCAGAATACCCCACTTTCCATTCTTGGGCTGTTGCATGATCCGCAATTGGCAGCAAAAGCCCATGCCAGGGGTCCAGGTGCAGAATTTGAGGCAGAAATTGGCGGTCGCGGCCCCGGTGACACGCCATATTTAGCAAATGTGCGTGTGCATCATCTGAGCGATGGCCAATGTCGTTACACGGGCGAAATGTATGGCGGCGGGATTGCAACGCTGGGCCCCTCGACGGCATTGCAGCTGATTGGAACGCAAATTCATGTCATAGTAACCAGCATTCGAAATCAATGTCTGGATCTGGCGCAAATTCGGCTGTTCAATCTCGAACCTGAACAGGCACGGATTATTTGCGTCAAAAGCACAGCCCACTTCCGAGCTGATTTTGAACCCATCGCGCAAGACGTCCTGTTATGCGCCGCGCCGGGGCAGTTTCCCTGTGAACTCAAAGATGTAAACTATACAAAGCTGCGATCAGGGGTTCGAATACTCGGAGGATAATTCAAATCCCCAACTCCTGCCTCTCAACTTAATACAACGTTGTTGTCCCACACCGTTGCCAAGCCGAACTATGGGGCTGGAGGATCAGTTGTTATGCATCCGCCTTTATCAAATCACTGGCCTTTTCTCCGATCATGATCGCTGGTGCATTTGTGTTGCCACTGACGATTTCCGGCATGATCGAGCAATCGGCCACCCGCAGGTTTTGTATCCCGTGCACCTTTAGCTTTGCATCAACAACCGATGTCTTGGTGCTGCCCATCGCGCAGGTGCCGGTTGGGTGATAGATTGATGCAGTGTTCGATCTGGCCCAATCCAGCGTGCCTTCATAGTCATCGTGGCTTAACTCTGCCGTTGGTCGAAACTCCTCTGAAATTTTTGACGCCAGAGGGTTCTGTTTAGCGATCCTACGCGCGATGTTCACACCATCCACAATTGTGCGGCAATCCGTTTCTGTAGACAGGTAGTTTGGAATTATTTTGACATGTTTAGACGGATCCGGGCCGTTAAGGCGCAATTCCCCCCGACTTTCCGGGCGTAATTGACAAACCGACATTGTAAAGGCGGAAAACGGATGCACGCCCTCGCCGGGGCTGTCGGCGGACCAGGGCTGAACGTGGAATTGAATATCGGGGGTCTCAACATCCGGGCGGGTCTTCATGAATCCGGTTGCGAGGCTTGCGGCCATGGTCATTGGCCCTGCGCGGAACAACGCGTATTTCAGGGCAATGCGCGCCTGATTGATGAGGCTGCGGACTTCGTCATTCAATGTCGGTTCATTGCATTTGAATACCAGCCGTGCCTGCAAGTGATCCTGCAGGCCCTTGCCGACACCCGGCAAGGCGTGCAGCGGTTCAATACCGTTTTCTTTCAGGTGGTCCGGGTCTCCGATCCCTGAAAGCATTAGAATCTGTGGTGAGTTTATCGCGCCGCCTGACAGAATGATTTCGCGACGGACTTTCAGCGTTTGCTCGACCCCAGAGCGATCCCGATATACCAGACCGGTCGCCTTTTTCTTGTCTATGACCACGCGTGACACCAACGCGTTTGTGATGATGTTCAAGTTTTGGCGGCCTTTTATGGGCTTTAGATAGGCCACGGCGGCACTGCATCGGCGGCCGTTGCGCGTAGTCAGCTGAAAATACCCAACACCCTCTTGTTTGGCACCGTTGTAATCGGGGTTAAACGGGTAGCCTGCCGCTTGTGCAGCGGCGACCCACGCGTCGCAGATAGGACGTTGGATACGCATGTTGGACACGGACAAAGGCCCGCCAACACCGTGATATTCGTCTGCGCCCCGCTCTTGATCTTCACAGCGTTTGAACAGAGGCAGGACGTCATCCCAGCCCCATCCTTCATTGCCCATTTGCCGCCAGCGGTCATAGTCTTCCTTTTGACCGCGTACGTATAGCAACCCGTTCAACGAGGATGAGCCGCCCAACACTTTGCCGCGTGGCCAGTCGATCGAGCGCCCGTTCAACCCCGGATCAGGTTCGGTGCGATAACACCAGTCGACCGTGGGGTTATGCATGGTTTTGAAATAGCCAACGGGGATGTGAATCCACGGGTTGCTGTCGCGGCCACCAGCCTCAAGCAATGCAACACTCGTGTTGGGGTCGGCGCTGAGCCGATTGGCAATCACGCAGCCTGCGGAACCGGCCCCGACAATCGCATAATCCACTTCCATTATCGCCTCCTCCCAATGCCGCTGAAAAAAACTCTATGCAAGATAGAGGAATTATACTAGCCTTTTTTGATACAAAACGTCTCAATAATTGCAATCAGGGAGGTAAGCAATGGAGATCGGTAAGAAACTGAGTGGTATTTCGCGGCGGGATTTCTTCCGTGTGGCGGGCCGTTACGGCATGAGCTCGACACTGTTGGCAGCAGGCGGGTTCGGTGGAGCGATGAGTTTGGCGAATCTGGCTCAGGCCGCCGAATCAACCTATGAAAAGCGCTTTTCTAAAGAGCCGAAACACACGCTGAAGTTTGGTGCTTCTGGATTCAACACTCGCAACCTGCTGATCGAACGCGCCGGTGCGATCGAGTTCGCGCGTGATCTTGAGGAACGCACTGACGGAGAGATCCGGATTGAGTTCATCGGCGACAATCAGATCTGCGGACAGCTGAGCTGTGTCGAGAAGACCCAGCAGGGGATCGTCGACATTTACGCGGCCTCGACCCAGAACTCGGCCGGTGGCGCACCTTACCTGAACGTGTTGGATTATGCTTACATGTTCCCGAGCCGCGCGGCGCAGTATCACTTTTTCTACAGCCCCGCGAGCCAGCGCATCCTGCGGGATCCCCTGGAAAAACGGCACGGGTTAAAGTTCCTGTTCACCCATTGCGAACTACGCGGTCTGCAAATGGGTTCGACCTTTGCGGACAAGCCGACCGTGACCAAGCTGGAAGAGCTGTTTGGCACAAAGAACCGCGTGACGGGCACGCAGCTTGGCCGCATCGCCATGCAGCTCTTGAATCTGAATCCGGTGCCGGTGGCATGGGAAGAAACGCTGGACGCTTTGAAAACCGGTCTGATCGACGGCGCCGAAACTTGGGCCTCGGCTGTAGCCTACGCCAATATGGCGCCGGTCGTATCTCAGTCGGTCAACCTGAAGTTCTTCTGCGGAACCGAGCATACATCGATGTCGGCCAAGGTCTTTGACGGTTTGGGCGGCGAGTTGCAGGATGCAGTGATGGAGTCCTCTTACTTCACTCAGGCTTTGATTCAGGGTGCGAACGAGGCCGCGCTGCTGAACACAGTTGGGTTCTCAGAGCCGCAATTGCCCAACACGATCTTTGCTGAGAACGGTGTGCGTCCGGCCTTCCTGCCCGACGATCAGATCAAACTGGCCGAAGAGATGTGTGCCCCCAACTATAACCCTGAACCTTGGGCGCAGTGGCGTGAGCGTCTGAACAAATGGGCCGGTGGCATCGACACCTATCAGGAAATCTACGACATCGCGCGTGAGATTCCAGCAGACATGCTGCCGGAGAATGTCGAGCCACGCCGTTGGTGGATGGGCCAGGCCTGATAAGCTTCTGCGAACCGGCCCATAGCGGGCCGGTTCGATGCAAAACCGACTGGGAGGACGGGGTACATGTCGTTTTGGGCAGAAACAGGCGCGATATTCAGCGCCTTTCTCAGCCAGGATTCCTTCGAGATTCAATCTGCGCTGGAATCGAACGCGACCTGGGTATTGGGCGCGGTCGTCGCGGCCCTGGGCGGGGTCGCGATCATGCTGATTTATCGGGCAGTGCCCTTTGTCGAACGCCATCTGGAGCGGTCGGTGATGGTGTATTCCTATCTCGCTATCGCGCTGATCATCTTCTGGGGTGTTATTGATCGGTTCGTCTTTAACGATCAGGAGCCGTGGTCGACGACCATCCCGCCGCTCTTGTTCATGGTCATGGCGTGGTTTGGCGCGTCCTATAATGTCCGTCTGCGCACTCATCTGAGCTTTAGCGAATTTCGAACCGCTATGCCCCGTGGCGGACAGCTGACCTGTCTGATCCTTGATGCGATTTTGTGGTTTGGCTTTGCGGTAATCGTGATCGTGACCACCACGCGTCTGGTGGCGTTGTCGGCGTCAAATTTCCAGATCGTTCTGGGCACGGACAACATCATGCAGTGGTGGTTCCTTCTGGCTGCGCCGCTGTCTTTCTTTCTGATGGTTGGGCGGGTCTTTCAGAACCTGGCAGATGATCTTCACAATTGGAAAACGGGTGAGCCGCTTATCAAGCAGGCCGTGATTGGGGCAGACTGATGGCTGACGGAACTTTGGTGACATTAATCTCGCTGGGCGTGACCTTTCTGTTCATGCTGGGCGTGCCCGTTTTTCTGGTCATTGGATATTGGGTGATCGGTTGCTCCTTTGTGCTGGGTCTCACCCTGGACAACATGGGTGCCGAGCTTCTCAATGTCTTCAACAAGGGCTTTGCTCTTTTGGCGATGCCCCTGTTCATTCTGACCGGTGACCTCATCAACAAATCCGGCATTGCCCGAAGGCTCAGTGACTTTGCCTACGCCTGTCTGGGCTGGATACGCGGCGGGTTGGCAATGGCTTCGCTTGGGGCATGCGGGTTGTTTGCGGCGATCTCGGGGTCGAACTCGGCGACGACGGCGACAATCGGCTCGATGCTGCATCCAGAGATGGTCAAGGGCGGCTATGATGAACGTTTCAGTGCGGCCACTGCGGCAGCGGGTGGCACGGTGGGGATCATCATTCCCCCATCAATCATCTTCATCGTCTATGGGTTTTTGATGAATCTGCCAATTTCCGAACTTTTTGTGGCAGGGATTCTACCCGGCGCACTGATGGTTATCGGGATGCAATTTGCTTGCTGGATTATCTGCCGCATGAACGGGTGGGGCTACCTGATCCCGTTGCAGCTGAACCGTGTCCTGAAAACGGCGTTTGGCGCTTGGCTTGGTTTCTTCGCCATTGGTTTGGTGCTATGGGGCATTTACACAGGCAAGTTTTCCCCGACCGAGGCCGCAGGTGTAACTGTTGGCTTCTGCGTCATTGCCGGTCTGGTCAGCTATCCGATCAATCGGATCATGGGCGCACGGAATGACATTCCACCAACCGAGAAAAGCTTTGCCGAAATGTTCGTGGTTGAAGGTTTCACAATCCCCGAGATCCCGTCGATCGTGATCCGTTCGGCGCAGATCACCGGCATTCTTGCGCCGCTGATCGCTGTTTCTGTGGTGATGCAACAGATCCTGTCCTTGCTAGGGGCGCAGCAAACCATTGGCGATTTCGTGACTTCAATGGGTGGCTATTATGCGGTTCTGTTCACTTCGATGGTCATCGTCTTCTTTTCGGGCATGGTGCTGGAGAGTTTGCCAGTCACAATCATCCTTGCCCCGATCCTTGCCCCGATTGCAGCTTCGGTTGGAATCGATCCGGTTCATTTTTCGGTGATCTTCCTGGTTGGGGCATCTATCGGGTTCATCACACCACCTTACGGTCTAAATCTCTATGTAGCTTCGGGCGTGACAGGCGTACCCTATTTCCGGTTGTTGCGATACACGGTGCCGTATCTGGTGGCGTTGCTGTCGGTTTGGATTTTGGTGTCGCTTGTGCCCGATCTGGCCTTGATCCTACTTCCAAATAGCTAGACTGTTACGGGATGGCTGAAACGGAAACACAAGAGAAAGAAACTCAGATCCCGACCAACTTGCGCCTTCTTCTCATACTTGAGGAGGTGGCGCGGCGCGGTGTGGCCGTCAAACCATCGGACTTGATCGAAACACTTGGGCTGGCCAAGCCAACCATTCATCGTTTGTTGCAAACAGCAGAAGCCGAAGGTTTCCTGCAACGCGATCTGGACGGTCGCTCTTATGGGCCAGGTCGCCGGTTACGGTTGCTTTCGGTCAATACGATGTCGTCAGAGCATCTGCGAACAGCACGTTTGGCAATCTTGCGCAGTGTCGCGGAAGAAGTGGGCGAGACCTGCAATCTGGCTATCCCGGACCGCGAGGGAATGATATATCTTGACCGGGTCGAAACGAAGTGGCCTTTGCGCATTCAGTTGCCTGTCGGTACGCAAGTACCCTTCCATTGCACCGCAAGCGGCAAGATGTATCTGTCCACACTGCGGCAGAAAACGCTGGATGGGTTTCTTTCAGCAGGAAACTTACGGCCGCAGACCGAACACTCGTTGACGGATCCCAAAGCTTTGCAAGCGGAAATCCGGCGTATATCCGAAAACAATTTTTCCACAGATGACGAGGAGTTCATGGCCGGAATGACAGCTCTTGCTGTGCCGATTCAAGATGGGCAGGGCAGGTTGGCTGGAACGCTTTCGGTTCATGCCCCGACACAACGTCACGATGTCAAAAGCCTGATGTCGTTTCTGGGCACGCTGCAAAAAGGGGCGAAAGAGCTTTCGGCGATGTTAGCGGAATGATCAGTACCTAAGATGACAGTTAGGATGCAAATTTCCTTCCGTGCCGTCTCCGGCATCCTCGATCGTGCCCCCTGTGACATCGTTTTGATAATCTTGTGCCTTTGGTCCGATTTCAAACAACACTGTCGTGTTGCCGAGCGGCGCAAAGGACCAGTTTGCGAGTGCTTTGGGGTTGGTTATGCCTTGCTCGACGATATAGCGCACGATCTCGTCGCGGCTGGTGTCCAGGGCCTTGAATGCGAGCGTGTCTCCCGGCGTACCAGATAAGAACCTGCCGTCGGACACGCGTTAATTGTCGGTAGCAATAAGTAACTCCAAATCGCCTTTGACAGCTTCCGGGTATCTTGAAGGGCCACGAAGCATGATCGCGAGATGAGCTCGCTACATCCTTGAAAGCCCAGCATTGGTGTTCAAAAGAAATTGGCGGAAAATCGGGCTGCTTGCCGCGCCAATTCCGCGCGCGTTCTCTCCGACCGCCGCAGCTTCGACGACCGGAGGGATCAACCCCCGTTTATCCTGATTGACCAGATACCGGCGAACCCGGGCGACCAGTTCATCCCGCACTTCGGGTGGGAATGCGCCATCGATGAATATTGCTTCGAAGTCGATGACAGCGCAGATGGACAATGCCGCTTTTGCCAATTCCTGCGCAGTGGTGCCGATCCATGGATCCACATATCGGGAAATGCTGCTCCAATCCTGCGGCTTTCTCCAAAGAACCCCAGGGTCGACACCTGCTTCGATCAGCCTGTCCTCGAGCAGAAACAGTGATGCAGTGTCGATCAGTTGCTGGCTTTCACCCAATGGGCCTGTTGTGCGCATCGCGCCTAAGGCACCTGCATTGCCTTGGTTGCCCTCGAACACCGTGCCGTTCAACGCGACGCCACCGCCGATCATCGAGCCGATGAAGAAATAGAAATAGTCGCGATACTCGGCCCCGCGACCATAGAGATGCTCTGCGTGACACGCGGCAGTAGCGTCGTTAACGACAAAGACCGGAAGATCGCTGAATTTGGCAACTTCGGAAAAGAAATTCACGTTTTTCCACGACCTGAATTTCTTGGCTGCAAGCCCTGACAGGTCATGCCACTTCCAAAGTTCGAACGGAGTACCGATTCCGATACCGCACACTCGGTCCCGAAGAGTCCGAGGTTCGTGTGAGAGGAGCGTCTCCAGCCCAGACTCCAGAAAGCCGAAAATGACCTCTGGTAGCGGATAGTCATACGTGGTGGAGAGTTGGCGGCGCGGCGTGCCCAAAAAGTCGATCAACAGCAGATCGGCACTACGCCGTCCAATCTTCATCCCCACCGACAAGATGCCTTCCGGGTTCAATTCCATGGGGATTGAGGGCTTCCCCACTTTGCCGCGCAACGGGGTTCCACGTTTGAGAATCCCGTCCTTTTCAAGTTTGCGCAAAATTATTGATACAGTTTGCGGAGACAGGCCTGTTAACCGCGCAACGTCCGCGCCAGCGGTGGGCCCATGTCGCTGTAAAACCGTCAAAATCAGACGTTCGTTGTGATCGCGAACCCCGCTTTGACTTACCCCGCCGGTCAGTGATTTAAGAGCCTCTTTCTCCATAAGTTTGAACATAAACGCCTTATTTTCTTATGAAAAGACATCCGCGCAAATTAATAAATAAACTTTATTTATTTATTGACAGAGAGGCCAGAATCACTGTTCTCTGATTGAGACCTTCATTGGAGGATGAGGTCGGGTCTTGCTGGCATGCCGTGCGAGGCAACAACAATTTTCTGGGAGGACAACATGAGAAATCTATTCAAGATTGCCGCATCAGCGACTGCGCTTACGATGGCCGCAGCATCCGCCCAAGCGGCTGGTGAAACCGTTTGCCTGATTACCAAGACGGATACCAATCCATTTTTTGTAAAGATGAAGGAAGGTGCCACAGCCAAAGCCGAAGAGCTTGGCATGACGCTTAAGGCTTTTGCAGGTAAGGTCGACGGCGACCACGAAACTCAGGTTCAGGCGATCGAAACCTGCATTCTTGATGGCGCAAAGGGAATTCTGCTCACGGCGTCTGACACAAGCTCGATTGTACCGGCTGTTCAGCAGGCGCGCGACGCTGGACTTCTGGTGATTGCGCTGGACACACCGCTGAGCCCAATTGACTCGGCGGATGCTACATTTGCCACGGACAACTACAAAGCTGGTTTACTGATCGGACAATGGGCAAAGGCCAAAATGGGTGATGCAGCTGCCGACGCCAAAATTGCGACACTTGATCTGAACGTCAGCCAGCCAACAGTGGATGTTCTTCGCAACCAAGGTTTCCTGGATGGCTTCGGTGTAGACTTGGCCGACCCCAACGTGATCGGTGACGAAACCGATGCGCGCCTGGTTGGCAGCGATGTAACCGACGGCAACGAGGAAGGTGGCCGACGTGCAATGGAAAACCTTCTGGCAAAAGATCCAACAATCAATGTCGTTCACACGATCAATGAACCAGCAGCGGCAGGTGCTTACGAAGCTCTGAAGTCTATCGGACGTGAGAACGACGTGCTGATCGTCTCGGTTGATGGCGGCTGCCCCGGTGTCCAAAACGTAGAGGCAGGTGTCATTGGTGCCACCAGTCAGCAGTACCCGCTGTTAATGGCCTCGCTGGGTGTCGAAGCCATCAAGAAATGGGCGGACGAAGGTGTGAAGCCCGAAAATACGCCCGGGAAAGACTTCTACGATACCGGCGTTGCACTGATTACCGACCAACCAGTTGACGGCGTCGAGTCTATTTCGGTCGCCGAAGGCCTGGATCTCTGCTGGGGCTAAGCAAGCACCAATTGGATGAGGCGCGTCGCAGCGCCTCATCCTTTCTGTTCACCGAAAAACCGAAACTTCCTTTAAACTGATCTCGTGGCTGCGATGCGCGCTAGGGAAGGGAGAGAGATGTCTGAAGCAAAACGAGGCGCCCAGGAGTTTGAGACTGCTGCCAGTCCGAAAGAGACCGTGGCTGAATTTGAGAGCCACCGGCGCGGCATGTTGGGGAAGTTACAGCACCTTCTCCACGTCAACCCATCTTTTGTGCCTTTGATCGTATTGGTCGGAGCAATATTGATCTTTGGCTTGCTATTGGGTTCAAAATTCTTCTCGCCCTTCGCAATGACCCTGATCCTGCAACAGGTTCAGATTGTAGGTATCGTCGCCGCAGCGCAAAGTTTGGTCATTCTGACCGCCGGCATTGACCTAAGCGTCGGGGCGATCATGGTGTTTTCTTCTGTCATTATGGGGCAATTCACCTTCCGCTACGGTATTCCGGTACCAATTGCCGTCATGTGCGGTCTGGCCGTTGGCACGATGATCGGAGCTTTGAACGGTTGGCTTGTCAGTCGCGTCAAGCTGCCCCCCTTCATTGTCACACTCGGGATGTGGCAGATCGTTCTTGCGACCAACTTTTTGTACTCTGCGAACGAAACCATTCGCAGTCAGGATATCGAAGCCAACGCCCCCTTCCTTCAGTTCTTCGGAACAAAGTTCAGCATTGGCGGGGCGACTTTTACCGTTGGCGTCATATTCATGCTCACGCTTATCTTTGTGCTGGCTTATGCGCTCAAACACACAGCGTGGGGCCGACACGTATATGCCGTAGGGGATGACCCCGAGGCCGCCGAGCTGTCCGGTGTCAACGTCCACAGAACCCTAATGTCCGTCTACATGCTGTCCGGTCTGATCTGCGCTTTTGCGGGCTGGGCTTTGATCGGGCGCATCGGATCGGTCTCACCAACCTCCGGCCAATTGGCCAACATTGAAAGCATCACCGCTGTCGTGATCGGAGGTATTTCTTTGTTCGGCGGCCGTGGCTCCATTCTGGGGTCCCTGTTCGGGGCGCTGATCGTGGGTGTCTTCACCCTCGGGCTGAGGTTGCTTGGCGCAGATGCGCAGTGGACCTTCTTGCTTATCGGGCTTCTCATCATCGCAGCAGTCGCAGTCGACCAGTGGATCAGAAAGGTATCGGGCTGATGTCAGACACAACTCCAGTCGTCCAAGGGCGCGGGATCGTGAAGCGCTATGGCCACGTCACCGCCATCGACCATTCCGACTTTGAGCTGCGCCAAGGTGAAATCCTTGCGGTCATCGGAGACAACGGTGCGGGCAAGTCGTCTATCGTCAAGGCGATTTGCGGCGCTACGATCCCGGATGAGGGTGAGATCTTGATCGAAGGGAAGAGAGTCAACTTCACCTCACCGATCGACGCTCGCAACATGGGGATTGAGATCGTCTATCAGCAGCTTGCGATGTCCCCGGCGTTATCCATTGCGGACAACATGTTCATGGGTCGCGAGATCCGCAAACAGGGCTTCATGGGCAAATACCTGCGTCAGCTTGACCGACCTGCAATGGAAAAGTTCGCTCGTGAGAAACTGACCGAGCTTGGGCTGATGACCGTTCAATCCATCAACCAAGCGGTTGAGACGCTTTCGGGTGGACAGCGCCAGGGTGTTGCCGTTGCCCGCGCAGCCGCCTTCGCGACCAAGTTCATTATCATGGACGAACCGACGGCTGCTTTGGGGGTCAAGGAAAGCCGCAAGGTGCTTGAACTTATTCAGGATGTACGCGCGCGTGGCATTCCGATCATCCTAATCAGCCACAACATGCCGCATGTCTTTGAAGTTGCAGATCGCATCCATGTGCACCGACTAGGCAAACGGCTCTGCACGATCGATCCCAAGGACTATACGATGTCCGACGCCGTCGCCTTCATGACCGGCGCCAAAGAGCCCCCGAAAGAGGACGCCGCGTGATCAAGCAGGACGTAGAGCGCGTTTGCGATTTGATTTCCTCCCGGAGGCAGGTTGAGGTCCGGACGATTGTTGCAATTGCCGGCCCTCCTGCGTCCGGTAAATCGACCTTGGCAGAAACCGTTGTAAAATCGCTGAACACTCAGCAAAACTCGGTGGTTCCGTTTGCGACTCTGATCCCGATGGACGGCTACCATTTGGACAACGGTGTACTCGAACCGCGCGGTCTGCTGCCGAGAAAAGGCGCGCCAGAAACCTTCGACGGTATTGGGTTTTGCGATGCAATCAGACGGCTTCAGTCTGCACGGCATGAGCTCTTTTACCCAAAATTCGACCGCCATATGGATATTGCCATCGCAAACGCGATTGCTGTTCACCCTGAAACGCCAGTTGTTGTTGTAGAAGGAAACTACCTTCTGATGGACAGCGACCCGTGGAGGACAGTGGCGGATGCGTATGCTGCAACGGTTTTCATAAGCCCAACTTTGGAAGAACTCGAAAGCAGGCTGCAACAGCGATGGATAAAGCATGGATTTGACCCAAAATCCGCGCTTCGACGTGCTAAATCTAACGATCTGCCCAATGCCCAGCTTGTTATTCGCAACAGCAGGAAAGCAGACCTAAACTTAAACCAGAATTATACGGAAACCGGCACACGCTACGCTTTTTGACCCGGTTTTCCAGGCACCAAGTTAGTCTGCCGGGTGTTTCGCTGAACGAAGCCTTGTGCTTGAAATGGAACTGGCAACCAGTACTGCGTGACCGCTTCTTTTCTTAAGGAGCCTCGCGACCAACCTTCACCCAGGCACCCTGAGGCAGATACAAGCAGTCTGGTGTTGACGGATTGTTGGAAGAGTGGCGGTTAAATAATTGCCTCGAGACAGAGCAGGTCACGACATATGGTCGTTCCAAACCATCGCGCCGTTATCTGAAAGGTCGAGGCATGGCATTCAGACGCGCTCGAGCCTTGCGTTTGTCGGCGACAATAGAGTTCGTTGGATCGGCAACCACCCACGAACTGGTGGGCACAGGCGCATGTGTACTGCTGCGCAGTTTTCTGATCTGTGTGGTCCGAAGGGGCAGGGTATTTGTGCGGATCCGTTTTCGAGATTCCGGGCGCTCAGGCCGTAGCTTGAAAGGAGGACCCGATGCGTTGGACACGAACATTGCAATTGGTCGACGTGCACTGCGCCGGTGAGATTGGCCGTGTGGTAACAGGAGGCATGCTGGACATCCCCGGCGCGACGATGGCTGACAAGCTTGACTATATCAACAAGGTGGATGACGACTTGCGCCGACTGTTGTGTTCTGAGCCGCGTTCAGGCCCTGCGGGCTCTGTGGTTCTGTTGCTTCCAGCCACTAAACCGGAGGCCGATACAGGCTTTATCGTCTTGCAGCCCGATCAGGCACACGCGATGTCAGGTTCCAATGCAATGTGCGCCGTGACGGCCATTCTGGAAACCGGCATGAAACAGATGGTTGACCCTGAGACCGAGGTCGTGCTGGATACCGCAGCCGGGTTAGTGCGTGCCATCGCCCGATGCGAGAATGGCAAGGTCATCAACGTGGCGCTGGACATGCCGCCTTCCTTCGTTTTGACCAAAGCTGCTGTCATCGACACACCCGATCGGGGGCAGATCACGTATGATATCTGCTTTGGCGGCGTGTTTTATGCGTTGGTAGATGTGGAACAAATGGGGCTTACCATATCACCTGAGAATGCACGCGCATTAGCCATGAACGGCGTATCTTTGAGGGAACGGATCGCGTCCAGCATCGAGGTGAAACACCCAACGACGCCAGCTCTGGATGGGCTGGCTTATGTCATGTTCCGTGGCGAAGACGATGACGGGGCCATTCGAACCTGCACGACGATGCGTCCCGGGCGTGTGGATCGGTCTCCTTGTGGCACCGGGTCAAATGCAAACATGGCTGCCCGACATGCCGGCGGATTTGTGGAACCGGGCGACAAACTGGTTTCGCGCTCCATAATTGGCGGGGAATTCACCACGGAATTTATCTCCGATGCAGTCATTGGAAGCTACCCTGCAACGCAAAACCGCGTTTCCGGTCAATGTTGGATTTATGGCCTGAGCCAAATTGGTCTTGATCCTACCGACCCGTTTCAGAATGGGTTCACACTATCGGACACTTGGGGAGGCTAGCTGCCGCCCTTCTTCTGGTGGGTTTGAAGGTGATATCCGGCGAGATTTTGAGAGTTTGTGGCTTGAACAGGTGGCTTGGGGTCAATCTGTTCACATTATTTGAAAGATCCAGCCCCCTCGTGGCGATCTAAAAGAAATAGGGCAACGCATATGCGACTAGGATTTATCGGAACGGGCGTGATCACCGAGGCGGTGGTAAGCGGCCTTTTGGCGACCGACCTGGAGATTGCTGAGGTTCATGTGACCAAACGCAATCGCCGAGCGTCCGCGCGGCTGGCTGCAACTAGCGATCTTGTGCAGATCTGCGATTCCGCGCAATCGGTTGTTGATAATTCGGATCTGGTGTTTTTGGCTGTCCGCCCGCAGGATGCCCAAGCGGTGTTGCGCCCGCTCACGTTTTCCGAGGGTCAGCACGTCTGCAGCCTGATCGCCACGTTGACGCATGATGCTTTGCAAGACTGGATTGGCGCACCTGTACGACTGTTCCGAGCAATCCCATTGCCCGCAGTCGCACAGCACCGCGGAGTGACTGTCCTGTTTCCACATGACCCGATAGGCGAGGCGCTTTTTAACCCCTTGGGAACTGTGGTCAGTGCCCAGACAGTGGAAGAATTCGATGCCTTTGCCGCCGCAAGTGCGCTGATGGGAACGTACTTTGGTATTTTGGATATCGCTTCGGCCTGGATGCAATCAAACGGAATTAAGCAGGTGGATTCGCAACGCTACCTGAATGGCGTTTTTGCAGCGCTGGCGCAGACCGCGATGAAGGATTGTGAAAAATCCTATGACGCGCAGCGGATCGAGCATTCGACCCCGGCTGGGCTGAACGCACAATTGTTTCAGGTCTTTGTTGAAGCAGGAGGTACAGAGGCCGTAAAGACAGGGCTGGACAGCGTAATGCAGCGTTTATGCAACGCCCGCGAAAGGTCTGAGCGGGGTGAGGAGTGAGGCGCATTCCAGTCGGAACGGTCAGTGTTTTGACGGGTGCCAGCAAGCAAGCCCCGCGCCAAATTCATGCGAAGGACAAGTGAAGCAAACCCGGACAATCTGAAACTTAGGGTTTGTGCATTACAGAGGCTTTATACAGCCTTTCATTGTCTGCCCAACTGAATCCGGTTTCGAACTCGGTTGACCGGATTGATTGCGGGCGCTTGTGTTTTGCATTGCTTTGAAGTGCTCACGGCCATAACTGAATTGATATGGCTAATCGCAGATACAACATCCCTTCTCTAAGCTCGCTGGTTGCCTTTGAGGCGGTGGCGCGACTGCAGGGGTTCGCACGTGCCGCCGAAGAGCTGAACACGTCACAGCCCGCTATCAGTCGCCACATTCGAAACTTGGAGATCCGATATGGTGTTGAGTTCTTTGATCGCGACAAAAACCCGATAGCGCTTACATCCAAAGGCAGTCAGTTTTACGCCGGCGTGGTTCAAGGTTTCGATGCATTGCAAAATGCGGTTCAGGATTTGAAGCAAGTCGATAACAGGGTCACCCTGGTATGTTCTCATTCAGTTTCGCACTTGTTGCTGATGCCGCGATTTGGATACCTTCGGAACGCTTTGGGAAATGAGGCCGAACTGCGTGTCATGACTGCTGAATATAATTTGGTTCAAGCTGCAGTCGATTCGGGCGGTGATATTGTTTTTGAATACTCTGCAACAGCGCCTGACACAGAACATGTTGTGGTATGTGAAGAGAAGGTCAAACCGGTTGGGACGCCCGAAATGGTTAGGCGCGCTGTCAGCGCCCTGTCGGGAGAATGCGAAGCACCGCCGCTACTGAGATTGCAGAAAGAGAACTATGGTTGGTTGGATTGGATTGACTGGTGGGATGCGCACCCCGAGTATGCGGATTGGCCGATCTGTGGAGAATTCGATAGCTATGTCTATCTGTTAGAAGCGGCGGCATCCGGTCAGGGTTTGGGTTTGGGTTGGCTCAGTTTCATTGACCCTTACCTAGCGCGTGGTGATCTGGTTGAGATGCCAGTTGACTGGCATTCAACATCCACCAAGGTATATGCTCGGTTAACGCGATTTGGGCAAAGGAACCCAATGGCGCAAAAGTGTCTTTTGCTTTTGAAGGGATCACAGTTAGCAGATTGAGTAAGCCTAGTTGGTGACTGTGGCGGTACGCCACCATGGGTAAACTTATGTTCGGATCATTGAGGCTCAGAATTCAGACTCGGTCATGCTACAAATCGTATCGAGCCATCAGGCAATATTTTGTCGTCAAAGTTGTGTGTTCAAGTCACCTGGCCTGAGCCCCAGAATCTCCTCCAAATTAGTGTTTAGTCCGCTCAACTGAGGGATGGGCAAATTAAGACCAGATGCACCCAGAAAAAGATCACCCAAATGATCAAGGAACAGGAAACTGCACGCCATCTGCGACAGCCAAAGTATGACAGTTGCCCGAAGGTGTTCCAGTCTGCAGGCGCTATCGCAGCCCACATTGTTTGTTGGCCAAGTGTCCTGGAACTTAGAAAGTAGCTTTTGCCTGCATGGCTTTGGCCCCGTCGAAGCGGCGAGCCCATAGCTGCATCGTGTTGTCTTCACGCGTTCCTTCGATATGGAACGGAGTCATCCCCGCCAGAGGAGCAGTTCCACGGAATTCAAAGATTCTTGGTGTCGCTCCCATGGTACGTTGCGCAAGATCAACCAGTAGCGTTGCCGTAAGCGGCCCATGAAAGACCAACCCGTCATACCCCTCGACTGAGCGCGCATAGTCTACGTCATAATGGACCCGGTGCCCGTTGAAGGTCAGGGCCGAATAGCGAAAAAGCATAACTTGCGACGGCGATATTATTTCAGAGACTTCGGCATTGATCGGAGCAGGAATAGGCAAGGATTTTTGAGCATTGGGATGCGGGTCTTCCCGATAAACGATGTCGTGTTCTTCAGTTATGGCCAGCGTTCCGTCGTTCAAAAAAAGCTCGTGTAGAACCGTCACAAAACACAGTTGCCCGCTGCGACCGATCTTTTCGGTTATCTTTTTTATCGTAGAGCGTTTCTTAGCCTGGGAGCCCAGTGGGACAGCTGCCTTGAACTTGAACCGTCCGCCAGCCCACATTCGGCGAGGTAGAGCGACCGGAGGCAGAAAACCACCTTTCTTTTGGTGACCATCACGACCCAGTTCGCCCAGCGGTTTTGCTTCGAGAAAGTAAAGCCAATGCCACAAAGGTGGAAGTGCGTCGCCGCATTGCAATGTCGGTTCGCGGCCAATTGTGGCCTGCATAAACCGGGCAGGTTCGGTGCGCAAAGTGTCCGTACGCGTTTCTGAGCGTCCGATCCAAGAGTCGACGTCGTGCGGCATCAATACGGATCCTTCTTCGTTGGTCACGCGAATGCAGGGTGCAACGCCGCGCCATACTGATCGATTGAGGGGGCGGATGACAACGCTTGCCCTCTTTAACGTCCAGCCAACGGATCAGCATATCGGGTTTCGCGTTGGTTTCGCTTCCTTGAGCTGTCATCTCAGGTCAGCTGTACGCCAGTGCTATCGACCGGTCGGCGGTTGGGCGCTCACCAAAGCGCGCTTTGTAGGCTTTTGAGAAATTGACGATACTGGCAAACCCAGTTGCGACGGCAACATCAATGATGGACAAATCCGTTCCATGCAGCAACACGCGCGCACGGTCCAGACGCAGATTGCGATAGTGTCGTGACGGGCTGGTCTTCAAGTGTTTGTTGAACAACCGTTCGATCTGCCGCCTCGAGATTTTTTCTTCTCGAATCAATTCATCAACCGGGATCGGATCCTGAAGTGAGTCTTCCATTTTCTTGAGAATGCTCAGAAAAGCGGGGTTTCGGGATCCAGCCATTTTTGACATTGTCTGGCGTTGCGATCGGTTGCTGTGATTGTCAAAGTTATGGAGGCAATGGTCCGCCACTTTCTGGGCAGTGCCACTATCGAAGTCCGATTCAATGATGGAAAGCGTCAAGTCCAGGCTGGCAGTGCCCCCGGCGCTTGACGCCAAACTGTCATCAGCCACAACACGCACCAACAAGCAGTCAAGTTTTGGAAACATCTCTTCAAAAACCGGCGCCAGAGACCAGTGGAGCGTCAGTTGCGCTTCGGTTGCCAACCCGGCGCGCGCCAAGGTAAATGCACCGGTTCCGATCGCCGCGACCCGACCGCCAAATCTGGAATGTCTGCGCAACCATTGCAGAGTTTCAGGGAGAGCGTCGAGATAGCCGGAGTACCCCGAGCACACGATCACGTAGTCTGCATGCCGCGTCATAGAAAGGCCGGTCTCTGTCGGGATTTCGATCCCGTTCGAGCACATTACGTTGCTGCCTGTTTCGGTCATGACCGACCAGGTGTATTCTGTTTCACCTGTCACTAAATTGGCCGCCCGCAGAGGTTCGATTGCCGCCGCGAAATCCAACATGTTGGTGCCTGGAAGCAGCAGAAAGTAAAAGTGGCGCTTTTGGGCAATGATTTCTGAATGCCCGACAGCGCTTGGGTTTTCACCCCCCCGGCAACGGGTGATGGGTTTGGACTCAATATACATACGCTGCCTTGCCTTTCCTCAGACCTTTAGAATGGATTTGAGATCAGTACCCCTGTCTGCAACCATCTCGGGATGCGGGGACTTGCCGGATTCGATCAGCCGTTTTGCAACCATGTAGGCGCGCGGGTCGTTCATTGCGTCGGTCGCAATGAGTTTCCCTTCACAATAGTTCCATACCGAGTACGACCCATCGTCACCTTCGCGTGAGACGACCTGATCATAGCCGGCATTCAATCCGGCGATTTGAAGCTTGACGTGATACTGATCCGACCAGAACCAGGGCTTCGCCTTATAGGGTTTGGTGGCACCCAAGATGTTTTCGGCTACCGTTTCGGCCTGATCAATGGCATTGCCAACGCTCTCCAATCGGATCTGGGCGTTCCCATGGGGAAACGTCGCACAATCCCCCGCAGCCCAGATACAAGGATGCGAGGTGCGGCCCAACGCATCGGTTTTGATGCCGTTTTCGACGGTAACTCCGGCTGTCTCGGCAAGTGCCGTGTTCGGGGTAATGCCAATCCCTAAAACAACAAAATCGGCAGGGACAACGTCCCCGTTGGCGAGTTCGACACCGTCTGCGCGGCCCTCTCCCGTGACGCGTGCGATCTTGGTACCTTCAAGAATTCGGACGTTGTTGGCATCGTGCAGCTCGCGGAAATACTTGGCGGTTTCCGGTGACGCGACACGCTGCAAAATGCGCGGTGCAGCTTCGATCAGAGTCACATCCAGATCCAGCTTTGCCGCAACGGCAGCGACTTCGAGGCCAATGTAGCCTCCGCCTATGATGGCAACCTTTCGACCTTGCTTGAATTCCGGTGCGATTGCATCGATATCGGCAATCCCTCGGATCGTATAGGTGCCAGTCAGGCTTCCACCTATGCTCTCGGGCAAACGATTGGGGGTTGAGCCTGTCGCGAGGACTAGGTGTTCAAAGGCCAGTGTTTGATCGTCACAGACAAGTGTCTGATCGTCCACAGAAATGTCCGTCACCCGCTGATTCAGGTGCAAGTCAACCTGATGCTCATCAAAGAAACTCTCGGGCCTCAAGAACAAGCGGTCCCGAGGCAGCTTGCCCAACAGATACGCTTTGGATAGGGGCGGGCGCTGATAGGGTGGGTGCGCCTCCTCTCCGATCAGGGCGATTGGCTTGTCATAGCCAAGATTGCGCAGTTTGACTGCGGCGGAGCAACCCGCTTGCCCCGCCCCGACAATGATGACACCATAGTTGGTCATTTCATTGACCTCGCAAAGTCACGCTCAAACACATTCGCGGTCCGCGATATCGAGGGCTCGATCCAGGATCTCCAGACCCGTCATCAGATCCTCTTCGCTGATGTTCAGCGGTGGGGTCAGGCGGACGACATTGGAATAGAAGGACAGGTACAGCCCTTCGTTCATCGCAAAGCTCATCATATCCGACATTGGCTTGGCATCCGGGCCCTTCGCTGCAAACGGCACCAATGGTTCGCGCGTGTCGCGGTTCTTGACCAGTTCGATGCCGTTGAACATGCCCTTACCGCGAATATCCCCGATGCTGGGGTGCTTTTCTGCCATTTTGGCCAGCTCGGCCCGCATCTTTTCACCCATGAGGGTTGCGTTTTCCAGAGCGCCTTCGTCCTGCATGGCGCGGATTGCAGCGATGCCTGAGGCGCAGGCCAGCGGATGCCCAGCGTAGGTCAGACCTCCTGGCATCGGGTAGTCGCGCAGCCAGTCATGCAGTTTGGTTGAGACCGACATGGTACCAAGTGGTACATAGCCCGAGTTGATGCCCTTGGCGCTGGTGATGATGTCCGGCTGTACACCCCAGTGATCGACGGCGAACCATTTTCCGGTACGACCGAACCCGGCCATGACCTCATCTGCGATCAGCAGGATGCCGTATTTTTCACATGTTTCCTTGATCGATTGCAGATAACCATCCGGGGGAACGATGATGCCGTTGGTGCCCACGATCGGTTCCAGAATGACGGCCGCCACCGTGTTGGGATTTTCGTACATCAGGATCTCTTCCAGATGCGGACCGCCCTGGGCCACCGGGCATTTCGCCGGATCGGTGTGGCCTGTCGGCAGGCGATACACGTAAGGGTCCAGCATCCTCACCACGCCCGGCATATCGGCGCGGGTCAGGTGGTGGCGTGGGTCGCCTGTCAGGGACAGTGTGCCCCCGGTTGCCCCATGATACGAGCGATAGCGCGCGATGATCTTGGTCCGGCCTGTATAGTGCCGCGCCAGACGGATCGCAGTCTCGTTCGCCGCCGAACCTCCGGTAGTGAAAAAGGTCGAGGTTATGTTTTCAGGCGTGATCTCGTTCATGATCGCCGCCATTTCCGAGCGCACATCCGAACCCATCGCCGGGCCGATATAACACAGCTTGTCCGCCTGATCCTTGATCGCCTGTACGATCTTGGGGTGCTGGTGACCCATATTGGCGTTCACCAATTGACTTTGAAAGTCCAGATAGCGTTTGCCGTTGCTGTCCCAGAACCAGCTGCCTTGCGCGCCGGTGATGACACGTGGGCGGCTGCCTTGCTTCGACCAGCTTTGCAGATAGTGATCTGCATGCATGTCCTTGACCCATTCAGGATCATGTGAGGGGAAGGCGTTGCTGAAATCTTCCATAACAGGTCTCTCGGCGGGATGAGGTTTGGATCAATCGATAATGGTGACGGGCTGGCCCAAAGCGTCGGCATCAGGTGTGACGCCCAGACCCGGCCCTTCTGGTGGTGTGATGCGGCCGTTCTCGCGTACAGGGCCATCGGGGGCCAGACGCGGGCCGACATAGTGGCTGAGGTCGCACGTGTTCATGATACCACGCGCAGGTGTGGACGCGGCCAGATGCAGCAACGCGGCGGTGGTGATGTCGCTGCCCCAGGTATCTTCGATACACATCTGGGTGCCCAGCGTCAGGCACAAATCCCGGATTTGCCGCATGGCAGACAGGCCGCTCATCTTGGATAGTTTCAATGCCACGGCCTGCATGCATCCGGCCTGATGCGCGGCGAAGATCGAGGCGATGTCATGCGCGTTCTCGTCAATCTTCATCGGAAGGCCTGTGGTCCGCTGCACGTGGGCGCATTCCTCAAGCGTGGCACAGGGCTGTTCCAGCATGACATCCAGATGGGCCGCAGCACGACCAACCCGGATCGCGGTTAACGCGTCAGTGCCGCAGTTCCAATCGCCATAAACCAGCGGGCCCGGACCCACGGTTTCGCGCACCTTGGCCAGTCGCTCGACATCCGTTTGCCAGTCGCCATCAGCGCCCAGCTTGACCTGGAACTGGCGCATCCCATTGTCATAAGCATCTTGTGCCATGCGCGCCATTTCGTCCGGCGCCACACATGTGATCGAGTGATAAAGCGGCATGTCCTTGACCTGCCGACCTCCCAGCAGGCGATGCACCGGCAGATCGGCGGCTTGGCCGGTCAGGTCCCACAGCGCCATATCGAGCGCGGATTTTGCGTAACCATGGCCGTGAAGATACCTGTTGGCCTGCTCCATGACGGTTTCCGGCCCCACCGGGTCCGCACCAATGAGCACCGGAGCCAATTCGGCAATGGCCGGGATCACGCCCTTGGCATAGGCGGGCAGGTAATGCGGGATCGGGCAGACTTCGCCCCAGCCGGACAAGCCCGTATCCGTGTCCAAACGCAAAACCACCGAAATGGTCGTGTCACAGGTTTTCCCATCTGCCATGTAATATGTTTCATGGCTGGTCAGCGGGACTTCCCAGGCAGCAATGCGGGTGATCTTCACGTCAGGTTTCCTTTCATTAACCCGTTGCGCAAATGGCAGGTTTTTCGGTCTTTCTATTGGGGTCGCAGGATGCTTCAGGGCGTTACTACGATGTTGCCAAACGGTCAGTGTCCTGATCTGAGTTGTCGGTATTGGGTGGCGGGCACCTGATCTTATGCCCGCCGGTTTTGTTTTAAGCTGGAACCGCAACGGGTGCGTCGGTGCGAGGCAGCTTGCTCTGTGGGTCGTAGGCAGGCTCGCCCAGTATGCGACCCTTACGGGGTTCACCTGCGACGATCACTTCGATCTCCTGACCCGGCACGTTGGCGTGCGGCTTGACATAGGCAAAGGCCAGAATCTTGCCGACCGTGTGGCCGTAAGCAACAGATGCTGTCGCGCCAACAATCTCGCCGTTTAACTTGATCGCCTCGCCACCATGTCCGTCTTCGATCCCGTCTGGTTCGATTTCCAGATAGGCGCAGACCCAGGGCATTTCGCCTTTCTCGGTCTGCTCGGCGCTTACGCGTGTGGCTTCGACACCCAGATACTCCTTGTCCAGCTTGAAGAAGCGACCCACATTGGCCTCGGGCAGCGTGACCTCGTTGGTTAGTTCGCCCGCGCCGGGGAAGGCTTTTTCCATCCGCATCACGTTCATGGCAAAAGAGCCATAGTTGACGATGCCATGCGGCTCGCCAGCAGCCCACAGGGCCGTATAGACATCCACACAGGCCTCATCCGGCATGTGGAATTCCCAACCCAGCTCGCCGGCATAGGACATGCGGAACGCCCAGACCTTGTGACCGGCCACGGTGATTTCCTGAGCCGACAGCCAGCGGAAACCGGCATTGGACAGGTCCGCATCGGTGCACTGTGCCAGAACTTCGCGCGATTTCGGACCGTTCAGCGACAGGGCCGACCAGCCAGCGGACAGTGGCGTGATGGTCACATTCTCATCGGCACGGTTGTGGTTCAGGTGGTCCAGCAGGCGCTGCTCGAAGAAGGCCGCGCAGACCAGATAGAAGCGGTCATCCGCCATCCGCACCAGAGTGGTTTCCAACTCAATCCGGCCCCGGCGGTTTAGCATATGGGTCAGCGTGATCGAGCCGGTCTTCTGCGGCATCTTGTTGGCGGTCAGACGGTCCAACAACGCATAGGCGTCCGGTCCCGAAACCTCGACCTTGGTGAAAGCGGTCACATCCATGATGCCGACGTTTTCGCGGACGGCTTTGACCTCGGCACCGACCACATCATGCACCACGTTGCGGCGGAAGCTGTAGTGATCGTGCTGCTCGACACCTTCGGTTGCAAACCAACGGGGACGTTCGAAACCATAGACTTCTTCGTAGACCGCGCCTTTGTCCTTGAGGAGTTCATATAGCGGCGACGGCTTGATCGGGCGGCCTTCCAGACGGTTGAAGTGCGGGAAGGGGATCTCATGGCGCAATTTGTAATCTTCGTGCGCTTTGATGACCTGCCAGTCTTTCTTTGCATAGGCGCCAAAGCGGCGCGGGTCGTAGTCACGCATCGAGATGTCAGCGGCCCCATGAACCATCCACTTGGCCAGTTCACGGGTCAGGCCAGGGCCCCAACCGATACCGATCTGTGTACCACAGCAGCACCAGTAATTCTTGACGCCCGGAGCGGGGCCAACCATCGGGTTGCCATCCGGCGGATGGCTGATCGCGCCATGCACTTCGCGGGTGATGCCGAGTTCAGCAAAGATCGGCATCCGTTCCAGCGAGTTTTCCAGCCAGGGCATCACGCGGTCATAATCGGCCTCGAACAGCCAGTTCTCGTATTCCCATGGGCATTCGTCATGCCAGACCGAGTTCGAGTTTTCTTTTTCGTAAATCCCGATCAGGCCCTTTTTCTGCTCCATCCGGATGTAGCCTGAGACCTGTTTGTCGTCGCGGATCACCGGCAGTTCGGTGTCCAGATCCTGAAACTCAGGTACGTTCTCGGTTACGAAATAGTGGTGCGTCATCGAGGTCATCGGCAGTTGCAGGCCCGACCATTCGCCCATCTGACGAGCGTAAGTGCCGCCAGCATTGACCACATGCTCGCAGATAATCGTGCCCTTCTCGGTCTCGACCACCCAATCACCTGCATCGTTTTGGGTGATGTTGGTGGCGCGGCAGTGACGGAAGATTTTCACGCCTTTCTGACGGGCACCTGTGGCCATGGCCATGGTCACGTTCGACGGGTCAACGTGGCCGTCATCCGGAGTGTAAAGCGCGCCCAGAACGCCTTCGAGGTTATAGAACGGGTGCTTCGCGGCAATAAAGTCCGGGCCCACCAGTTCAATGTTGAAGCCGAGCGAACGACCCACCGACAGGGTGTGGCGCAGCCAATCCATTTCGTCTTCGGTGTAGGCTAGACGGAAGGAACCGCAGCCGTGCCACGTTACGGCTTGCCCCGTCTCTTCCTCAAGCGTCTTTGAATACAGGCCGATGTTATAGTCGACCATGCGGCCCAAACCATAAGAACTGGTGGAATGGGTGATTTGACCTGCGGCGTGCCAAGTCGACCCGCTTGTCAGTTCAGCTTTTTCCAGCAGGACGGTCTCAGCCCCCCAGCCTTCATGACCTAGGTGGTACGCTAGGCCGCATCCCATAACGCCGCCACCAACAATGACGACCTTGGCGCGTTCGGGCAGTTCTTTTGTGGACATCGCAAGAATTCCTGTTCGAGAGTCGCAGATTTCTATGGACTTCCTATTGCCACATATGTACCAGTGTCAATGTCTAACGGCACAAATGTACATACCGAGACTCGCAATGAATGGTACAGATGTTTCAACTGGGGTTCTGGGGCGCCTGTCAGAGGAATTGACGCTTTTGACACCCGAAGCTCAGAAAGCCGCGCGATATGTTTTGGAAAACCCACGGGAAGTTGGTGTTTCCACCGTGCGTGAGATAGCCGAGGCTGCCAGAGTAAAACCAAACACGGTTGTGCGAATGGCCAGGCAAATCGGTTTTGAAGGATATGGAGACTTTCGCGAGCCATTTCGTGATGAGATTCGTCGAAGTGACGTTTCTTTCCCGGACCGGGCGCGTTGGCTGCAGGGAATCAGGCGCACTGGTGACCTTGGAGAACTCTATGCCGACCTGTTGGATTCCGCCATTCGGAACATAGAAGAAACCTTTGCAGAAATTGATGCCGAACAGCTCCAATCCGCAGCAGAAGTTATTTGGTCGGCACGTTCCGTCTATACCCTCGGCGTTGGAATAAACAACTCGAGTGCGTCAAACTTCACATATCTGGCCCGCACGGGGATGACAGACTTTCATGCGATCCCCCGGCCTGGATCAACGGCTATTGATGACCTGGCTTGGGCAGATGAGAAGGATGTGCTGATTGCCATCACGTGTCATCCCTATCGTACTGAAGTCGTCGAGGCAGTGGACATCGCGCGAAAGCAAGGTGTCACTGTCATTGGAATATCAGACTCGCCCGCCAGCCCGATAATTTTGTCGGCACAGCATAGTTTCATTGTCTCGGTAGACACCCCTCAATTCTATCCTTCTTCCCTGTCTATCATTGCACTTTTAGAAACACTGCTCAGCTTTGTTGTTGCTGTGTCGAGTGATGAAATCGTCGAGCGGGTCGAAGAGTTTCACATACGCCGTCATCAGCTTGGCCTTTACCAGGAGGAACACACATGAACGCCCCGCTGACCCATTCGCTGGACGCCAGATTCTACACCGCCCCGGAAGTCTTTGAAAATGAGATGAATGGTCTTCTGATGCGGACCTGGCAATTTGCGGGTCACGCCAACGACATCCCCAATGTCGGCGATTATTTCGCGTTTGAGATTGCCGGTCAGAACCTGTTTGCTATCCGTGGGCGCGACAACGTCATTCGTACATTCTATAATGTCTGCCAGCACCGGGCTCATGAAATGGTTACCGGCACCGGCAATACCCGCGTAGTGGTGTGCCCCTACCACCAGTGGTCTTATGAATTGACCGGCGGATTGCGCGCAGGCCCTAACGTAAAGAACGTTCCCGGCTTTCAGCGCGAAAAAATCTGCCTGACCGAGGTTCGCACCGAAGATTTTTTGGGCTTCCTCTTCGTCAACCTCGACAAAGATGCCGCCCCCATGGACGAATGGTATCCCGGCGTGAGGGAAGAGATTTCGGAATACGTGCCTGGTATAAACGACCTGGCACCGCTGGAATGGGTCGAGATTCCGGAAAACTGCAACTGGAAAGTTTCGATCGAAAACTACTCCGAATGCTACCACTGCCCCTCTAACCACCCCACTTTTGCAGAAGGCGTTGTAAAGCCTGAAACTTACGACATTCAACCCGACGTGGGCGGCGGTTACGTGTTGCGTCACACCACTGAATGTCAGGCGTTGGAAAAGATGACCTATCCGATCGACATGTCAGTTCCGCATGCAGGCGACTATCAGTCGTGGTTCCTGTGGCCGATGTTCTCGTTCCAGTGCTATCCGGGTAACGTGCTGAACACCTATCACTGGCGTGCCAACACTGTGGACACCTGCACCGTATGGCGCGGCTGGTACACCGAAGGCGGTCATGAAAGCGATGTTATCCGGGGGCTCGCGGTACAAGACCGCCAAACAACGGTCGAAGAAGACATCCGCCTTGTCGAATCCGTTCACCGCGGGCTGAAATCCAAAGGCTACGTTCCCGGCCCGCTGGTTCTGGACCCCGCCTGCGGCGTCATGAGTGAACATTCCATCGCCAAGCTCCAGCAATGGATGCGTGAGGCGGTGGAATAAAGCCCAGCACAGTTAAACAACTTTTTTCGGAGGGTGTTTTGCCCTCCGAAGCTTTGGAGATGCGCGAAATGCACGACGTGAAGCCCTATTGGCAGAATTACGTGGACGGCACCTGGATCGATGGTGGTGCAGGTCGGATCGATGTTTTCAACCCCGGGACAGGCAAAAAGCTGGCCGAACAGGCGCTGGCTGATGCCGGGGATGTGGATCGCGCTGTAATGGCGGCCCGCCGCGTGCATCTTTCAGGTGCGCTCAGCGAACTGCGCCCCGTGGAACGTGGCCGCATGGTACAGGCTATGGGCCGGTACCTGCTGGATAACATAAACAAGATTGCCCCGGTTCTGACCTTTGAACAGGGCAAGCCGCTCTGGGAAGCGCGCGTTGAGATCGAAGGCGCGGCCCGGTATTTCGAATATTACGGAAATCAGGCTGAAACGGTCGAGGGGCGGTCCATCCCGCTTGGCGCCAACTACTTCGATTTCACCACGTATGAGCCATTTGGGGTATCCGCTCAAATCATTCCTTGGAACTACCCGGTTGAAATGACCGCGCGTTCCCTTTCGGCCGCGCTGGCGACTGGCAACACCGTAGTGATCAAGACGCCTGAATTGACACCTTTGACCAATGCTTGGTTCGCCCACGCGGCCGAAGCTGTTGGCTTGCCTAAAGGCGCCGTAAACATCCTGTGCGGTTTGGGTCACGAGGCTGGTGCGGCGCTGTCGGCGCATCCGCATGTCAATCAAATCGTCTTCACAGGCTCTGTACCGACCGGTATCGCAATCGCCAGCGCAGCCGCGCGCAATGTGGTTCCCTGTGTATTGGAGCTTGGGGGAAAATCCGCAGCCATCGTGCATGATGACGCTGATCTGGACGCCTTTGAAAGCGATGTGCGCTGGGGGATCTACTTCAACGCGGGTCAGGTGTGTTCAGCCATGAGCCGCGTGATCGTACACGAAAGTCGCCATGACGAGCTGGTCGAACGCATTTCGAATGTCGCACGCAACCTTTCCGTCGGTCCGGGTATCGAACGTGGTGAATTTGGCCCGAATATGGGTCCGATGGTCAGCGAGGCACAGCGTGATCGTGCGGCTGGTATGGTGTCTGATGCGATCGCGGCGGGGGCCACGGTAGCCACCGGCGGTCGTAAAATGAATATCCCCGGCGCATTTCTGGAACCAACCCTTCTGACCAACGTCACACCTGAGATGAACATCGCGAATGAAGAAGCTTTTGCACCGGTCCTTTCGGTTCTGAAATTCCGTGATGATGCTCAGGCTATCGAGATTGCAAACGGAACACCCTATGGGCTGGTCGGCGGTGTTTTCACACGCGATATCGACCGGGCAACGCGGGCCGCACGGCAGATCCGTGCTGGTCAGGTCTTTGTCAACGAATGGTATGCAGGCGGGGTGGAAACGCCATTCGGCGGCTATGGAAAATCCGGGTACGGGCGCGAAAAAGGACGCGAAGCGCTTTGGAATTATGTCCAGACCAAAAACGTGGCCATCCGGTTGCGGAGTTGATCAGCGGAAAAAACCATCGACGATGAGGAGCAAACCAAGTGCCGATTAAGCCATGCGTGACCGAACTCACAAAAAAAGTCGGGTTCTGTCGTGGCTTCACAAAGGACCTAATTAATACCACCAAGCGGCTGGTCGGCGCATTTGTTACCTGAACTTTCCGATTTGCGAAGATAACAATGTCTCAACGACGCTGTCGGAACAACAAAACTCAATCGGGTCGGTCAAACTGGAGGACCGCCCTTTTCATCAAAGGAGAATAACGTGGACGACAACCTATTCGAACACGGCTTGAAACAGCGCAAATCGACGCTGGGCGCCGAGTATGTCGAAAAGAACCTGGCAGCCGCCGACGACTTTACTCGCCCGTTTCAGGAAGCCATGACCGCTTGGTGCTGGGGCTTTGGCTGGGGTGACGACACAATCGATCACAAGACTCGTTCGATGCTGAACCTCACCATGATAGGCGCTCTGGGCAAAATGCATGAATGGGAAATTCACTGCAATGGCGCTTTGAACAACGGCGTAACCAAAGAAGAAATCCGCTCGATCATTCACGTGATCGGCATATATTGCGGCGTTCCGCAATCGTTGGAATGTTTTCGGGTTGCACGTAAAGTGCTGGAAGAACGCGGTATGCTATAATCCGCGCAATTGGGCGAAATCAGCAGGAATCCTTGGAACATAGGTTCAACGGTTTGCGGATATAAATCGTTGCGCAAATTGTTGAAACGACGCGAGCACTTGCTTGAATTGATGCTAGCGGATCATATTAGTCCGTTCAATTCCGGCCAGAGCGGATGCCGCGGAATCAGAAGGCTTGAAACCCAAGATCGGCCTAATCTGGCGTTTGATGAACCGGTGGCTTTGTAAAACGACAACTTGAGGTATTTCCACCCTGTCGACTTGGCTGGTGCCAGGCAACCAACGCTTTTCAGCATCAGCAACAATTCCGCATCGCAACCAAGCGGCCGAGGATTCTCTCGGCCAACTTGATTTATGAGTGCGGCTCACGATTCAACACGAGGGTTTTGTTTGCAGCTTATTTTCGACCTCTACACGCTTGAGGCCTCGGCCTCTGAACCGAGTTTGCCAGGTCGAACCACTTTACCTGGGTTCATTATGTTATTGGGGTCAATCGCCTCTTTAAGTGTCGACATGAGCGCACGCTTAACAGGGTCCCCAAAAGCTTCGTTGAGTTGAATTTTGTCCTGCCCCAACCCGTATTCTGCGCTAAATGAGCCATCCATTTTTGCGACAAGGTCATAAATCCGAGGAGATATCTCAGTCTGGAGCATTTCAAGAAATGCTGCATTGTCTGCACCTTCTGGCGCCAAGAGATTAAAGTGTATGTTTCCGTCTCCAACATGTCCGTAGATGGAGAGACGAGCACCTTGCCCATACTGGTTTACCAATGCTGACCCAAGTTCAATGAAGCGCCCGACATGCGAGACTCTTACAGACACATCGTGTTTGACAGAGCTACCATTGAGCACCTCGCCCTCAGGTATATGTTCTCTGAGATTCCAAAAATCTTTGCGCTGCTGTTCGCTGGACGCAATTGCCCCGTCAAGGATCAAACCTTGTTCCATCCCTGCTTCGAAAAACGCTTCCATTGCGGGATCAAGGGACAAAATAGTTGAGGATGTCGCAGCTTCGATCAGTACATAGTGCTCCGCTGGCTCCTCTGTCGGACGCCGTAGTTCCGGCACTTTGTTCAGCAGAAGTTGTAGAGACGAGTTCGATATGTACTCGAAGGACGTGACGGCCTCACCTGTGGCACTTTGGGCCATCGCCAGCAAGGGCATCAGATCCCCGATGTCGCGTACAGCCAAAAATGCGGTCGCTTGTGACAAGGGTGCACGAAGCAAACGCAGGGATGCCGCGGTGATTATTCCCAGTGAACCCTCAGCCCCAATCAACATGTGATGTAGCGCGTACCCACGATTGTCTTTGCGTAGTGGCGACAGGTTGTTCAGGATCTCACCATTAGGAAGAACGGCTTCCAACCCGAGGACCAGATCTCTTGTAATACCATAGCGTACAGCTGAAACACCGCCAGCGTTGGTTGAGATATTTCCACCGATTTGGCAGGACTCTTGCGATCCGAGTGAAAGCGGAAAGAATAAGTTTTCAGAGGCCGCCGCCGATTGTATTTCCGAAAGCAGACATCCTGCTTCGACTGTCATCGAGAGGTTATTGGCATCAACCTCGCGAATTGCGTTCATCCTTTGCATACTGATGATCAACTGATCGCCTTGTGCACTAGGCGTCGCGCCTCCGCAGTAGCTTGTGTTGCCCCCTAACCGAGAGCGAAGTAGACCTTTGGTTGACCGGCTTCGCGCGACTCTGGATGCAGTATCGGATATGGAAGGATAAACCGATGAAACTTAGCGATTACAAAGCCCTGACATTCGATGTGTATGGAACGCTTCTCGATTGGGAAGGCGGCATGATCGACGGTTTGAAAACACTTACTGATCTTGTGAGCCGTAACCTGACGCGCGACGAAATCCTTGAGGCTCATGCATTCTACGAGAGCACTTCGCAGCGCTATACACCCGCGAAGAAGTATCACGAATTGCTGCCAACCGTTTATCGCCGTTTGGCCGAAGAGTGGGGCGTTGAGGTAACTTGGGAGCAGTGCGTTGCGTATGGCGAACATGCGCGTCACTGGAAAGCGTTTGACGACACTATCGAAGCGCTGCAGTATCTCAAAAAGCACTACAAACTGTTTGTTCTGACCAACACGGACAATACGACCTTTGCCGCAGCAAACACCCGTCTTGGCGTGCATTTTGACGGTGTTTATACAGCAGAGGACGTAGGGAGCTACAAACCTTTTGATCGGAACTTTGACTACATGATCGAAATGCTGGCTCGTCAGGGCATTCAAAAGCATGAAATTCTGCATACCGCAGAAAGCATGTTCCATGATCACGCCCCCGCAAACAAATTTGGCTTGGCGAATTGCTGGATCTATCGTCGGCATGACAAGAAAGGCTTTGGCGCAACCATGCACCCTGGTGAAATGCCAAAGTACGACTTCCAGTTCAACAGCATGATCGACATGGCCAAGGCCCATCAAGCAGAATTGGCTGAGTAGAACGCTCAGGAGACGACATCATGATAGACAATGCAAAGCTTGACCGGATCGATATAAACATTCTGTCTACGCTGCAGGAGCAAGGCAATATAACCAACGTTGCCCTCGCCGATGCAGTTGGCCTGTCACCCAGCCCATGCCTTCCCCTGCAAACTCTTTGAAGTTTAGCTCGTCATTGTTTTTTCTCGGCAAAAATAGTGGCCCAACTCTAGGAAGCAAAGACAGTCAGGCGACATTGAGGCCCGCGTTGCGGCGTGATCCGTGCTTTTGAAAAATGTGCACTGAACCGCGTGATTTCTTCCAGCTTTCTGTGGCCATCTTCTCGAAATCCGACGGAAAGCATCTCGCTCTCTGGCAGAGCAGTTCAGCGGTATTATCTTAACGATACGCAAAGGCTTACGTTGCCCGGTCTCACACAGAACAGAATACGACTGCCTGCTTCACAAAGCGAGAAGCGCATCAAGGGATCGCTACGCTTCGATATTCCAGAGCTGAAAACAAACCTGAGTGCGTCGACAAAACACTTCTGTCAGCCGTGAGACGAACGCAGAACATCCAAAAACAAGTTCAAACGACGACCTTTTGATGCGCTCTTCCGTACAATCGCAGCCATGGTCGAAGAAAACTCGGCTTCAGGGCAATTGATCTGTTTGAGGTGCCCCTCTTTAACCAAAGTGCGGGCTTTATGCGTTGGCACGAATCCCAAGTACCGGCCGGATAGAATCAAAAGCATCAAAGACTCTTCGTTTTGTACAAATGCGGATTTCCTGAGCATCAACTTTTGGTGAACAGCCATGTTGGGTGAGTTGAAGCTAAGTCCGACATAATTGTACCGCCGAAGTTTACTTAGAGGGACGTCGTCAGACGCAGACTGAAACAAATCGTGGTCCCGACCGCAGAACAATCGCATTCTTTCGACATAAAGTTCTGAGTAAGACAGCATCGGTGACTGTCGGTGCAAGGGTACGATACCGAGGTTGAAGCGCCCATTAATCACGCCTTCTTCGATAATGTTCGGCGGTTCCATGGATATGTCCAGTGTCACGCCGGGCGCTTTGTCGATGAATCGTTTGATCGCTTCATCGAGGTTGGATTCCTCATTTGAAGTGGAATGATCAAATAGTGCTATCCTTAATTTACCGGTCAATTCCGACCGAACATCTCCTAATCCGTTCTGAAATTTGTCTATGGCCAAGAACAACTCGTTCGACGCTTCAAGCACATGTTTGCCGTCCGATGTCAGAGAAAAGCCTGCCGCGCCGCGGTGGCAAAGTTTTGTGCCCAGCCGCGTTTCAAGATCGGCAATATGCTTGCTGATTGTTGATCGGCTGATGTTGAGTTCAAATTCTGCGGCTGTAAAGCCACCACACGAAACGACCGTACGGAATACCTGAAGGAGCCTTATATCGACGTCAGAGATGTTGGTGATTGCTTTTTTCTGTGGCATTTTTTACGTGTATTTTTCTGCACCTTTACTTCGACTACTTTATATTAATTGCACAACCCAAACAACCTAGTGTTCGTGCGAAGTGGGTCTGGTGGGCAATTGTTCATGTCGGAACACTTTCCAAAACCAACGAACAGGAGGAGGTTTTATGACTCTGCTCAAAAGTATCAAAACATTTGCGGCGGCTGCGTCGCTCGGCGCATTGGCATTGGCCGCACCGGCAAGCGCCAAGAACTTTAAGATTGCTGTCGGTGACAGCGGCGGTTCCAGCCAGGAAGCAACAGGCCTTGCATTCAAGGAGAAACTTGAAGAACTGTCAGGCGGCAAGCACACCGCGACACTGTTCCTGAATGGTCAGCTCGGCTCAGAGCAGGACACCGTCAACGAAGCAGCAATCGGCACGTTGGACATGTCGCTGCTGGCGATCAACAACGTCACTCCGTTCTCGCCGACGGTTGGCGTATTCACGCTGCCTTACGTGATTCTCAGCCTGGAAGACGCGGAAACGCTGACCCAAGGTCCGATTGGCCAGGAACTGACCGAGAACACCATCAACGACGCTGGCGTTCGCATCATCGCATGGACCTACACAGGCTTCCGCGTTCTGACGAACTCGAAGAAACCTGTGAAGTCGGTTGCTGACCTTGAAGGTCTGGTCATCCGCGTTCCCAAGAACGAGATCATGATCGACACCTACAAGGCGTGGGGCATCAGCCCGACTCCGATGGCGTGGTCGGAAACCTTCGCAGGTCTGCAGACCAAAGTTGTTGACGGTCAGGACAACCCCTACACCACCATCAACGCGATGAAGTTCTACGAAGTTCAGGACTATGTAACTGAAATCCGTTACATCTTCTCGATCGAGCCGCTGATCGTGTCCGAGCAGGTCTTCCAAGGTCTGTCCGCCGAAGATCAAGAGATTGTTCTGGAAGCAGGCAAAGCCGCGACTCAGGCTTCCGCACAGTTCCTGCGCGACAAGGAAGCTGAAATCAAAGAGCTGCTGGTCGAAAAAGGCATGGAAATCCACGTCCCTGAAAACGACGAGGCCGAGTTCATCGAGCTGGCAACCACAGCTGTTTGGCCGAAGTTCTATGAAAGCATCGGCGGCGTTGAAAAGCTGAACGCCGTTCTGGCTGCAATCGGTCGCGACCCGGTTTCCGAATAAATAAAACAAAAACAAGAGAGCGCCCGAGTGGCGCTCTCTCACTTCTAGGGAGGGGCATATGAAAACCTTTTTAGGGATACTCAACAACATAGAAAGCTACCTTTGCCGCTTTCTGCTTGCGACGTTTGTCTGCTTGTTGTTCCTACAGGTTGTCGTCCGAACAGTGTTCAATTTCTCGTTTTCCTGGGTGGAAGAACTGTCTATCTACATGTTCGTCTGGTTCGTGTTTTTCGGTGCGAGCTATGCGGCCAAGATGGGCGCCCACAACCGGGTGACGTTTCAGTTCAAATTCCTGCCGGACCGTGCGATCAAATACATCGAAGCGTTCGCCGATCTGTTCTGGATCTGCTTCAACCTGTATTTCGTCTATCTGGCGCTGGACTTCATCTTCAACCGGATGAACAAGTTTCAGTCGTCACAGACGCTAGGGTTTCACCTTAGTTGGGTTTACATCGTTCTGCCCATCGCGTTTGCCCTGATGACCGTTCGCATCATTCAGGTGAACTACAAAAAAATCATTCTCGGCGAAGATCTAAAAGATCCGGACAAGGTTGATCTGGACGAGGTCCGCGCTGAGCTCGGTGAAGAAGGGGGCAAGTAATGGGCACCGAAATCATCTATATCCTGTTCGGCGGGTTTCTTCTGCTGCTGTTCATCGGCGCGCCGATTACAGTTGCGTTGGGCGTTTCTACGCTGGTTACCTTCCTTGTACTGGATGAAAACCCAATCAAGTTCGTGCAGATTGCCTTTACTTCGGTGGGCTCATTTCCGCTGATGGCGCTACCCGCGTTCATTCTGGCTGGTGCATTGATGGAGGCGTCGGGCCTGTCCCGCAGGCTGATCAACGTAGCCGAAAGTTTTGCTGGCCCGTTCACTGGTGGCATGTCTGCCGCAGCGGTCTTTGCCTGTCTGTTCTTCGGTGCAATCTCGGGCTCAGGTCCTGCGACAACAGCGGCGGTGGGCATGCTGATGATCCCTGCTATGATCCAGCGTAACTACAGCCGAGACTATGCGTCGGCTATCACGGCCTCATCCGGTGGTTTGGGCATCGTGATCCCGCCATCGATTCCGCTGATCATCTTCGGCATCGCGGCCCTCGGCATGCCGCCCCCACCCGAGGCGGTGGCTGAACATGGCACTTTCCAAACCGTGTCGATCCCGAAACTGTTTATCGCGGGCTTTCTCCCGGCTTTCCTGATTGCCGGTAGCCTACTGATCATGAACTATATTTTGGCCCGAAAGCACGGCTACAAAGGTACCACGGAAGGTTGGTCTGCCCGCCATATCTGGTGCGAATTGTATCGGGGTTTCTGGGCGCTTATGGCTCCGCTGGTCATTCTGGGCGGCATCTATTCGGGTTTCTTCACTCCGACTGAAGCTGCGATCGTAGCCATCTTCTACACGCTGATCGTGGGTGCGTTCATTTATCGTGAACTGACCTGGGAAAAGCTTTTCACCTCGCTGGAGACGACAACCTGGCTGACCGGCCGCGTGCTGCTGATCATGTTCACGGCGACGGTGTTTGGCCGCTTGCTGGTTGAAAATCAGATCCCTGCCATCATTGCAGACGGGATGCTGTCGATCACCGACAACATCTACATCATCTGGACGTTGGTGATCCTGTTCCTGCTGTTCGTCGGCATGTTCATGGAGACATTGGCAACCATTCTGATCCTGGTTCCGGTGATGCTACCAGTGGCCTACAGTATGGGGATCGATCCGATTCACTTTGGTGTAGTCATGGTCTGTACGCTGGGCATCGGTTTCCAGACGCCGCCTTTGGGTGAGAACCTGTTTATCGCGTCAGGTATTTCCAATATCTCGATCGAACGCATTTCAGTGGCGGCTCTACCGTTTGCCTTCATCAACACTGTGGCGATCTTCATCATCGCGTTTGTGCCTGAAATAGCGTTGTGGCTCCCAAGGTTCTTTGGGTACTGATCCGCGAAACGGAGGAAGAAGACAATGTTACCCAAAATACAGAACATTCTGGTCGCGACGGACCTTTCGGAAAACGCAGACAACGCGCTTCGGCACGCATTGAGCATTGCAATAGCACATGGGGCCAAAGCCCATGTGCTGCATGTTACAGAACCGTTGTCGCAGGATGCCATCGTCACCATGAGGATGTTCATCCAGGACGATAAGTCCCGCAAGCAGGCCATCAAGGACCGGCATGCAGCGGTTAAATCGCTGCTCACGGACAATCAGCATGATTTCCTGAAGTCTCTGACCCCTGAAGATCAAGAGAACTACTCTGCCGTGACTTCAGTGGAATTGATCGATGGGCATCCTGCGGAATCGATTCTGAAACGCGCCAGAGACCTGAATTGCGACTTGGTCGTGATGGGGTCGCACGAGCATGGCACGTCACATACATTCCTAGGCACTGTTGTGAAACGGGTGTTGCGCAGATCCACGATTCCAGTCCTTGTGGTGCCGAGCCAACTATAGGGTGTTCTCCCCCGGTGGCACTTCGTTGAACGGGTCGTCCGTATGGTCTGACGTTAGGCCATTTCAGGATGATTCGAGACGAGGTGCCACACTTTTTCAATGCTTCACAATGCGAGAAGTTTGGGGAAGTCCGGTGATCCGTGAGGAACCGGTAGAAACACATTGAAGCAATGCTTCAGGGGCGGAGCGTGACGGCAGAGACTGACCGTGACAAGGCGGTCAGCCCCAATATTATCACTTACTACTTAAGTCCGTGTGACATCACTGCTGTTTGACTCGACCCTTAGACATGTACGGTGTTTTGATAGGTGTTTGATGTGACGAATGGATCTTGTGCTTTCGGCGTCAGGTTTCTCAATTTTGTCGTGCCGCGCAAGCTAGGCTTGCTTTGCTGTGGCGTTCCTTAAAAAAACGGCTGTTGGGCATTCAATCGATCTGAAGGCAAGGGCAGTCACATCCCAAAGTCATGCCTCCTCGTCAACGATTTCGAGGATTCGGTTTCTCTGGATTTTCCCAGATGGCCCCTTTGGAAGGTCAGACAAGATGTGAACTGCGTCGGGTGACTTGAATCGGCCCAATCGGACTTCGCATAGTTGTAACAAACCCAGCGGTGTTAGCTGAGAACCTTCGCGAATTTTCACGGCTGCCTCGACAGTTTCCCCGTAGCTGTCACAGGGTCGGGCAAACGCTGCGGCCTCGACGACATCGGGATGAGAATAGAGCGCTTCGTCTATCTCACGCGGCGCAATATTTTCACCACCTTTGATGATCAGTTCTTTCAGTCGACCAGTGACAAAAACATATCCGTCGTCATCCATCCGTGCGAGATCACCTGTTCTTAACCATCCGTCAGAACTGAACGTGCCTGCGGTTGCGTCGCAGTCGTTGAGGTATTCCAGCATCACATTTGGCCCGCGAATGACCAGTTCGCCCTCTATCCCACGCGGAACGGGCTGCATGTTCGCATCAAAAATGGCGGCCTCGTTTCCATAGGGGATACCTGGTGAACCAATCTTACGCACACCGGGTGGCAAGGGGTTGGACAAAATTTGAGCAGCGGTTTCAGTCAATCCCATCGTTTCCACAATCGCGATTTCGAAACGGTCTTCAAAGGCCCGCTGTACATCTGGTGCCAAAGCCGAAGATGCGGAACGACCAAAACGCACGCGCTGACGAGTGCACGCATCCGGCTTAGTGTCTGAGTGCAACAAGTGAGAAATGATGGTAGGTACAACTGAAAACCAGGTCGCTTGAGACTTGCTCAGACTGTCCCAGAACCGACTGGCCGAAAACCGTTCGGACATGGCCAACGAACCACCTGAAACAAGCGTTCCCATGACGGTCACACAGAGCCCGTTGATATGGTAGATCGGCAATACGCAAAATCCGCGATCGACCTCGGACAACTCATGAGCGACCGCCGTCGTCCAGCCGCCTGCCAGTAGGCTGGAATGTGTGTGAACTACACCTTTGGGGCGCCCGGTGGTTCCTGACGTGTACATTAACAGCGCATGGCTGTCGGGCGAAACGCTGTGAAGCTCGACTTTGGGATCGGCGGCATCTGTAACCTGCAACCGGGTAATTCTGTTGGGATCGGCTGTTCGTTCGAACAATTGCGTTTGGCTGGAGTGCACAAAGCCATAGCGTGAGCCACTGTGCTCCAGTGCATAAGCGATGGCGCTGTCACCGGCGACAAGGTTAATCATCGTTGCGCGGAATCCTCCGTAGAGAACACCGAACAAGACCTCAAGCGCTTCGCGGCAATTGGGATAGAGGATCGCAATGCTCTCGCCTTTTGCCACACCCATTCCCGTTAGCATGACAGCAATACGTTGGGCCGTTTCGCGCAGTTCACTCCAGCTAAGATCAGGTGCCCCGTCCGGGAAAACAAAACCAGTTCCCCCCTGGCTTGCTCTTAGGTCCAACCAATCACGGACGGTTCCCTTGGGTGGTTCCATCATTGGCCGACCTCCGACCAGTAGTCGCTGAAAATTTCCTCTAGTCCGGGCTCAAGCGGGGGTGTTTCTCGTACGATCTTAGTGGTCTGGACGAAATGTCTCCAGTGCAGGTTGGTGTCGATGGCATTGCCGCCCCAGCTGCCGCAACCCATTGAGAGTGAAAACGGCAAGCCATTTGAAAAACTGCCTCCAGTTGCGAAGGTATGCGCCTGATTCACAATGACCCGACAGGTGGGCAAGTCACGTCCCAATCCAACGGCGCGTATGTCGTGCTTGGTGTGAATGCCGACGGAATGCCCGGCCCCCTGATGTTCTAGAATACGTGTGGCAATAACCTTGGCCTCTTCAAAATCAGCCGCGCGGTACAGCGCCAAAACTCGGCTGAGTTTTTCGCCGGACAATGGATGATCGGGTCCTATGCCATCGGTTTCTACAGCCAAAAACTTGGTCCCTTCGGGCACTTTTCCTGCCATTCCCAAAGCTTCGAGCATTTTATCCGCATCTTGCGCTATGGCTGAACGGTTGAGATGACCATCGGGCCAAAGCCTGGCGATGATGCCACTTGCTTCGGAATGAGGCACTAAGGCACCGCCTTCAGCGGCCATTGCGGCCACGAACGCGTCATAGATCGCATCCACCACAACCAGAGCATTTTCAGATGAGCAGGACGTCGCGTTGTCGAAACATTTCGAGGCCGTGATCTTGGCTGCAGCTGCTTGCAAGTCTGCACTTTCATCCACAATCACAGTCACATTGCCAGCACCAACTGCGACAGCTGGCGTGCCACAGGACTGCGCGCGATGAACGTTGTTTTGACTACCGGTGCATATCACCCGATCAACAGATTCCATCAGTCGCTGGGTTTTGGCCTTTGAACCCGGAGCAGGAATCATTTGAACCAAGTTACGATCCAAGCCCAGCTTGTCGAATTCAGCGTGGATGTAACCAATCAGCATCTCGCAAGACGCCACGCCTTTAGGCGATGGCGCCACCACGATGGAGTTGCCGCCTTTAAGTGCGTTTATGATGTTGTTGGCGGGCGTCGCAGCAGGGTTGGTCGACGGCACGACTGCGCCTATTACGCCGATGGGACGAGCGATTTCGGTCATACCGGTCGCCGGATCGTTATTGATGACACCGTAGGTTTTCACCTTGGCTATATCTCGCAGCAGGCCCAATGTCTTGCGGTGGTTTTTTGTGATCTTGTCGGGCACATTGCCCAGACCGGTTGTTTCCACCGCGATCTCAGCAAGCGCCCGATTGCGGGTAGGTTCCATAATTGCCCAACCAGCCGCCAACGCTGCTTTGTCATAAAGAGCCTGACAGCCTTTTTTTTCGTAAACTGCCTGAGCCGTTCGTGCGCGCGTCACGATACGATCCACTTCAGCGATTTCTGGGTAAATCCCGTCCCGAGCGTTCATCTTGGTCCTCAATTGTTTATTCGGGGCGGACCGGTTCCGCCCCGCAAATGTTGTTCAGATCACAGACCAGCCAGCAATTCGTTCAGAGTTTGCTGGCGTTGCGCCCACATCTCTTTCACTTCATCGCGCGTCATGATGTGCATCGGTGATCCACCGGCTTTCATCTTTTTGGTCACACGGTCGTTGGCGAACATTTCTGGGACCGTTGCTGCAAGTTTGTCGATTACGTCTTGCGGTGTCCCCTTGGGCACCATCACACCCCGGAAGTTGACCGATGAATTGTCGACGTCCAGCCCTTGCTCCATCATTGTCGGAACGTCCGGCAGGAATGAACTGCGTTCAAGATCAGCGACACCAAGGATTTTGACGTTGCCCGCCTCTTGTGCCCTGAACGCATCCGACAGGTTGTTGATGCCTCCCATGACTTCACCTGCAATCACTGCTTTCATGGCTGCGGCCCCGCCGCCTTTGGTTGGGATGTAGGCCATCTTGGTTCCCGCAGCCTTATCAATCTGCAAGGCTGCGATGTGGTGGCCCACGAAAAGGCCTGCACCGGAAACAGTCAACTTGCCAGGGTTTTCCTTGGCATAGGCGACGACGTCTTCCATCGAATTGAATTGACTGTCTGCCCCAACCACAAACACTGCCGGGTCGGCACCCCAGTTTGCGATGGGTTCGAAGCTGTCGGTTGAGTACTCAACACCGCCCTTGATCGACTGTGCGATAAAATGTGGTACGTTATAGGCCGCCAACGTATAGCCATCAGCCTCAGCTTGCGTCGCAAACCAGTTCCAGCCCACGCGTCCACCTGCGCCGGGCTTGTTGATGATGGCGATGGGCATCCCCAACGCGTCCTCGTTTCCGGACGTCATTGTGACAATCCGCGCCTGAAAATCTGTAGCGCCACCTGCGCCATAGCTAACCATCATCATGATCGGTCGCTCGGGGAATTCCTCGGCCACCACCGGGCCCGTCAGGCTCATAAGAGCCAAGGCTATCCCTGCAATCATTCGTTTCATTTGCATTTCCTCCTTGTTTTAGTCCACCCGCATCTCTCGTGCGGTCAGAACAGAATTTCCCTTGGTGTGTAGACGTTCAGAAGCATGGCAAAGAGGCCGTACATCACGGTCACAAAGATCGCTGTGATGGCGCCGCGTTTGACCCAGGTTTTGGCTTCGGAATGTGAGGCTGGATCGTAGATCGACAGTAGAGCAAAAAACGTGATTGCGGTCGCTGTGTAAAAGCCCAATGACTTGGCCGCCCAAAAGACGTAGATCAGCGTCACGATCAGCCCCGGCATCATGTTAATAAACATCGTCCGTGTCATGCCGTTTCCGACCTTGGACAGTCCCATGACTGCCTTACCAAAAGTCCAGCCAGCCAGAACCACAAAGACCGATGCGATAAGACGTGGAAACAAGAACGCTTCGGCGGGTTGCTGTGTATAGCTGACCCAGGTCACCCAAAGACCTACTGCAAAGACCACACCAGACCCAATTACATGCTGCGAACGGTTCATGCCTGCGCCTCCTCTTTGGTGGTGTAGCGACGATGGAGCAGTTCCATCCAAACCGAGTAAGCTACTGAAGCCAGCACCACCGCGATCAGCAGCAGGTTCAATCCACCGGTCAGGAAATACGAAGCTTTGCCCACCGTCGCGTCGGCGATCATCCCGCCTTGAATGAAGTTGGCCTCGGCGATGGGTCCCAGGATCAGACCCAGAACAAGAGGAGCGGCAGAAAAGCCAAAACGTTCCAAGAAAAACATGCTAATGCCAAGACAGGCCATGACATAGACATCACCCATTGAGCCCTGAACCGAATAGGCGCCGAAGACCGATAGCGCCAGAACGATGGCCGCCATGACCGACTGCGGTACCTGCGCGACACGTGCGGCCAGACCGGCAACATAGAGACCAAAAATGCACATTAGGACTTGTCCGATCAGCATCGAGTTGATGAAAGTCCACGCTACGTCCGGGTGATTGTCGAACAGGTCCGAGCCTGGAAAAATCCCGTGGATCAGCAACCCACCCAGCAAAACCGCAGCGGTTGGACTGCCCGGGATCGACAAGGTCAGCAGCGGCACCAGAGACGGGCCGACCATCGCGTTATTGGCGGATTCCGCAGCGATCACACCCTCGGAATGCCCTGTGCCAAACTTGTCTTTTTCAGCTGAAAACTTCTTTGTTTGATCATAGGCGACCAACCCAGCGATTTGTCCGCCAACACCGGGTATCAGGCCGATGATCGAACCGGTCAATGTGCCGATGCCAAGTGCACGGGTTCGGCTGGTCAGTTCTCGAATCGCGGCCAGGATCGAATGGCGCTGAACCTCGATGACTTCGGCACCCTTGTTGTGGCGACCCTTCGCAAACATCGTCAATACCTGAGGGATCGCAAACAGGCCAATCAGCGCGGCAATGATATTGATGCCTCCGCCCAAAGCGGGGTGAAAGATAAAGCGCTGTGCTCCCATGATGTCGTCAAATCCAATGGTAGCCAGCCACAACCCGATACAGCCTGACAGCAAACCTTTGACCACCGAGGGGGAATCCAACGTCCCGATCACTGTCACACCCAAAATGGCCAGCCAGAACAGGTGCGAGGGGCCGAAGGCCAAGGCCCATTTTGCTAGAACCGGGGTCAAGAAGATCAACAGCAGAACACCAAAGACGCCGCCCACGGCCGAGGCGAGGAATGACAGCTGCAATGCCCGTGCTCCCTGACCTTGCTTGGCCATGGTGTGCCCGTCCAAAGTTGTCGCAATATTGGCTGGTGCACCAGGGATCTTGAGCAAAATTGCACTGACCGCACCACCTGCTACAGTTGAGGTGTAGGCAGCACCCAGGAGGATCAACCCCTGCGCCGCTTCAAGTTGGAAGGTGAACGGAATCAGCAATGCGACCGCCATTGTGGGTGACAAGCCGGGCGTCGCGCCCAGGATCAGCCCTCCGATCGTGCCGCCCAAAAGCAGCAAAAACGACAGCGGCGTGAACACTTCTCCGAAATAATATATGAACTCCATTCAGGGCCTCCCAACCCGTTGGGCCAAACTTTACCTTTTGTTGACAAATCAGGTTAGGCGATGAAAATAGTATTGCAAATGTTTTCATAAATTCGACCAATCGGAAGAAGATAATGGATAATTATCAGAAGGGTAAGGTGGATATAGTGGCGGTTGCAAAGGCTGCAAAAGTGTCACCGTCCACGGTGTCACGCACCTTCAATCACCCGAATTTGGTCAGTCCCGCGACTCGGAAAAAGATCAACCGAGCAGTGCAGAAGCTGGGGTATATTCGAAACCGGGCGGCGCAGACGATGCATGGCAAACGATCCGGTACAATCGGTCTTGTTGTCCCGACGATTAACCACGCCATTTTTGCCGAAGTCATTCAGGCCTTTTCGGAGACCATCGATAGAGCCGGGTTCAGCTTGCTATTGGCGTCCCATAGTTATGACCTCGATCGTGAATACGCGATGGTCCGCAAGTTTTTAGAGCATCGCGTGGACGGAGTAGCGCTGGTAGGATTGGAGCATTCCGACGCTACGACCCGGCTGATCGAGCAGCAGAAAACACCAGCGCTAGCCATATGGAACTACTCGGAGGACTGTCCGCTGCCCTGTGTTGGGGCTGACAATCGATTGGCAGGGCACCTTGCAGCCGAGCACCTATTGGCCTTGGGCCACCGTCACATTGGGTTGATCTTTCCGAAAACCACAGGCAACGATCGGGCTCAAAATCGGCTTTCTGCCGTCCGCGAAGCGCTTAACGAAAAAGGTATTTCCGTTCCCAGCGAACATGAGTCTGAAGCTCCCTACAGTGTTTCTCAGGCTAAGCAGGCCGCCATGTCTCTTTTAACTGAACATGCTCGCCCGACGGCGCTGCTTTGCGGAAATGACGTTATTGCGCAGGGTGGATTGTTTGCAGCCCAAAGTCTTGGCTTGAAGGTTCCCGACGACCTATCCATCATCGGCATAGGAGACTTCAAAGGATCTGCGGATGTTGAACCTGGGCTCACCACCATTCGCATCCCAGCAGAAACCATTGGAAAACTCGCTGGTGAGAGGTTTACCGATTACATTACCTCAGATGATCCTGAGCCTTTTAGAATCTGCTGCGAATTAGAGCGCATCGTCAGAGGAACAACGGGTCCGGTTGCGGTCTTTTAGTCAACGCAAATACGTCATTTTCCTTGCGGAATAATCAGGGGTCGGACGTTATCCGAAACGCATGGGTCAATCGCTTTGGTGTGAAAATTGACTGGATTCCAAACGATTTGAGGGTTCGTTTGATATTATTGAACGAAGTCGTGTTGTGTATTCGGCAATGGTTGGTTTCCGGTAGGTTCTGGTTGTAAAACCAATATTTCCAACTCCCAGAGTGTCATCTGATAATGCGTGTTCTGCTCTCCTTCGTGGCAGAGCCATTAGCAAAACCAGTTTCCAACACTCACAAACCCGGCGCATGCCGCGGAGAATGGTGAATGTTCAGTACTCCCATGGCCTGGGCATACGGCATTTTAAGCGCGGATCAGAACTCTGCAGGACAAACCACCAAGGCTTTCAGAAGCCCCCAATTCCAGATGTCCATCATAAGCGTTCAGCAAATCGACGGAAATCGCCAGGCCCAAACCGGTTCCGCCCACAGAAGTATCCAGCCGGCTACCGGAGCGAATGGCCTCTGGTCGGGCGTCTTCTGGAATTCCGGGTCCATCGTCCTCGACGCGAATTTCGATGCCATTTTCGGTCCGCTGTGCAGAGATTTGAAAGGTTGTGCGACACCACTTGAGGGCATTGTCGAGAAGATTTCCGATCACTTCTTCAATGTCCTGGGGATCCATTCGTACACGAAGTCCAGCCTCGCACTCCGAAATGAGCGTTTTTCCCTCCCGCTCTGCCATGGATGAAAACAACCTGCACAAGCGTTCGACCGAGTTTGAAAGATCTGTTCGGGAATGCGTCAACTCTCCGGTATTTGCTGCGCGCATGCGTGCAAGCGACCGGCTAAGCTGAGCGTCAATTCTGCTGAGTGCCTCTTCTGCGGGTTCGGTTTGTGCACCGCTTTGAGATAAGTCCGTCAGCTCGTTGCGCAGAATGGCCGTGGGTGTCTTGAGCGCATGCGCAAGATCCGCCGCCTGCCGTCGGGAACTGGAGACAATCTCTCGGTTTCTGTGCAGCAATTGATTCAGGTCTTCTACCAGCGGCGAAACCTCTTCCGGATAATCTTCGGGGGTCAGGTCGTCGCCCTCGTCCCAGCGATGGGCCACATCCGCGCGCAGCTTTCTGAGGGGGCCGACGATGGCCGACATCAGCAAAAGGGAACTGGCCACTCCGATCAAGCCGACCAACCCAAAAACCGGAAGCAAGTTGCTTTGCGCATCTTTGCGTTCATTGATGAGTACCTGCCTGCTTTCGGCGACGGTTACGCCCCATTCTGTTCCGTCTTCGAATGTGATCTTCTGATAGACGCTGCGAACGCCCTCATTGTCCGGGCCCGTGGTATTCCAAACTGTTGCCTCGTCGCTGGTCTGTGAAGGCTCTGCAATCGTTTCGTCGAAAAGCGAGGCTGAGGTGAAAGCGGCTCCGTCGCCGTCTGTCACTTGCCAATATCTGCCAGAATACGGGGTGCTATAAGCCGGGTCGAATATCAATTCGCGCAAAGATTCGGGGTCATCCGTAGTGGCGCTGAGACCAACGACAAGCTGGGTATGCCGGTCTCGCAACGCACCGTCAAACTGATCCAGAACGCGCGTGTTGATGTATGAGAAAACAACCAGGGTACCAACACCCACGGACAACGCGCCGGATGCAAGGCCACCTAGCAACGCACGTTGACGAAGCGATAGCATCAGGCCGTATCAATCATGTAGCCACGCCCTCGGACAGTTGTGATCAGATCTGGCCTCAGTTTCTTGCGTAGGCGGGTGACGAACACTGCGATTGTGTTGGAATCCCTGTCCCCGTCATATTCGTAGATGTGTTCGGACAATTCGGTGCGTGACACCATACGACCGATGTTATGCGCCAGATAGGTCAGAACCGCGATTTCCTGCGCGGTCAAATCGACAGGTATGCCCCCGATACTGACCCTGCCGTTCCGCGTATCCAGAGACACATCGCCCATTTCGATCACCGGGTTCAACTGGCCACTTTGCCGCCGCAGGATTGCTCGAACCCGTGCGGCCAATTCCGGCATGTGAAAGGGCTTGGTCATGTAATCATCCGCGCCTGCGTCCAAGCCGTCGACGCGTTCGCTCCAGCCATCTCGGGCAGTCAGGATCAATACAGGAGTCGTAACGCCTGCGCTGCGCCATTCGCGGAGTACCGAGATACCGTCACGCTCTGGCAGGCCAATATCCAGTATGATCATGTCGTAGGGTTCAGTCGCTCCCAGATGCAGGGCGTCGGAGCCATTATGGGCTACATCCACAACGTGGCTTTCCGCCACTAATAGCTTTTTGATTTGCTCGCAAAGCTGAGGTTCATCTTCAGCAAGAAGGATTCGCATAACCAGAGACTACAGCCAATCTGATATCGAAATCACACTATTTTCTGCCGCCGCCATTGCCGCCACCGTTGCCGCCGCCATTGCCGCCACCGTTGCCGCCGCCATTGCCGCCGCCATTGCCGCCGCCACCGTTGCCGCCGCCATTGCCGCCACCGTTACCACGGTTTTCGCTGTTTCCACGGGTGGTCGAAGCGCTCTGGCTGCTTTTTGTTCTGGTCGAACTGGAGCGCGCGGCCTCGGAGATCTGTTGGCCAACACTCGAGCGGTTCGAGACCACCGTGCCGGTCCTGGCATTAACGATTACACTTACGATCTTTCCGCCCGGTTTCTTCACCAGAATGCGGTAGTATATGTCGCCTGATTTGAACGCTCGCGCGTCAACTGGCGTTCCGCCGAATGCACTTTCCACACCCTTGATGACACGCTTCAGTCGGATCGCGTTTCCTGACAACGTCGCCTTGCGCAACTCGGTCTGTTTGAGTTCGCGTGCGTCAGCCGCCGCTTTCCCGGCGGATAAAGCGGTTAGTAACGCCGCTACCAACATTATAGCTCTGGTCTGCATCGGACTCTCAAACAGTTTCGAACCAGATTACATGGGTGGACGTGAACCGATGATGAACAAGCAGTTAGCCCTGCGTTCAAGTGCATTCAAGTCAAATGGCAAGAACGATCAGTGATTCGATTGCGGTTCGAGCTAATAGAATGCGGCGGCCAGCCTTGGTAAGCTGTTCGCACATGACTTGAGGAGATTGTCATGAAAACCACCAGTCGTGGATTGCTTAAGGCTTCCACAGTTGCGATTGCCCTATTGGGCTCCACGGCCGTTGTTGCCACAGTTGCAGCTCCTGATTTTGCCTATGCCAAGGAAGGCAAAGGAAATGGCGGTGGTAACGGTGGCGGAAAAGGCAACGGGAATGGTGGTGGCAACGGCGGCGGCAATGGTAACGGCGCGAAAGGAGATAGCGGTGATCGCAGCGCGGCCGGAAACAGCAGCCGTGGGAACAAAGCCGATTCAAACCGTGGCAGCACCAGAGCCGGGAAATCTGGTAGTGGCAAATCAAAATCGCAATCTGCCCACTCCGGACAAAATAAGGGTGGCGGGTTTTCCCTGAAGGGCCTGTTCACTGGAAAAGGGACCAAACGCAAATCGGCGTCTTCGCCAAAACGTGTAACAACAAGCGGCACGCACAACACCAAGACGGCTCATCGGTCCACGAGTGTGGAAGAGTCCATACGCCCGGTCACCCGCCCCAAACGTTACCATGTCGAAGAAGAGCTTGAAGCTCATCCCTCTGAGCTGGGTGCACTGAATGCGGCCCATGCAAGCCCGACTGCGCTGGAAAATGCCGCTCCGAATTCCCGAGTCGGCAGAATTGCCGCCTATCGGGACACTGTACTTGCCGGAGAGGCCTTGCGTGAGGATTTGGCCGAACAACTGGAGGAACTTGAAGATTTGGATCCGCCAGAGCGAACGTTGTCGGAAATCGAGAATGATTTGGAGGCCGCTTTGGGTGAAGTTCAGGACAATCGCGATAGGGTTCAAGAGCTTGAGCAGGCGTTGGAAGATGCCGGTGGCATGGACCCAGACATAGAAGCAGACCTGGAAGAGGCGCAAGCGGACCTGGATACCTCAGTTGATGCGGCTAAAGATCTGAATGACGAAAAACAGGCTGCTATCGACTACAACGAGGCCGTCGAAGACCTGGGAGAACTGGCGGAGCGTGTTGAAGAGCAAGATTTGGCTGAGCGAGAAGCGCTTGAAGCTGCAGCCAACAAGCCTGTCACTGACGAGGTCGAAGAAAAAGTAAAATCGCTTCTGGGACTTTAATATTAGGCTTCACGCGCTATCGATCACTCGCGGACGTATTGAAGCTGGGCCAGCCGTATCACCGACGTGAACGCGGCTGGCCCAAATTAAATTGATCTGCCGTTTCGATCATTGCGGCTTTCAAAAAATAATCCCGCCCCAAAATGGGGCGGGATTTCGATTACAATTCTGATCTTTAGGACGAATATCGAGAATTGTTCGGGGGCGCCAGCTGACTTGCCTTCAGACGGCGCTATGAGCCTCGGATAGCCGCTTGTTTTTTATGATTTCTGTTAGTGCATTTTCAATAGGAGGGAAGCGACCATTGCTCGGTTTCATCTTGGTTTGCAGACGTTCTTCAGCGTATTTGCCAGAAGTCTGCATCGCAGCTTTTGCGCCACAGTCTTCAGTCATAAAGGCAGGCTTATTCATGCTGTTCCCCTTATTTCAACCAAACGAAACACACTTCGTTCGATCCAACATGGTCACTATGCCTAATCTTGGTTGAACACACTGAGAATACATTGTTCATGTTCGGTTAACGTTGTTCGCGAAACAAGAACTATCAAACGTTGAGCCGTGCACGCTGATACCCTCAACGCACTCACAGAGCGTTTGTGCTGTATTGACCCTGCGTGAAAACTGGCGCTGAAATGCGCCGCGGCTAGAGAAGAAGTGACTTCTCTATAAACCGTAACCCCTGGTTCTCAGACCGTCTCCACACCGGGTTGAGCTATCCAAACAACTGCGTCGCAAGGTGCTGCCTTTAGACTATCGGCGCGCAGGCGTTTAATTCGCGAATTGAACAGAACTTGAACAAAAAGACGCCGCTTTTAGGGCTGCTAGATCTGACCGAATGGCACAGTGGCATTGAAGCTAGTCAGAGCAGGGACCGGGTGGAGTTCCTGACGATGAGGCGGGCATGCAGTTTTTCGGAATGAGGCGCTTGTTGCGTTGTGATCCATTGCGCCAATCCATCTGCAGCACGTTCACCCATCTGGGACACGGGCAGGTGCACGCTGGTCAAAGGTGGTACCGTGACAGCCGAGGTTGGTAGGTCGTCGATGCCAATCATCGAAACCTGCTCTGGAACTGAAATCTTGCTGGCTTGCAGGCCGAGCAATACCCCTAATGCCACAACATCGGAAAGGCATAAGATGGCGTCCGGCAGACGAGGTAAGCTGCAAATGTGATCGGCAACGTTCGCCCCGCCCTGATGGCTGATCTGAGTTTCAAACGTTGTTAGCTTGCCGTCAAACACATAGGTCTTAAGGCCATCAAGGCGCGCTCTTGTTCGGTCGTTGTCGCGAACTGGCCCGTGAACTACAGCGATGTCTTTGTGCCCAAGTTCGGCCAGGTGATGCAATGCAAGTTGCGCTGCGGCCGCGTTGTCGTATCCGATCGTTGGCAGGGCGTTATCTGACTCATAGAAAGACGTGATGATGGTCGGAATCATAGTACGCTCGAGCAAGTCGTGCATAGCTGCGCAATGCGTAGCTCCGGTGACAATTAAGCCTTCCGCTCCGATATCGATCAGACTTTTTGCTTTCTCTGCCTCGGTGTCGGGATTCGAATCTGTTGTTGCCACGACCAACGATAATTGGTGCTCCGACAGTTTTCGTTCAAGCGCCGCAAGAAACCGGGCAAAGATCGCATTGTCCAACGTGGGGATCAGAGCGCCGACAAATCGGGTTCGGCCGGAATTGATTGCTCGGGCCGCGGCGCTGGGAACGAATTTCAGCGTGGCAATGGCAGCCTGAACTTTCTCTAATGTGTCCTTTTTAACCAAGCCTGGTTCATTCAAGACGCGAGACACAGTGGCAACAGACACGCCCGCAGCCTTTGCCACATCTCTGAGGTTTGCGCGTTTCTTAGGCTCCGAGGCTTTTTGCATTTCTGTTTTTTCGGTCCATTTTTCAGGTTCCTTAAGAAAGAGTTGACATATGTAACTAGTTTCATCAACCTCTGTAACTAGTTACATTTCGGGACTCCTTCGGCGAAATGCAGGGATCAACTGTATTACATACGTTCAACAACGCAGGGCTCGACGGCCCGGGTCGCCTGTTTCCGGGTTTTCCAAAAGCCTCTGGTGCTTGCACATATACACTTGCCCCGCGCGAGGCTGTCCGCCTGATTGTGAAGCCAGGAGATTTGCTTTCGATAGAAGGGCTTGGGCCGTCACAGCCTTTGGACGTGGTGGCCCTCGCTGATGATGGGCAACCGATGTTGGCGGCGCTAAACCTGACAGAGAACGGGGCGGTCAACTGGGGTACATTTGACAGCGCTCAACTTGCAGGCTGGATCGCTGCTCGAGGCGGAGACGAGCGGATCACGCGATTACGCTTTGGGTGATTCACGTCTTCGACATCGACGAACTGATCCAGGGCAGGGCGACCGGAAGCATTACGGTTCTACATAAAGTTGCGAAAGTCCAAACGCCGCAGTTGCCGCCTTTGTTGGGGGACACACGGGATGAATTCACTGTGCCGAGCGGCAGCGCGATTGCTTATGAGCTTCAGGCCGGGGAGTTTGTTCAGATCATTGATGTCGAAGGTCAGCAATGCTCTGATTTTATGGCGCTGCGAGCTGATGGGTTGGAATGTGGACACGAGTGGATGATCGACTCGACCGCGACCCGATCGATGGTGCGGCGGTCTTATCCGGGGCCGGGATTGCTGGACAAGTTTTTTGACCGTGAAATGCGTCCGTTGCTTAATGTGCTTCAAGACACGTGTGGGCGGCACGATACCTTCGGGTTGGCTTGCACCGCACGCGGCTATGAAGAGCGAGGCTTCCCCGGCCATCTCAATTGCTCGGACAACATGACAAATGCGCTGGCGCCATATGGGGTGGCGCGACGGGCGGCTTGGCCTGCGATCAATTTCTTTTGGAACACGTGGATTGATCCGGTCACACATCACATTCTGACCGAAGAATCTTACTCGCGCTCAGGTGACTATGTTGCATTGCGGGCGCTTGAGGACTTGGTCTGTGTTTCGACGGCCTGCCCTGATGATATCGATCCGATCAATGGCTGGAACCCAACGGACGTGCACGTGCGTATATACCGCCCTGAAACACCGATCCGCCGAGCGGTTGCTTATCGCGAAAAGGAAGACGCCCCCATGTCGATCAGTCAGGAATCCGCCTTTCACGAGCGGCTATCCCCGCTGACACAGCATTTCGCCCCGGCGCGTGATCTGTGGGCACCCGTCAGTTACCCCGCTTATGGCAGCTTGGGTGAATACTGGGCCTGTCGTGAGGCCGTGACTGTGCAGGACATGAGCGGTTTGCGCAAATTCGACATTGTCGGCCCAGATGCCGAGGCTTTGATGCAATTGGCCACGACACGCAACGTGGCGAAACTGCCGGTCTGGCGCGGCTCTTACACGCTGATGTGTGACGAGAGCGGTTCGGTCATCGAAGATGGCACCTTGTTCCGCCTCGCGCCTGAAATTTTCCGCTGGTGCTGTGGATCGGAGGAAAGCGGGCGCGCTTTGCAGGAACTGGCAGATTCACGCGGATTGCAAGTACGGGTTCATGCGCTGCGTGGTGCGATGCCGAACCTCGCCATTCAAGGCCCGAAATCCCGCGACCTGCTGCGCAAGATCGCCTTCACACAGCCGCATGTGCCAAGTCTGGATCATCTGAAATGGTTTGGTGTCACCATTGCGCGTCTGAATGACCGTGAGGGCGCGCCTTTCATGCTGTCGCGATCAGGTTATACCGGCGAATTGGGGTACGAGATTTTTTGTACCAAATCCGATGCGGTCGCGATTTGGGATGCGGTGATGGCCGCCGGCGAAGAATTCGGGATCACCCCGATGGGTTCTGCGGCGTTGGATATCATTCGGATCGAGGCGGGGCTGGCTGCTGCCAACGCAGAATTTGCACCGGGTGTAGATGCGTTCGAGGCAGGCTTGGGCTTTGCCGTCGATCTGACCAAAACCGAATTCACCGGCAAGGCCGCACTGGAACGCAATGCCCGCGAACCACGCCGAGTGCTCAAGGGGCTGTTGATCGGCTGTGATGATGTGCCCGCCCACGGTGCACCCATCTATGCGGGCGAGCGACAAGTGGGCGTGGTCACCTCAGCGACACGTTCGCCGATGTTGGAACACGCGATCGCGATGGCACGGCTTTCCGTTGAACACGCGGACAACGGCACTCAATTGGATGTTGGCCAGCTTGACGGGCGGATGAAACGACTGCGCGCCACTGTCTCGGACACACCTTTCTTAGACCCGCAACGAAAGCGGGCGCGCGCCTGACGGTGTAAGTAACTCACAGCAAAGGGAGAATAGACTTGAAGAAACTGACATTTACCGCAACCTTGGCGCTGGCGCTGGGTGCAACAACTGCGATGGCGCAGGAAAAGGTCATGGTGGGTGAGCCCAGTTGGCCTGGCGCCAAAATCATGAGCCGGGTGATCGGGCAGGTGATCGAAACTCGTCTGGGAGGAGAGGCTGGTTATGCCCCCGGTGCCAACGCGGTGATCTTTGCGGCCATGGATGGCGGACGTGGCGATATCGACGTTCACCCGGATGTCTGGCTGCCGAACCAATCCTCATTCACGGACGAATACGTGGATCAAAAGGGCACTGTCGCACTGTCTTCGGGCAGCTATGAGGGTCGTGCCGGGATTTGCGTGCCGAATTACATGGTTGAGGATCACAACATCCGCTCAATCTACGATTTGGCCACACCCGCAGCGCAAGAACTGTTCGACTCGGATGGCGACGGCCTGGGCGAGGTTTGGGTTGGTGCTTCGGGATGGGCCTCGACCAACACCTTTAAAGTGCGGGTTCGGGATTACGGGCTTGAGACTTTCCTAACGCCGACCACCGAAGACGAAACTGTGTTCTATTCGCGACTGAAGGATCAGATTGACCAGAAGAAAGGTGCAGCCTTTTATTGTTATGCGCCGCACTACGTCCATGCGCTCTACGATGTGACCATCTTGGAAGAGCCAGAACATGACGCGGCCACCTATAAAATGGTGCAGCCCGATCAAGATGCCGACTGGTATAACAAATCCCATGTCAGCACGGGCGAGCCGGTCAAAACCGTGACCGTGGCGCATTCAAAATCACTGGAAGAGCGCAACCCAGCAGCGGCATCTTTCCTTGCCAATATCGACATGGATGCAGGGCAACTGAGCGCTCTGACCTATGAGGTCGTGGTCAAGGGTCGCGACACAGATGAGGTCGTGGCAGAATGGATCGCGGCAAACGGCGATACTGTCGACAGCTGGTTGGGACTGGCCACCAACTGAAGCCTGTGCGCCCCTGTTTTGCAGGGGCGCCATTCAACACAATCTACAGCGGTGAGGCCAATATGACAGCGGATATTGCAATCGACGCAAAAGGCGTGTGGAAAGTGTTTGGTGCACGCTCGCAGGAGGCGTTAAACGCCATCCACAGCGAAGGGCTGAGCAAGGCCGAGGTACTGGAGCGCTTCAACTGCGTTGTCGGCGTGGCCGATGCCAGCTTCGAGATCGAGCGGGGTGAGCTGTTCTGCGTCATGGGCCTGTCGGGCTCGGGCAAATCGACCCTTGTGCGCCATGTGAACCGCCTTCTGGAACCCACAGACGGCCATATCTATCTGGATGGTGAAGACGTGATGGGCTTGAATGACGAGGGCCTGCGAGATCTGCGCAACCGGCGCGTTGCGATGGTGTTTCAGAACTTTGGCCTAATGCCTCACCGCACTGTCCGCGACAATGTGGCGATGCCGCTGGAAATCCGGGGCACCGGCAAGGCCCGTCGCTGGGAAGAGGCGGACCGGGTGCTCGAACTGGTCGAGTTGAACGGCTGGGAAGATAAGTACGCGCACGAGCTTTCGGGCGGGATGCAGCAACGCGTGGGTCTGGCCCGCGCCATCGCTGCAGACCCGGAAATCCTGTTGATGGAAGAACCGTTTTCGGCCCTTGATCCGCTGATCCGAAAGCAGTTGTAGGATCAGTTCATGGAGCTCAGCCATAAGCTCAACAAGACCACGATGTTCATCACTCATGACCTTGACGAAGCGATCCGCATCGGACACCGCATCGCGATTATGAAGGACGGGCGCATCGTTCAGATCGGCACGCCAGAAGAGATTATCTTAAACCCAGCAGACGACTATGTAGCGGACTTTGTGGCGGGGATTTCCAAGCTCAACATGATCTTCGCCCATGCGGTGATGAAACCTGTGGACGAGTTCGAGGCGCATCACGGCGAAATTCCCAACGACGCCAAAGAAGCGCATCCAGACATGGACCTTTCCGATCTGATGAACCTATGTGTCGACGGCCACGGTGTTGTGGCTGTAACGCAGGATGGCAAGACCGTGGGCGTAATCAACCGTGCGGGTCTGATCCGCGCGATTCAGGACAGTCAGGCATAGGGGGACCGATATGAAACATGTTGATGTGCAACAGATCCAACCGGAAACCGCCGACCGTCTGAACGCTCTGATCGGCGATTTTGTAGGGCAGGGGCAGTCCTATTACCAAAAGACATTTGCCTATATGATGCAGGCCCCCGGTTATCGTTTCACACTGAACAAAGCGGCAGCGATTCTGGGTCCTATCTGGTTCGGGGCACGCGGCCTTTGGTCGTGGTTTCTGGGGTTCTTGGTGCTGGAAACGCTGGCATTTATCCAGATCGGGCTTGGACTTTTTGGCGATCTCGGACGGGACTTCCGCGAGCGCGCGCAACAGATCGAGCAGACGCTGGAACTGCGCCGCCAGCAAATTGCTGCGGCAGAACAATCCGGCTCGGCCTCGCTGGACTCCCTGAAACGGGCATCGGAATCTCTTGAAGGGGCTCTTGCGAATGCGCAGGAGGCGGCACGCACGGCGGATTCGACCGGTATAACTTACTTGATTATCGGGGTCGTCCTTCTGTTGGCCGTCAAGTTCCTTGCCGCGTCGTTAGCCAACTGGACATTGGAGGGGCAATTTGCACGATGGCGTTCTGATCCCAGCGTGGCGCATGGTTGGTCTGGTACACGTTTGATTGTTGCCACGGCACTGACCGCTGTGGTTGTGATTTTGTCGATGATCAAATTTGCCCAGCCGGACGCGTTGGCTGTGCTCAAGACCTTCCCGACCAATCGCGACTGGCGTTTGAACGTGGGTGACGGGGTGCAGGCGGTGTTCGAATGGACCAAAACCGCCGGGCGCGGCTTTTTCGATGGACTGACCTATGGAATGCGCACCCTTCTGGATTGGATCGAGGTTGTACTGGTTGATACCCCCTGGCCGGTGGTCGCGCTGGTGATCATCATGCTGGCGTACCTGTCAGCCGGTCCCCGGGTCGCCATCTTTACCGGTGCTGCGCTTGCCTATCTGGGTCTGTTGGATTTTTGGGAAAAAGCGATGACCACGATTGCCCTGCTGGGCGCGGCGGCGCTGATCTCGATTACCCTGGGAATTCCATTGGGCATTTATTGCGCTCGTCGCCCACGTGCCTTTGCCATCGTTCGTCCCATTCTGGATTTCATGCAGTCGATGCCATCCTTCGTTTATCTGATCCCAGTTGTGGCCTTCATCGGATCGGGCAAGCCCGCGGGCGTTGTTGCAACCATGATCTTCGGTAGCCCACCGGTTATCCGCTTTACAGTGCTGGGTCTTCAGCAGGTCCCAGAAACTGTTCGAGAAGCAGCGCTGGCGTTTGGCGCAACGCCTCGCTACCTGCTTTGGCGTGTGGATTTGCCGCTGGCCCACAAAACGATCATGGCTGGTGTTAACCAAACCATTCTGATGTCACTTGCCATGGTTGTCGTTGCTTCCCTGATCGGGGCAAAGGGCTTGGGCGAAGACGTATTGGAAGCCTTGCAATACGCGGCGGCGGGACAGGGTATTCTTGCTGGCCTTGCAATCTTGTTCTGTGCGCTGATCTTGGATCGCATTGTTGCGGGTAAACGGTAACGCTGAGCTTGAGGGCGGGCTTTGTGCAACCGGGCAAATGGGCTTGTTGCTTAAGCATTTGGCTCGTTACAACCCGAGTAACGTGTCTAGGCGATCGAAACAGTTACATCGCCTGGACACCAGCAGGAATGCGAAATGGGCCGAAAATGATCGGCTTGGCGATGCAACAACGGCTAATGAGCGAGTTGCGCTAAGACCACGTTGCCGCCAGCTTTTCTCTATCGCTCCGGGGAATTCCGTCGGCAAAAGCGCCAGGAAGTCCGAAAGCTGAATGCGTCGGGGCGTACTATCCAGGGGTCGCCGAACAGCCAGCCATGCCAAGCGCCGTCAGTGCCCTGCATCTTTCGCCGTGCTGTGGCGCGCCAAAAAGCCTGAGAACTTTTCCAGCCCTGCTTTAAGATCCGCCGTCGGATTGGAGTAGCCAAGCCGCAGCCAGCCCTCCATATCCATCGCGCTGCCAGGTGTCAGCATCACGCCTTCTTCTTCTAAAAGCGTAACACACAAGTCGCGTGAAGACATCGGCAGATCGTACTTGAGTAGCGCGGTGGTACCTGATTTTGGCGGTACCCAACTCAGCAATGGTTCGTTTGCGATCCAATTTTCTACGATACGCAGGTTCTCACGGGTGATCCGTCGGGCACGGGCCAGAATCTTGTCACGGTTCTCAAGCGCCATGGCCGCGAGCAATTCGTCAACCTTCCCAACCGAGATAGTGTTGTAGTCGCGATGGATCATCACGTCATGCAGCATCTCTTTCGGTCCCGCGATCCAACCGACCCGCAACCCTGCCAACGAATACGCCTTGGACATACCCGCCGTGCTGATCCCTTTTTCATAAAGATCGGCTATGGCGGCCGTAAATCCATCACCCTTCTGATCGGTGCCGCGATACACCTCGTCACATAAGAGCCACGCATCGACGCTGCGCGCTATTTCGACAATCTGTTCCAGCATGGTGCGGTCTATCAAAGCGCCGGTCGGGTTGTTCGGATTATTGATTGCAATCAACCGCGTGTCATGTCGAACCATAGCGCGGAGCTTGTCGAGATCGGGCAGAAACGCGTTTTCCGGTGTCAGGTGCAAGAGTTCGATATCAGCGCCGATGCTTTCGGGGATCGAGTAATGTTGCTGATAGGTTGGGATCACCGAAATCACATGATCGCCGCGCGAAACCAATGTTTGATGTACCAGTGAATTGGCCCCGATTGTTCCATGGGTCGTCAGGATATTGTCGCGGGTCTGATTTTCATACAGACTGCAGATAGCGTCACGCAAACGATGAGATCCTTCGATTGCGCCATATGTCATCTTTAGGGCCGACAGATCATTCAGAATATGATTATGCTGGCCAGCCATCTCAAACAGCTCACCCAGTGTGATGGACTCCACACAGGTTTCTGCCAGGTTGAGATCGCACTTGGTTTCGAACTCATTCATCCACATCTCAACGCCGAAAGGCCTGATTTCCATCGGTCTCTCCTTCAATGTCAATTCATCCGAAGCCGCGTTTTTGGATGGCGCGCTCCACAAAAGGTATCTTTGGGACCAATCCGACAAAGCCGAAAGAACACAGGCTTTTGCCAGGTGGATTGTCTTAGGTACCGGTTTGCGGTGTTGTCTCATTATTTGCCTGATGCTGTCCATGTCGCGTTACGGAGTTCACCGACAAAAAAAGCCTGTTGCCGATGGGCGGCATTTTTTCCAGTCCGTCGGAACTGACTATTCGGGTGCACGGGGCGCTGGTTGCAGAACTTAATGGACAGCCATGGGCTTAATTACAATGACTGCTCCAAGCCTGTTCACGAAACGCAACGTGCTTACCTGTGCTGAATTCCAGGATGTGGCTTCCTTCGGTCAAACAGAACTGGATTTTGGATACAAAATCCGATACGGCATCACTGTCAGATGATTCAGGAGGACTGCGTTTGAAACCCTGCGGCTATAGTGACCCAAGACTTGTGCCACAAATTCCGAGCCTTCGGACATGTTCGAAAGGGGTCGCATTTTACATTTCGCTTGAGCCAATGAAACCTACGGGAAATGTCTCAGCCACCTGTAAACACCAAGCATACACGCGCAAAGCGCTCACACCCCTACAACCTTGAGGAACGTTATCTTCATGTCTCAAAACATCTTCACTGGTACCATGCCCGCCCTAATGACCCCGTGCAAAACGGATCGAACGCCGGATTTCGATAGCCTCGTTAAAAAGGGTAAGGAAATGATTGCGGCAGGCATGTCTGCCGTGGTGTATTGCGGCTCAATGGGTGACTGGCCCTTGCTGTCTGATGCTGAACGGATGGAAGGCGTGGAACGTTTGGTCGATGCCGGTCTGCCGGTGGTTGTCGGCACAGGCGCGATCAACTCGAAATCCGCCGTGGCACTGGCAGCGCACGCGCAAAAGGTGGGCGCGGCGGGGCTTATGGTTATCCCCCGCGTACTGTCACGTGGGTCCTCTGTCGCGGCACAGCGCAATCATTTCAAGGCCATACTGTCCGCAGCACCCGACGTTCCGGCCATCATTTACAACAGCCCGGTCTATGGATTTGCCACAAGGGCCGATCTGTTCTTTGCCCTGCGGGCCGAACATCCTAACCTAGTAGGGTTCAAGGAATTCGGTGGCAAGGATGACCTGCGCTATGCGGCAGAGCATATCACCTCGCAAGACGATCAGGTTACGCTGATGGTGGGTGTAGACACCGAAGTCTATCATGGCTTTGTAAATTGCGGGGCCACCGGCTCGATCACCGGGATTGGAACGGCGCTGCCGAAAGAGGCGCTGCTATTGGCCGCCTTGTGCCAGAAAGCAGCGGCCGGTCATGCCGACGCCCGTCAGCGTGCGCGCGAGTTGGAAGAAGCCTTTGGTGTGTTGGCCAGCTTTGACGAGGGCACTGATCTGGTGCTGTATTACAAGCATCTGCTGGTTCTGAACGGGGAAGAGGAATACCGCCTGCATTTTGTTGAAACCGATGAATTGTCGGATGCGCAGCGCAATTATTGCGAACAGCAATACAACCTTTTCCGCACCTGGTTTGCCGACTGGTCAAGCCAGGGTGGGGTGATTGCTGAATGCATGTGATCGACAGCCATACCGGTGGGATGCCCACACGGGTGATTTTGGATGGTGGCCCTGATCTGGGATCGGGGCCGCTGGCCGAGCGTGCCCGTCTGTTGGCCACCGAGCATGAGGCGTTCTATAAATCGGTTCTGCTGGAGCCACGTGGACAACCCGGAATGGTGGGCGCGCTTCTGGTGCCCCCCGAAGACCCGAACTGTGAAACCGGTGTGATCTATTTCGATGCCGACGCGGTTTTAGGCATGTGCGGACATGGCACCATCGGGCTGGGGGTGACGCTGGCGCATCTGGGTCGGATTACGCCGGGCACGCACAGGATCGAAACTCCGGCGGGTCTGATCTCGGTCAAACTGCTGGACGCCAATACTGTACGGGTCACCAATATTGAAAGCCGCCGAGTTCGGGCGTCGGTTTCGATTGAAGTTGAAGGCCACGGTCAGGTGACGGGTGATCTGGCTTATGGCGGAAACTGGTTCTTTATTGTCGACCCCAGCCCGATTGCGGTTGAGACCGGCAACATCCGCGCTCTGACGGATCTGACCATTGCCATCCGCGAAGCCTGTATCGCGCAGGGTGTGACCGGCGAGAACGGAGAAGACGTGGATCACGTGATCTTGCAGGGCAAATCCCCATCGCAAGGTATTCACAGCCGCAACTTTGTGCTGTGCCCGGACGATGAATACGACCGGTCCCCATGCGGCACGGGCAGTTCGGCGCGTCTGGCCTGTTTGGCTGCTGATGGGGTGCTGGCTCCGGGGGAGGAGATCATACAGGAAAGTGTGATCGGCAGCCCCTACCGGCTGAGCTACCAACCCGGTCCTAACGGTGGAGTCATCCCGACCCTGACGGGGCAGGCCCATGTCATGGCTGAGGGTAAATTGATCTTCGCTCAGAACGATCCGTTCTGCGCTGGGATCTACCTGTGACATAAAAACCGGGGACCGGTGTAATTCGGTCCCCGGACATGAAGCAAGATTTGAGAACATCTGGCCATGCAGCAAGACATAAAAGCGGATATTGTTGTAATCGGCGCGGGTATCGTCGGAATCAGCGCTGCGCTGGAGCTGCAAAAGCGCGGCAAGCAGGTTCTGATGCTGGACCGCGAAGGTATCGGGGCAGGGGCGTCGAAAGGCAATGCCGGGGCGTTTGCCTTTACCGATATCGTGCCGCTTGCCACGCCCGGGATCATGCGCAAAGCGCCGAAATGGCTGCTCGATCCTTTGGGTCCGCTGTCGGTGCCGCCCGCTTATGCATTGAATATCGCACCCTGGATGCTGAGGTTCTGGCGGGCCAGTTGTCGGGACCACTACGACGCGTCGCTGTCGGCGCAAGCTGCGCTGATGGACCATTGCCGGGCGGCGCTGGAGCGTCAGATCAAAGACGTGGATGGCGAGGTGCTAATGCAGCGCGATGGTCAGTTGCAGCTGTTCGAAGGCGAAGCCGAGTTCCGTGCCAGCTTGCCCACTTGGGACTTGCGCCGGGACCATGGCATTCCCTTTGATCTGTTGGACAGTCCGGATGCAATTGCCGAGATTCAGCCCGGTCTTGATCATCGGTTTACCCATGCAGGTTTTACGCCCACCTGGATGAATACGGTCGATCCGGCCCTTTGGACCAGCCATCTGGCGGCGAAGTTCACCGCGAGAGGAGGTCGTGTTGAGATTGCAGGTGTCACTTCTCTGACGCCAACCGAAGCGGGGGTTCGCCTGACAACTGCCAGCGGTGAAGTTTCAGCCAATCAGGTGATCGTGGCGGCAGGGGCGTGGTCACATCAATTGGCCAAGACGCTAGGGGATCACATTCCTCTTGAGACAGAGCGCGGGTATAATACCACCCTGCCCAAAGGAGCCTTTGACCTGCGTACGCATCTAACGTTTGGCGGGCACGGATTTGTTGTGACACGGATAAACGACGGTGTGCGTGTCGGCGGTGCGGTCGAACTCGGAGGGTTGAAACTCGCCCCGAATTACAAACGCGCCGACACGTTGCTGGCCAAAGCCGGACGGTTCCTGCCCAAGCTCAACTTGGAAGGGGGCAAGCAATGGATGGGTTTTCGTCCGTCTCTGCCTGACAGCCTGCCGGTTATCGACCGCGCGGCGCGGGCACCGCAGGTCTTTTATGCTTTCGGCCATGGCCATCTGGGGCTTACTCAATCCGCAGGCACGGCTGAGCTGATTGTAGATCTGGCCATTGATGGGAAACCGTCGCTTGATGTGACGCCTTATGCATCCACACGGTTTTGACCCGGAAGATGGGCGATTGCCGTCAATTCGAATTCGAGGCGCCGAACGCCTGTCGCATACCATGACTGAGGAACCAAATGCGTAGCAGCAAAACGATACATGTGATCTCGGCTCATGCTGAAGGCGAAGTGGGGGATGTGATTGTTGGGGGCGTCAGCCCGCCACCCGGCGACACGGTTTGGGCGCAACGCAGTTTCATTGCGCAGGACCAAACCCTGCGCAACTTTGTGCTGAACGAACCGCGGGGTGGTGTGTTCCGCCATGTCAATCTGCTGGTGCCCCCGAAACACCCCGAAGCTGATGCTGCGTGGATCATCATGGAACCCGAAGACACGCCACCCATGTCCGGATCGAACTCGATCTGCGTTTCGACTGTGTTGCTGGATGGCGGGATCATTCCGATGCAGGAACCCGAAACGCACATGGTGCTTGAGGCCCCGGGTGGATTGGTCCGGGTGCGGGCGGAATGCAGCAACGGCAAGGCGCAGCGCATTTTCGTGCAGAACCTGCCCAGTTTCGCCGACAAACTGTCGGTCCCGCTTGAGGTGCCGGGGATGGGCACGATCATCGTGGATACAGCCTATGGCGGCGACAGTTTCGCAGTTGTCGACGCAAAGGCGCTGGGATTTGAAATCGCTGAGCACGAAGCCCGCGATATCGCCCGGTTGGGCGTAAAGATCACCAATGCCGCAAATGAACAGCTTGGGTTTTCGCATCCCGAGAACCCGGATTGGGACCATATCTCGTTCTGCGCCTTTTGCGGCCCGCTCAGTGAAATCGAAACGGGCCTCTCCGGAAAGTCTGCGGTGGCGATCCAGCCGGGTAAGGTTGACCGCTCGCCCACGGGAACAGCGGTGTCGGCACGGATGGCGCTGATGGCGGCGAAAGGGCTGATGAAGCCTGGTCAGAGTTTCGAAGCGGTCTCGATCATCGGGTCGCGCTTCACCGGGCGGATCGTCGGCACGGCGCAGGTTGGGGATCGCGCGGCGATCATACCAGAGATCAGCGGGCGCGGTTGGATCACTGGTATTCATCAGCACATGCTTGATCCCGACGACCCGTGGCCAGGCGGGTATCGTTTGTCGGATACCTGGGGTGTTTGAATGCGCAATCTCCGATCCCGTATCCGTTCACGCGGATTCGTCCCGCCGATGCCAGTTCTTTGGTTCGGCTTGGAGAGGCTGCAAAAAATGGGTACCCCTATCTGAAATACTGCAGGGCAAAATCTGAAATGGCAGGTAAACGCGCAATCACCAAGCAGAGCTTACCGGAGGTTATTGCAAATGACCTGCGTGAACGCATCCTGAGCGGTGATCTCTCCGAGGGTGAAACGATCCGGCAAGAAGCTCTGGCCGAAGAATATGATGTTTCACGGATGCCGATCCGTGAAGCGCTTAAACGTCTGAATGCCGAAGGTCTGGTGCAATGGGCCAACAACCGAGGCGGTTCAGTCACCAAGCATTCCCTCAGTGAAATAGGCGAGATTTTCGATTTGCGCATCCTGATCGAAGTGGATCTGTTTCGCCGTGCCATTCCGAATATGACATCCGCTGATTTCGCGCGGTGCGATGAGATTTTGACCCAGATGGAAGCGTCTTATGACGAAAACGACGTGGGTAAGTGGGGCATTTTGAATTACAAATACCATTCGGCGCTTTACGCCGCCTCGCAACGTAAACTGACCAATGAATTGTTGGACCGCATCAATCTTCAATCTGACCGTTATGTTCGTATGCATCTGAGTGTGATGAAACAGCGTGAACCGGCAAAGAAGGACCACCGCGACCTGCTGCAGTTGGCGCAAGAAGGCAAAACTGATGAAGCCTGCGATGTTTTGGTCCGCCACATACGGCGAACCAAAGAACAACTTTTGGACATGATCGCCTCGAAACGCGCGGCTGAAGAGGCGTAATCGGGCCTATTTCAAAGTACCACGCGTGTTACGTTTCCTGTCTCTTCCGCCATCCGAGCTGCGACATTGGCGACGGCGAGGTCTTGTAGTCCGACGCCAGTGCCATCGAAAAGGGTGACTTCGTTTTCGGAAGTTCTTCCGGGATGATCATTGTTGATGACCGCACCTATTGAGGTGATCCGGTCTTCGGCAAGAGTGCCGTCCTTAATAGCGTGCTGGGCCTCGCCGATGGTGATGGACTGTGCGACCTCGTCGGTGAAGACTGTGGCGGCTGCGACCAGCGCGGCGTCGACCTCTTGTTTGCCTTTGGTGTCGGTGCCCATGCAGGCTAGGTGGGTGCCGGGTTTGATCCAGTCTTTCATCAGCAGTGGCTCGAAGGCCGAGGTGATGGTGATGATGACATCCGCCTGTGCACCCAGGTCCTCTGGGCTGACGGCCTCGAACTCCAGACCCAGCTCGGTTGCGACCGCGCCCAGGCGGGGCAGCATCTCGGGGTGTGGGTTCCAGGCGACGACTTTTTCAAAGTCGCGCTGCTCGGCGGCGGCGCGCAGCTGGAAGGTCGACTGGTGGCCTGCGCCGACCATGCCCAGCACCTTGGCATCCTTGCGCGCCAGATGGGCAATCGACACGGCCGAGGATGCAGCGGTGCGCACGGCGGTCAGGTAATTGCCGCCGACCAGTGCCGAGAGCCGTCCGGTATCGGGGTCGAACAGGAAGACGGTGGACTGGTGATTGGTCAAGCCCTTGTCCATGTTGCCGGGCCAGTAGCCGCCGGATTTGACACCCAGCACTTGACCGGCTCGGTCAAAGCCGGATTTGAAGCCATAAAGCGCATCAGCATATCCGATTGCCTCACGAATGACGGGGAAGTTATAGGCGTCGCCACGCGCCATGGCGGCAAAGACGTCCTGAACCGCGTCGAAGGCCTCGCGGCGTCCGACCAGTTGCTGGCAGAGGTCTTCTCCAACGATCAGCAGGGGTTTGTCTGTCATATCTTTCATGACCTTTTCCTTGAGCTTTGGGGTGCAGGTCCGGGCGGCAGGGGAAGGGATAACTGCCGCCCGGGACGCATGTGCGGCGGCTAGTAAGCCTTGCCGCGCGCGGAGACCGGCCAAAGCGCTTCAACTTTGCCGTTCCGAACACCCACATACCAATCATGCACATTGGCGGTCGGGTCACAGTGACCGGGCACCAGATGAAGCTTGTCATTGACCTTGAGAACACCGTCGGGGTCGGCGACCACGCCGTGCTCGTCCGAGCATTTGACATATTCCACATCCGTGCGCCCGAAGATCACCGGCAGGCCGCTGTCCACGGATTGGGCCTTGAGACCGGCATCCACGATGGCCTTGTCGGCCTTGGCATGGCTCATGACGCTGGTGAGGATGAAGAAGGCGTTCTCCCACTCTCCCCGGTCGATGCGGTTGCCGTTTTCATCCAGGATGCGGCCATAATCGGCATCCATGAAGGCGTAGGAGCCGCATTGCAGTTCGTTATACACGCCCGAAGTGCTCTCGAAGTAATAAGACCCGGTACCGCCGCCGCCGACGATGTCACAGTCCAGCCCTTCGGCGGCCAGCCCGCCCACGGCGTCTTTGACTTGCGCCACGGCGATGTCGATCTTGGCTTTGCGGTCCTCATACAGATCCATGTGCTGCATCGCGCCCTGATAGGCCTGGATGCCCGCAAACTTCAGCCCCGGGGCCGCGTCGATGGCCTTGGCAATCGCGATCACTTCTGGCGTGGTGGTTACGCCGCATCGACCCGCGCCGCAGTCGATCTCGACCAGACATTCGATCTGGGTGCCGTGGTGCTGCGCGGCCTCGGACAGATCGGCGACATTGTCGATATCGTCAACGCAGCAGATCGTGCGCGCGCCCAGCTTGGGCATCCGCGCCAGACGGTCGATCTTGGCCGGGTCGCGCACCTGATTAGACACAAGCACATCCTTGATGCCGCCACGGGCAAAGACCTCGGCCTCCGAGACCTTTTGGCAGCAAATGCCACAGGCCCCGCCCAGCTCGACCTGCAGCTGCGCCACGTCGACAGATTTGTGCATCTTGCCATGCACCCGGTGACGCATGCCGTGGGCCTTGGCATAATCGCCCATCTTCTTGATGTTGCGCTCCAGCGCGTCCAGATCCAGCACCAGAGCCGGGGTTTGAATCTCGGATGCGTCCATGCCGATGGCGGCGGGGATGTCATAGCCAACCTCAAGCTGGTCGATATTCACAGGCATATTCATCTCACTTCCTCCTCAGCCCTGGGTCCAGGGCAATTTGTCCAGATCCACGTTGCCACCCGTGATGATCACGCCGACGCGTTGGCCTTTGAACACCTCGGGGTGTTTCAGGATCGTCGCCAGCGGAACGGCGCAGCTGGGCTCCATCACGATGCGCAGGTATTTCCAGGTGATCTTCATCGCGGCGATGATCTCGTCTTCGCTGGCGGTGTGGATGTCGCGCACAAAGTTCGACACAAAGTGCCAGGTGTTTTCTTTCAGCGGCACTTTCAGCCCGTCGGCGATGGTGATCGGTGCGTCGTCGGCGATGATGTGACCAGCCTTGAAGCTGCGATAGGCGTCATCGGCCTGTTCCGGTTCCGAGGCATAGATCTGCACCTCGGGCGCCAGGTTCGACAGGGTCAGGCAGGTGCCCGAGATCATGCCACCGCCGCCGATGGGCGCAACCACCGCGTCCAGCCCGTCGGTCTGTTCCAGCAGCTCCGCCGAACAGGTCGCCTGCCCCGCAATCACGCGCGGGTCGTTATACGGGTGCACGAACTCGCCGCCTGTGCGGGCCTGCACCTCGGCAAACACCACCTCGCGCGAGGTGGTCGAGGGCTCGCATTCGGTGATGATCCCGCCATAGCGGCGCACCGCGTCCTTCTTGGCCTGCGGTGCCGTGCGCGGCATCACCACGTTGCAGGGAATGCCCCGGCGGCCCGCCGCATAAGACAGGCTGAGCGCATGGTTGCCGGAAGAATGCGTGCAGACGCCGCGCTCGGCGGCCTCGTCATTCAGGCCAAAGACCGCATTGCAGGCCCCGCGCACTTTGAAAGCGCCCGCCTCCTGGAAGTTCTCGCATTTGAAGAACAGCTGCGCGCCGGTCAGATCGTCCAGATACTCCGACCGCAACACCGGGGTGCGGTTGATATGGGGTTTGATCCGCTCATGCGCCTCGCGCATATCGGCGATGGTCAGGCAATCGGCTGTGGTCATTGCATCCAACATCAGAGCCTCCTTACGCTGCAGATTGCATGGGTGTGGCACGGCCCGCGCGGAAGTATTCCTGCGCTGCGGCCACGCCGCGGCCCAGCTCGATCGGATAGTCCAGATCGGCCATGGCCATTTCGATCGTGGCCAGACCGGACAGAACCATCACGTCCGTCAGGCTGCCCAGATGGCCGATGCGGAAGGCCTTGCCGTTCATCTCGCCCAACCCGATGCCAAAGCTGACACCATATGTGTTGAAGGCATGATCCGTCAGCGCATTGCTGTCGAAGCCGTCGGGTACATAGATCGCGCTGACGGTGTCAGAGTAGAGATCCGGCGACTGCGCCACCAGCTCCAACCCCCAGGCCGAGGTGGCCTTGCGCACACCTTCGGCGAGACGGAAGTGGCGGGCATAGACATTGTCCAAGCCTTCCTCGAACAGCATTTTCAGGCTTTCGCGCATGCCATAGATCAGCTGCAGCGGCGGGGTATAGGGAAAGCCGCCCGACGCGTTGGCATTCATCATGTCGCGGAAGTCAAAGAAGGTGCGCGGCAGTTGTGCCGTCTCCATCGCCGCCAGCGCCTTGGGGCTGACACACAAGATCGCCATTCCGGTGGCCAGCATGAAGCCCTTCTGCGAGCCCGAGACCGCGATATCAACGCCCCAGTCGTCAAACGCGAAGGGCATCGAGGCCAGCGAGCTGACGCAATCTACAAACAGCATCGCCGGATGAGTGCTGGCATCCATTGCCCTACGTACCGCTGCAATATCCGAACGTACGCCAGTCGCCGTCTCATTATGGGTGACCAAAACCGCCTTTATCTCATGGGCCTTGTCGGCGGCCAGAGCCTCGGCGAACTTGTTCGCCGGAGCACCGCTGCCCCATGGGCATTCGATGATCCGGACATCCAGCCCGTGACGCTGACACAGGTCGATCCAGCGATGGCTGAACATGCCATAGCGCGCCACGAGGACGGCATCGCCAGGGCTGAGCGTATTGGTCATCGCGGCCTCCCAACCGCCTGTCCCGCTGGCCGGGAAGGTAATGACCTGGCCCGAGGTTGTCCCAAATACCCGCTTGGTGTCTTCCAACACAGGGGCAAACGTTTCAACAAAATCGGGCGCACGATGGTCTTGCGTCTGAACCTGCATCGCAAGACGCAGACGATCGGGGATATTTGTGGGCCCCGGAATAAAAACTGGGTTTTGTTGAGACATGGCTTGCCCCTCCTCTTTGGTAATATGATGTTACCAATGCTTGGGGTTTGCAATTTTCTCGAAAATGTTTTTCACATAGCGAAAAAATTACCTAGCGCATTGAAACACATGGGTAAGATCGTTTTTCACTTTGGAGAGGAAATTTTTCAAATTTGAAAAATTCTGCAGCGAAGCCTAAAAGCGAGCTGTGGACCACATAGGAAAATCCCCATGGAGAATCATAAAAAGCCGCGCGGCAGGCCCAAGTCACTGTTCAAGGAAAGTTCAGCCGGAACACTGCAATCCCTGGACCGGGCTTTGGAGACATTGACGACCCTGGCGACGCTGGAACGCTGCACGCTGAGCGACCTCAGTCGCGAGACGGGCGTGCCAACGGCTACGACGCATCGCATACTGACGACGCTGTCCAACCGCGGCTATGTCAGTTTTGATGAGCAACGCCAGGAATGGATGATCGGGATCGAGGCGTATCGGACTGGTGCGTCTTATCTGAACCGCAACAGCGTGGTTGAGATTGGTCGACCGATCCTGCGCAGGCTTATGCGCGACTCGGGTGAGACGGCGAATATGGCAATGCCAGATGGAAGCCATGTGGTATTCGTCAATCAGATCGAAACCAGCAATCCGATCAGGGCCTTTTTCCCGCCCGGCGCGCGGACGCCGATGTACGCGTCGGGGACCGGAAAGGCATTGCTGGCCGAGCTTAGCCAGGATGCCTTGGGCAGGCTGACGTCGGACCTTACGTTTGAGCCTTACACAGATCGCACGCATAGATCGACGGCGTCTCTGTTTGAAGATCTTACACTGATCCGACAACGCGGTTGGTCCTTTGATGATGAGGAGCGTTACGAGGGAATGTCCTGCACCGGAGCGGCAATTCAAAACCAATTTGGCGTTGCATGTGCGGGTATTTCCGTCTCTGGCCCCACTGCGCGGATCAACAAAGCGAACGCTGCTTACTTCGGCGAAATGGTCCTTGAGGCGGCGCACGAAATTACATTGGCAATCGGTGGTCAGCCGCGCTGAGCAGCCTCTGCCTTTGTGCGCTATGAACGTGACATTCGAAACAAATACTCAGGGACTTGCCCTGGGCAAAGACCATCATCTAAGCGATCAAGCGTTGATTAACTAGCGGTGTGCCGGTGCTCGCTCATGCCCAATTCAGTGCCAGATGCGCGCTGAACTGACGGACGGCAGAGGTATCGAAACGCGCATGCGGGATCACGCAAACATAGTCCTTTTTCATTTTCAAGGCATGTTTCGACGGGATAACGAGTAGCCCCGATGCAAGGTCCGTTTTGGCCAGGACGGAAGGCACCAGCGCGATACCGGCCCCCCGCTTGGCTGTTGCGATGGCGAAGGTCAAATCGTTGATCGTCAAACCCGCATCAGAAAACGGCGTTGCATCAGACTCGACCTGGCGCCTCCAATCCGACCAAAGTGGCTCGCTTGCATAGTTTGAGCCCCATTTGTTGTGGATGAATTTGTTGTCCGGGACATTTGTCAGTGCTTCATCCATGTTGGGATATGCTTCACAGAACCAGGGGGCGCAGACCGGTATCGCAACATCTGAAAACAGGCGAGTTTCCCGGTAACCCGGATAAAGCGCCGAGCCATAGGTCAGACGTATGTCGATGGCTTCACGTTCAAAGTCGATCGGGTCTTCCTGAACGCGAACATCCAGCGATATTCCGGTTTCTTCGGTAAACGTGATGGCTTTGGGCAGAAACCACAACTCAGCCAATGCCGGCAGCACGCTGACAACCAACTGCCGGGTTGACGTATCGCTGCGTACGATCCGAGCGGCTTCAGACATTTCCTCAAAGGCACGAGCGAGCTTGGGGTACATCATTTCACCCGCATCCGTCAGCGAAATCCGGTTGCCTTTGCGGACGAACAGTTTTTTGCCGAGATGATCCTCAAGGGTTTTGATCTGTAAACTGATCGCGGCCGAGCTGACGCTCAGTTCTTTCCCAGCCAATACGAAACTGCCACATCGGGCTGCGGCTTCAAAGGCGCGCAACGCGGTCAGAGGCGGAAGAGTGTGCCCATAGCCCATAGTAAAACTTATGATACCCAATAATTTTCCTGGTTGCTTTTGTCATAAACTGAACTTCAATGAAGTAAAGGAGGACGCGCGATGAAGCACTTGCTGGATCTTGAAAAATACCCTTTGCACAGACCTGACAGCCGGGAATACGAGAAACTGGTGAAAAAGTGTCGGGCAGACCTGGCATCTGACGGCATGTTCAACCTGCCAGGATTTTTTAAGCCTGGCATCGCACAGCAAGCTGCAGATGCGGCGAAACCCGCGTTGGACACAGTCTCATTCAGGCATGCGCGTAAACACAACGTCTACTTCAAAGATGATATGCCCGGCATCGACGATGCGCATCCGGCGATGGTCAAATCGCAGACTGTCAACCATACACTGTGCGCCGATCAGCTAGAGGGCAACCCGGTGATCGATGTATACGAATGGCAACCCTTCGCCGACTTTCTGGCTGCAACAATGGGCAAAGAAAAGCTGTATCAGATGGATGACCCCATGGCGCGTGTGAACGTGCAGGCAACACGGGATGGCGAAGGGTTGAACTGGCATTTCGACCGCTCGGAATTCACGACGACGATCTTGTTGCAGGCCCCTGAGGTGGGCGGTGAGCTTGAGTATCGCAAAGACCTGCGCACGCCGGATGACCAAAACTATGAAGGTGTTGTCGCTGTTCTGGCCGGGAAGGACCCGGAAGTAAAACGGATCATGCCGTTGCCCGGCGCGCTTAATGTGTTCCGTGGGGTGAATACACCGCACCGTGTTGTACCTGTTCAAGGCGACACCGAACGCGTGATCGCGATTTTCTCGTTTTATGAGACCCCTGGCGTTTATTTTTCCGCCGAAGAACAAATTGGTTTCTATGGGCGTTCCGTGTCATGACTCAGGTGCGCCCTGCCTTCAAGGATGAGCGCAAGCTAACCTACCTGAACCGCGACGGTGCGGATAAGCCGCTGATCAGCCCAGTCCCACAGGCCACTCTGGATGCGGCCCGTGCCTATCGATTGGCCCGATTGCGACAGCAGATGGCACAGCATGATGTGGCAGGTCTGTTGCTCTATGATCCGATTAATATCCGCTATGCGGTCGACAGCTCGAACATGCAGATTTGGACGGGCCACAATCCGGTTCGTTATGCGATGATCCTGGCGGGCGGCCCAGCAATCCTGTGGGAGTTCAAGGGCTGTGAACACCTGAACAATGGTTTGCCCGGTATCGACGAAATTCGAACCGCCGTGTCATGGATGTTCATGACAAAGGGCGACAAAGCCCCTGTTGGCGTTGAAGGTTGGGCTGATGAAATAGCTGACGTAATCCGCCAACATGGTGGTGGCAATCGCCGCTTTGCTGCAGACAGGCTGGACGGCCCGGGACTTCACGCGCTTCAAAAGCGCGGTCTAACTTTCGTGGAAGGGGGTGAATTGACGGAGCGCGCGCGCTCGATCAAGTCCCCTGACGAAATCGAACTGATGCGTTGGACCATTCGCGTCTGCGAAGCTGGGATGGCACGTATCTACGAACATTCAGTTCCCGGCGTAACCGAACGCGAGCTATGGGCCCATCTTCATTTTGAGAATGCACGTTCGGGCGGAGATTGGCTTGAAACCAAGCTTTTGACCTGCGGTCCTAATACAAACCCTTGGTACAAAGAATGTTCGGACCGGGTATGCCGATTGGGTGAAATGATATCGTTTGATACAGATATGATTGGCCCGTACGGTTACTGCGCGGACCTCAGCCGCAGTTGGACCTGTGGTTATACCCCGATGACGGATACGCAGCGGCGGATCTATGCGACGGCTGTGGATCAGATCTACCATAACCTGGATGTGTTGAAGCCGGGGATGACATTTGCCGAGTTTAACGAAAGAAGCTGGCGCATTCCTGAACGGCATGTTGACTATCGATATTCGCTGGCGGTCCATGGCGTGGGCATGGCAGATGAATGGCCTGTCATCCCGTTGCATGTCGATTTCGATGAGACCGCCATGTCGGGCGTAATCGAGCCGGGAATGGTCGTCTGCGTCGAAAGTCTTGTTGGGGAAGAGGGCTCGGAAAGTGTCAAACTGGAAACTCAGGTGCTGGTAACCGAAACAGGGATTGAACGGTTGGACAGTTTCCCTTGGGAGAGTATCTAGGTGCCTTCGTCACCGGAAATCGCTGGGGTTAATAGACTTGCCTGCTGCACTGAATTGGCCATTGTGGCGAAATGGACGATCGAAACCTCAGAATTGACAGAGCGGCGCTTCTGCCAGAGCAGGACCTGATCAGCGGCCCAGAGCTGTTGAGCTGTGGTAAAAAAATGGTGTCGGACTGGCGTGTCGGCAGCAGTGCTTTCCAGGTCGCGACCGGGTACAAGAACGAGATTGACTACAAGAAGTCCATGATCCGGTCCGGGCAGGTTATGCAGCATGCGCATCTTGGATTTCGGGACGTGTCCCACAGTATTGATGCCATCCGAAGGGTGTATGATACCTGCGCCCAGCGCGGTGCACGGGTTGATCGCTTTGGTATGTGTCTGGATTGGTCGATGGGGTTTCCGAGACATCAAAGAACCGAAAACGTGCGTGGAACAGGTGTTATCCTAAAGGACGCGGACGCGTTTGCGCGTCTTACACAAGCCAGCCCCGCGGCGATGCATTTCGGTGATTTCATGCTGGGGTTTCCGGCAGCTCTGGAAAACACATGCGCTGCACTTGCGGCTGGGGCCACAACGATCGGCAATCTGGGGCAGTATTTCACGTTTCGTCTGCCGGGCTACCAAGACGATATAGAGACCACAAAAGCTACCGTTAAGGCGCTTGGCCTGATTGCCGCGCAACCTGTTCCTGTATTGGTGCACTCAAATCTGGATGACGGATACGCCGCAATATTCGAGGACCTGACCTCGGTCTTGGGTCAGGCTTTGCTTGAGAAGCACATTGTAACCGGGCTGATCGGCGCGCCTTATGCTGTTTGCTATGGCCATCACTTTACCGAACCCCTGACGCGTCTGGCATTTCAACGCGCCTTGGCGCAGATCAGCGATGGGGTTCCGGGGTCGCAGATCTATGGCGCAACGGTGCTTTACAAAGGATCGCGTGCCGAAAACTATGCAGGGCTGTCCTCGTATCTTTTGTCCGATATTGTGGCGCAGCGGTTGCGACCAAGCGGGCACGCGCTGAACCCGGTTCCAGTAAGCGAGAATGAGCGCATCCCCGACGTGACCGAGATTTGCGACGCACAATGTCATTTGAGCAGGTTGACCGAGCTGGCAGAGGGGTATCTGCCCCTGTTTGACATGACTGAGATTGATCGGATCAGCGATATGCTGCTACGCGAAGGTCAGCGTTTTGCAGATCGGGTTCTTGCTGGATTGTCAAAAGGTGGCATCAATACAGACGATCCCTTTGAGATGCTGCTGGCCCTGCGTCGCATCGGTGGGCGCGCTTTGGAGCAAGCCTTTGGCGGAGGTGAAGAAAGGCCAGATGCGCCGCGTCGCAGAACCCCCATTGTAAGCGCTACAACATATCGCGAACTAGAAGAAGCCGCCGCGCGTTTCATGTCCTCTGAAGCCGGTCGGGCAGTGGCCCATTTGGCCAAGTCTTCTGCCCGTATTCTGACTGCAACCACAGATGTGCACGAGCATGGGAAGATGCTTTTGGATCTGGTGTTCGGCAAAGCAGGATTTGTTGTCATAGATGGTGGCGTTTCAAGCGACCCGGATCACATTGTGGCCTTGGTCAAACAAAACGCGGCCGATGCCATTGCACTTAGCACGTATAATGGCGTGGCGTTGCGGTACTCAAAAACACTGTTGCAAAAGTTGGAAGAGGCCGGGTTGGATGTGCCGGTTCTGATCGGCGGTCGGTTGAACGAGATACCAGAAGGCACGAATACAAGCCTGCCTGTGGATGTGACCGATCAGCTGACCGAGATCGGGGTCATTGCCTGCACTAATCTGGAGGCTGCCGCTGAGGCGCTGGAGAATGTGCTTGCCCGCAGCATACCAGACCGTGGATTGTAACTCTTTTCACGTAGCGCTGCTTTGGGCGAAATGTCCGTCAATAGCGAATCCGTCAATGTTTATCTGTTGTGCCTGTTTGCAAGAAGCCGACAATCCTTTAGCCTGAAAAAGCGTTCCGCAAGTGAGCTGAGGGGACATGGCTGACTATATCGTACACGCTTTGGCTGCCAGCCAGGTCTCGATCACTGGAGGTGAAAGCCTGAGCGGTATCACCCAGGGTGATGGGTCAAACCTTGTCGGTCAATTTATAACGATCGGCAATGGCCCGCTGACGGATCTAAACGTGTCAGACGCCGGATCGGACTCCGATTTTGACGACAATGACGGGAACCAGCGCTTAAACGGTGCTCAGAGCTTTGATGGTACGACCTATGCCGATGGGACGCGTATCGAGGCTGAATACAGCATCACGCTGCGTGACAACAGCACCGGGCAAACCTATCAGGTTCTTGGTGTCAACATTAACAATTCCTCTCCTTCGTTTGGCACCACCGAAGGTGTGGCCTTTGTTGGTAGTTTCCCACCGCGCGGAGTGCCGCTTGAGGTTATCTCATCCGCAGAAGGGCCAGGGTCTTCGGGACAGCCGCCTGTCGATGAGAGCAGTCTGGTACCTTGTTTCACCGGGTCAACATTGATTTCAACGACGACCGGGCCAGAGCGGGTCGAACAGATTACACTGTCGGATCTGGTCCTTACACGTCAACATGGACCTCAACCTGTGCGATGGATTGGCAGACGGCGGGTCGCTGAATCAGAGCTTCATGCCAACCCAAAGCTATACCCGGTTCGAATTCTTGCCGGGTCTCTGGGAAACGGATTTCCGCAGAGGGATCTGTTGATATCGCGGCAGCATCGAATGCTTGTCCGCTCGTCCATTGCCGAACGCATGTTTGGCGTCCCAGAGGTTCTTGTCCCGGCTATCAAATTGACAAGCCTTCCTGGGGTTTACGTGGACAAGACTGTCCAGGAAGTCGAATACTTCCACCTGCTGTTTGACCGGCACGAGATCATCTTTGCTGAAGGCGCGCCGTCAGAGAGCCTGTTTACCGGGCCCGAAGCGCTCAAGGCGATTAGCGCTGAGGCGCGAGAAGAGATTTTCGTGCTGTTCCCAGAACTGAAACAAACGGATGTGTTGCCAGAGCCTGCCGGGTTCATCCCGACGGGCAAACAGCAACGGAAACTCATTGACCGTCATGTCAAGAACGAGAAACCCCTTGTGTCATTAGCTGACATCGCACTTTAGACCTATTGCAGTCAGGTTATGTGAAACCCACAGTCAGGCAGGCTGCACCATTCCGACAACAACTTGGCGATTTGTAAAATCGGATCACCATCTTCCATATCCTCTGACCTTAATACTGCGTGCCACGGCACGGAAATACCGTCCCGAGTAACCTGAGCGCCAACGATGCGGCCTTCTTTGAGCGCTGACTGAAGCGCCCAGTTCGAAAGCACACTGGTACCCAGATCCGAGGCAACCAACTCGACAATCGCTTCGGGCAATTCGACAGTTGCAGCCCATTTCGGGTAGCTGTCCGTCGGGCGGAACAACAGCGCGAATTCGCGGTCAGGCTCTGGGATCTTGGTATAGGTGATAAATGGCTCACCCACGATATCAGACCCTTCCACATATGGGTGATCCGCCAGACGATGTGACGGTGGCATGATGTAAAGCAAAGGGTCGTCAAACAGTTTGATGCTGCTGAGCCCGGCTTGCGAGACCGTGCCAGAGGTAATCGCGATGTCCAGATGCCGGTTTAGTAGCCCGCTCAGCGGGTCGCTGCGCGCGCCAGCCATGATTTGGATATCAATCCCGTCGGTGCGCGCCTTCATGAACTTGATGAACGAGGGCAGCCAGCGATAGTTGCTGTAGGCTTCAACCGACAGACGTACGACATGTTGTACGTTGGCATTCATGCGCCGCACGTCCTCTTCCGCGCGGCTCAGATCGGTCAGGATGCGCTCGGCCACGATTGCCATGTAGTCGGCAGCGGGCGTCCGGCGCAGTTTCTTGTGCATTCGGGTGAACAGAGGCACATCCAGTCTGCGCTCGGCCTCTCGCAGACGATGCGACAGGGCCGAAGGTGTCACGCCCAGCTTTTTGGCGGCATCAGTGATCCGGCCAGTTTCATTGATGGCTTGGATCAATTGCAGGTGGCGCAGATCGAGGAGAGGTTTCATGTGTTTTTAGCCTGAAAAATATTCACAAAAACCAAAAAACTTCGAAATTGAAATTCAGTCAATAACAAGGTGAAGTCCCGGCAGGTTTTCTTTTGGAGCATACGCCATGAACGTTGACGCCCGACGCGCGATTGAACAGGACAAGGCGCATCACGTCCATCCGCAGTCTAATTTGCGTCAGCATGCCGAGAATGGCCCGACCATGATCACCCATGGTAAGGGCGTCTTCATCTACGACAGCGAAGGGCATGAGATCATCGACGGGTTTTCCGGGCTGGGTTGCGTCTCGTTGGGTTACCATAACGAGCGCCTATCCAACGCGGCCAAACGCCAGATGGATGTTCTGCCTTTTGCACCGACCTTCTACAACCGTTCGCACCCACGTGTTGCGGAATTGGGTGAGCGCCTGATTGGTATGGCTCCGGTCGACATGGACCGGGTAATGTTCCAGTGTTCCGGGTCCGAGGCGAACGATACTGCGATCAAGCTGCTGTGGTACGCCAACACCGCCAAAGGCGAGCCCAATCGCCGTAAGATCATTGGCCGCGTACGCGGTTACCATGGCAACACGATAGCCACCGTGTCCTTGTCGGGCCAACCGCATATGCATGCCAAATTTGGCCTGCCGCTGTCCGAATTCAAGCACACCGAATTGCCAAACTACTACCGCTTCCACATCGACGGTGAGAGCGAAGAAGAGTTCTCGGCCAGAATGGCGGCCAAGTTTCAAGAGCTGATTTTAGCGGAAGGCCCTGAAACCGTGGCGGCATTCTTTGCCGAACCGGCCATCTCAGGCGGTGGTGCACTGATGCCGCCCGAAGGCTATTGGCGAGAAATGCAGGCGGTTCTACGTAAATACGACATCAAGTTCCTGGCCGACGAGGTCGTTTGCGGCTTTGGTCGCACCGGCAATATGTGGGGCTCGCAGACCTGGGGGTTAGAGCCTGACATGATCTCGTGTGCCAAAGCGCTGTCGGCGGCGTTTTTCCCGATCTCGGCGCTGATGTTCAAGGATGAGATTTACGCCGACATGATGAAGAACTCGGATGAGGTTGGCACGTTCGGTCACGGCTACACATATGCCGGACACCCGGTAGGTGCTGCCGTCGGGCTTGAGGCGTTGGATATATACGACGAGATGGATCTGGTCGGCCATGTCCGCAGGGTCTCGACCCGGTTCCTGGAAAAATGCCACGCTATGGCCGATCACCCGCTTGTGGCCGAGGTGCGGGGTGTTGGCCTGTTCTGCGGTTTCGAACTGATGAAGGATGCCAAAACCCGCGAACCTTTCGATCCCTCTTGGAAAGTGGGCGAACTTGTGCAGAACTTTGCCCATGATCGGGGTCTGTACTTGCGGGCGATTGGCGACCGGATGAGCTTTATGCCGCCGCTGATCATCAATGAGGATGAGATTGATGTTGCGACTGAACGGTTCAAGGGCGCGTTGGACGACGCGTGGGCCGTGGTCCGCACCAAGATCTGATTTGCTTTAGGGTCAGATCCAAGCTCTCACCCGGTCGCTGCGCCGCTGAACTCCCTCCAGGCGGCGCGACTTATTCTGAAATACCTCTAGCCTGCCAAGGAGAACAGGGATGACGACACACCTGGAACCGAAACTGCCCGAAGCGGGTTTGGCCGGAAGCTATATCAACGGGGCATGGCACTGGCCCGAAGGGCGACTAGTGGTCGAAAATCCCTCGCGTCGCGCACCCATCTGCGAGGTTGGTCGCGGCACGTCAACCGAGGTCGACTTGGCCGTCGAAGCCGCCCGTGCCGCGCTCCCAGCGTGGCGCGTTTTGGCGGCAAGCGAGCGTGGCAAACTGTTGACCGAACTCGGCCGTCGCCTGGAAGAAAATGTCGAAGAAGTCGCCCGCGTGCTGGCTGCTGAAAGCGGGAATGCGATCAAAACCCAGTCACGCGGAGAGGCATTGGGCGCGGCGGGCGTTCTGAAGTATTATGGTGGTGTGGCGGTTGAGCAAAAGGGCGAAACCCTGCCGCTCGGCCCGGGACTGCTGAGCTATTCGACGCGCGAGCCACATGGGGTTGTGGGCTCGATCATCCCCTGGAATTCTCCATTGCAGCTTGGTGCGGTGAAGATTTCGATGGCGCTTGCCACCGGCAACTGCCTGGTGTTGAAACCTGCCGAAGATGCGCCCCTGGCAATCCTGAAACTGGCTGAACTTGCGGATGGCTTGTTTCCACCGGGTGTTTTTAATGTGGTCACTGGGTTGGGAGAGGAAGCTGGTGCAGCGCTTGCTTCGCATCCGGGTATCGACAAGGTGTCCTTTACCGGTTCAAGCGATGTGGGCAAGTTAATTGGCCATGCCACGGCTGATCGCATTGCAAAACTTACTCTGGAACTGGGCGGGAAATCCCCGACCATCGTCTTCCCTGACGCCATCGCCGATGGCCGTCTGGACAGCACCGCGCAGCAGGTGGCAAACGCGATGCGGTTCATGCGGCAGGGCCAAAGTTGTACCGCCGGATCGCGCCTGTTTGTGCACAAGGATATCTGGGATGAGTTGATGCCGAAGGTCGCCGAGAAATCGGCAGCTTTGAAAGTGGGTGATGCGCTGGATCCAGACGTGGATATGGGCGCGGTGGTTAACGCGGAACGCTATGGTGAAATCCGCGCCTATGTGGCCGAAGCTGAGGCAGAAGGGGCCACCTTCCTGATCGGCGAAACGCCAGCGGAAGACCCGGCGGGTTTCTGCCCGAACCCCACCATCATCACCGGCGTTGATAACAATTGGCGCATCTCCCGTGAAGAGGTGTTCGGCCCGGTGATGGTCGCGATCCCCTTCGAGACCGAAGAGGAGGTGATCGCTATGGCCAATGACACTCACTATGGTCTTGCAGCCTTCCTGTTCACCCATGACGTCAGCCGCATAACGCGCCTGACGCGCGCTATCGATGCAGGCTGGATTCAGGTAAATCAGGGCGGCGGGCAAATCCCTGGGATGTCTTACGGGGGCACCAAGCAGTCGGGTATGGGCAGCGAATACTCGATTGAGGGAGCGCTAGAGGCATATACATACCGCAAATGCGTCACAATCAATATCGAGGGCGGCGCGTGAGCACGGACCGGTTCGGCAATGCAATTGACCCGGGCGTGGGATATGCTCGGGGGGCGCTGCTGCGGGGCTCGGGGGATGAGGTGCGCAGGTTGGCGCAGGCCGGTCGCGTGGCCAGAGATTTCGTGGCCCGCGAAGGCATCGACAAGATCGCTATCTGTACCGGTAACCTGCGGTTTTTTCCCGCCACACCGGACGATCTGAGCCTGCTGTGTGAGGAATGGATTGGTCCTGGCCTGTTCGGGGAAGAGCTGCGCAAGGCTGCTATCGCGCATCTGGGTGGACAGGGGCATGAGGCGGCGGCAGTGGTCAATCGCACTAGCGCGGGGATCGTGGCGACTGTGTTGGCGCATTCAGGCGGCAACCCGGTGCTTTCTTTGGTGGCCGCAGGCGACCGCAGCCATGCCTCGCTTCTGCGCGGGGCACGGCTGGCTGGCGTGCCGGTGCGAGAGGTTCATGATCTGGACGCAGTGCAAAAGGCTCTGGCAGAAGACAACCCGGCGCTATTCGTGATCACGCCTGTCACCTCGGAACTGTCGATGCTTGGCGATGATCTGATCCGCGACGCCGCTACGGCTGGGAACAAGGCGGGCTGTGTCACGTTCCTGGATGACGCCTATGGTGCGCGGTTCCGCCCGGTGCTGTACGGCGGTGGAGCGTCGCTGTCCTTTGGGGCTGATTTGATTATCACCAATGCAGACAAGGCTGGCCTGTCTGGCCCGCGCGCTGGTGTCCTGTGTGGTGAGGCTGCGGCGTTGGTTCCTGTGCAAGCGAAAGCGAGTGAGCTTGGGATGGAGGCTCGTGCCCCCGTCGCCGTGGGTGCAATGCGTAGTCTGCAAGGATTTACCCCCGATCTGTTGCTGCAAGAGGCGCGGGATGGTCAGGACCTGGCCGACGCGCTGGACAGCGTGCTGGGGCAAGGGCGCATCACTCGGTCGGCTCTTGGTCCAAAGATCGATGAACAGGAAGCGATGGAGATTGTTCTGGGCATGGCCGGGGCCGACAGGTCAGAATTGGTGCCAGCCGAGGTGACCGCGGCCATTGGTATGTTAATGCTGCAGAGCAAAGGGATTGTCACGGTCAACACCCATGGGCAACCCGGCGGGCGTGTCTCGATCCGGCTCAAACCGACATCGGGTGCTGTGGCGAGGGCTGGGGGTGCAATGGCGGTGGCTGACTGTTTGATGTCGGCAATGCGCCAGACTGCGCGGCATTTGCACGACAAGAAATGGTTTGCGGCAACACTGTTTGGAGACACGTGAATGGCCGATACGGCTTTGATCACCCGGCTGGATAATCGACTGGAACAGCTTGTGAACATCGATATGGGCGAACGCGGCGTTGAGCACCTGTTCGAGGCAGCCCGTGCGCTGGAAGGCCGGTCGCTGGTTGGGGCGGCTGCGGATGCGCTGATGGCAGTGCCAGAGGGTGGAACAGTTGTGTTGACTACCGGATCGGTCTCGCGGGCCTGGATCACGCCTGATCTGGGTGAAAACGATGGCCCCTCGGGTGCGGCAGCGATTGCGCGCGCGCTGGTACTGGCCCGCAATGTGACCTGCGTCATGCTGTGCGAGGAAACTCTGCTGCCTGCGATCCAGAACACCTGTCAGGCTGCCGGGCTTTTTCCCGTCACGGTGGAACAGGCGGCGATTGCGAAGGCAGACAAAAGCCTTGCCACGATTGTTATGCTTCCCTACGCCACCGATGATGCGGACGGGAAGGCGCAGGCCGAGACCCTTCTGGCCAAGCTGAACCCTGATCTGTTGTTCTCGACCGAGCGTGTCGGGCGCAATGAATTTGGCGTCTATCACTCAATGCGCGGTATCGACTATGGCATGGGTCGCGCGCGTGTCGATTTCCTGTTCGATCTGGCACTTGAGCGCGGCATCCCAGTAGTGGCGGTTGGCGATGGTGGCAACGAAATCGGCATGGGTAAGGTCGCCGACCATGTGAAGGCACATGTCCCCTACGGAGACACATGCCAATGTGGTTGCGGTGGTGGGATCGGCGCTGTGACAGGCTGTGATGTATTGGTGACGGCTGCCTGTTCCAATTGGGGCTGTACCGCGATTGCTGCTGCCATGGCAGCGCGTGCGGGCAACGCCAAACTTCTGCACACACCAAACCGAGAAACCCTTCTGCTGGACACCATGGTCTCCAACGGCCTGATCAATTCAACCCACGGGATCGTCGACGACAGCGTCGATGGGTTTCCCCGCCAAAGCCATGTCGCGGTGGCCGAGCTTTGCCGCACGATCGTGAGCCGCGCGCTCTGACAACTCACAGGACTAAACTATGATCCAAGACAATCCCGCCCTTATCGACGCAATCCGTGACCGTTTTGCTCATGTCGACAGCTGCCCGTTTCAGGGCGAGCGCATTTTCTTCGAAAACGCTGGTGGTGCGCTGACATTGAAATCCGTGGCTGAAACCTCAGCCTTTTATGCCGCAATCCCCGACAACCCAGGTCGCATCAACCCGGCGGGGCAGGGTACCCAGAACGTGATCAACAAGGCCAAGCAAGACCTGACCGTCTTCATGAACGCGTCATCGGGTCAGTTCTTTGCAGGGGAAAGCGGGACAGAACTTTTGTTCCGCTTGATCCGAACCGCCTGTTTGACCGCTCCAAAGGGGGCAAAGGTGATCGGGTCGTCCATCGAACACCCCGCCACTCGCAGTGCTGCGCGCCGGTGGGCCGGGATCGCCGGGCTGGACTATGTCAATGTTGCACATGACGACGATACCGGTTTGGTCACGCCCGAGGACTATGCTGCACTCATGACTCCGGACGTGGCGGTTGCAACGATCCTGCATGCGTCGCCCGTGACCGGTATGGGTATGGATGTTGCCGCAATCTCGAGCGCGATTCGCGCAGTTGCGCCGGATTGCCTGATCATCGTGGATGGCATTCAGCACGCAGCTCATGGGCAGCTGGATCTGGATGCCTACAATGTCGATGGCTATGCGATTTCACCGTACAAAGTTTTCTCACGCCACGGATATGGCATTGCGTGGATTTCCGACAAGCTAAGTGCTGTTCCGCACGACATGTTGATCGACGCTCCTGCAACCGGTTGGGAGTTCGGCACACGAGACACCGGCTCTTATGCTACTGTTTCTGATGTCGTGTCGTATTTCGACTGGCTGGGTGGAGAGGTTTCGGATGAAACCGAACCCCGCCAACGGATCGAAGCTGCGGGTCGAGCCATCCATGCCTACGAAACGCATCTGACCAACACTGCCATCAATGGCACTGGCAACCTGCCAGGTCTGCGCGATATGGATCACGTCACAATTCTGGCCGGAGCGGACAACCCCGCGCGCGAAGGTCTGGTGTCGATCGTTGTTGATGGCCATTCATCCGAGGATGTGGTCGCCACTCTGAACGCGCAGGGTATCAGAACCCATGTGCGCAAGGCCGATCATTATTCCGGCAACGTACTGAATCCGCTGGGTTTGCCGGATTGTATCCGCATCTCGTTCTGCCATTATAACACCGAAAAAGAGATCGCGCGCCTTCTGGCTGCCGTAAAAGAGATGGGTCAGGACGGCTGACACCACAGGTTTACAGCGTTAGATATTGGAGATGCGCGGTTCCTTAACCGCGCATCTTTTCGTTTCCGGGATCATAAAGTGCGCGCAGGCTCGCCGTTGTGGCGATGGTTTTTCCTGCAACCATGATTTGATAGCTGCGTTTGGCAAGCTCTTTCATGGCCATCCCGTCGGGACGTGTGACATAGCCCATGCCAATCGCACCGCCTACGGTCCACCCATAGCTGGCCGAGGTCAAACGCCCGACAATCTGGCCGTCGCACAGGATCGGCTCTTTGCCAAAGACCAGCGCCTCTGGGATTTCCAACCGGAAAGACAGCAACCGGCTTGCAGACCCCGCAGATTTGCGGGCTTCGATGGCGGCTTTGCCGGTGAACTCGGTGGCGAAGTCACAGGCAAAGGTCAGGCCGCTTTCGACCGGGCTGTCATGTGGTCCGATGTCGTGGCCCCAGTGGCGAAAGCCCTTTTCGATGCGGCATGAGTCAACTGACATGCCGCCACATAAGCGCGGTGCATCGGGCGCAGCCATGATTGTTTCGAACACCTGCTGGGCGAACTCGGCAGGGACATGCAGCTCCCATCCCAGCTCACCTACATAGGTGATCCGCTGTGCCCGGATCGGAGCATGACCGACATTCAATGCCTGCCATGTTCCAAAGGGGAACGTGTCGTTCGACAAATCGGCATCGGTCAGCTTGGCTAAAAAGTCCCGCGCGCGCGGTCCCATCAGGGCCAGTGTTGCCTCGGACGAGGTCACGTTGACCACGGATACATCCGTACCTGCCAGCTGCTTTTTCAGCCAGTAGTCCGTCTGAGGCTCAGCCCCGGCCGAGGCCATGACCATGTAGCGGTTTGCATTCAGGCGTGCGACGGTTACGTCTGCCTCGATCCCGCCTTGCGGGTTGAACATATGGGTGTAGACCAGCGCGCCTGGTGTCACGGCCATATTAGCCCCGCAGAGCCGCTGCATCTGTGCCTCGGCATCCTGCCCGTCGACGATGAACCGCCCAAAGGTCAGGTCGATGCAGCCCAGATTAGTGCGCAGAGCCTGATGTTCGGCCTGCCAATCGTCGAACCACGGCTCGCATCCGAAGCCATCCGTCATCTCGCGCCCATAGTAGAGCGGACGTTCCCAGCCATTGGCGCTGCCGAATTGTGCGCCCGCGTCGCGCAGGTGGGTGTAGTAAGGCGTCCGGCGTAGACCGCGCGCCTGTGTTTTGCGCAAGTAGGGCCAATGCATCTCATAAGCATGGCCGAGCGTTTCGGCCGCCTTGGTCGCGGTATAGCTGCGCGCGTTCAGGCCCGGCACGATGCGGCGGCTGTCCACATCGGTCAGGTCCATGGTCATGTGACCGGCCATGATCCATTCGGCCAGCGCCATGCCCGCGCCGGGGCCGTTCTGGATTCCGGTTGAGTTGAAACCCGCGGCGACCCAATAGCCCGCCGCATCCGGAACCGGGCCCAGATAGTGTTTGGCGTCGGGGGTAAAGCACTCCGGCCCGTTGAAAAACTTGCGGATACCGGACTCAGCCAAGGCTGGAACCCGCTCCATCGCGGCTTCAAGGATGGGAAAAAGGTGTTCCTCATCGCAGGGCAGTTCGTCGAATTCGAACGTCTCGGGCAAACCGTCCTTGGGCAGCCACGGTGTTGCGTTTGGCTCGGAACAACCGATCAGAAGCTTGCCCGCCTCTTCCTTGTAATAGGCGTATTCGTCCATCACCCGCAGGACAGGCAAGTCACCGGTCACACCCTCAATCGGGTCGGTCACAACGTAGTAATGGTTGGTGTAATGCAGCGGAATCTGCACCCCATGAGTCAGGCCAAACTCGCGCGCCCACATGCCGGTGGCGTTGACCACATGCTCGGCGCTGACCAGACCTTCGGCGGTTTCAACGCCGACAACGCGACCGCCTTCGATCACAACGCGGGTGACCTTGGTATCTTCAAAAACCTGCGCGCCGTGGGCCCGCGCGCCCTTGGCCAGAGCCATCGTCGTGTCGATGGGATTGGTATAGCCGTCGCCGGGAAACCAGAACGCGCCCTTTGCACCGTCGACGGACAGCAGAGGCCAGCGATCCTGCGCCTCGGTCAGGCTGATCTCTTCTGCGCGCAACCCGCATCCATGGGCATAGTCGACCTTGCGCCGCAACTCCTCCATACGCGCCTCGGTCAGCGCCACGGTCATCGAGCCGTTGCGCTTGAAACCGGTTTTCTGCCCGGTCTCATCCTCAAGGCTTTCCATCAGGTCGAGGCCATACTTCGCCAGCGCCGACGTGACCGGAACCCCCTGCGTTTCGCTGACCAGACCTGCGGCGTGCCATGTCGTTCCGCTGGTCAGTTTCTTACGCTCGAACAAGGCGGCGGACCAGCCTGCCTTGGCAAGGTGATAAGCGGTCGCGCAGCCGACAATGCCGCCGCCAATGATGGCGACCTGAACGTCCGTCGGAAGAGATTTCGCCATGGGTTTTATCCCCGCAACCGGTCGTTTTCAGGATCGTAGAACGGCACGGTCGCCACAGTCGCATTGACCGGAACGCCAAGCACTTCGATCTGGTATAAATCACTGGGCTGCGCCGCCTCGGTCAAATAGCCCAGAGCGACCCGCTTGCCGATGCGGAACCCGGTGCCGCCCGAGCTGACATAGCCTACGGGCTTGCCGTCGCGGCAGATGGGGTCGGAAGACAGCGCGTCGGCGCCGTGGCCGTCGAGTACGAAGGCGGTGAAATGGTAATCCTTCGGCTGCTCAGCCTGCGCCAGAAACGCGTCGCGTCCAACAAAGCTGTTTTTCTTTTTACTGACAAAACGATCCAGCCCTGCATCAAAGGCGGTGTATTCGATACCGAAATCCGCGCGCCAGCCGTGATAGCCTTTCTCAAGCCGCATGGCGTTCAGCCCGTAAGAGCCGAACTCGACAATACCGTGTTCAGTGCCCTGATCCATTATGGCGGTGTAGACGCGGACCAGATCGGCGTTGCGCATGTGCAGCTCCCAACCCAGCTCTCCGACATAAGACACGCGCAGGGCAATGACCGAAGCACCCGCAACAGTGATTTCGCGAACTGACATCCAAGGCGCGTTTTCTTTTGATAGATCATCCTGGGTCAGGGGTTGCAGGACGTCGCGGGATTTTGGCCCCATGACCATTAGGGCAGCGTCAAAATCCGAACCTCGGGTCAGGGTCACGCCCACGCCCGGCAGGAATTTCGACATCCAGTCGTGATCGCGCTGATCGGCCAGAGTCGGGCCGCAGAGCAGGTATTTGTTTTCATCCAGCCGCGCGATGGTGGCTTCGGACCAAATCTTGCCTTTGGGCGTCAGCATATAGGACAGCTTGACCCGGCCCACGCCAGGCATTGCACCACAGAAGACGTAGTTCAGGAACTCGGTGGCTTTTGGTCCTTCGACTTCATACCGAGTGAAGCCGCCATGATCCATCACACCAACTCGGTCCCGCACGCCTTCGCATTCAGCTTTGACCGCATCGTGCCAGACCTCGTGATGGAAACCCAGCTGCCCGTCATTCTTGATTTGATCTGTCTGGAACCAGAAAGCGCGTTCCCATCCGGCAATCTGCCCAAACACAGCGCCTTTGTCTTTGAGCGTATCGTAAAGCGGCGTGGTCTGCACCGGACGACCCGATTTCCACATACGATGTGGGTAGGGGATCGCGTATTGATGTTCGTACAACTCGCTCGAGCGTTTGACGGTGTAATCGAAGGTCGCCCATTCCTTGCCAAAGCGGCGGGGATCCCAGAAGGACATGTCCCATTCGGTTTCGCCCTCGGTAATCCACTCGGTCAGGGTTTTCGCCGCTGCTGCTGAGTGGGTGATACCCACCGGGAAACAGCAAGCGTGGTAGAAATTCGGCAGACCAAAGGCCGGACCACAGAGCGGCGCGCCATCGGGGCTGTAAGGTATCGGGCCGTTCACGAAGCGGCTGACCCCGGCCTCGCCCAATAACGGCACATGTTCCAGCGCGGCTTCGAGGATTTCGGCGATGTCGTCGACGCTGTCGGGATAAAGCTGGTTGGCAAAGCAATCGGGCATCCCGTCCAGCCACGCGGGCCGCCCTTCGTGTCCGTAAGAGCCCAGCAGCAACCCGTTCCGCTCGCGCCGAAGGTAATACATGATGTCCGGGTCGCGGACGAGGGGGAAGTTTTCCGGGTTCGCTTCCAGTTCCGGCAGGCTTTCGGTGACCAAATATTGGTGTTCCAGCGTTACGACGGGCAGTTTCTGGCCGACCATCTCACCCACCTGGCGACCGTAATAGCCCCCGGCGTTGATCACGATGTCACAGACAACATTGCCCTTGTCCGTCTGAACCTCCCACTCGCCCGAAGCGCGGCGTGAGATGCCGGTGACTGTGGTGAACCGCGCAATCGCCGCGCCCTTATCCCGAGCGCCTTTGGCCAGGGCCTGGGTCAGTTGCGAAGGGTCCACATCGCCCTCATAGGGGTCAAGGATGCCGCCGATGATGCTGTCGCCTGAACTGAAATAAGGGTGCATGTCATCCATTTCGGACGGGGTGAGCATCGCCATGTCATAGCACAGACCCTTGGAAACCCCGACAAGATGGCGGAACAGGTCCATGCGTTCGGGCGTGTGGGCGGGCCAGAACGCGCCGGTGTGGCGGTAGGTGATCGGATAATCGACCTCTTCCGCCAGATCCTTATACAGCCGCCAAGCATAATTGCCCGCGCGCATCCCGCCCCAGCTGTTGGCATAGGTGGGGATGTTGCCCGCTGCGTGCCAGGTCGACCCGCTGGTCAATTCGTTCTTTTCGATCAGCAGTGTGTCGGTCACCCCGGCTTTGGCAAGATGATAAAGGGTCGAGACACCAACCGCGCCGCCCCCGATGATCACAACTTTGGCTTGGCTTTTCATGTGCTTAGTCTTTCAAGTGGATAGGCATGCGGGCGCGCAGGGCGGCCTCGATGTCGGCGGGCAGATGGGACGGTGCGGGCTGTGCTTCGATCTCGGCAACGCGGGCTATGGCCTTGTCCCAGACAGTTTGCGCACCACTTTCAAGCCAGTCATTGACGCTCTGGCGGTCGCCCAAAGACGGATAGACGTATTCCTTGGTCATCAGATCCAGGGTCTGAGCAGTGCCGAGGAAGTGCCCCTCGCCGGTCACGACCTGTTCGATCATGTCCAGATCAATCGAGCCTTCGAACATTTCCACGCCGCGCACCGATCGCAGGATGGCCCCGCACATGTCGTTGTCTATGACCAGTGCTTCATTGCTGGCGGCCATGATCGAGCCCAGCATACCAACAGACAGGTTGATCATATCGGCTCCGCTCTGTGCCGCGAGCGCGATAGTGTATCCCTTTTCATAGCCCGATTGTGCATCGGCTGTCTTGGCATCTGTCATACCTGCTGACACGGTCGAAGGCAGGCCAAGGTTCAATAGCAACTGCGCCGCAGCAGCGTTGGCGACCGCAGCCTCGCCCGAACCGCCGGTCATGGCGCCGGTGCGCAGATCAGAGATAAAGGGCAGGAAGGCCAGAATGCAGGGAAAGCCCGGTTGCATCATGTTGACTAGCACCAGACCGGCCAAGGATTCCGCCAAACCCTGCGCCAAGGCGCCAGCCAGCGCGGCCGGGCTTGTGGCCCCAGCTTGCGCTGCGGAACAGATTTGTAGCGGCATTCCAAGTCGCACGCATTCACGCATCACCCCGCAGGCTTCCTCGGCCAGCGTCAGCGGTGGCACCACGTGGCAGACGGACGCAAAGCAGAAGGGTTGCGCCTTGAAGGCTCCGTCGCCGCCCAAAGCCGCGTCGAACATTTCAACCACGGAGGGCACGTTGGCGGGCTCGAAAAAACTTGTGCCAATAGGTTTCGAAGTCGCCTTCATCGCGGTAAATGCCGTGTTGATATCCAGCGTCAGCGGGTCTTCCAGATCCCGCGCCACAACGGGACGCAGGGAATAATGGATGTTGTTGCAGGCATCAACGATGCGCATCAGGCTGTACAAGTCTTGTAACGTGCTGTCGCGAAACGAATTTGTAGCGGCGTCCAGCACCTGCACCGCTGCACCGCCGGTACCGATATGGACGCGGCCGCCTCCAATCTCGATCCCGCGATCCCGAATGAATCCGGGCAGTTCTACGCGTTTACACGCCCCCGCGATTATGTCTTCAACCAAAGAGCGCGAAAAGGTGATGCGCCCGTCGTCCCGTTCCGTTGCGCCATGCTCCAACGCCAATACGCGAATGTCCTCCGGCGCACCGGACACACCAATCCGTTCCAGAATATCAAACGCCGTATCGGTGATATGGGCCAGTTTGCTGTTGTCCAGTGGCATGAACCGCCCTCCGACGGGCGGCGTTGTCAGCTTTGGAGTTTCGGAACCGGGGGCCCTTCTTGATCGTGTTCGCCGCATAAGCGCGTCCTAGATAAGGTGTTTTCCCGCGCATCTTAGAAAGGGTCAAGTTTTAGCTCAATTCCATTATTAGCCGATTTTTGTGAATGAATTTCATGCAAAGTGGGCGTGTGCTTTAAGGGCCTGATCGCCAGCGAAACTGCATCAAACCAGTGGTCTAGGCACTTGCGTTGGTCGTGAAGGCTAAGGCGAGGATGTCACGATGCCACGTTCGACCCACTCATCGAAAAGCGCCAAAACGGCGTCGCAGAACGCCGTATCGTTGATATGGGCTTCCAGTTCAGTCATTGGCACCTGATCCGGCATCACTTGGCGAGCTTCGTCGATCATTTCCGCCAGGGCCTGTGGGTCATGCGCCTCTTCGCCTTTCTTGTCCCAGGCCTCGATGCCTTGCAGCGGCAAAAAGAAATGCACAGGCCCCTTGGCCGCGCCCAATCGATTGGCAAGTTCCCGAATCCAGGCACGCCGTTCGGCCCCGTTGAAGACCGAGCTTTTGATCAACCGGTTGTGTTCATGAAAAGGGCGATCGGCATAGTGTTCGGGGATGTCCTGCCAGCCCGCAAAATCCAGCAAGTCCAACGCGCCGGGGGCGACCATCTGCGGGATACCCATGCGCCCGGCATTGGTAACCCGGTCCTCACCGCTGGACACGACAGAACCCGCCATCAGGTTTCCGAATTCCTGCATGCAGAAATCCATCACACAGGCGAACGCGCCTTCGCTGGCCAGTTTTTCAAAGGCCATGCCGCCCATTCCTGTGGAATGGAACACGGCCACTTCAAAACCGCGCTCTTCCAGTGCTGGTTTGAGGGTCTTCATGTACCGAAGACAGGATGATCCCAGGCTGGTCATGCCAACCAGCGGCTTGCTGCGGTCCGGTACGATCGCAGCCTTTGCCGCGCCGACCACGGCTCCAGCCGCCTGACTGAGCGAAGATTGACAGATTGAATTCATGCCGTAGAGGCCGCCCGCCCAAAGGATCATCTGAATATCGGGTGCCAGCCGATGTGGTGGGATAAGCGGTGAGAAGCTGACGGTTGAGACGATGTATTTCGGCATACCCATCGGCAGCGCCTGCGCACAATCCAGCGCAAGGTCGGTGCCCATTGTGCCACCGGTGGCCAGCATCCCGTCAAACCGTCCGTCGGCATAGGCCCGCGCAACCACTTTAGCGGCCCCGGCAGACATGATGCGGAAGGCTTTGTTTTCGTCTCCCTGGGCGATGACCTCATCAATTGTCATGCCACCAGCCGCGGCCACGTCATGTTTTGAGATGTCAACTGGCGCAGAGGGGTCTCCCAGAACGGACACATCCATCGTCAACACATCGGCACCCTGCGTTTGAATTGCCTCTTCGATGAACCGCATTTCGGGTTCTTTGGTGTCATAGGTGCCGATCAACAGGATAGTCTTATTTGTCATTTGTGCCTCCCTTACCCCTCAGCGATCAGAGTTTGATCCAGGCGGTTTTCAGGTCGAAGTATTTTTCGATCGCGTGCAGCGACTTGTCGTGTCCGTTGCCGGATTGGCGCACGCCACCAAGGGGAACAGTCAGGTCTGCGCTACCATAGGTGTTCACATGGACAACCCCGGCACGAATGCCTGCGACCATGCGATGTGCGCGGCCCAAGTTCGAGGTCCAGACCCCACCAGCCAACCCGTAAACGGTCGCGTTTGCCAGACGGATCGCGTCTTCTTCGTCCTTGAAGGGCGTGACGGCCAGAACAGGGCCAAAGACTTCGTTTTGGAACAGCGTGTCAGTTTCTTTCACCCCGGCCATGACGGTCGGCGCCATGTAATAACCACCAGTCTCGGTCAGAATACGGGCGCCACCTGTGCGGCGCTCAGCGCCTTCCGCTTCGGCTTTGGTCACGAAATCCAGATTGGCCTGCAACTCGGACAGGCTGTGAACCGCGCCGATCTGGCTGTTCAGGTCCAACGGATCGCCAACGCGAAAGGCTGAGGCGTGGTGGGTGATTTCGGAGACGAAGTCCTCGTAAATTTCCTGTTGGACCAACAGGCGCGATCCGGCGACGCAGACCTGGCCCGAATTGCGGAATATACCAGCGGCTGAAACCTTGGCCGCTTCGGCAAGGTCCGGGGCATCGGCAAAGACGATGTTCGGCGATTTGCCCCCCAGTTCCAAATAACAACGCTTTAGGTTGGAGCGTGCGGAATATTCCAAAAGCCGCCTTCCTGTCGCGCCGGACCCGGTGAAGACAATTATGTCGATATCCATCGACAGCGCCAACGCTTCGCCCACAATTGGCCCGCGCCCCGTCACCACGTTGAACACGCCGTCTGGCACCCCGGCCTCAGCTGCCAGTTCGGCGATTTTCAACAGGCTGAGCGAAGCGCTTTCTGCGGGTTTCAAGACCACGGAGTTGCCTGCCGCCAACGCCGGGGCAATTTTCCAGCTACCGATCATCAAAGGGAAATTCCACGGCACAATCGCGCCGACAACGCCGACGGGTGCGTGATGTATCAGACCCAGAACGTCGTCGCCCGTGGGGGCGATCTGGCCGTACAGTTTGTCGATGGCTTCGGCATAATACCGGAACGTTGCCGCAGCCGAGAGCGCCTCGGCCTTATAGGCCATGTTGATCTCGGTCCCGTTGTCGCGAACACCCAGAACAGCAATCTCCAGCGCTTGGGATTCGATTAGATCAGCAAGCTTCAGCAGCACTTTCTTACGGCCCGCAGGGGCCATTCGTGACCAACGCCCATCTTCAAACGATACCCGCGCCGCACGTACGGCGGCGTCGACATCTGCGGCACTGCCTTCGGCGATCAGTGCCAGTGGCTGACCGTTGATCGGTGAATGAACTTGATGCTGGGCGCTGGTTTCGCTTTGCTGAAAGCGGCCGTTTATGAAATGTCCGCGCGGAGTGATTTCCTGAGTGCGCAGCGCGTCAATCGAGAACTGATCCATGAGGCGTTATCCTTGCTGAGTAGTGTCTTCGTCGAGAACCGGTTGCGGTTTGACGCGGTCTTTGTGTTCCTGGATCAGAGAGCGGATGTGCAAAAGAATGATCCCCAGGATCATCACAAACAGGATTGCCGCTATGGGCCGGTCGATGAAATCAAGCGGTGATTTCACCCGAGCCATGGCGCTGCGCAGTTTGACCTCCATGATCCCACCCAGAACCATACCCAAAATGATGGGCACGATCGGCAGGTTCAGGCGTTTCAGGATCAGGCCGAAAACACCGAACCCGGCAGCAATCGCGCAGTCCGTGATCGAGTTTCGCAGGCTGTACACGCCCACAAATGAAAGGGTCAGGATCATAATGCCCAGAAATCGGGTAGGGATCTGGATAATTTTCAGCAGCAGATTGGTTGAAAACAGTAAAAAGATCAGAACGACCACGTTCAGAAGGATCAACGCCATATACAGCGCCATGACAAAATCCATCTGTTCTGCAAACAGTTGAGGGCCTGGGATCACGTTGTGAACGTAGAAAACCGATAGCATCATCGCCGTCAGTGCCTCACCTGGAATACCCAGAGCCAAAAGCGGGATCATTGCAGCCCCCGGAACGGCGTTGTTGGCGGCCTCAGATGCCACCAGGCCTTCGGGTGATCCTTTGCCAAACGCATCGGGATTTTTCGAAGTCTTCTGAGCGTAGGTGTAAGACAGGAACTGGGACGTGAATTCGCCGGTGCCCGGCACCATACCCATGAGAACGCCCAGTGATGACGACACGGTGGCGATGCGCTTCAGGCCCAGAAGCTCTTTCAGGCCGGTAAATATATTGCCGCGAACATGTGCTTCGCCGGGGGCGTGTTCCTTGTCGACCAGCAAAAGCAGCGCCTGGCTGATGGCAAACAGGCCCAATACAACAACGATCAGATCGACGCCCGACGATAACCAGGTTTGGTCAAAGGTGAAACGTCGCGTGTATTTGACAGGCTCAAGCCCCACCGTGTTCAGAAAAATTCCGAAAAACGCCAGCATGGCGGCGGAAAAAGTCTGCCCGCGATGGGCCAGGATCACGAGTAAAATACCCATGAAAGCGGCCAGAAAAATCTCGCGACTGCCGAAATGCGGGGCAACCCAGGCCAGAACGGGCGAAAGGACGATCAGGCAAAGGATCGAGAAAATGCCACCAAAGAACGACGCTGAATAGGCCAGCGACAAGGCCCGATGGCCTTCGCCGCGTTTGGTCATGGGATAGCCGTCATAGGTGGTCAGGGCGTTCACGGCCGTGCCTGGGGTGTTGATCAGAATGGCCGGGATTGCGCCGCCATACATGGACGACCCGTAGATGCCCAGCAGAAGGGTTAGACCTACGATGGGTTCGAAAGCAAATGTAGCAGGCAGAAGGATCGCGATGGCCACGGCGGCGCCCACGCCGGGCAAGGCGCCAATGATAACGCCCCCGACAGAGCCGATAATCAGCGCCACCATGACTTGCCACTGGGCAAGAATTGCAAAGCCGGAAATCAGATCGTCCATTGCGGCCTCATAGATAGGTCAGCGCAAAGGCGCGCAGCCCGTCGGGCAGGTATTCATAAACGCGACCCGCGGGGATGTTCACCTGCAGCAGCGCCCGAAAGACGATTGCGACCACCGCGCCGAAGATGAGTGCAATGCAAAAGGCCCCGGGCAAGCGAAACCCTAGGCGGACCGTCAAAAGGGCGGCGAACAGCATGGTGGAGGGCAGGTACCCAAGCCATGGAACAGCAACAACGTAAATCAGAAAATAGACAACATATTCGAGCGATTTCAGCCAAAACGTGATCTCTCGCAAACGGCCTGGAATACGTGGTGACAGGAATGAGCTCAGCAAATGCAGACCGCTGAACACAACCATGCCCCAGATCGCGAAAGTTGGCCACAAAGCAGGCTGCGCAAACCACTTTGTCCGTTTGACGACCTGAGTTTCGCTTCCAAGCTGGCTGAGAAGGAACAGCGAGAACACAAAGAACATAGTGGCAAACACGATGTCCCCGGGGCGTCGATAGCGCCGGAACATGTCTTGCAAGGTCTTTGCAATCATCGTGGCCTCCTGTTGGATGGAAATAGGCCCGGCAGTGTTAAATGTGCCGGGCCCGTTCCGGTTTATTCGCCCAGGATCTCTTCGATCTTGGCGAACGAGGCTTTGTCCTGCTCGATCTGAGCGTTGGAGGCATCCGGATCCTGCCAATAAATCAGGGCACCGGTTTCCTCGGCCAATTGTTTTGCCTTGTCAGAACTCAGCGCCTTTTGAGCCGCCGCCGAAATCTTTTCGCGGGCGTCCGCTGGGGTGTCCTTGTGGACAAACAATCCGTTCCACAGGGCCAAAGGCAGATCCGGGTTTAGTTCCACGACTGTTGGTGTATCGGGCACCAGCGAAATCCGCTCGCCGCCGATGCTGGCAAGGACGTTCACCTGATCCAGACAGGGCAGGATAAGCTGAAGGGTGGTGTTGATCACGTCGACGTCGCCCGATGCCAAAGTGTTGCAGTCCAGCGCATCAAACGCCGCTTCGCTGGCAAAATCGAACCCGCTGCTGACGGCTGCGGCAAAGGTCACCTGGGTCGGTGGTAAAACGGAACCGAAATGGCCAAGTGCGACGTCGTTTTCCTTGCCGTGTTCCGCCAACTCCTCCCAGCTTGAGAAAGGCGCATCCTTGCTGGCTGCGATCACGAAGGGATAGGTCAGGAAGATCCCGATGGGATCAAACGGGTTGGGGTTGAGTTCGGGGATGCCGATTTCGGGACCAATGACCGGCACGCCGATGACAAAAGACCCGATGGTGTAGCCGTCCGCAGGGGCGGTTGCCACCTCGACGGCACCCGGGAACGGACCACCGCCACCACCGGGTTTGTTCACGACAGCGGCTGGAACGCCGTACATGGCTTGAAATTCATCGGCGATCATTCGCGTCAGAACATCTTCCAGATCGCCCGGAGGCCACGGCACCACAAAGCTGACCGGCTTTTCGGGGTACTCGGCCAGTGCAGCGGTAGCTGATGCCACTAAAGCCGCAGCAGTAAGAAATTTCTTCATTGACTCCTCCCATACATGGTTCATTATTTGATCCGCGTTAACAATAATTATGTTGCTTTGTTAAGTTAGTTCTGTCAAGTATTCCCTGAGTAAGAGGAAGTGAAACAAATGGGCACAGCCCTTAATGCCTTAAAAATGCTGGATTACTTTTCAAGCGCGCGACCGGAAATCGGGCTGAGTCACTTTGCGCGACTGTCCGGATTGAACAAGGCAACCGCGCTGCGCCACCTGCGTGCGCTTGAGGAATACGGTCTGATCGAACAGAATCCTATGACCAAGTCCTATGCTATCGGACCGGCGGCCTTGCGCCTGGCAGCGCTGCGTGAAATCGCGCGGCCAGGCATCGAAAGTGCGCGCCAGAAAATGCAAATGGCGATGCAACGCGTTGGGGAAAGTCTGCATCTGTCACTGTTGGAAAAGACCGGGCTGCAAACCGCATTGGTGGTTGAAACAACGCGGCACAGCGTGCGCGTCAGCCTTGACCCCAGTGAGATCCTGCCGATCAATGCAACGGCCTCGGGTCTTTGTATGCTCAGTTTTGGCCCACCCAGTCTGATGGAAGATTTGGATCACAAAGAGCAGGCGCGCTTCACGGACGCCACGCTCATTGATCCTGAAATCATCAAAGAACGGGTTGCGCGGATCAGCGCCTTAGGCTGGGCCAACAGCAACGGCAGCTATGAAGAGGGCGTCTTTGGGTACGCCGCGCCGATTTTTGGCATTGATCAAGTCGCTCTGGGGACCATTGCAATTGCTGTGCCTGAAGGTCGCGCCACCGACGACCGCCTGCCATCCATTCTGTCTGCATTGCACAATCTTTCGACGGACCTGACCGCAGATTTTGGCGGTCAGTTGCCCGACACCTTTCCAACCGAATTCCACCCGTGACCCAGGGTAAGCGATACTTCCGGAGGCCCGCACCATGAAAGACTCGAACTTTCTGAAGGAAAACAACGCCCGTTATTTCTGGCACCCGATGGCACATCCTGCCGACAGTCAAAAGAACCCGCCGACCATTTTGAATGGCGGTGAAGGTGTAAGCATTATCGATGTTGATGGTCACAAAGCGCTGGATGCCGTGGGGGGGCTGTGGAACGTCAATTTGGGCTATTCCTGCGAACCGGTGAAACAGGCCATTGCCGATCAATTGAACGCGTTGCCCTATTACTCGACCTTTCGCGGAACCAGCAATGACAAAGCCATTGAGCTGTCTTATGAGCTGGCGCAGTTTTTCGCACCTGACGGTTTGACCCGCGCGTTCTTTACGTCGGGTGGATCGGACTCTGTCGAAATTGCGCTGAAGCTTGCACGGCAATATCACAAGGTGAGGGGCGATGCCGGTCGCACCAAGTTCATCAGCCTTAAGCAGGGCTATCACGGCACACATTTCGCGGCTGCATCCGTCAACGGCAATCAAAAGTTTCGCGCGGTCTATGAGCCGATGATGCCGGGTTGTTTCCACGTGCCCGCACCCTGGACCTATCGCAACCCGTTTGATGAGGCGGACCCCGAGCGTCTGGCGCAACTTTGCGTCAATGCGTTGGAGGCCGAGATCGCCTTTCAAGGGGCGAACACGGTTGCGGCGTTTATCATGGAGCCGGTTCTGGGGGCAGGGGGTGTGATCCCACCGCACAAAAGCTTCATGCCCATGGTGCGTGAGGTGTGTGCCAAACACGGTATTCTTTTGATCTCTGACGAAATCATTACCGCATTTGGTCGAACTGGCAGCGAAAGCGGCGCGCGACATTGGGGCGTTCAGCCGGACATCATGACAACAGCAAAAGCGATCACCAACGGGTACTTTCCGTTCGGCGCGGCAATGATTTCGGGCTCTGTCGCTGAAGTCTTCGAAAAGGACACTACGGGGCTGGCATCGGTCGATCAGGGCTACACCTACTCCGGTCATCCGGTTGGGGCAGCGGCGGCACTGGCTGCTCTGTCCGAGATCAACCGGCTGCGGGTTTGGGAAAACGCCGCAGCGCGAGGGGGTGAATTATTCGCCGGGTTGCGGAAGCTGGCCGAGAAACACGACGCGATCGGCGACGTACGCGGTGGCGAGGGATTAATGTGCGCGTTGGAACTGGTTTCCGATCGGGCGACCAAAGCTCCCATCGCTAAGCACCTGCCGTTGCAGGTTCAAAAAGCGGCTTACGAAGATGGCGTGATGGTACGAGTATCCGGAAACAACATCATTCTGTCGCCCCCGCTGGTTATCACCTCAGACGATGTGTCCAAGATTTTGTCAGCGTTGGATACTGGTCTGTCGACTCTTTGAGCTTTAGGTCTGCCCTGTCGACTGAAGGCAGGGTCAGACTTTAACCGCCTGCAATTCCTCTAGCAGGTCCAGCAATTGGTCCAGCTTTTCACGACCCATCTGAGCCTCGATATTGCTGGAAATCGCAAGTGACGTGGCCAGGTTTTCCCTAAGGATCGACCGGCCTGCATCCGTGATCGTGACCATGGTACGGCGCTTGTCGTCACTGTCCTGGCGGCGGGTGATCTGGGCATCAGCCTCCATTGTGCGCAAGATGCGGGTCACGCTTGGAAGCAGCAGACAAGCCTCGTGCGCAATAGTGCTTTGCTCCACTTCGCCCAGCTCATCCAGGACGCGCAAGATGCGCCATTTCTGTTCGGTTATCTGGATGCCTTGCAGCATATCCCGGATCGGGGCCATGACGGTTTCACGGGCACGCAGCAGCGCGATAGGAAGGGATCGGGCGGTGCTTTTGGTATGGCTTTGAGTGGTCATGCGGTCTTCTAGAGCGGTGGTTCGGAAATTGCAAAGATTAACAAAGCAATCTCTTGACGTGAGGCTGGCAAAAAACTAAACATGTTAAGTAATAGAGGAGGAATCATGCCACATTTCCACGTCGAATATTCCGGGAACCTGGAAGGCAAGATCGACATGGGTGGCCTGTGCGAATGCATAAGGGCAACAGCTGCCGAGATCGACACCTTTCCGATGCCGGGCATTCGCGTGCGCGCAACGCGCGTGGACCACTATGCCATTGCGGATGGAAATCCGGGCCATGGGTTTGTTGATATCTCGATCCGCCTGCGTGCAGGGAGGTCGGAAGACGTCAAGCAGGACGCGACGCGGCGTATATTTGACGCGGTCAAAGCCTATCTGGCGCCGGCTCTTTCGCAGCATTCCATCGCTCTGTCGCTTGAGATGCGCGACATTGACCCAAAGCTTTCGCCCAAGACCGGCACGATCCGCGACCATCTGGCCGTGACTTCGCAGGAGACCTGAAATATGAGTGCGCTGGATACGAATATTGAAAAACTGACGAGCTTTCTGGCCCGGTTCAAGGAAGCCGGCATTCTCAATCGTATCGCTGGCGAAGACCGGGACGGGTCTGGCGGTGTGTTCCAATCCACTTCGCCTGTCGACAAATCTGTGATCTGCGACGTTGCACATGGCACGGCTGATGATATTGATGCGGCGGCCAAGGCCGCCCATGCCGCGTTTGCTGAATGGCGCGACATGTCTGCCACCGAACGCCGCCGCATCTTGTTGCGCGTTGCTGATGCCATCGAAGCGCGGGCCGAGGAAATCGCGCTGTGTGAATGCTGGGACACGGGCCAGACTCTTCGCTTCATGTCCAAGGCCGCGTTGCGCGGGGCAGAGAATTTTCGGTATTTTGCAGATCAGGTGGTTCAGGCGCGCGACGGGCAACATCTGAAATCCCCGACGCTGATGAACGTCACCACGCGCGTTCCAATTGGCCCGGTCGGTGTGATTACCCCATGGAACACACCGTTCATGCTGTCGACCTGGAAAATCGCACCAGCATTGGCTGCGGGCTGCACGGTGGTTCACAAGCCTGCTGAAGACTCTCCGCTGACGGCCCGCCTGCTGGTGGAGATCGCCGAAGAGGCCGGGCTGCCCAAAGGCGTGCTGAACACGGTAAATGGGTTTGGCCCTGATGCAGGCAAAGCTTTGTGCGAACATAAGCTGATCAAGGCGATTGCGTTTGTCGGCGAAAGCCGCACCGGCAGTCTGATCGTCAAGCAAGGCGCGGACACGCACAAGCGCAACCATCTGGAGTTGGGCGGAAAAAACCCTGTGATCGTGTTCGATGACGCCGATCTGGATCGCGCGCTGGATGCGGTGATCTTCATGATCTATTCGATCAATGGCGAGCGCTGCACCTCATCTTCGCGGTTGCTGGTGCAGGATACGATCAAAGAAGAGTTCGAGGCAAAGCTGGTCCAACGTGTGAACAACATCAAGGTGGGCCACCCGTTGGACCCGGCGACCGAGATTGGGCCATTGGTGACCGAGGAGCATTACAACAAAGTCACCAGCTACTTCGACATCGCCAAAAAGGACGGTGCAACCGTCGCTGCCGGTGGGGTCAAGGTGGGCAATGAAGGCTACTTTATCCGTCCGACCTTGTTCACCAACGCCACCAACCAGATGCGCATCGCGCGCGAGGAGATCTTTGGCCCTGTTCTGACCTCGATCCCCTTCGCAACCGAGGACGAGGCGCTTCAGATTGCCAACGACACGCCCTATGGTTTGACGGGTTATGTCTGGACCAATGACCTGACCCGTGCCTTGCGCTTTACAGACAAGCTGGAGGCTGGGATGATTTGGGTGAATTCAGAAAACGTGCGTCACCTGCCTACGCCCTTTGGCGGGGTCAAAGCGTCTGGAATCGGGCGCGACGGCGGGGATTGGAGCTTTGAGTTCTATATGGAACAAAAGCACATCGGTTTCGCAACCGGTCAGCACAAGATCATGCAATTGGGGAAATAATCGCCTCAGGTGGTTCCCCCGAACTGGGACCACCAGAACGCATTAGGAGGAACCGTCATGGGAAAGATCGTACAGGCCGCGAAAATAACGCATGTACCCAGCATCTGGATGTCCCACACGATGCCGAAATACAAAGGTATCCGGCAATCTGCCATTGATGGGTATGCCCGCCTGCGTCAGGACGCGATAGACCGCGAAGTCGAGACCTTCATTGTGTTCGATACCCATTGGATCACCAATCAGGGCTTTCACCTGAACACAAAAGAGCATCACACAGGTCGCTTCATCAGCCACGAGCTGCCGCATATGTTGGCTGATATGGAGTTCGACTATCGCGGCGATCATGAGTTGGGGGAAACGATCCTTGATGTGCTGCGCGAGCGTGGAGAGCGTGCTCTGGGTCATTCGCACCCGGATATGGGTATGGAATACGGAACCCTGTTGCCCATGCATTTCATCAACGAAGGGGTGAATGCGCGGGTCTTGCCTGTGGCTGTCAATCAATTCTCATCGATTGCGGAAAACCGGGTTTGGGGTGAGGCCATTGCCGAAGGCATCCGGCGTTCTGACCGCAATGTGTCTGTTCTGGCATCAGGGTCTCTCAGCCATGATTTCACCCCGAATGAACGATCGGTCGAGGGGCTGAACGCGGTGAATGGCGAGTTCAACCGCCAGATGGACATGCGCGTGTTGGAATTATGGGAACAGGGCCGTTTTGAAGAGTTCCTTGAAATGCTGCCTGACTACGCCAAGAAATGCACCGGAGAATGTGCCATGAACGACACCGCCCTGCTGTTCGGAGCGCTGGGTTGGGGTAGCTACAAGGGCAAAATCGACATCTATACCCCATATTTCGGCAGTTCCGGCACCGGTCAGGCGAATGTCAGTTTCTCGGTCTGACATCGGACAATCGGAACTGTTTTATAACATAGAAAATTCGTTCGTTGTGGTGCTGCATCTTGCGGGGACCGGGCGGGCTGATCTTTCAGCGACAACAAAAGGTTAACGCATGGATTGGGACACGTTTTCGCATTGGGGTCAGTACATTTCAAAATGGGCGGCCGATTACCATAAGACACTTGCGGAACGCCCCGTGCGCGCGCAGACCGCACCGGGGGAAATTGCAGCCCAGCTTGTGGCAACCCCACCCGAGGCGGGTGAACCGATGGATGCCATCATGGCCGATTTTGAACGGATCGTGATGCCAGGTATCACCCATTGGCAACACCCACGCTTCTTTGCCTATTTTCCAGCCAATGCTGCTCCTCCGTCGATGCTGGCCGAGATGCTGGTGACAACAATCGCGGCGCAATGCATGTTGTGGCAAACCTCGCCCGCCGCGACCGAAGTCGAGGGCGTCATGGTTGACTGGTTGCGGCAGTCACTTGGACTGCCCGAAGGTATGACCGGAGTTATTCAGGACAGCGCCTCATCCGCCACGTTATCGGCGGTTCTGACCATGCGGGAACGGGCCACGGGCTTTACCGGCAACCGCGAAGGTTTGAACACCAAGGGCGCGCTGCGGATCTATTGCTCGGATCAAGTGCATTCGTCCATCGACAGGGCCTGCTGGGTCGCGGGGATTGGACAGGACAATCTGGTCAAGCTGCCGACCTTGGGTTCCAACTTTGCGATTGATGCCTCTGCACTTGAAGCCGCCATTCAAAGCGATATCGCAGCCGGTCATGTTCCGGCCGGTATTATTGCGATCACAGGTGGAACCGGTGTTGGGGCCTGTGATGACTTGGTGGCCGTGGCGGATATCGCGCAAAAACACGACCTTTACACCCATCTCGACGCAGCTTGGGCCGGATCAGCCATGATCTGCCCCGAATTTCGCGAAGCCCTTTGGAGGGGTGCTGACCGCTATGACAGCATTGTCTTCAACCCGCATAAATGGATGGGCGCGCAATTCGATTGCGCCATCCAGTTCTTGCGGGATGCAGCACCACAGCTCAACACGCTGAAGATCGAGCCGGAATACCTCAAGACAACCGGAGCAGAGGTGACGAATTACTCGGAGTGGACGATCCCTCTGGGGCGCAGGTTCCGGGCGTTAAAGATCTGGTTTCTGTTGCGCTCATACGGATTGGAAGGACTGCGCGAACGCATCCGCAATCATGTGACTTGGGCACAGGAGCTCGCTGATCGGATCGGAGCGATGGAAGGGTTCGAAATCACGACCGGCCCGATCTTAAGCCTGTTTTCGTTCCGGTGTCCGGGAGACGATGCAATGCAGCAGCGTTTAGTCGACGCGTTGAACGATGATGGGCGGATTTATCTCACCCAAGGCATGTTCAAAGGCCGCAAGATCATCCGCTTTCAGGTTGGGCAGTTCGATACCTCTCGGGACGACGTGATGTTAGCAGCCGACGTGATTCGTGACGTGTGGGAGACACTTGAATGAAGTTTGGAACTTTCTTAGCGGGTGAGGAACGGTTTTTCGGAGCAATCACTGACGACGGTGCAATAGCACTGAACCAAGTGTTCCCGGACCATGACAGCCTGTACGAGGTGATCGCCGACGGGGCGTTCGATCGACTGGCAAAAGCTGCCGAGGGCAAACCTGTCACCCACACTGAGTTCACCTATGACATGGTAATGCCGGATGCGCGCCGTATCCTGTGTGTCGGCGTGAACTTCCCTGACCGGAATGCAGAATACAAGGACGGCAGCGAACAGCCCAAGTACATGTCGCTTTTTCCGCGCTTTGCCAGTGGGTTCACCGGCCATGACCGCCCGCTGATCCGACCGCCTGAAAACCATACGTTGGACTACGAAGGCGAGGTGGCCATCGTGATAGGAAAGGCTGGTCGCCGCATTTCGCAGGAGGACGCTTATGATCACATCGCCGCGCTGACCTTGTGCAATGAAGGCACCATTCGCGACTGGGTGCGGCACGCAAAGTTCAATGTCACGCAAGGCAAGAACTGGGACAAGTCGGGGGCCATTGGCCCATGGCTGGTGCCGTTTACGGACGCGGCCCAACTGGATGATGCCCGCATCCAAACTCGCGTGAACGGTGAGCTTCGGCAGGACGACACGCTGAACCGCATGATGTTCCCGATCCGGCGCGAGATTGAATACATCTCGACCTTTATGACGCTTCAGCCGGGCGACATTGTTGTCACTGGTACACCAACCGGGGCAGGGGCACGGTTCGACCCGCCGAAGTACCTGATGCCCGGAGATGTTGTCGAGGTGTCCGTCGAAGGTATCGGAACCCTGCGCAACACGGTGGAGGACGAACAGGTATGACGCCCGAAGACCACGCCCGAGCCGCCGCCGAACTGCTGCAGGCCGAACGCCGGCGCAAACAGATCGGCCTGCTTAGTCTGTGCCACCCCGAGATGGGTATGGATGATGCCTATGAGATTCAGAACGCCATCTATCGCCAGAAACTGGCCGAAGGGCGCAAGGTGATCGGGTGGAAGATCGGGCTGACTTCGAAGGCGATGCAATATGCCTTGAACATCGACATTCCCGACAGTGGAATTTTGTTTGACGACATGGCGTTCGACAATGGCGCGACCGTTCCGGCAGGCCGTTTCATTCAGCCCCGGATTGAGGCCGAGATCGCCTTTGTTATGAAGTCCGCCGTTGGCGGCGAAAACGTATCTCGCGACGATATTATCGCCGCTACGGACTATGTCGCCCCTGCACTGGAAATTCTGGATACTCGTATTCAAAGAGTGGACCCTGAAACCGGCAAAGCGCGCACGGTCTTTGACACGATCAGCGACAATGCCGCCAATGCAGGCATCGTTTTGGGTGCAGAGCGTCATTCTATGGATGCTCTTGATCTGCGCTGGGTTGGGGCGATTGCTTTCCGCAATAGCGAGATTGAGGAAACCGGATTAGGTGCTGGTGTGTTGAACGACCCTGTCGAAAGTGTGGTTTGGTTGGCACGTCGGATGGCGCAATACGGTCAGAGCATCGAGCCGGGGCAGATCATTTTGTCCGGCAGTTTCATCCGCCCCGTCGAATGCCCCTCGGGCACCAAAATTCACGCGGATTTCGGGCCGTTTGGCTCAGTCGATATCAATTTCGCCTGAAAGGAAAACTAATGCCTGCGCCACAAAATGCATTCAAGGCTGCGCTGACGGCCGGCTCTCCGCAGATCGGATGTTGGGTTGGTTTGGCCAATGCCTATGCGGCCGAGATCGCTGCCACAGCGCAGTTCGATTGGTTGCTGGTCGATGGCGAACACGCGCCTAACGATCTGCAATCGATCCTGGAGCAGGTGCGCGTGATTGAGGGGTCCGGCAGTGTGCCGGTCGCACGCCTGCCGATTGGCGAAACCTGGATGATCAAGCAATATCTCGACGCAGGAGTGCAGAATATTCTGGTGCCGATGGTCGAAAGCGGCGATCAGGCGCGCGAACTGGTCCGGGCCGTGCAATATCCGCCGCATGGCGTTCGTGGGGTTGGATCATCGCTGGCGCGGGCGTCACGCTTCGCTGCGATACCCGATTATTTGAAATCCGCCGACGAACAGATTTGCCTGCTTGTGCAGGTCGAGAGCAACAAGGGCATGGACGCGCTGGACGATGTTCTGGCGACTGATGTGGACGGTGTGTTTATCGGTCCCGCCGACCTCGCCGCTGACATGGGCCATCTAGGGGATGCGAACCACCCTGAGGTGGTTGCCGCAGTGCTGGATGCAATCCGCCGCATCGTGGCAGCAGGTAAAGCGGCCGGGATTTTGACGCTGGATCCAGACCTTCAACGTAAGTGTCTGGATCTCGGCGCGACGTTTGTGGCCACCAACATTGACGTGACCTTGTTTGCCAAATCAATCCGGTCTGCCGCTGTCGCGGGTCTGAGCCTGTTGCCTGATCAGACCGCAACAGGCATTGCGCAAACGAGCGCGGCCTCAAAATACCTGCAGCAGCTCTGCAAACATTGGTCGCACAAGGCCGAGGTCTCCTTTGATGGAACGCAGGGCAGCGCGTCTTTCCCTGACGGCGATCGGGTGACATTGACAGCAGATGCAACCACTTTGACGGTGACCGCCACAACCGGCCCGCGTGGCGATTTGCGTCGTTGGCAAAAGGTGATCGAGGCGCATTTGACCCGCTTTGCCTTTCGAGAAGAACTGAGCATCGATTGGACCGCTTGAAGTTTTCGATGCGGTGGCTCTAACTTCCGAAGTTGCACGTTGATTGAGTCGTAGGTTCGATGCTGAAGGTTGTTGTCCATCAGGGGTTTCACAAAACCGGAACCAGAACCCTGCAAACGATGCTGTACAGGAACCGTTTCCGGTTAAAGACCCGAGTCAATGCTTTAGTGCCACGGAATTTGAAAGACGCTGGCGTTGCCGCGCGCCGTTTTTCAGTGGTATCGGAAGAAAGAACGCTTGAAAAATTTCGCATGAAATTCCGTCAGGTTCTGCTGTCGTTGGATGGCCACTCTGACTTGCCGTTGCTGATCAGCAGCGAAGAGTTTGCAGGCATGATCCCGGGACGCAAGGGTGTGTGGTCCTATGCCCAAACGCACATCCTTGCCGAAGTTATCTGTGAGGAAATCAACAGACTCACAGACAACAAGGCGCGGATCACATTCTTTTACACGACCAGAGATACTACTGATTGGATCAAAAGCGTGTATTGGCAGAACATTCGCGGAAACAGAATACAAGAAGACCTGTGCGAATACACTGAACTGCTGAACCCGGGCGCGGACCTTGATGGCGTGGTGGCTCGGGTCGCCGAGCATATGTCTTCACGAGCTGACGTTATCTCTCTGAACACCTCGGGTCTGAGCGATCGTTTGTTTCCCGTCACCAAGGTGCTTTCGATTTTGAATGTACGGTCGGATGATCTGACACCCGTCCGCAACCTGAATGTTCAACCGGTTGGGGCCTCAGAACATTTCTTAGAACTGAACCGATCAGACATGACGGACGAGGATGTCATGATCGCAAAGCAAGCCTATCTGGATAGGTCTAAAGCCGCGACATAACGTTTTGTGTGCAGCGTTGTGCGCCTAAAGCTTTTGCACGCCATGCACTGTCAGCGTGCTGACCAGATCGGCATAGTCTTCGCGGGCTTTGGGGCCCGCGCCGGTATTCCACATATAATACCAGTTCAGCATCCCGAAGACCGACATCGTGGCACCGCGCAACTTGTCTTTGGCATCGTCGAAAGCTTCGGGAGACAACTCTTTGAGGATGTCGCGCACAAAATTCACCAAATCAAGCTGATAGCCCCGCAGGAGTTTCTGCTGCTCGTCTGTCAGCGCGCTCATGCCGCTGATCTGTACGCGGTGCTCGTCATCTGCGCCCTGATAAGCAAACAGGATTTCGCGCACCGCTGTGCGCAGCTTCTGCTCGGGGTTCAAACCGCTAAGATCCACGTTACAGATCCGATCCCTTAACTCGCGCAGGTATGTTTCAAGGATGTCATACAGGATGGCATCCTTGCTGTCGTAGTAGTGATAGATGTTGGCCTTCGAGATCCCGCATTCTTTGGCCAGCAATGTCATCGATGCGCGATCAAACCCCTGATCGGCAAACACTTTGGCCGCCATTTTCAGGATCTGCTCCCGCTTTTGGTCGTGGTCTTTGGCGATTGTTCGGGCCACGGTCTATTCCTTATCGCGATTGTCGACGACGCGCTTCGCCTTGCCCTGAGAGCGTTCGACGTCGCCGGGGTCACCTACAACAATTTCCGTTGAAACGCCAACAACGTCCTTGATCCGCTTGGTCAGCATTCGCGCCGCCGCAGTTTTGGAGAGTTCGTCGGTGGAATCGGTTGAGGATTCAACAAATACACGCATCGCATCCATGCGGCCCGACTTATACAATTCGATCTGATAATACGGGGCAAGCCCGCCCGTCGCCATGACCTGTTCTTCGATCTGGCTGGGGAAGACGTTTACGCCACGCAGGATCATCATGTCGTCGCTGCGACCTGTAATCTTTGCCATCCGGCGCATGGAACGTGCAGTTCCCGGCAGCAGGCATGTCAGGTCGCGCGTGCGATAACGGATCATTGGCAGCCCTTCCTTGGTCAGGGTTGTGAACACCAATTCACCAGTTTCGCCATCGGGCAGGACCTCACCGGACACGGGGTCGATGATTTCCGGCAGGAAGTGATCCTCCCAGATCACCGGACCGTCTTTGGTTTCAACGCATTCATTGGCCACCCCAGGACCCATGATCTCGGACAGGCCATAGATATCGACCGCATGCATATCAAACGCGGCTTCGACCTCGGCCCGCATCGCATCAGTCCAGGGTTCAGCACCAAACACACCAACTTTCAAAGAGCTTTCTCGGGGGTCGAGACCGGCCTTGTGGAACTGCTCTAGGATATTGAGCATATAGGACGGCGTCACCATGATCCCGTCAGGCTGGAAATCGTTGATCAGGTTAACCTGTTTCTCGGTTTGCCCCCCGGACATGGGAACAACGGTCGCGCCAAGGCGTTCAATCCCATAATGGGCGCCCAACCCGCCGGTGAACAGCCCATAACCATAGGCATTGTGGACCATGTCGCCTTTGCGCAGTCCCGAAGCACGCAGAGAACGCGCGCCCAAATCCGCCCAGTTGTCGATGTCATTCCTAGTGTAACCCACCACGGTCGGTTTACCAGTCGTGCCCGAGGACGCGTGAAGACGAATGATCTCGCTGCGCGGAACTGCAAACAAGCCAAAAGGGTAATTGTCGCGCAGATCGTTTTTGTATGTGAACGGAAACTTCGAAAGGTCGGTCAGTTGCTGCAGATCGTCGGGATGCACACCGGCTTCGTCAAACCGCTGTTTGTACATCGCAACGTTTTCGTATGCGTGGCGTACGGACCACTTGAGCCGTTCAAGCTGTGTGGCGCGAATTTCGTCGATCGAGGCGATCTCGATCGGGTCAAGATCCGCTTTGTTTGGGGAAAGGTCTTCCATCGCGTCACTCCTCCAGTCGCGAAGCTATTCTTGAAAATTCTGACCGCCCACTGCGCGGGACATGCCGCGAAACTCGGCGATCAGAGTGTTGTCTTGGTTTGTGACGCGAACGTCATAGATACCGCTGCGTCCGGACACAGTGACCTCTGTCGCGGTGGCTGTCAGGCGGTCGCCTTTGCTTCCGGGGGCGAGGAAGCTGATCATTGTGTGTTGCGCGACGGTTGCCTTGTTTCGGCTATTGCAGGCAAAGGCAAAGGCGCTGTCGGCCAGAGCGTGGGTGACGCCCCCATGGCATGTGCCATGACCATTGCAGTGATGGCTGGCGACGGTCAGTGCCAGAACTGCGTGGCCTTCGTCAATCTCGACAAGCTCCATGCCGAACCATTTGCTTGCCTCGTCATTTGCCCACATTGCAGCGGCGGATTTTTCGGCGCGTTCCTTTGGTGTCATCGTCACCGCCCCTGAAAGTTTGGCGCGCGTTTTTCAAGGAAACTGGATACGCCTTCGGCATAATCCACGCTTTCCCCGCAGGTTTTCATCGCGTCCGCCTCAATCTCAAGCTGATCCGAAAGCGATGTGGTGGCCGCAGATTGAATGCATTGCTTTGTCAGGCCCAGCCCAAGTGTTGGGCCGTTCGCCAACTGCGCGGTAAGCGTGCGTGCCTCACTCATCAGTTGATCGTCGGGCAGTGTTTTCCAGATCAGTCCCCAATCCTCTGCCTGTTTGGCTGAAAGGGGTTGGGCGGTCAGAGCCAACCCCTTAGCGCGTGCTTCACCTAACAGGCGCGGCAAATGCCAACTGCCACCCGTATCCGGTATCAGGCCGACCTTGGAAAAGCTCTGAATGAATTTGGCACTTTCCCCAGCCACAACCATGTCACAGGCCAACGCAAGATTTGCACCTGCGCCTGCGGCGACTCCGTTTACGGCACAGATGACCGGGAACTCCAAGGACCGGATCAACCGGACCAGAGGCGCATAAAACGTTCGTACCGTTTTGCTCAGATCCGGAGGGCCATCCATTTTGGATGGATCGCGATCGCCCAGGTCTTGACCTGCGCAGAACCCGCGCCCGGCACCGGTCAGCAGTATTGCGCGGGCCCCGTTGTCGCGTGCGGTCTTCAATGCGTCTTGCAGGGCCGCGTGCATGTCTTCATTGAACGCGTTCAACTTGTCTGGGCGGTTCAGGGTAATTTCAACCCAGTTCCCGTTGTTTTCTACAAGTATTGTATCGCTCATGACGTTCTCTTCCGGCCTCGTTCCAACTTAATCATTGCATTAACCGAACGGTTGGTCAATATATAAACCAGTACCGAATCTGGATCGATCAAAAGGGTTGTCGATGTTGCAGTCGTCGCTGGTAAGTGTTGAATTAAAGGGTGACGTGGCTTGGGTCACGGTCAACAACCCGCCAGTGAACGCGACCTCGACCGGTGTTCGACAGGGGCTGTCCGACGCTGTTGATGCGGTTCAGGGCGCGCGCGTGGCGGTGTTGTGTTGCGCTGGCAGGACCTTCATCGCTGGTGGTGACATGTCCGAGTTTGATGTGCCGCCGATTGAGCCGCATTTACCGGATGTTGTTCAGAAGATCGAAGACAGCAAAGTGCCATTTGTCGCCTGTATGCACGGCAACGTGCTGGGCGGCGGATTTGAGATAGCGATGGCCTGTGCGTGGCGGATCGCAGCGCGGGATACCGGTTTTGGTTTGCCCGAGGTCAATGTGGGACTGATCCCCGGGGCAGGTGGCACGCAACGCTTGCCGCGTCTTGTGGGGATGCAAGCTGCAATTGACATGGCGTGTTCCGGCAAGATCATGAAAGCTGAAGCGCTGGCGGAAATCGGGGGCATTGATTTGATCGCCGACGACCTATTGGATGCAGTTTCGGGATTTGTTGCCGACTTGCCTGAACGTCCACTGCCTGTCAGTCAGCGCACTGTACCGGACTTTGCGCCCGATCTGTTTGAAACAAGCCGTCTGGCGTTGCGGAAACGCGCCAAAGGGCAGCCATCGCCGCTGGAAAACCTGAGCGCTCTCGGTTGGTCCGTTGAGCCATTCGCCGAGGGGCAACCGAAAGAACGCGCCCGCCACTTGGCTTTGCGCCAAAGCGCTGAAAGCAGGGCGCTACGTCACGCATTCTTTGCTGAACGCACCGTATCCAAGCCTGCTTTGATCAAGGGTTCTACAGCCCGTGACATCACTCGGATAGCTGTTGTCGGCGGTGGGCTGATGGGTGCAGGCATTGCGACGGCCGCGCTGAATGGCGGGCTGTCGGTCACTTTGATTGAGCAAAACGCTGAGGCTGCATCGGCCGCTCAGCAGCGGGTTGAATCTCTGCTGAACGGGGCCGTCAAACGGGGCAAGATTTCTGAAGCGCAGTTGCGTAATCGTCTGACAAGTTTTCAGGCTGCCGAGAGCTATGCCGTTGCTGCAGATGCCGAGTTGGCAATCGAGGCTGTATTTGAGGATTTGTCCGTCAAGCAATCGGTGTTTGCGGAGCTTGCCAGCCATATGCACCGGGATGCAATCCTGGCCACGAATACGTCCTACCTAGATCCGGTAGACATCTTTGAGGACGTAGAAAACAAGGCTCGCTGCATTGGCCTGCATTTCTTCAGCCCGGCCCATGTGATGAAGCTGCTTGAGATCGTACATACGCCTGATACGTCGCCCGAAGTTTTGGCCACAGGTTTCGCCTTGGGCAGAAAGCTGCGGAAAGTGTCGGTTCTTTCGGGTATCTGCGATGGATTCATAGGCAACCGCATGCTGGCGGCGTATCGGCGCGAGGCTGATTATCTTCTGGCCGATGGGGCGCTGCCTTATCAGGTGGATCAAGCGATGCGCGCGTTTGGGATGCCCATGGGACCTTATGAGCTGCACGATCTGACCGGTCTTCAGATCGCCTGGGCCAACCGCAAGCGCAACGCCGAAACACGAAACCCTGATGAACGCTATGTCACCATCGCCGACCAATTGTGTGAGATGGGGCGGCTTGGCCAACGTACGGGCAAAGGATGGTACCGGTACGAAGATGGCAACCGTAAACCGGTCCGCGACCCGGAAGTTGAGGCGTTGATCGAAACCTACTCGGCCGAACAGGGCATAACCCGCCGAAGCTTTACAGAGCAGGACATTTCCTCGCGTATTCTAGCGGTTCTGGCCAACGAGGGCGCTTTAATCGTTCAGGAACGCATCGCGGAAAACGCGGAATCTGTCGATATGGTGCAAATCCATGGATATGGATTCCCGCGGTGGCGTGGCGGGCCAATGAACTACAGCAAGGAAATCGGCATCGCAATTTCGCGTGCAACGATGTTGACAGTTGCGAACGAAAACCCCGGCTCTTGGAGGATCGCGGACCATTCGGGGGATCTTTAATATGTTGATGGTTACAAAAGCGACCATTAACGCATTCTCGAGTCATGTTTCACAGGGAGGAGACAGAACCATGAAATTCACCAAGCTAAGCACATTATTGGCGTCGGCCGCGTTGGCCGTTTCGGGCACAGTGGCACTGGCTGCGGATTATACGCTGACCATTTCAAGCTGGGCGCCGCCGACCCATGGCATCAACGCCAAGATGTGGCCGAAATTCGTGGAGATGGTTGAAGAGGCGACAGACGGTAAGGTTACGGCAGAACTCAAGCTGGGCATTGCGCCGCCACCGGCGCAGATGGACTTGATCATGGATGGTGCAGCTGATGCGTCGATCATCTTCCATGGTTATCAACCCGGTCGTTTTGTCACCACCAAGATGATCGAACTGCCCGGATACGAGGGTTCGGCCGAGGACGCCTCGGTCGCTTATTGGCGCACATATGACAAGTTCCTCAAAGAGGCAGACGAACATCGCGGTGTGAAGGTGATCGCTCTGCACACGCATGGCCCTGCCCAGTTACATTCCAGCAGCCCTGTGACCACGCTGGATGAGGTGTCGGGCCTCAAGGTGCGTATCCCGGGTGGCGTTGGGGGGGACGTTGGCACGGCTCTGGGTGCGACCGGCATTCAGGTCCCTGCGCCGAAAGTCTATGAAACCCTGGCCTCGAAAGCTGCTGATGGGGTTGTGATGCCCTTTGAATCCCGCAAGGGCTTCAAGCTCACGGAAGTGGCACAGAATGTTTACGAAGTTCCAGGTGGTCTCTATCGCGGATCGTTTGCCTTCATCATGAACGAAGACACTTTTGCCGATCTGCCCGAAGATCTGCAGGCTGCTTTGGAAGAGAACGTCTTTGGTGAACCGCTGAGCCGCGAGATTGGCAAAATCTGGGACGAGATCGACGCCATCGGTCGCGAAGCAACCGAAACCACCGAGGGCAACGCGATCAACGCGGCATCTGCTGAAGATCTTGAGAAATTCAACACGATTGCCGTCGACGTGCGCGCCAAGGTCATTGACGAAGTCAACGACGCGGGCATCGACGCTCAAGCCGCTTATGACATGATCGTAAATGAAATGGCTTCGCAGTAATGCAGCCCGGCTGGCGGGCATGACCCGCCAGCCCTTTTCACCCGACGGGGACCAATCATGCACTCACTCGTGACCTTTGCGCGACGCATCAGTGTCGTTCCGACGCTGCTGGCCTGTGTGGCGCTGTTCATCCTGATGGTGATGACCTTTTTCGACGTTATCTTGCGTTCTGTCTTCAACGCGCCAATCGAGGCTGCGACTGAGCTGACACGTATTCTGATGGCGATCCTTGTCTTTTCGGTCCTGCCCATAATATCGGCCGGACGCGGACAGATCGCCGTGGACCTGACAGACGGGATTTTCGCACGTCTGCGGCTGAGCCGGGTGCGGGACGCGATTGTGTATCTGGTATCCGGCATCATGCTGATCTGGCCAATTCAGCGTGTCTGGGTGTTGGCAGAGCGGGCGCGGGACTACGGCGATGTCACCGAATACCTGTCGATTCCTGTCTTCTACGTGGGTTGGTTCATCGCTGCCTTCACCGCGATCACTGCTATCGCGATGATAATCACCGGGATTTTGCACATTTTTGCCCCCCAAGCCTTGTCGGAGCACTCCTGATGACTGCAGCTTTGATCGGTTTCGCCCTTGTCCTTGTTCTTGTGCTGCTGCGCCTGCCCATTGTGTTTGCGATGGGGCTAGTTGGGACGCTTGGCTTTGCATATGAACGCGGCGGCAGCATCCTGTCCGAACGTGGGTTGAAGGCTGCGATGTCCATGGTAGGCCGCCAGATCACCGATACGGCGCAGGATTACGGGCTGTCTGTTGTGCCGCTGTTCATCCTGATGGGCCTGTTCGTCAACAAGGGTGGCCTTGCGCGTGAACTTTATGCGGTATCGAATGCCTTCCTGGGCCATTTCCGCGGCGGCATCGCCATGGCCACGGTTGCAGCCTGTGGTGGGTTTTCTGCCATTTGTGGCTCGTCGCTGGCCACAGCGGCAACGATGTCGAAAGTCGCGATGCCGGAAATGCGCCGCTACGGTTACTCGGATGAGTTGTCGACGGCGTCGATTGCTGCGGGTGGAACACTGGGCATTCTGATCCCGCCATCGGTTATACTGGTGATCTATGGCCTTTTGACCGAAACCTCGATTGGCAAGCTTTTCGTTGCGGGAATAATTCCCGGCGTGTTGGGCATCCTGTTCTATCTGCTGGCGGTGCGTTGGACCGTTTGGCGCAGACCCGACGCCGGACCAGCAGGAGAGCGGCATGGCTGGGGCGAACGCCTTTCGGCTCTGCGCTCGGTCTGGGCCGTGCTGCTGCTGTTCTTCCTTGTGATCGGCGGGTTGTACGGGGTGTTTGACTTCTATCCGCTGAACCTGACCTTCAGCCCGACCGAGGCAGCTGGCATGGGCGCAATGGGTGCCTTCCTGATTGCGCTGTCTCGGGGTGGGCTAACCCTTGGTTCCATCTTTGAAGTGTTGAAAGAGACTAGTTTCACTGCTGCGGCGCTGTTCTCGGTTCTGATCGGAGCTCAGATCTTTTCGAATTTCATCAACTTGGCTGGCCTTCCCGAGGCACTGATCGCTTTGGTGACGGCCTATGAGGTTGAGCCGTTTATGGTGATCCTGATGATCCTCGGGATCTACATCATTCTGGGCTGTGTCTTTGAATCGCTGTCGATGCTGCTGCTGACAGTGCCTATCTTTTTCCCGCTGGTGACATCGCTGGGTTATGATCCGATCTGGTTTGGCATCGTTGTCGTTGTCGTGACTGAGATCAGCTTGATCACTCCCCCGGTCGGTTTGAACGTGTTCATTCTGAAAGGTGTGGTGGGGGATGTCTCAACCGGGACCATCTTTAAGGGCGTCACGCCGTTTTGGGTGGCGGATATCTTCCGCCTGGCGCTGATCGTTCTGGTGCCATGGCTGGTGCTGGTTCTGCCGGAACATATGGGAGCGATGGGTCACTGATGTTCTCTCTGACCGAACTTCCAACCGGTTTTCACGCGGACCCTTACCCGGCCTATGCCGCGCTGCGCGAAGACACGCCTGTCTGCTTTCAAGCCGATGGGTCTGTCATCCTTTCGCGCTATGACGATCTGGATCTGGTGTATCGGGACACGACACGGTTCATTTCGGACAAGAAGGCGGTTTTCGGGCCGAAATACGGGGTCGACAGCCCTTTATACGAACATCACACGACCAGTTTGGTGTTCAATGATCCGCCTTTGCACACCCGTGTTCGTAAGGTGATGGTCGGTGCGATGAACCCGCGGGCACTGGCGCAGATGGAGCCTGGCCTTGTGCAGCTTGTCGACGGCTTGCTGGACCAGATGCAGGCCAAGGGCACCGTTGAGTTGATTGGGGATTTTGCCGGGGCCATCCCGATTGAGATTATCGGCAACTTACTAGGCATTCCCCGATCCGAGCGCGGGCCCCTGCGGGATTGGTCTCTGGCCATTTTGGGCGCGCTGGAGCCTCAGTTAACTCCGGACCAAGAAGACTGGGGCAACCGTGCGGTGTCTGACTTCAAAGCATTCCTGCGCCACATCATAGATGATCGTCGCGCCAATCCAGGTGACCCGTCAACGGACGTGCTGACACGATTGATGCAGGATGACACCGATGGCGGGTTGACCGAGGTCGAGTTGTACCAAAACTGCATCTTCATCCTGAATGCTGGGCATGAGACCACGACCAATCTGATCGGCAACGCGCTGGAGTTGCTGGACCGGCACCGTGACAAGCGGGCCGAGTTGCTGGCCGACCCAGAGTTCATAAACACAGCCGTGGACGAGTTTCTGAGGTTGGAAAGCCCCAACCAATTCGGCAACCGTTTGACCACCGAGGATGTCATCTTCCACGGCCAAACCATTCCCGCCGGAACAGATATCCATCTTTGCATCGGAGCCGCCAACCGCGACCCGCGACAGTTTGAGCGGCCCGATGAAATGAAGTTGGACCGACGCCGCAATAAACATCACGCCTTTGCTGGTGGACCCCACACCTGCGTTGGCCTGACCTTGGCCCGTATGGAGGGCCGCGTGGCGGTCGGGCGTTTTCTGGCTCGCTTCCCGAATTATTGCATCACCGATGGTGCTGAACGCGGTGGCCGTATCCGGTTTCGGGGTTTCGCGCGACTTCCCGCGCAGTTTTGAAGGGTACGGTTTATGTTGTTGCTGTGCAAAAATAACGACCGACCGTACGGTTAAAGATATGACCTCACACGTTCGGCTAGGTGATGTGAGGATCCAGACACTGATGAGGAGACGCTCATGACCATCCAACAGATATCCAGCTTTGCCGCCGGTGCATGGGTGCCGCCTGGTGCCGGGGCGCGCAATATTGCCAGCGCCGTAACGGGCGAGGTGATTGCAACTGCGGGCAACGCGGAACTGGACGTGCAAGGAATGCTGGACTATGCGCGCGACGTCGGTGGGCCGGCCCTGCGCAAGATGACCTTTCATGAGCGGGCCAAGATGCTCAAGGCGGTGTCGCTGCATCTGGGCCAGCACAAGCAGGCGCTCTATGATCTGTCTTTCAACACAGGCGCGACGCAGTCGGACCATATGATCGACATCGATGGCGGCATTGGCACGATGTTTGTCTTTGCCTCGAAGGGACGCCGGGAAATGCCGGACGGGCATGTCTATCTGGACGGTGATGTTGAGCAACTATCGCGCAACGGGACGTTTCTGGGCCAGCACATCTGCACCCCGTTGCACGGCGTGGCGGTTCACATAAATGCGTTTAACTTTCCGGTCTGGGGTATGTTGGAGAAACTGGCGCCAACTCTGTTGGCCGGTGTTCCGGCCATCGTTAAACCGGCGACGAATTCTTGCTACGTGACCGAGCTGTGTGTGCGGTTGATGTTGGACTCCGGTATTTTGCCCGCCGGGGCGCTTCAGTTGGTGTCGGGCGGTTTGGGCGACATGCTGGACCGTTTGACCCTGCAGGATGTGGTCAGCTTTACCGGCTCGGCAGATACGGCGTTGAAATTGCGATCCAACCCCGTGATCCTTGAAAACTCTGTGCGGTTTGTGGCGGAACAGGATAGCCTTAATTGCTCGATACTTGGTCCAGATGCCAAGCCGGGTACGCCTGAGTTCGACCTTTTCGTCAAAGAGGTCCAGCGCGAGATGACGGCGAAGGCTGGTCAGAAATGTACCGCAATCCGTCGGATCATCGCGCCAGAGGTGCAGGTGCAAGCCGTGATCGAGGCGTTGTCCGCGCGGCTGGCCAAAACCGTTATCGGCGACCCAAGGCTTGAAACCACCCGCATGGGCGCATTGGTCTCGAATGGTCAGAAACGTGACGTTCTGGAAAAGGCGACGATCATTGGCCAAGAGGCCGAGCGTGTCTTTGGCAACCCGGATGATTTTGCGGTCGATGGAGCAGATCCTGAAAAAGGGGCCTTCCTGCCGCCAATGCTTTACCATTGTGCCAACCCTGACGCGGCGCAGCGTGTACACGATACCGAAGCTTTTGGGCCGGTTAGCACGGTCATGGGCTATCGCGATCTCGACCATGCGATTGAACTGGCAAACCGGGGGCAAGGATCTTTGGTGGCGTCGGTCATCACGCATGATCCTGACGTGGCGCGTCAGGTCGCCATTGGGGCAGGGGCGTATCATGGGCGTTTGTACTTCAACAACCGTGACTCGATGAAAGAATCCACCGGTCACGGTTCACCTTTGCCTCATATGGTGCATGGCGGCCCCGGACGCGCTGGCGGCGGCGAAGAGATGGGCGGCGTGCGTGGTGTTAAACACTATATGCAACGGACCGCCATTCAGGGCTCACCTGATCTGTTGACCGCGATTGGAAACAGATGGGTGCCCGGCGCGACCGAGGTCAAAGGCCCCGCCCATCCGTTCACGCGCAGGTTTCATGACCTTGCGATTGGCGAGACCATCCACACGGAACCGCGCACCATAACAATGGAAGACATTGAACACTTCGCCACTTTCACAGGCGATACCTTCTATGCCCATATGGATCAGGCGGCGGCGGAGCGGAACCCGTTCTTTCCGGGTCGCGTCGCCCATGGCTATTTGTTGCTGTCATTTGCCGCTGGATTGTTTGTCGAACCAAATGAAGGGCCGGTGCTGGCCAATACCGGTCTGGATGGGTTGCGTTTTATGAAGCCGGTTGAAGCCGGTGACAGCATCAAAGTGCGCCTGACGGTCAAGGCCAAAACTAAGCGCAATGACGAATATGGCGAAGTTCGTTGGCACGTCACGCTGACTCAGCAAGATGACGAACAGGTCGCAGAATATGAGCTATTGACGATGGTTGCTTACTAGCCACTTGGATGCTTGCGATGGGCCGGATGGTAATTCCCTTCGGCCCGATTATACTTCGTGTATGAAAGACATCAGCCCTGATTGGTTCGAAACCTGTGTCAGTCAACTGACCAACACCGGCACACAGCGGGTGTGGTCAGTGCTGGTTACGATATTTGGAGATTTGGCGCCCAGCGGATCGGACCGGGTCAGTGGCAGCTTGATCACGGCGCTCACCAGTCTGGCCGGAATCAAGTCTGAGGCGACGCGTGTTGCACTACATCGGCTGCGGAAAGAAGGTTGGATCGAAAGTACGCGGGTGGGGCGCACCAGCGTGCACCGCTTGACGGATTTTGGTCGCAGCCAAAGTGCCGCCGCCGCGCCGCGTATCTATTCCCGTGAGACCGACAAGCCGGACATCTGGCATGTGCTGATCGCCAGCGGTTCTGAAAGTTCCCGCAAAGAACTGTCAGATCTGATGCTCATTGGTGACTATATCTCAGTCAATGCCTCTACGGCCATGGCACCGGGCCCGGCCCCTGATGGGCTGGAAGACCTGCTGGGGATTGAAAGCAGTGCCATATCAGTGCCCGATTGGATGCGAGATTTGTGTGGGCCTGAACCTCTGAAAGACGCTTACAGTCAGTTCTGGACCACTCTTCAGTTCGTCGAGCATCATTTGCCCACCAAGGGGATGGAAGACCCCCTGCAAACTGCCGTTCTGCGTGTTCTGATCGTTCATGGGTGGCGGCGGCTTATCCTACGCCATCCCCCTTTGCCACCTGCCTTTCTGCCAGAAGACTGGAAAGGTGCGGAGTGCCGACAGTCCGTGGTGCAGCTGTTAGACAGGTTGCCTCGCCCGAACCTTGCGTCGCTGGAAGCCGTTTTAGACGATTGATTCCGAGCGGGACGTGAGCGTCGCCCGGTCAGCTAAGTATTGTTTGGATCACCGCCTTAGGCGGCCCCGAATATCGCAACGATAAAGTTCTGACTTTATATGTTACAAAAATGGTGAACGTGGTCAAAGAAAGGTAACATAAAGCTTGCCTCGAATCGGTTACTTTAATAAAAACCGACCAGACGGTTAATGAATACTGACGCGAACAGGAGACCTCGGACATGGACGCATTCATTTGCGACGCGACGCGTACACCGATTGGGCGGTATGGCGGAGCGCTGTCTTCGGTTCGCACGGATGATCTTGCGGCTTTGCCACTGGCGGCGTTGAAAGAACGCAACCCTCAGGTCGATTGGGCCAGTGTCGACGATGTGATCTATGGTGATGCCAATCAGGCCGGAGAGAGCAACAGGAACGTTGCGCGAATGGCGGCCTTGTTGGCCGGGTTGCCAATCGACGTTCCGGGAACAACGGTAAACCGTCTTTGCGCCAGCGGTATGGATGCCGTTGGAATGGCAGCCCGTGGCATCAAGGCAGGCGATTACGATCTGGCCATTGCGGGGGGCGTGGAAAGCATGTCCCGCGCACCGTTTGTGATGCCCAAGGCAACTTCGGCGTTCACTCGCAACAACGCGGTGCACGACACCACGATCGGATGGCGTTTCGTGAACCCGAAGATGAAGCAGGACTACGGCGTGGATTCCATGCCGCAGACTGCCGACAACGTGGCTGAGGACTATGGCATCAGTCGTGAAGATCAGGATGCCTTTGCTGCACGCAGCCAGGCCCGGTGGGCGGCCGCTCATGCGGCGGGTGTTTTCGGCGATGAAATCACTCCGGTTTCGGTGCCACAGCGAAAAGGCGACCCGATCATTGTGGATACGGATGAACACCCGCGTCCGGGAACCACAGCAGAAAAGCTGTCGGGTCTCAAAGGGGTGAACGGACCGGAAAAGACCGTCACAGCGGGCAATGCTTCAGGTGTAAATGATGGCGCGGCAGCCATTCTGATGGCGAATGAGACGGCGGCGGTCAAGAATGGTCTGACCCCGATGGCCCGTGTGGTGGGCATGTCGGTTGCGGGTGTTGCGCCGCGTGTCATGGGCATCGGCCCGGTGCCCGCCAGCCGCAAGGTTCTGGCCCGAGCAGGGTTGAGCATCGAACAGATGGACGTGATCGAGTTGAATGAGGCGTTTGCCTCTCAGGGCCTTGCCACCCTGCGCGAGTTGGGCCTGCCGGACGATGCGTCCCACGTGAACCCCAATGGAGGGGCCATCGCTTTGGGCCACCCACTGGGCATGAGCGGTGCGCGTCTGGTGCTGACCGCGGCCTATCAATTGAAGCGAACCGGGGGTCGCTATGCGCTCTGCACCATGTGTGTGGGCGTCGGGCAGGGCGCGGCCCTCATTCTTGAACGCGTGTAACGGAGGAGACGGGACATGTATGCTCAGATGGTTAAATCCGAAGCATCAAACGAAGATCCGGAGAAACTGGCAGAGTTCCAGGCGCGGATTGATGCCGATATCAAGATCGAACCAAAAGATTGGATGCCTCAGGCTTATCGCAAGACCCTGATCCGTCAGATCGGTCAGCACGCGCATTCTGAAATCGTAGGTCAACTGCCCGAAGGCAACTGGATCACCCGCGCACCGACGTTGGAGCGCAAGGCGATCCTGCTGGCCAAGGTGCAGGATGAAGCCGGGCATGGACTTTACCTCTACTGTGCAGCTGAGACGCTGGGTGTCAGCCGGGACGAGATCACCGAGATGCTGCTTGATGGGCGTATGAAATACTCGTCGATCTTCAACTATCCGACGTTGAACTGGGCCGATATTGGTGCTGTTGGATGGCTGGTGGATGGGGCGGCTATCATGAACCAAGTTCCGCTGCAGCGGACATCTTTCGGACCATACTCGCGCGCCATGATCCGTATCTGCAAGGAAGAGAGCTTCCATCAGCGGCAAGGTTACGACGCGATCCGCAAAATGGCCGAAGGTACGCCCGAGCAGCGCAAGATGGCTCAGGATGCGATGAACCGCTTCTGGTATCCGTCCCTGATGATGTTCGGCCCGTCCGACAAGGACTCGGTTCATTCTGCCCAGTCGATGGCGTGGAAAATCAAGATCAATACAAATGATGAGCTGCGTCAAAAGTTTGTCGACCAGACCGTGCCGCAGGCCGAGTATCTGGGCCTGACCATTCCCGACTCAGACCTGAAATGGAACGAAGAACGCGGGCACTACGATTTCTCAGAACCTGACTGGTCGGAATTCTTCGACGTGATCAAAGGCAACGGGCCGTGCAACGTGGATCGTCTGGCAGCCCGCAACAAGGCCTGGGATGACGGGAAATGGGTGCGTGACGGTCTTTTGGCGCACGCCCGCAAGAAGCAATCCGGCAATCTGGCAGCAGAGTAAACCCAAGGAGGAAACCCGATGAACAACGAATGGCCCCTGTGGGAAATCTTTATCCGCGGCCAACACGGTATGAGCCACCGACATGTTGGATCGCTGCACGCCCCGGACGCCGAAATGGCAATCAAGAACGCGCGCGATGTTTACACACGCCGCAACGAAGGTGTTTCGATTTGGGTTGTCGAGGCAAACAACATCTCGGCCTCATCGCCCAGTGATAAAGGCCCGCTGTACGAACCCAGCGAAAGCAAAGTGTACCGCCATCCAACTTTCTTCGATATCCCCGAAGAAGTGGGGGCGATGTAATGAGTGTTTCTGTTTCCAACGACGCTTTGCATCAATTCCTGCTGCGGATGGGGGACAATACGCTGATCCTTGGCCACCGGGTCAGCGAGTGGTGCGGGCACGCGCCGGTTCTGGAGGAAGACATCGCGCTGGCCAACACTGCGTTGGATCTGATCGGACAGACCCAGATGTGGCTTGGTCTTGCGGGCGAGATTGATGGTGGCAAAAGCGCTGACGATCTGGCCTTTCTGCGCGACGCTTGGGATTTCCGCAATGTACTGCTTGTCGAGGTTCCCAACGGCGATTTCGGTCGTACACTGATGCGTCAGTTTCTGTTCGACGCATGGCATTCGATTATGCTGGGGCGCTTGATGACATCCGCGGATGATCGTGTCGCTGCCATTGCCGCCAAAGCCAGCAAAGAGGTTGCCTATCACCTCGAACGCTCGGGCGACACCGTAGTGGGGCTGGGCGACGGGACAGAGGAAAGCCATGCCCGTATGCAGGAAGCTCTCGATTATCTGTGGCCCTATGTCGGTGAGATGTTCGCAAGCGATGAAGTCGACGCCCAGATGGTCGCCGCAGGTATCGCACCCAATCCGACTGACTTGCGAGAAGAATATGACGCTTTGGTCGGAAGGATACTGACCCAGGCAACACTGAGCATTCCAGAAAGCCAGTTTGCCCATAAGGGCGGGCGTGACGGGCGCATGCATACCGAGCATCTGGGTCATCTGCTGACGCAGATGCAATGGCTGCAACGCGCCTATCCCGGAGCCAAGTGGTGAGAGCGGATGCAATCCTCGACTGATCAGATCTGGAGTTGGTTGGATGCTGTTCCCGATCCCGAGATACCGGTGATCTCGGTCGTGGATCTGGGAATCGTTCGCGGTGTGCGTTGGGACGCCGGAACGTTGGTTGTGACCGTCACACCAACGTACTCAGGCTGTCCGGCGACTTCCGTCATCAGCATGGATATCGAAACCGCGCTGCGAGACCATGGGATCAGCGAAGTGAGGATCGAAACCAGCATTTCGCCCGCCTGGACCACCGATTGGCTAAGTGAAAAAGGCCGCGCCAAGCTGGAAGACTATGGCATTGCGCCACCGCAACCGGCGGGCGGGCCAGAACGGTGTCCGCATTGCGGCAGCAAGGCTGTTGAAAAAGTCAGCCAGTTCGGCTCGACCCCATGCAAGGCTCACTGGCGCTGCACTGACTGCCTGGAACCTTTTGACTATTTCAAGTGCATCTGAGGAGGAGCACCGGATGGCACGTTTTCATGACCTGAAAGTCACCGACATCCACAAAACCATCCGCGATGCGGTTGTTGTGACGCTTGAGCCTGTGAATGGCGCAGCGGAACAGTTCGATTTCACCGCGGGTCAATACCTGACCTTCCGGCGTGATTTTGACGGCGAAGAACTGCGCCGCTCGTATTCGATCTGCGCGGGAAAGGATGACGGCGTTCTTAAAGTTGGCATTAAACGCGTCGAAGGTGGTGCTTTCTCAAGCTGGGCCAACGCAGAGTTGAGCGTTGGTGACGTTGTTCAAGCGATGCCGCCTATGGGCAGCTTTCACGTGCCAATCGAAGCGGGCGCGGAAAAACAATACCTCGGCTTTGCAGGTGGATCGGGGATTACACCCGTCCTTTCGATCCTGAAAACAACGCTGGCGCGCGAACCCAAGTCCCGCTTCACGCTGATCTACGCCAACAAGGGCATCAACTCGATCATGTTCCGAGAGGAGCTGGAGGACCTGAAAAACCTCTATATGGGTCGCCTGAACGTGATCCATATTCTTGAGACCGACGCGCAGGAGATCGACTTGTTCACGGGGCTTGTGACGCAGGAAAAATGCGGCGAACTGTTTAAGCACTGGATCGACATCAAGAACGTGGATACGGCTTTTATCTGTGGACCAGAGCCGATGATGCTGGGGATAGCCGCCGCGCTGCGCGAGCATGGGATTGAGGACAGCCAGATCAAGTTCGAGCTTTTTGCCAGCGCCCAACCTGGCCGGGCAAAGCGCACGGCAAACATGGCAGAGACGGGCACGCAGGCGAACCAGACCAGCGCTTCGATCACGCTTGACGGCTCTACCCAAACCGTGACCCTGCCCAAGGATCAATCCATTTTGGACGCAGCCTTGGAAAACGCCATGGACGCGCCATACGCGTGTAAGGCCGGGGTTTGTTCTACCTGCCGTTGCCGCGTGATCGAGGGGGAGGTCGAGATGCTCGCCAATCATGCGCTCGAAGACTACGAGGTCGAAAAGGGCTATGTGCTGAGCTGTCAGGCTTATCCGGTGACCGACCGTGTGGCCGTGGACTACGACCAGTAAAGGGAGAGGATCAATGACCGAAGCCATGACACTCGACAGCTACCTGGCCGCAGGCGGGGTACTAACCAACCCGACCAATGTGCCGCCACGCTACCGCGCCGAACTGATGAAGCTGATGGCTACCTTTGTGGACAGCGAATTGGCAGGCGCCGCGGGTTTTGCGGATATCATCAATCATGGGCCGGGCATCAAGGAACGGATCGCGGCAGCAAAAATAGTGCTTGAGAAAACCGATCATGCAGATCGCGTTCTTAAAATAATGGGCGAGTTTGGCGCAGATACCGAACGATACGCCACGCACCATCCATGGACCGCGCGACTGGATCGCGATGACGATATCGGCGCAACGCGCAGCGCGCATGACATGCGGCTTGCTGTGTTCAACTATCCGATCTCGGGTTGGACCGACGCTGTGATCATGAACCTTTTGATGAGCCGCGCTGTGGCCGAGCAGCTGGACGAATTTTCGACTGTTTCTTATCAGCCTCTCGCAGAAGTCTTTCGTCAAATCGCCCCTGTCGAAGCGCATCACGGCACCCTGGCGCTAGAAGGTGCCATGAAGCTGGCAGAAGGTGGAGAGGCCAGGCAGATGCAAAGCGCTGTGGATTATTGGTGGCCGCGTGTTGCACTGTCTTTCGGTGGCGATGATCCGAAACGGTTCGCGTTTCTGACATCGATCGGTTTGCGCCACACCCAAAACAGTGCCCTACGCGAGCGCTGGATCAAATCCGCAAGCGCGGTCGTTGAACAACTGGGTCTGTCCACCCCAGCGTAAGACTTGACGAACCTGAATTCGGCCCCTGTTTCAAACGGGGGCTTTTTTTCTTGATATTCATAGCTTTTTTATTTTTTTTCGAAGTTTCTCAACGGTTTTTGTAACCTTAGGCCGGGCATTTTTCGCATAAACCTTTGGCCTAAGCCGGTTGAATTCTGCCAAAAGTCCAATTTTGTTGTTCCTGCAAGCCTCACAGATCAGGGCAACCGCAGTCTCGCGGTGGCTGATATCCATGAAAGGAATGCAAATGAATAAATTTGGTAAACTGGCAGTGTTGGCGGCTTGTGTAACTCCTGGCTTGGCGATGGCGCAGATCAATATAGGCCATGTGCTTGGGTCCTCAGAAGCTGACATTCGTTCGGCGTTGGAGGCCCAAGGATATACCATTTCCGAGGTGGAAACCGAACAGGACGAGATCGAGATCTATGCCTTCCTTAACGGCAAGAAATACGAGATCGAAGTTTCTCCCGAAACCGGTGCGGTTATTGAAATCGAACTAGCCGACGACGAAGACGACAGCTGACATGAACGGGCGTGTCCGGCTTTGGACGCGCCCCGCATAATCCGAAAGCCAAACTATGACACGTGCCACACTCTTATGGTCCTTATTCGCGGTGCAAGCTCTTTGCAGCGTTTATTTTCTTTTGGATATCGTGTTGGATTTCTGGCCCAATTCCTCGTTCTTTCTGGCGGAAAGTGATCTTGTTGAACTTTTGGTCACGGTTGCACTGATTGGTGGTTTGGCCTTCACTACTATCGAGCTGCGCAGCATGCTGAACCGTCAGTCCAAGCTCGAGGATCAAATGAAAGTCGCCTCGGGCGCGTTCGGTGAGGTGCTTGAGGCGCGGTTTCAGTCATGGTCATTGACGCAGGCAGAGCGGGATGTCGCTATTCTGGCAATCAAGGGATTTGCGATTGCGGAAATCGCCGAAATCCGGGACACGAAACAAGGTACGATCAAGGCACAATGTGCATCAATTTATCGAAAGGCCGGAGTATCAGGCCGCCTTCAACTTTTGAGCCTTTTTGTTGATGACTTGCTTGCCGACAACCTGGTTGCGACTCCAACTCACCAAGCGCGCGAGATGGATGTAAGCTGACGCCTTTGGCTCAAAATCGTTTGTGTCGCTGGCGGTCGCGCATGTCGCAAACTTGCTAGCATGTTCCTCGATGATGCGAGAAAAAACACTATGACTCGGTTTTGTATTCCTAATCGACTGGATCGCCGTGCGACCGGGTGTGATCTGGTAACGCCGCGCCAGTAATCGCCCTGTGGGGCGTACTGACGGCATGATTTCAGACGACAACGGAATACTAAATGACAACCGCGTTACGCCTGGCCATCGATATTGGTGGCACTTTTACTGACACAGTTCTGGTCTCTGGGGATGAGACGGTACTTGCGTCAACGAAAACCCTGACCACGCATCAAAATCCCGCCGAAGGTGCCATGGAAGGCGCTGAACGCGTCATGGCGCAGGCGGGTCGGTCACTGATGGAGGTCACCGGGTTTATCCACGGAACCACACTTGCGACCAACGCGCTGATTGAACGGCGTGGGGCGGTTGTGGCCACGATTTGCACCGAAGGGTTCCGAGATATCCTCGATATCGGGTACGAGCGACGCTATTCCCAGTACGACATCAATTTGGAGAAACCTGCTCTTCTGGTCCCGCGGGAACGGTCTTTTGTAATCCGCGAACGTATGTCGGCTGAAGGAGAGGTCCTGGTCGCTTTGGATGAGACACAAGTAAAACGCTTGCTGGCTGAACTTGACGCCAGCGGGGCAGAGGCGGTGGCGATCTGCCTTATACACTCTTACGCCAACCCCACGCATGAACAACGCTTGCGCGATATTCTGGCCGAGCATCGTCCTGATCTTACAATCTCGATTTCGTCCGACGTCAGCCCCGAAGCGCGAGAATTCGACAGGCTCTGCACCACAGTCGCGAACGCGTATATTCAGCCGCTGATGGAGTCATACCTGAGCCGGTTTATTAAGCAGTTTGCAGCTCAGGGTGTGAATTGCCCGATCCTGATGATGACTGCGGGCGGAGGGATGTGCACAGTGGAAACTGCGGCACGCTTCCCCATCCGGCTGGTTGAATCCGGGCCGGCGGGTGGAGCCATTCTGGCTGCTAGGATTGCGGCGCGCTCCGGGCTGGACCAGGTGTTGTCGTTTGACGTAGGCGGTACCACAGCCAAGCTTTGTCTGATCGACAAGGCGCGCCCTCAGACCTCCAGATCCTTTGAAATCGCGCGCGCCGCGCGGTTCATCAAAGGTTCGGGTATGCCTGTGCGTATTCCGGTGATCGAGATGATTGAAATCGGTGCGGGCGGCGGTTCGATTGCAGGCGTCGATCGGCTGGGGCGCCTGACCGTTGGCCCGAAGTCGGCCGGATCGGAACCCGGGCCGGTTGCCTTCATGCGCGGTGGCACAGAACCGACAGTCACCGACAGCGACATCACACTCGGCTACATTGTCCCGGACACATTTGCCGAGGGACATATCAAGCTCGACCCCAAGGGCTCAAAGGCGGCTCTGAAAAGCGTGATTGGTGAGAGGTTGAACCTGGATGCGATTGGGTCCGCAGATGGGGTCAGTCGGATCGTGGATGAGAGCATGGCCAGCGCGGGGCGAATGCATGCCGTAGAAAGTGGCAAAGATCTGGGTCCGCGCACGATGATTGCCTTTGGTGGCAATGGGCCGCTGCACGCCAGCCGGGTTGCGCGATCTGCCGGTGTGTCGCGTATCGTGATCCCACCCAATCCGGGGGTCGGATCCGCAGTTGGTTTCCTGTTTGCGTCTGTGTCGTTTGAGATCGTCCGCTCTCGCTATTCTTTGCTGGACAGCTTGGATATGGACGATGTGAATGCTCTGTTCGACACAATGATTGCCGAGGCAAAAGAGGTTGTCGCCCAAGGCGCAGGTGATGCGCCGACCGAAGTCCTACGCACTGCCTTTATGCGTTACAACGGACAAGGGCACGAGATCGAAATCTCATTACCGGATCGCGCGCTGTCGCCCGAGGATATCGCGCCTTTGACCGCCGCGTTTGAGGAAGAATACCGCAAGCAATTCTCGCGCCCCGTCCCGGGTATGCAGATCGAGATTCTCAATTGGGCTGTTCGTGTCGCCACCCCGGAACGTTCCGTTCCACCAGTTCCGGAAACGCCTGAACCTTCTGTGTTTAAAGTCTCTGAAACGCGACCCGTCACGTGCGACGTAGATGGAACTGCGAAGGACGCAGCTTTTGTCGCCCGCGCTGATTTGAAACCCGGTGACCGCGTTCGGGGACCAGCGCTGATTCATGAACCGCAAACGACGACGCTGGTCTCTGCCGATTTCTCGGCCCATTTGGACGCCATTGGTAATCTTGTCTTGATTCAGGATCAGAAAGGAGGCGCAAAATGAGCGCTGAGCTTTCCCCAAAACTCTCTCCTGCCCGCTTGCAAGTGATGTGGAACCGCCTGCTTGCGGTGGTCGAGGAACAGGGTCAGACTCTGATCCGTGCCGCCTTCTCGCCCATTGTACGCGAATGTGGCGACATTTCCGCCGGTATCTTTGACGTCAATGGCCGTATGCTGGCGCAGGCCGTGACCGGTACGCCTGGCCATATCAACACTATGGCCGAAGCCGTTCTTCACCTGCGCGAGCGATTTGCGGTGCAGGACATGAAACCCGGCGACATCTATATGACCAATGACCCCTGGCTGGCTTCGGGGCACCTGAACGACTTCCTGCTGATGATGCCAGCGTTCAAGGATGGCAAGGTTGTTGGTTTTACCTCCTGCACCTCGCATCTGGTGGATCTGGGCGGTTTGGGTATGGGCCCCGAGGGGTCGGACATCTATGACGAGGGCCTGTTGATCCCGCCCTGCAAACTGGTTGAAGAAGGCACGCCCAACGCGCTGTTGATGGACATCATCCGTGCCAACTCGCGCGAACCCATTGCCAACGAGGGCGACATTTATGCCCTGATCGCTTGTTGTGAGGCCGGGGTGAACCGGTTGGTTGCAATGATGGACGAGTTCGTGATCGACGATCTGGACACTTTGGGCTGCTATATCATCGACACTTCGCGTAAAGGCGCGCTGGAGGCCATCGCCGAGGTGCCCGAAGGCGTCTATAAGAACGTTCTGCGGATGGATGGCTACGAGAATGAGTTGGAGTTGCACGCCACGCTGACCGTTACCAAGGACGGGATGCACGTGGATTTCACCGGCACATCGGGCTGTTCGAAAAAAGGTATCAACGTTCCTTTGAACTATGCAACGGCTTACACGGTGTTTGCCTTGCGCTGCATCGTTGGCCCGGACACTCCGAACAATGCTGGCTCGCTGGAGCCCTTCACAGTCGATGGACCAAAGGGCTGCATCCTGAATGCGCAACGCCCGGTGCCGGTTGCGATGCGCCATACGCTGGGACAGGTGACACCGGATTTGGTCCTGGGGTGCTTGCACCAGGCACTGCCGGATCAGGTTCCCGCCGAGGGTGCATCGTGCATGTTCGATCTGCCCATGCGTCATGCGCCCGAAGTGGCGGCCAATGGAGGGCGGGAATTTGCGATCGAACCAGTCCACAATGGTGGCACCGGCGCGCGACCCCACGCAGACGGATTGTCTGCAACTGCATATCCTTCTGGTGTGTTCGGTTCGCAAGTCGAGATCACTGAAAGCGTCGCACCAGTCGTGATGTGGCGGCGGGAACTGCTGCCGGATTCAGGTGGAGCGGGTAAATATCGCGGAGGTCTCGGACAAAGGATTGAGATGACCTCGTCCAATAACGCGCCTTTCATCGTTTTCCTCTCGGTCGAGCGTCTGAAGTTCCCAGCCTTGGGCCGAATGGGCGGCCAGCCCGGTGCCCCGGGGCGCATCCGGTTCCGCGATGGCAACGACGATATACCCGGCAAAGGAGAACTGCGGGTGGAGGGCGATGATTACCTGATCTTCGACACGCCGGGCGGTGGAGGCTTTGGCGATCCGTCAGAACGGGATCCAAAGGCCTTGGCGCTGGATCTCAAACGCGGCCTTGTGACCGAAGCAGGCGCGAAAGCCTATGGAGACACGTCATCATGATCCGCGCAGTCGAGCATGTCCGCCAGATGGCAGCTTACGCGCTGGCGGATTTGGGTGGGCCCGAGACCGTGTCTCTGGCCCAAAACGAAAGTGCCTTTCCCGCCAGTCCCGCGGCTGTTGCGGCAGGGCAGGCGGCGTTGGATCAAATGCCACTTTACCCCGACCCAGACTGGCCAGAGCTGCGCAGTGCAATTTCTGAAACCCATGGTGTTGAGGCCGGGAACATCCTGTGCGGCGCGGGATCGATGGAGTTGATCGGATGCCTGATCCGGGCATTCGCCGGGCCGGGCGATCGGGTGCTGGGCACGGATTATGGCTATGCTTACGTTGCTTCTGCAACGGCGCAAGTGCAGGCCGATTACGTGAAAGCGCGCGAGGTGGATTTGACCGTTTCGGTTGATGACATATTGGCCGCTGTCACGCCTCAAACGCGGATTGCTTTTGTCTGTAACCCGGGCAACCCCACCGGGACTCTGATCCCGAATGCCGAAATTCTGCGCCTGCGCAACGCGTTGCCGGCGGACGTGTTGTTGGTGGTCGACCAGGCCTATGCCGAGTTCGCCGATCAGGATCAAAACCCGGACGAAGTCTTCGCGCTGGTAGATCGCGGCGACACTGTGGTCATGCGAACCTTTTCCAAGGCCTACGGATTGGCGGGCGCGCGCGTGGGTTGGGGTCTGTTCCCCGACTCTATCGCCGGTGAGGTGCGGAAGCTGTTGAACCCGAACAATGTCTCGATCCCTTCGCAGGCCATGGCGACCGCAGCGATGCGGGATCAGGATCATATGCTGGATACGGTTTCCAAAACCGCTGCCATTCGGGATCAGTTTGCCAATGGGTGCTGCGCTCTGGGGCTGGCGGTTGCGCTGAGCCATACGAATTTCGTGTTGATCCGTTTTGCCGACGTGGAGATGGCGCAAAAGGCAGATGCTGCCCTGCGTGCCCAAGGGTTACTGATGCGCGGCATGGGGGGCTATGGTCTGGGCGATTGTCTGCGCGCCACCATTTGTGAAGAACCCGTAATGGATCGGTGCCTGACCGTTTTGAAAGAGGTGACGTCATGACCCATGAGACCCGAACACGGGCCAAGATCGGTGTGCTGGTGCCGTTCACCAACACCAACCTTGAGGCAGACATGATGCTGATGCGTTGCCCGGACACGACCGTGCATTTCCAGCGCATGGGCAGGTATGACGTCGATGAAATTCCGGGCTCGGATCAAATGGCGGGTCTTGGGGCTTCGGACATCAGCCATGATCTGAAGATGATAGCAGGTGTGCGGCCTGATGTGGTGCTCTATGGCTGCACGTCTGCCACTCTGACACACGGCCCGTCATTTGATGAGCAATTGGCACAGGACATTAAGGCAGGGTCAGGCGCACTGTCTTTTACCGCCGCCGGATCATTGATCCATGCAATCAAGGCTTTGGGCGTAACCAAAGTGGGGTTCTCGTCACCCTATCTGGGCGAGATTAACTCGCAGGCAGTTGATTTTCTGGCGAAAAACCAGATCACAACAGTCAAATGCGCTGATATTGGTCGTGAACTTGGGAATTACGGGCAGGGTGAACTAACCCCGGATGAAGTGTTCGATCTGGCCTGTCAGGCCGATCATCCAGAAGCCGAAGCCATCGTGCTCAGCTGTACCGACATGCGCGCGGTCGAGGCCGTTGACCGGATCGAAGCCACGCTGGGCAAACCTGTGGTGACGTCCAATCAGGCCATGATGTTTGCGCTAATGCGGGCTTTGTGCTTGCCCCGACAAGGCAGTGTGCCGGGACGCTTGTTCGATCTGTTGTAAACAAAGGTCGGGCCTGATAACCCTGCCTTTTCTTTAAGGCTCGTCGGAACCGATTTCTTCTTTGCGCTTGGCAATATAAGCGTCCAACTCCTCGCGGATCGCCGGGTCCATTACCGGTTCTTCGTATTCGCGCAAAGTCTGCTGCCAGATTTCGGTCGCCCGGGTCAGCGCGGTCTTGGACCCCGCTGCTTCCCACGCGCCATGATTTTGCCAGTCTGACAGCATGGGGGAATAAAACGCTGTTTCATAGCGTTCCATCGTGTGCTCAGTGCCAAAGAAATGGCCACCAGTGGGCACATCTTTGATCGCGTCCAGCGCGAGTTCGCCTTCGTCAAATTTCAGAGGCTTCAGATACTCCATCATGTTTTGCAGGATTTCCACATCCATGACGAGCTTCTCATAAGATGCCGTCAGCCCACCTTCGAGCCAACCGGCTGCGTGATAGACCAGATTGGCCCCACCTAACACCGCGCCCCAGGTGGCCATCATCGTCTCATAGACCGCCTGCAAATCGACCACGTTCGAGGCGTTGGCGTTCGAAGTTCGATAGGGAATGCCATAACGGCGGGTCAGCTGACCGCTGATCATATTGGCCTTGGTGTTTTCTGGTGTTCCAAAGGCAGGCGCACCCGAGCGCATGTCGACGTTCGACGTGAACGCACCATACATCACCGGGGTTCCCGGATTGACCAGTTGGGTTAGCGTCACCCCGAACAGGGCCTCGGCATTCTGCTGGGCCAAAGCGGCGGGAAGGGTGACGGGGGTCATCGCGCCCATCAAAGTGAAGGGTGTGATCGTCACCGGCTGGCCGTGCTCGGCCATTGCGATCAGGCCGTCGCCCATCGCGTCGTCAAACAGGCGGGGCGAGTTCACGGAAATGATGGTGATCAGTCCCGGGTCGGCGCGCATCTGATCCAAAGAGATACCCCGAGCGATGGCCATCATGTTGATGCCATCTATCGCCCGCCCTCGGCCAATCGCTGTGGCGTGAAAACTGAGGTCGCAATAGCTGAGGTTTGCGTTGTAGGTGTCCAGATGTCGATTATTGGCCGGCATTTCCTGCGGAGCCGTAACTTGATTGCCGATCAGGTGTATTGCGTTGAAGTGATGGGCCAACTTGATGAAGTTGCAATAGTCTTCATAGTTGCCCGGACGTCGCCCGTTGATGCAATCGTGTACGTTCGGCGGACCGGCGACGAGGCCAAAATTGACGTTGTTCCCACCCAAAGTGATCCGCTTGTCCGGGTTGCGTCCGGTTAGGGTAAAAGTCTTCGGGACGGTTTTCAGCGCCTCGTTAACGATGCTTTCGTCAATCCGAATGGTTTTGGTGTCTCGGTCTACCAACGCTCCGGCCTGTTCAAAAAGGGCCAAGACGTTTTCACCCATGACACGAATGCCTGCTTCAGAGAGGATACGCATCGAAGTGGCGTGCAGCTGATCCAGTTGATCTTCGCTCAGCAATTCCATCTTGGGCGAGGTGTTGACTACAGCCTGCCAGGGCAGCTGCTGAATTGCCGCGCTGCTGCGATCACTTTTGCCGCGTCGACCGCCTCCCCGCGCGCTGCGTCTTTCTCGTGCCATGTCAGGATCCTCGTTCGGGGTGACGGGCAGCCAGCAGGGCCTTCGAAGCAACGGGATTGTCGGCATGCAAAACGGAAATGGGAGATTTCACAGTGCAGTCTCTTTCTTCAATTCCTAGACCACTTGACGGGCTTTCGGTTCGGCGATGCTAAATCTCGAAACCGCAAAGGCGAAGTTCAACAAATCAACATCCAAACGTCGTGCGCATTCCACCATCAACAGCATACAAAAGCCTCGACTATGTTTTCGGTGCATCATAGAGCAGCTCGGCAAGGTGCGAGAACTTGGACCCCGGCTGGCACAGCCCCCACACGGCATCGCGGATGGTCGATGCGCGGGCGCTGCCCAGCGAGGGGGCAGCAAAGTCCATGAACTTTTCGTCCACTTCAGCATCCTCCATGGGCGACTCAGGCCCCCCTCGGGCGTGAACATCGCCCGATTCAAGAATCCGCCCGTCTTTTAGTGTGATGGATACATCTGCCATTCGGTTTTTCGGGAAACGGTTGGAGTGTCGTTCGGTTTCACAAACGGAAATACGATCCACAATCGACGCGACGAGAGGGTCCGACAACCCGGCCCCGGTGATGTGTTCGACGCCTATCCGCCCATAGGCGGCAATGGTGGCGACGGCAAAAGGCAGAGAATACTGCGCTTTTGATGTGTCGCCTGGCATCCCCTGAAACAAGCAGGCGCTTTCATGGAAGGTATTGACCCGGATCGACGCAATATCATTGTGCGACAGACTATGATCCCGCATCAAGGCGCGGGTGGCGTCGATGGGGGCGTGCGCCCATCGGCAGATCGGATAGGGCTTCACATATTGATGCTCCATCTGCCAGAACTGGCCCAGATCCGTCCAATATGGCTCGACATCGTCCGCTTCGATGGTGATGGCGGGTGCGCCGGTAAAGCCTTTTTCGGCTAATACCGCCGAAGAGATCCCGACCAATGCCCCCCAGCCAGAACCGTCATGCAACATAGTAGGATTGGCGATTTCGCGCATCATCTGGCTGCGGGGGCCGTGATATTCTGCGATCCCCATGGCTTGCCGCATCTGGTCCTCACTCAGCCCACGCAAACGTGCAGCGACGGCCACAACGCCCAAGGCGTTCCACGCGCCCGAGGTATGGTAGTCGCTGACGGTGTTGTGCAGCGAAACCCCGGCCCGTCCGGCGATCTCATAGCCGACGGTAATAGCTGCCAGCGCCTCGGGTCCCGTAAAATCTCCTATCGTTTCCGCCACTGCGGCCAGTGCGGGAATGACCACGACACCAATATGGCCCTTTGTTGGGTTGTACCCGTCATGGCCGTCCAAATTGTCTGTCTGAGTTGCAGCGGCATAAGCCGCACCTGCAGCGCTGACCCGACGACCATCAAACATCATGCGCGCGCTGTACGCCGTGTCACCCGCACCGTACAATGCCATCGCAGTTTCGCGCGCAATTACTCCGGCTGACATGGGCCCGGAACCGATTGTGATACCCAATGTGTCCAGCGTCATCCGGGCCGCGGCCCTTAGTGTGCTATCCGGTATATCCTCGGCGCGTGTTTCAAGGGTAAAGTGAGCAATTTTCTGAAATCGGTCCGCCACGGTTCGCCTGCTTGCAATTGAAGTCTGTTACCGGTCTTAGTGGGAATGGTAGGCGCAATTCACTTGTGCGGCACGAAAACAATCTTTGGGCAATGGTACAGGAATTTTTGTGGGTCCAAAGTCAAACATGTCGCTTACGTAACAGTCTTTGTGTCGCAAAAGAACAAGAGGCCGGGTCAGTTACGCCATACTCGACAGGTGGATCGCCCGGGACATTTGCATATGATGAATCTACCGCACCTGTCGTTTCTGCGTTCTTTCGAGGCCGCTGCCCGCCATCTTAGTTTTACAAGTGCTGCGGAAGAGTTGAACTGCACGCAATCAGCCGTCAGCAATCATGTCCGGTCGCTTGAAGAATTTCTGAAGCGCCCGCTCTTTGTGCGCCACCCCCGGTCTCTGTCCCTTACGGATGTTGGCAAAGCGTACTTGCCCTCAGTGCGCCACGCGTTGCAGGAAATTGACGTTGCCACCCAGTCGCTTGTGCTGCGGCCCCATACCAAAACCGTGGTCGTCTCGTGCCCTGTTAGCCTGGCGGGAAATTGGCTGCCCAACGTCATTCAGGGATTTTCAGAAAGCCATCCGGATATTTCCGTGACTGTACACGGTACCATCTGGACGGATGTGGACCCAAATGTTTCGGATATCTCGATTACGATCAATCACATAGATGACGCGTCTGAAGGTCTGGAACGATTATGGGTGGAAAAGCTGACGGTGGTCTGCTCTCCGGGCTATACCGTGGGCAATCAACCATTGAACGATCCCCAACAATTACACGATGCGCAACTGATCCACATTCTGGGTCGCTCGGCATATTGGGACAAGGTGGCCGCTGAGTTCGGGCTTGAAAATCTTGGCCAGAATGAAGGTCCAAGAACCAACGTCTCGAACCTAGCGCTTGAGCTTGCATCAAAATCCTTGGGGTGTGTAGCGATCCCGAAGTCGTTGGCGCAACCTTATGTAGAGCGGGGGCTTCTGATTGAGCCCTTTGATCTGAATCTGGAAAGCCCTTGGGCTTATTATGTCAATCTCCGAGAGGTCAATGCCACGCCTGCGGTTCGACTGTTCCAGAACTGGTTATTGAAAGTGGCAACCGAAACAGAGAGCCCGATGGATTGATTGGCTCACTCTTGGGCCTGTGTTGTCTTTGCCGCCTGCACGTTTCCATGCCAGCCGGGGCTTATGGTTGGCGCAGAAAATTCGACCACAATGGGCCCGTTTTTTTTGCATGTCTTGAGGGGACAACCGTCTTAGGGTCTGTGCGATACCCTGCGCAGTCAACACAAAGCACCATCTGTCATGAGCCAGATATCCGAAGACCGGCCAGATCAAATCCGCATCCGTTTGCGCAGGAAAGATCATTTTTCAGGAAATATTCTTACTCCGTCGGGCTACGTCTCCTGCGTGCGGGTTTCGATGTGCCGACACAACTCAACAGTCGAGGTTGCCAAATTCCTCGCCGCCAGGAAAGAATTCGCCGCCTGAGCCGCGCCGCATCCAGGGAAACCCTTTCATGAAAACCCACGCACAAGCTGTAATCATTGGTGGTGGTCTTGCCGGCACCTCGATTCTGTACCACCTCGCCAAGCTTGGTTGGACCGATGTCATCCTGCTGGAACGGGACGAATTGACCAGTGGTTCAACCTGGCATGCGGCGGCCAACATTCACGGTCTGCACGACAACAACAACATCACCCGTATCCAGCATTACACGATGAACCTGTACAAAGAGCTGGAAAAGGAAACCGGTCAAAGTTGCGGTGTGTTCCAGCCCGGGTCACTATATCTGGCCCAAACTGAAGAACGCGAGCAGCAGTTGCGCCTTCAAGAGGCGAAAGCGCGGTTTTACGGTTTGAACTTCCACGAAGTCAGCCGTGAAAAAGCAAAAGAGCTGCATCCGCTGGCGCAGTTCGATGACATCCGCTGCATCATGTATGAACCCGATGGCGGCAACGTGGATCCTTCTGGTGTACCCCATGCCTATGCCGCCGGAGCGCGTGCCATGGGGGCTACCATTGAACGGTTTTGCCCTGTGACGGGGACCGAACAACAAGCGGACGGCAGCTGGATCGTGCACACGCCCAAAGGCGACATTCACACGCAATGGGTGGTCAACGCGGCGGGCCTTTGGGGTCGTGAAGTGGCAGCACTGGCGGGGTTAACCCTGCCGCTACAACCCACCGAGCACCAGTATTTCGTGACCGAAGCCATTGATGAGGTTGCCAATCTGGGCCGCCGTTTGCCTTCGATCGCGGACCGGGATGGCGAATATTACTTCCGACAGGAGGGCAACGGGCTGCTGATTGGTGCTTATGAAAGAGACATGAAGTTCTGGGCCGAAGACGGCACGCCTCTGGACTTTGCGCATGACCTGTTTCCCGACGATCTGGACCGGATCATGGAAAACGTCATCCGCGCGACAGAGCGTGTGCCGGTCGCAGCAACCGCCGGTGTAAAACGAGTCATCAACGGGCCGATGATCTGGTCGCCTGACTCGAACATGTTGTGGGGGCCGGTGCCCGAGCTGAAGAACTATTTCCTGATTGGCGGTCTGATCCCCGGTTTTTCGCAGTCCGGCGGTTTGGGCCTTTTGGCGGCGCAATGGATGATCGAGGGCGAGCCGCAATATGACATGTTTGCTTGGGATTTAGCCCGTTTTGGCGACTGGGCCGATAAGAAGTTCACCAAAGCGCGCGTGCAGGATTCCTACATCCATCGCTTCAAGATTCACTTTCCCAACGAAGAGCGCAGCGCCGGCCGTCCGGCCCGCGTGCGCCCCGCATACGAGATGCAGAAGCAGATGGGTTGCGTCTTTGGTCTGAACTGCGGCTGGGAACACCCGCTATGGTTTGCCGACGAACCCGACACTGAAGAGACTATCGGCTTTACCCGCCAAAACTGGTTCGATCCGGTTGGGCGCGAGGTAAAGATGCTGCGCAACAGCGTGGGTATCATCGATATCTCGAACTTTGCAAATTACGTGATCAAGGGGCCAGGTGCTTATGACTGGCTGGACCGTCTGGTGGCCAACCGTGTGCCAACCAAAGTTGGGCGCAGTTGCCTGACGCCTCTGATCTCGGTTCGCGGTGGCGTGGCAGGTGATTTTACCATCACCAAGCTAGCTGAAGACGAATACATGATGATCGGGTCAGGAATGGCCGAACGTTACCATCAACGCTTCTTTCAAATGGTCGAAATGCCCGAGGGAACTACACTGGAGGTCGCGACTGATCGTATCGTCGGGTTCAACATAGCAGGCCCGAAATCACGCGAGACACTGGCGCGTCTGACCAATGCGGACTTGTCCAATGAAGCATTCCGTTTCATGCGATCCCAGAAAATCACGGTTGCAGGAATAGATTGCCTGGCCATCCGTGTTAGTTTTACCGGCGATCTGGGCTGGGAACTGCACTGCGCCGAGGCTGATCAGGTCGCACTTTACACCGCGTTGCTGGAAGCTGCCAATGACTGCGGTGGTGGCCCGGTCGGTGGGCGTGCTCTGGGATCATTGCGTATCGAAAAGGGCTATGGGTCCTGGGGGCGGGAGTATTCTCAGGAATATTGGCCGCAAGAAGTTGGATTGGCGGGGTTGATCAAACTGGACAAGGACTTCCTGCACAAGGATGCCTATTTGGCGATCAAGGACAATGCCCCGCGCGAGGTTTTGTCCGTCTTCGAACTGGACGTGGCCGAGGACGCGGACGCGACCGGTAGTGAGCCGATCTTTACACCTGACGGTAGGCCAGTGGGCCGGGTCACGTCTGGGGCGTTTGGCTATTCAGTCGGGAAATCATTGGCTATTGGGTTCCGCAACCCCGAGGTGACGAAACCCGGGGATGAGGTGATCATTCAGGTCATTGGTAAACCGCATACCGGGCGGGTACTGGCCGAAGCCCCGTTCGATCCCAATGGTGGCAGGCTTCGCAACTAGTCCTGGCGCAGGCACAGTCCTAATGGGCCCGCCTAACCCCCGAGGCATGTCAATATTTGAACTCAAAAACAGCGCACTGCGAAAGGCAGCGCGCATTCAAACCGAATTGCGAAGCACATCTGATCAGAGCTTCAACTCTGAGACACCAACCAATCGATGACGTTCTGGACTTCTCGTCTGTCGCGGCTTCCGTCCTGCGCCTCGACAAAATAGCCATGCGTTGGTTTGATGTCTTGGTCGAACAGGCGCAGCACACGCCCCTCTCTTAAGTCCTGATCAATCAACGGCAGCCAGCCCACCACCGCGCCTTGTCCCTCGGCCGCACCTCGCAACAGAATATTTGCATCTTCAAACACAACGCCTATCAGGGGCGATGCGGGCTGCACGTTCATCGCGGCGAACCAGTCCAGCCAACCCCAGTGATTGCGCTGGTGCAGAATAGGCTTGTCCAGCAGATCTGCGGGAGTGTTAATTGGTCCATATTGGTCCAAATATTGCGCGCTGGCGATGGCGACAGGTCGCAGCTCCAGCAACTTGAGCGCTCCTCGTGGCATGTCCGCTAGGCGATGCCAGCTCAGGACGATATCGGCATGCGTTTGATCCCCCATGCGCGGGCGGTATGAGGGAACAACCTCAAGTTCGATCCCGGGGAAACTCTGCCAAAGATCGCTGATGCGCGGCATTAACCATCGGGCCGTCAAAATGGGTCCGGCTGCTAAACGGACAACCTTGCGTGACGTTCTGCGCAAGCGCCCGACCGTGTCCTCCAGCATTCCAAAGGCGCGCGCTGTTGTCTCGGCTAGACGCTTTCCGTCTTCGGTCAGTTTGACTTCGCGCCCTACGCGTTCAAACAGCAACGTGCCCAGTTGTTCTTCCAATCCTCGGATGTGGTGGCTGATGGCTGTTGGTGTCACAGAAAGGCGCTCGGCCGCAGCACGAAAACTGCCAGTCTTGGCCGCAGCATCGAATGCGCGCAGCGCGGATAGAGATGGAAGCATGGAAGCCTCAATGATGAGTTCAACTCACTAGTTGCTGAGGAAAGACCATTTGTAAATAGGCCACTATGGCTGCAATCATTGTAGGTAGTTAATCTGGACTCATGGAAAATGACCTCTACCGCCCGCAGGCGCGGCCGCAAGCAGCGTCTGAGCCAAACAACCGAACCCGTATCGAACCCGCCCGTTTGGCCGGGTGTCTACGGTGGGCGTTTCAAGCCGCTTTCGCCCGAGGAGGCGGCGCTGGTTGAAGAAACGGCGCTGACGCTGCTGGAAACGCTTGGTCTGAGCCAGGCTATTCCGTCGATGATCGACAAGGTACTTGTAGCGGGCGGCTCGTTGTCCAGCGACAATCGTTTGCTGTTCCCCCGCGCGCTGGTGCAACAATCCATCACTGAAGCAAAGCGAAACTTTTCCCTTTGCGGTCAAACCCCTGAACATGACTTGGACATCAGCCAAGCCCGCGTGCACATGTCCAGTGGCGGTGCGGCCCCCGGCGTGTTTGATCTGGAAACGGGCAACTACCGGGATTCAACCCTGGCCGACCTGTACGATGCAGCCCGCATTGTCGACCAGATGGACAACATCCACCATTTCAGCCGTTCGGTTGTCGCCCGGGATATCGAAGACAATGCGGTGATGGATCTCAACACCGCTTATGCCTGTCTGGCGGGCACGTCCAAACATGTGTCGATCTCGATCAGCGAGCCTGAAAATGTGCCCGCAATTGCCCAGCTGTGTTATGCCGTCGCCGGAAGTGAAGAGGCCTTTCGCGCCCGACCTTTCCTGACCGTGATGGTGTGCCATGTCGTTCCACCCATGCGCTTTGCCGAAGAGGCGTGTGAAGTGCTCGAGGCCGCAATTTTGGCAGGCTTCCCGGTTCAATTGATAAGCGCTGGACAAGCCGGGGCAACCAGTCCTGCCACCATTGCCGGATCGTTGGTGCAAGCTGTGGCCGAAACGCTGGCTGGGCTTGTGTTCGCCCGCCTCGTCGATCCAGAGGTCAAGGCAATCTTTGCCCCAAAACCGCTGGTGGCAGATCTGCGCACCGGATCGATGTGCGGCGGCGGAGGGGAGCAGGCGATCCTGATGGCCGGTGCGGCACAGATGGGGCGGCACTTTGACCTGCCGACCTCTTCCATCGCGGGCATTACCGATGCCAAGTGTCTGGATGCGCAATATGGGGCCGAGAAATCGCTGGCTGTGACCATGGCCGCCCATGCGGGCTCGAACATCGTCACACAAGCTGCGGGAATGCAGGCCAGTTTATTGGGCGTTAGCCACGCGGCCTATGTCAGCGACAATGACATGCTGGGTAACATCCTGCGGACCCTGCGCGGGGTCGAGGCCACGCCAGAGAATATCGCCGCAGATCTGATCGCCGAGGTTTGTCGGGGCGAAGGGCATTATCTGGGCGAACAGCATACATTCAACCGGATGAAATCCGATTACTTTTACCCTGAAATCGGAGATCGCAGAACTCCGCGGGAATGGCACGAAGACGGCAGTCGACCAGTGGGCGACATCGCGCGGGACAAAGCGCGCGAGATTTTGTCCAGCCAGTTCCCACAGCACATTCCTGATGACGTTGACCGGGCGTTGCGCGCGCGCTTCGATATCCGTTTGACTCGAAAGCAAACCGGCAGGTTCTCATGAAAAGTCAAAACCTCAGCGCTCGCGCGCAAGCCGTGATGCCCGGCGGTGTCAGCCACGAGTTGCGCTATAAAACTCCGCATCCGATCTATTTCGAACGGGCCGAAGGGGCCGAGAAATGGGATGTGGACGGCAAGCGCTATATCGATTTCAAACTGGGCGCGGCCAGTCAGATACTAGGTCACGCCCATCCCGAAATCGCGCAAGTTGTCGCCCAACAAATGGCGCGGATGCCCTATACCGCCGACTGCCATCCGCTTGAGGTCGAATGGGCCGAATGGCTGAATCGTTTGTTTCCGTCAGCTGAGCGGGTACGTTTCACTGGGTCCGGTACAGAGTCGACGATGCTGGCCCTGCGGCTGGGCCGTGCGCATTCGGGTCGGGACAAAGTGCTACGCATCGACGGCCATTTCCACGGCTGGCATGACATGCTGATCAAGGGGGCCAAACCAGGCACCAACACAGTGCCGAGTTTGGGCATATCCCACGCCGTCACCGACCTAACAGTGATATCCCCCCCAAATCTGGATACTGTCGCCGAACTGCTGGACAGCGACCTCCAGATCGGAACGGTTTTTGTCGAGGCATCCGGCGCAAATTACGGCTCGGTCCCGCTGCCGGACGGGTTTTTGCAGGGGGTGCGGGCCCTGACCGAAAGAACAGGTCATGTGCTTGTTTTTGATGAGGTGATCACGGGTCTGCGCTGGTCGCCGGGTGGCCGTCAGGCGCGTGATGGGGTGACGCCGGATCTGACAACATTGGCCAAGATCGTCACTGGCGGTTTGCCGGGCGGGGCCGTTGTTGGTCGGGCTGACGTCATGGATCTGCTCAGCCCCGGAAAAACCCGAGACGGGCTTTCACCTCCTGTCAGCCACAAGGGAACTTTCAACGCGGCCCCCTTGGTGGCTGCGGGGGCGGTCAAGGCTATGGAGATCTTGTCGACCGGTGACGTGCAGGCCCATGCCGACGCAATGGCCGTGCGTCTGCGGGATGGCTTCAACGCAGCCTTCCGGGCGCTTGACGTGCAGGCACTGGCCTATGGCGACAGCTCGACCTGTCACCTCTATTTTGGTGGACGATCCATTGAAGGGCTCGATGCCGCGGCAATTCGAAAAACGCCGCCTGCCGTCGTCAAGGGCTTGCGTGACGGGTTGCTGGAGAGAGGCGTGGATTTCATGTCCTTCACTTCCTGCGTCACTGGCCTGCCGCATACGCCTGATCTGATCGACGAGGCGGTCGCACTTTTCAGCGACACTGTTTCAGAATTGGTCCGCGACGGAGTACTGTCATGACATTGCCCACCCATGCCCGCACCGTCATCATTGGCGGCGGCGTCATCGGCTGCTCGATAGCATACCACCTGGCCCGCGAAGGGCGGAAGGACATCGTTGTTCTGGAACGCTCGAAACTGACCAGCGGCACCACATGGCACGCGGCTGGCTTGGTGCGGCGCTTGCGCCCGTCGGCTACCCTTACCAAGCTGATCAACTATTCCATTGACCTTTATGGCGAACTGGAGCGTGAAACCGGGCAAGCCACGGGTTGGGCCCAAACCGGCTCGCTGACGCTGGCCACCAACCAGGACCGGCTGACCAATATCAAGCGCCAGGTCTCGCTTGGCCGTGCCTTTGGGCTTGAGGCCGAGGTTGTGGATGCGGCCCGCGCTAAGGAACTTTGGCCGCTGATCAACGTTAATGATGTGATCGGCGCGGTCTGGTCGCCGTCGGATGGACGGGTCAACCCCTCCGATGTGGCCCTGGCGTTGTCAAAGGGCGCGCGGGCGCGTGGGGTTCAGATCTTTGAAGACACGCGCGTGACTGGCCTGCAAAAGAAAGGTGGACGGATATCGGGCGTTGAGGTCAGCGATCACGTTATTGAAGCCGACGAGGTTGTGATTGCGTGTGGGCTTTGGTCGCGCGAGGTGGCGGCCATGGCCGGGGCGCATATGCCGCTTTATGCCTGTGAACATTTCTACATTCTGACCAAGCCTTTGCCCGAGGTTCAGGCCCTGGGCAAGGGCGCGCACTTGCCAACGCTGAACGATCAGGATGCGTTCCTTTATGCCCGGGACGATGTCGAAGGGCTGTTGGTTGGCTCGTTCGAACCCCATGCCAAAGGCTTGCCGCTAGATCGGTTGCCGGCCGAATTCTCGTTCGATCTGTTGGACGAGGACTGGGACCATTTCATGCCGATGATGGAAAACGCCCTACGCCGCATTCCTGCATTGGAGCAGGCCGAGGTTCGGATGTTGCTGAACGGCCCGGAAAGCTTCACGCTCGACAGTCAATTCATGCTGGGCGAAAGCCCAGAAGTGCCGGGGTTGTTCCTGATGGGTGGGATGAATTCAACCGGCATCGCTTTGGCAGGTGGCGCGGGCAAGGCTATGGCGGAATGGATCATCGCTGGAGAACCCACGATGGAGTTGAACGAGGCCGACATTCGGCGGTTCAGCCCCGAACTGAACGTTTTGGGGGCATTGGAAGCCCGCATACCTGAAGTGCTGGGTCGGCACTATGACAACCCTTTTCCCGGACGCTCGATGCAGTCAGCGCGATGTCAACGCCGCTCGCCCATTCATGCTGGGTTGGTGGCCGCCGGCGCGCAATTCGAAGCCCGCGGAGGTTGGGAGCGCGCCGTGCACTTTGGCGGTGAGGCCGCCCATCTGCCGCTGACCTTTGGCGTTCCCTCGTGGCGCGAACAGGTCGGGCATGAGGTTGAAGCTTGTCGCACCGGTGCGGCCATTCTGGATCAAAGCGCCTTCGGCAAGATCATGGTGCAGGGGCCGGATGCCTGCGCTTTTCTAAACCGGCTTTGCGCCGCGCAGATGGATGTGCCCGAGGGCCGTATCGCCTACACTCAGATTCTGAATGCGCGCGGTGGTGTAGAAAGCGATTTGACCGTTCAGCGGCATGGGTCCGAAGCTTACCTGTTGGTTGTCGGTGCCAATGAGACCGTCCGTGTGATGCAGCGAATGCGAGGCATGAAGGGCAGCTTCCACGCTGAGTTCACGGATGTTACCAGCGGGTATGCCATTCTGGGCCTTGCTGGTGCGCGGGCTCGAGACGTGCTTCAGGCCACGACAAACGCAGCTGTCCCGGACCTCAAGCGGTTCTGTTTTGCACCCGTCGAGATTGGTTTGGCCCGAGGTTGGGCAGGTCGGCTGAGCTTTACCGGAGAAGAAGGCTTTGAGCTTTACATCCCTGCCGATATGGCCATGGCCGCCTATGAGGCGCTGGTCGCGGCAGGTGCAAGCCATGCAGGTCTTTACGCAAGTGGATCGTTGCGCATCGAAAGCGGTTTTCGGGCGTTCGGGCACGAACTCACACCGGGCACCACGCCGCTTGAAGCCGGATTAGGTGCGTTTTGCGCTATGGGCACGGGTTTTGTGGGCGCAGACGCCTTGCGGGACCACAAGCCTGAACGGCGCATCGTTTCGATTCTGTTCGACGATCCCGCAGCGATCCCGCTGCACGATGAACCCATTTACTTTGACGGCAAGGTCGTGGGGCAGATCACCTCAGCCGGATGGAGCTACCGGTTTGGTCGTTCCGTGGCGCTTGGCTTGATCAAAGCGCCTTTGGACCTGCTTGAAACGCAAGACGTTTTGGACGGGTTCGAAGTCGAAATCGCGTGCGCCCGTTACACGGCCAAAGCTTCTCTCAAACCCGCAAAGGTAGCTTTTGCATGAGCGATACGATCCAAACGACACGTGTGGCGATCATTGGGGGCGGCATCATGGGCGTGGCCGCGCAGTTTCAGCTGGCGGAAAACGGCTGGACTGACACGATCCTGTTCGAGAAGGCCGAATTGACCAGCGGGTCCACATGGCACGCGGCCGGTCAGATCGCCCATGCGGTGGGCAGCCGCCTTATGGGATGGATCAACAAAACCTCGATCGAAACCTATAAACGGGTCGAGGCCGAAACCGGGCAAAGCATCGGTTGGCACGAAGTCGGTGGCATCCGGATTGCGACCACCGACGATGAAGTCGATTGGATGAAGTCTATCATGGGCGTGGGCAAGCTGTTGGATCTGCCGATGGATCTGATAGGCCCGGAAGAGGTGGCGCAGGTTAATCCCTTCTACAAGGTCGACGACGTTAGAGCTGCGGTGCGCACCTACGAGGATGGTCACATTGACCCCTCAAGCGTGACCATGGCGCTGGCTGCTGCATCCCGGTCGCGCGGCGCCCGGGTTGAACGGCACAACCGGGTACTGGGGGCGTCCCGCAAAGGCGATATGTGGCTGTTGCGCACCGAAAAAGGCGATGTGCTGGCCGAACATGTGGTGATTGCCGCTGGGTCCTACGCCAATCAGGTGGGAGAGTGGTTCGGGTTGAAAATCCCTTCGGTGTCCTGTTTGCATCATTACCTTGTGACCGATACCGTCCCTCAGTTCGCCGACAGGCCCGAGTTGCCAGTGATGCGAGACAATGCTTATGGCGGGTACATCCGGCAGGAGCAGAAATCCGGCTTGATCGGTATTTACGAAGGCCATGTCTGTCCGACGGTCTGGGAAATGCCCGAAGGTGCGCCTTGGGCAGCGGAGAATGAGCTATTTCAGGCCGACTACGACTCGATTGGCGATTTCCTGATGGTTGCTTTCGACAAGATGCCGATCCTGGCCGAGCTTGGTATCAAGCGGGTCGTGCGCGGGGCCATCACGCACACACCTGATGGCGGAATGCTGGTCGGGCCATCGGGCGCGCCGAATGTCTGGCTGTCCTGCGGCTCGTCTATTGGGTTGGCCTGGGGCGGCGGCGCGGGCAAGGTATTGGCCGATTGGATGGTGCACGGAGAGGCCGAGATCAATACGCGTGGTTTCGACCCCCGCCGCTATGGGGACTTTGCGTCGGACAATTTCATAGTTGAGCGCACCAAAGACGAGTTCATGCGCCGTCATGATACGCCTTGCCCGGGTAAGCAGTTCCAAAGCCTTCGACCGCTGAAAAAGCACCCGCTGTATGACCGCCTTGCCGCCAAGGGTGCAGTTTTCGGAGAAGTCGCCGGTTGGGAGCGCCCACGCTATTTCGGAGAAGCAGGCGAGGCTGAACAGATCGGCTGGGGACATCAGCCTTGGCACGCAAACGCGACGGCCGAGGCTAAAGCGACGCGCGATGCCGCGGGTGTCATAGATCTCTGCGCTTTTGCCCAGTTCGAGATCTCGGGCAAGGATGCGGGCGCTTTGCTGGACCGGCTGTCGGCCAACCGAATACCTTCGAAAGACGGGCGGATGAGCCTGAACCATTTGCTGACGGCGCAGGGCAGGTTCGAGACAGAAATCACGATCTGGCGCATGGCCGAAGACCGGTTTTTCACAGGTTCCCCCATTGCCCGCGCCACACCGGATTTCGATTGGATCAAGTCCCATATCCGACCCGGCGAGGATGTGACGATGATCAACCGCTCGGCAGATTGGGGGATGCTGGCGCTGTCAGGCCCCGCGACCCGCCGTATCCTGTCCGAACTGACAGACGTTGATCTGTCCAATCGCGCTTTCCCTTGGTTGTCGGGGCAGGAAATCCGCGTGGCAGGCATTCTTTGCTATGCCCTGCGCGTTTCGTTTGTCGGTGAATTGGGCTGGGAATTGCACGCGCCGTTGGATCAGATTGGCGCAATCTACGACGCGCTTTTCGAAGCCGGGTCCAAACATGGTCTGACCGATCTGGGTTCTTACGCGTTCAACGGGATGCGTATGGAAAAGGCCTATCGCGCCAGCGGGGAACTGACCACGGATGTCGGCCCGCTTGACGTCGGCCTCGAACGCTTTGTCGTGAGCGAAGGACGCGATTTTCTGGGCCGCGATGCGCTGCTCAGCCGAGATCCGGCATGGCAGCTATTCTATGCGGAACTGCATTCAGAAAACATCGACATTCATGGTGGCGAGCCGGTGTTGCTGAAAGGTGAGCCTGTGGGCCTAACCACATCGGGTGGGTATGGCTATACGATCGGCAAGTCCCTGGGGTGGTTGTTCGTTCGCAAGGGCACCCTGCAAACAGGCCTCAGCGTTCGGATTCTGAATCGTGACATCCCGGTTACGGTACATCAAGATGCGCTCTTCGATCCGCAGAATTTGCGACCGCGATCCGAGGAGTGACACTTGCCGCAACAAAACAATATCATTCAGAAAACGGCGACCGAACTTGCGATTGATCTACGCGCCCGAACCCTTAGCAGTGCCGAAGTTCTGGGCGCGCACCGCGCCCGCATCGAAGACGACAAAGTTGGGGTGAATGCGTTTGTCACGCTGGATTGGGACGCCGCCACTGCCCGCGCCGAAGAATTGGACAAGATGGCCGCGTGCGGGCAGATTGCCGGGCCACTGCACGGGCTGCCCATCGCAATCAAGGATTGCTTTGATACCGCCGGTCTGCGCACCACACACGGGTCAAAAAGCTTTTCTGATCATGTCCCATCCAGTGACGCGCTCCACGTTGCGCGTCTGAGGGCGGCCGGCGCTATTATAATTGGTAAGACAAACACGCCCGAGTTCACGTTTTCTGGCCAGACCACGAACTTTGTATCGGGGACGACGCGCAATCCATTGAACCCCGAAAAGACGGTTGCGGGCAGTTCTGGTGGCGCTGCAGCCGCGCTGGCGACCAACATGGTTGCCCTTGCTGATGGCTCGGATCTTGGTGGCAGTGCCCGCACACCTGCTGCATGGTGTGGCGTTGTCGGTATGCGGCCAACATCGGGATTGGTGCCCATGGATCCAAACCCGGCCCCGTTCGACGGTTTGTCCGTGCCATGCCCGATGGCGCGTACGGTTTCGGACCTCGCTTTGATGCTGAGTGTGATGCAAGGACCGACGCCCAACCAACCTTTGGCATTCATCGGCGCTTACCCGGACCCGGTCGAGCTTGATGCTCCGCTGACTGCCGGACGCGTGGCATTGAGCCTTTCGCCTTTCGGTGCAAGTGTTGACCCATCGGTTCAGGCTGCCTTGGCACCGATCGCTGATCTTTGCCGAGATTTGGGATGGCATGTCGATGAAGACACGGCCCCGGACCTTGTTCCGCTGCTTGCATATGGCGATATCATTCGGGGTCAATGCGCTCTGCAAATTCGCGCGGCGCTCAATCCCGACATGACACAGGCCACCGAAAGCTATCGCACGGCCTGCGCACAGGGCGAAGAGCAAAGCCTTGCCGATCTGATCGCCTATCAGACGATCCGCCGTCATGTCTGGGACTCTGTCGCTACATTCTTCAATCACTACGATTTTGCCCTCTGGCCCACCGCCACCGGCCTGCCGTTCAGCGCCGACCTGCGTGATGGAGAAATCACCGAAGATTGGCGTACAGTGACTCTGACACCGACGATGGAGCTTCCATCGATTTCCATTCCACTGGGCCGTTCTTCGGACGGTATGCCCGTGGGCCTTCACATCACCGGTCCGAAAGGATCGGACGCCCGGCTGCTGCGCTTTGCCCGGCAGATTGAACGTCAAATTTCCGGAGACTGAACATGACCACCATCACTGGCGGAGAAGCCGTCTATCGCGTTCTGAAAGCCAACGGCATCGACACCGTTTTTGGCCTGTTGGGCGGTTCGATGCTCGAACTTTATGACGCCATGTATCAGGGCGGTCAGATCGCTTATGTCGGGGCGCGCGACGAACGTGCCGCGGGCCACATGGCTGATGCCTGGGCGCGGATGACGGGCAAGCCGGGTGTGGTTCTGGGTGCGCAGGCCGGCCCCGGCGTGGTCAACATCGTAACAGCAGTAGCCGAAGCGCAATTGGCCTATTCTCCGCTCGTAGTGATCGCCGGTGCCATCACTCGCGCCGATCAATGCAAAGACACGTTTCAGGAAATCGATCAGGTGGCGCTGTTTGCGCCCATTTCCAAACGCTCGGTGATGGTGACAGACCCAGCGCGGTTGGCGCCGATGCTAGAAGACGCCATCCGGTTGGCCAACACAGGCCGACGGGGGCCGGTGGTTCTGCATGTTCCGCGTGATCTGCTTGCCGCCGATATTCCGGCGATTGAGCCTGCACCGGTGAATATCGCGCGCCCCGGTCCTGCCGCACCCGCCGATATTGCCGCCATTGCCAAGCTGTTGTCAGAGGCCGAAAGACCGGTGATTTTTGCCGGAGGGGGATTCAAATGGGGGGCAGGGCGCGATGCGTTGACGGTACTGGTCGAAAAGCTTGAAATACCGGTCGTCGCCTCTACCGGCCATGCCGACGTCATGCCTCATGGGCATCGTTGGTTTGCCGGGCAGGCCGGCCCACGGGGCAATGTGGTCGCCAGCGGGCTAACCCGTGAAGCGGATGTCATGGTGGTATTGGGTGCTCGGCTTGGGTTCAACTCGACCTTTCATTCCAATGAATATGTGGGTGCTGATACCCGTATCGCCCATGTGGACATCGAAGGCGCGGCGGTTGGGCGGTACTTCCCGGCCGAGATCGCAGCGCAAGGCGATGCCCGCCTGACTGCCGAGGCCCTGATCGATGCCACAATGCGTCCTAATTGCGACCCGTGGCGCGAAGCGTTTCGGTCCGATATGGCCACCCTGGCAGCCGAGCGCGCAGCAGAGGCAGAGCTTGAGAGCTTGCCCATGCACCCACGCCGTGCGCTGGCCGAAATCCGCGCGACGCTGCCGGAAGATGCTATTGTGACATTGGACACCGGTAACACATGTCTTCAGGCGGCAGACCGGTTGGCGCATTACGCGCCGGTGTCTTTGATCACGCCATTGGATTTCGGCCTTGTCGGGTTTGGCCTTGCCGCTGCAATTGGAGCCAAGGCAGCCGCACCGGATCGCCCTGTCGTGGCGATTATGGGCGATGGGGCTGTCGGCTATACGATGATCGAGATACAGACCGCCATTCAACACTATCTGCCGATCACAATCATCGTTCTGGATAACGAAGCTTGGGGGGCTGAAAAAGCCTATCAGCAGGAATTTTACGGAGGCCGTCTGCTTGGAGCCGAAATTCGCTCGCCCCGTTTCGACAAGTTTGCCGAGTTGTGTGGTGGGAAAGGTATATGGGTCGATGGGCCAGGCGGGGTTGGTCCTGCGCTGGAACAAGCAATCGCATCAAATGAAACAACGGTTATTCAAGCCAAAATCGACACCGGTGCGTTGATGACACTGCGAAAAGATTTGTTCAAATCACCGCGAAACAACTGATCCTGGCACATGCATGCGATGATTGGCACGCGCGGTAGCTGCTCTGAGAGGGGAGGTATCCTGTACCTGACTTACAACTCTGGCGGTTCGCACCACTTCGTTTTGCCGCCCCATCAAAGTACTTTTTGTTAAAAGTCCCATCAGCCGTGATCATCACCTGAATGTTCCGATTTACAAAAACGGGATTGGCAGAGCACAGTACGAAACAGAGGCACACACAATCAATGATCACGATGGCGCGTTCTTTTGGTAGAGGCGGCGCATTATCATTGGGGTCAGGTACATCGGAATTTGATAGGCTCCGATGAAGGCCATTATCGGGGCAGTGACCTCTGTTGGAAGAGCCACAAAAAAGATCGCGATGTTGCGGTTGCCAGCAATCAATGACACCGCAGTTGCCTGCGCAGCAGGTAGCTTGCCCTGTGTAAAGCGAAACATGACAATCTGTGCGCCAAAGTTGGCCAGACAGGCAAAGGCGATCCAGAATGCAGCCAAAGCTGGGTCCTCCAGCGCCGTTGCGCTGACCGACGGCATCAGGCCGATGACAAATACGGCCAGTGTGAGTGTTCCCATCCCCTCAAGGTTCATCAGCATGGATTGTGAAGGGTTGCGCAAAACCGTGCGCCTTACAAATATGGCTGCGCCAGTTGCGCATAAGATCGTGAGCAACAGTCGCACGCCAGCCCATAAGACAGATTGTACGTCGCCCAACTGCGGCATTACGAGAAAGATGGGTAAGGCGGTCAAAGGTAACAGGGCCGTACCGACAACCATCAGTCGCAACGCATGTTCTGGCGCGTGGCCCATCATCAGGCACATATTCGGACTGCCCGAGATGGACGGCGCTGCCGCCATGATAAGAAGGGACAAAAGCACGGGAGTCCCGATCCATCCGCACACGTATCCGAGCGCAACGATGATCATCGGCGTCACCAGCTGAAATCCAACAACCGTAAACGCAACTTTGTGCAAGTCACTCAGTGATCCCAGAATGGTCCTGGGGTCCATCCTCAGCACAGTCACGAACAGTAAAAGCACCACCAAAGGCGGAAGCAAATCCCGCATTGGCTCCGCCAGAGCTGGTAAAAGTAGACCTGCCGCCAAGCCGCAGATCAGAACATAAGGGCCATGACGCCCGGCCAGATGAAGCGGGTTCAAAACCGCCTTATCCGCCCGGACTTTGTCGCAGGTTTTCGGGCAACCAAGTTGCAAGGTCGGGGAACCAGATCAGGATGAAGACCATCAGAACCATGATCAGGAACATCGGAATGGCGGCCCGCGCAATATAGCTCATCTCGTGGTTGGTCATGCCCTGCATGACGAACAGGTTGAACCCGATCGGGGGCGTGATCTGCGCCATCTCGACAACAACAACGATGAAGATACCGAACCAGATCAGATCGATCCCGGCGTCGCGGATCATGGGTTCGACCACGGCCATGGTCAGCACGACCGAAGAGATACCATCCAGAAAACAGCCCAGAATGATGTAGAAAACCAACAACACCATAAGCAGCTCGAACCGGGTCAGTTCCCAACCGGCGATCAGATCGGCCAAACCGCGCGGCAGGCCGGTAAAGCCCATGGACAGCGATAGGAACGCAGCGCCCGCAAGAATGAGGGCAATCATCGCGCTGGTGCGCGTGGCGCCCATCAGGCTTTCGGTAAAGGTCTTCCAGGTTAGCGACCCTTGTCCCGCCGCCAACAGCAGCCCGCCGATGACCCCAAAGGCCGCGGCCTCGGTTGCGGTGGCATATCCAAGATACATCGACCCAATCACGACCATGATCAAAAGGATTACAGGCAGCAGGAAACGAGAGTTCTTGATCTTTTCTGAGAAACTCAGTTTGGCTTCGGAATTGGGGCTCCAGTCTTTGCCGAGTTTGGAATAGATCGCCACGTAGCCCATGAACATCCCGGCCAGTACCAGACCGGGAAGAATCCCTGCAAAGAACAGCTTGGTGATGGATTCATTGATCGTCACACCGTAGACGATCAAGGTCAGCGAGGGCGGGATCATCAGCCCAAGTGTGGCGGCCCCGGTCAATGTCCCGATGATCATCCGCTCGGGATAGTTGCGCTTGCGCAGTTCGGGGATCGACATCTTTCCAACAGTTGTCAGCGTGGCTGCTGAAGAGCCCGAGACAGCTGCAAAAACCGTACAACCCACGATATTGGTGTGCACCAATCCGCCCGGCAAAGGGGCCATCCACGGGGACAGACCCTTGAACATGTCTTCCGATAATCGCGTTCGGTACAGGATTTCACCCATCCAGATGAACATGGGCAGTGCGGTCAGGGTCCACGAAGACGACGCCGACCAGATGGTGGTGATCATCACATCCCCGACGGGGCGGGTGGTGAAGAGCTCCATTCCGACCCAGGCAACGCCCATCAAAGCCAAGCCGACCCAAACGCCGGTGCCCAGCAAGGTGAAGAGAACAAAAAGAAAGAGAATGATGACAGAGAGGTTTTCCATGATTTACTCTCCGTGACTCTGATCGGCCAGATCGCGGACGATGCGGTGTTCGCCCTTGAAAAGCACGTGGATCAAATGATCAGTCAGAGCAATGGCCAGAATGACCGCGCCTAGCAGCATCGCGGATTGTGGGATCCAAAGGGCGGTTCGGTCCTGCCCCTGACTGACATCGTTGAATTTCCAGCTCCAGTAGACAAAGCGATAAGCGTACCAGCAGAAATACCACATGACGGCAGTGGCGATTGCAAAACACCAGACTTCCAATATGCGGCGGACACCATCAGGCACAGCGTTCAACAGGATTGACACGCGAATGTGGCTGCCCCTGTTCAGCGCATTGGCAAAGGCAAGAAAGGAAGCGGCGGCCATGGCATAGCCAGCATAGTCGGGCGCTCCGGGAAAGACCTCGCCGGTCCAGCGGGCCAGCATCTGCACGACGATCAAAAGCAGGATCGCAATGAGGCTGAGAGCCGCAAGCACCCCTGCCGCAAGATATATAAAGTCCAGTACGGACCGAAGCCCTCGCAAAACCGCCATGCTGTCCCCGCTGTGTTTTGATTGGATGCGAAAAGGGCGGCTGGATGACCCGCCGCCCAAATCAAAAAGGTTACTGTGACGCGTTGAACGCGTCGACGATGGCTTTGCCTTCGTCACCGGCAGCTTCCAGCCATTCATTGGTCATGGTCACGCCGATCTCTTTCAGCTCATTCGTCATCTGTTCAGAAGCCGGGCCAACGGTCATCCCGCCATCCCGCAAACCCTGCAGGGTGAATCCGGTGTATTCCTTGGCGCGCCAATTGCCCGCGTATTCTGCCAGTTCAGCGCAGCCCTTGATGACGTTCTTGTTGACATCAGATACACCAGACCAGACATCAGAATTGACCATCACATAGTTGCGCGGCAACCAGGCATCGACTTCGTAGAAATAGTTCAGGCTTTCCCAAACCTTGCGGTCATATCCGGTCGATCCCGATGACACCATCGAATCCGCCACACCCGTCGCAAAGGCCTGACTGATTTCCGCGGCTTCAATTGTCACCGGCAGCATCCCCGTCAGTTCAGCCAACCGCGAGGTTGCATTGTTGTACGAGCGGAACTTTATGCCTTTCATGTCAGCGACCGAGTTTACCTCGTTCTTGAAATACAAGCCCTGAGGCGGCCACGGCACAGCGTAAAGCAGTGTTAGGTTCTGTTCAGCCAATACTTTTTCAATAGATGGCTTGGCGGCCTCCCAAAGCTTGGCGCTGTCGTCGAAAGAGGTCGCGAGGAATGGGATTGAGTCAAACCCGAACAGGGCATTTTCATTCTGGTGGCCAGACAATAGACGCTCACCAATCGGGGCCTGCCCGGTCTGGATCGCGCGTTTGATGTCGGCACCTTTGAAAAGCGAGCCGGACGGGTGCGTCACAATCTCGATCTCACCACCTGTACCGGTGGTCACGCATTTGGCGAATTCCGCGCCTGTGGCCGAGTGGAAGTTCGACGCCGAATAAGCCATCGGCATGTCCCATTTTTCGGCCATGGCCGGTGCGGCTGCAGCTGCAGTCAGAGCTGTCGCTGCCAGAAGGTTTGTCAGTTTTTTCATCGTTTTCTCCCTATTGGATTTTGAAACGCCGATGTTTCTCATCAGCTTGTTCTTATGTTGAGTAGCGTGACGGCGCGTAGACGCTGACATCCGCGTTTGGGGTTCTGCCCGCGATCATTTGGGCCAGAAGGCGTCCGGTTTTTGGCCCGCCTGTCAGGCCGATGTGATGGTGCCCAAAGCCCATATAGGCCCCCTTGATGCCGGGTACGTCGCCAATGATCGGGATCGAGTCAGCCGGGGCGGGCCTGTGCCCCATCCATTCCACTTCCTCCTTCCATGTTATGCCCGGGAAAGCCGCCCGGGCATTCTTGCGCATCAATTCAAACGGCGCGCGAGAGGGCGGTGCATCCAGCCCTCCGAACTCTACAATGCCTGCCAAGCGTAAGCGCCCATCCATGGGTGTTGCAACAAACTTACCTGATGCGACCATGACCGGGCTGCGCGGCATGTCAGAAGGTTCCACCAATTCAAGATGATACCCGCGTTCGCTTTCAAGTGGGACAGAAACACCCAATCGCTTCGCTAGAGGTCCTGACCAGACGCCTGCCGTCACGATGGCTGTGTCGCACGCAATGGTTTCGCCACCTGTGCGAACGCCTGTGACGCTTCCGCCTTCGCGCGTGACGTCTTCGACGGTGGCTTGGATGATCCGACCTCCTTGCGCCTCAACATGTGCAGCTAGGTCTTTGACATATCGCCCCGGATCGGTGATGTGACCATGATCTGACAGCTTGGCCGCGAGCCCGATATCCTGACTGAATACTGGATCGTAATCGTGGAATGCCTTGCCTTCCAACTCTTCCCACGCAAAGCCATGCTTACGCCGAATGCCCCAACCAAAGGCATCACTTTCGAAATGGGCGCGGTTTTCATAGAGGAACAGATAGTCGCTTGGAACGATCCATTTCTCAGCGCCAGTTCCGGCGGCCAGCGCCTTGTGGTCGTTCAGGCTGTCGCCCACGATGGGCGTCAGGGCCGCAGCGATCCGTTCCACGTCTGCGGCATTTGCGTGGCTTAAGTATTGTCTGAGCCATGGCAACAGCTTTGGTAAGTACCCCCATTTCAGGAACAGCGGCTGAGAGGGGCTTAAAAGCATCTTTGGTGCTTTGCCGAGTAGTCCGGGAACTGTTACAGGCACGATAGAGCATGACGCAAGCACGCCGCCATTGCCGTGAGAGGTTCCTTCGCCAGGCCCGGCCTTATCGATCAAAATCACATCGTGACCGTCGCGCTGCAGCCAGATAGCCGCGGAGACTCCGACAATTCCAGCTCCGATGATGGCTATGGTCTTCTTCTCGCTCACGCCGCCACCGCCTTTGAAACTGCGTAGTGGTTCAGTTTGTCCAAGTCTGGTTTGCCGCCAAGCCCAGGACCATCCGGCACGCAGACTTGCCCGTTCCTGATCTGGAACGGTTCTTCCAATATGTCCTCTTTCAGGAAATATGACGCCTGATAGAACTCACAGCCCAAAGTGATTTCTGGTGTCGCGGCAATCATGTGCGTGCCGGCCAAATGGGCCAGGCCGGCCTCGAACATGTCGCCGCCATAGGCTGTCAGGCCGTGAGCCGCCGCAATACGCGCAACAGTCTGACCGCGTGTCAGGCCGCCGGATTTCATGATTTTGACGGAAACACCGTCGCAAATCCCTTCGCGGGCTGCACGCTCCATGTCTTCGGCGCCAAACACACTCTCGTCTGCCAGCAATGGGACATCGGTCATTTGGCGCAGCTTGGCCATCATGCCGAAGTGATGAGCGCGCACTGGCTGTTCGATGAAATCGGGATCGAACCGGGCGACGTCACGCACCTGTGCCGGTGCATCCTCGATTTTGAGCCCTTGGTTATAATCCACGCGCACCGAAAACTCGGGGCAGTTCTGGGCCAGGTATTCCAGCCGCATGATGTCAAAGGCGTGATCCTTGAACCCGGTCTTGAGTTTCACGATACGGACATCATCGTCCTGCAACCGTGCCAACAGGTCGATGTCTTGCGAAAAATCAGGGTTGGCGATGGAACAGCTCAGGGGGATTGCATCCCGACATTTGCCGCCCAACAAAGACCAAACGGGCACGTTGCTGATCCGGCCTGAAAGATCCAGCAGCGCGGTTTCCAGTGCGGCCTTGGCTTCAGTGCAGTGCGCCACAGCGTAAGCGGCACGCGCCATGATCGCGGATCTATCGCTGACTTTTGCGCCCAAAACAAGTGGGCGCAGATACCGATCGAGCGCAGCAAAGGTTGCCTCTGGCGTGCCGGTAAAAACTGACCAAGGCGATGCTTCGCCAAACCCTTGAGAGCCGTCCTCGGATGTCAGCCGTAGGATAACAATTTCACAAACGCCTTCGACGGATCCAATGCCGTGATCCCGCCGCGAGGTCACTGGCAGCTTGAGGTGCCATAGGTCATAGCCAGTGATTTTTTGTGACAGATCGCTCATTCCGCCCCCTGTGGATGAGCAGCAGCCTGCCTTGACCGAACTATCATTTCAAATACAATATCTTCAACAGTTCATCAGAAAAAATGATACTATACCTATGTCATTGCGCTTTCGTCAGCTTCAAGCTTTTCACGCCATCATGGAAACGGGAACCGTGACCGGCGCGGCATCAGTTCTTGGCATCTCGCAACCCGGCATCAGCAACCTTTTGGCGCAATTGGAGCGCGAGGCGCGATTACCTCTGTTCGAACGCAACAAGGGGCGTCTGTTGCCCACGCCCGAAGCCGAGCTGTTGTACCGCGAGGTCGACACGGTTGTGCGCGGGTTGGATCACGTTGCACAGGCGGTGACAGATTTGCAGAACAAGCATCCGGGTCAGTTACAGGTCGCCGCGCCGCATCTGTTGTCCTTCGGTTTCATGCCGCGTGAGATCGCGCGGTTTGCCGAAAGCCGCCCGAACCTGTCCGTTAGCTTTCAGTCGCAATACTCGTCCAAGATTCAAGAATGGGTGACGTCTGGCTTGTTTGAGATCGGCATTGTCGAGATGCCGATCCTGCACGACACGTTGAATTATCAGGTGTTTCAGTTCGAAACTCTAGCAACCTTCCCGGAAGGCAGCCCGTTGGTGGCGTATGACGTTCTGACGCCGGAAACTCTGGAGAACGAGCCTTTTATTGTGATGGGGCCGGAACACCAGACGCATCGTAAAACCCGTGACATCTTTCAGCGTGCCGGGCGCATATGGCGCACACAGATTCACACGCACTTGTCTGAAAACCTACTGAGCTTTGTGAAGCAAGGCATGGGGGTCGCCATGATCGATCCCTTTACCGTTACATTTGATGAAGAGAGCGGATATCAGACCCGCCCTTTCAAGCCAGCGGTCATGTTGGAGCTTGCAATCATCACAGCCAAAGGTCGCCCTTTATCCAGGATCGCTCAGGAGTTTCTGGACCAACTGATCCCGTCAATCGCCTCTTACGCAACCCATTCAGATACTGGCGCAGCAGCTTCGTGAAGTTGTTGGGAATGGATATCGACCAGTGTGGGGCCGTCATGTTCGATAGCTTGCTTCAGGATTTTTGGCAGGTCTTCGGGGTCTTTGACCGTCCATGATTTCACACCAAAGGCTGACGCCACTGCGGCATGATCTGTGCGGTTGAAGTCAACGTTGTAGAATCTTTGACCAAAGCCCGCATCTTGACCTGCTTTGATCCAGCCGAAGACCGCGTTTGAGAAGACAATCGATGTGATGGGCATTTTGTGCCGCACCATCGTTTCAAACTCGCCACATGTGAAGCCGAACGAGCCATCGCCCATGACGGCCAGGGTCTTTACCGACGGACGCCCGACATGTGCCCCCATCGCTGCACCTAATGAATAGCCCAAAGCGCCATGGGCTCGGTTGGTGATGAACTGCCGTCCCGATGTCCGCCACCGGTAATGCGCGCTGAAATAGGGGCATGGGGTGCCGGGGTCAGCCACAACAATTGCGTCGTCATCCAGAATATCCATCAACGCAGCCATGACAGCTTCGGGTCGGATCGGCATTTCACGACTTGCGGCCAGTGGCGCGAAAGCGGCCAGCTTGGCATCCCACGCGGCGCGGGCTTTGTCCGCCCCGCCTTGTGTGTTCAGATCCTTGCGACCTTCTAATGCGCGGGCCAGAGCTTCCAGCGCCAGTCGGGCATCGGCGCAAATAGCCACTTCCGTCTGGTAGTTTGCACCAATCACCATGGGATCGCTGTCGATGTGAATGATCGTGGCATCACGCCCAGGGCTTCTCCACCGTTCGGTTGTGACCGAGCCGGCGCGACAGCCAATGAACAGGACAACATCCGCCTGATCCACGACAGCACGTGTCGCGGGCACACCTCCGTTAGACCCGATAACGCCCAAAGCCAGAGGGTCGGTTTCGGCGATGGAACCCTGGCCGGAAACGGTTGTGGCAACGGGCATGTCCAACAAATTTGCGACCTGTCGCAATGCTTCGGTTGCGCCTGAAAGAACCGGCCCGCCGCCACAGACAGCAACAGAGGATTTGGCCCGTGCCAGAATATCCGCCGCCGCTTCGATCGCATCCATGTCCGGGGCTGAGCGTTCGGCAGGATAGCTGCGATGTCTGTCATCCGCCCAGATTTCGGCCTCATCCACCTGCGCTTTTTGCGTGTCGAACGGCAGGGCCAGATGCGTGGCGCCCGGCGTGCCTGTTGTCATTGCCCGGAAGGCTGCCCGCACCATGGCCGGAAGCCGCGCGGCGTCGTCCAGCGTGGTATTCCACTTGGCTAAGGGCTTGAAGAGGGCGGGCTGATCCAGTTCAGTTAATGGGTATTTGCCCCGGCTGGTTGTCGCGACGTCCGAGGTGATCGCCAGTATCGGAACAGAACTTTCATTGGCTTCTACAACGCCGGGCAGAATGTAAGTTGCACCTCCGCCCGAGGGACCTTCGCAGACACCGGGCTTCCCAGTCACACGCGCGTAACCGTCCGCCATATAGGCCGCGTGCCGTTCATCCCGTGTCAGAATGTGCTGAATACCGTGATCCATGCGCGCCAGAGCGTCATAGAACGGCAAGGTGGTATCGCCGCACAGGCCGAACATGTGCTTCACGCCGTGCGCCTCGAGCATACGCACCATAGCCTCTGCCCCGGTCAGATAATTCGTCCCTGTCATGATCTACGAGCCTCTCGATTCCACGCTGTACGCAGAACTGTATACAGTTTTGTATATTGATTTCAAGCGCTGCCTATGGCACCTGTGGCAAACAAGAGGAAGGGCAGGTTAATGGCGGGTCCAAGGGTCGACGACATCTATGATCAGGTTAAGGCGATGGCGGTCTCGTTCCGTCTGCGCCCTGGGGATCGCCTGAACGAAGTTGCCCTGTCCAAGGACCTGGGCGTCAGCCGGACCCCTTTACGAGAGGCATTGAACCGGTTGGTTGCAGAACGGTTGTTTGATTTTCGCCCGGGGCAAGGGTTTTTTTGTCGTCCGTTGGATGCGCAAAGCGTGTTTGACCTGTTTGAACTGCGCCAGATTATCGAAACTGCCGCCGCGCGTGCGGCGTGTTCCAAGGCCTCTGACAAAGACCTGCAGAATCTGCGGGATGAGCTTTACTCAACGGGCATCGATATCACTGGTCTGACCGTCGAAGAAGCAGTCAGCCGGGATGAGGCGTTTCACCTTGGGATTGCCAAACTGTCAGGCAATATGGAGCTGTTGCATACCCTGACGCGGATCAATGAGCGTATTCGCTATATCCGTTGGATTTCCATGAGTATGGACCGGGTGCAACGTTCAAAAGAGGAGCATAAGCGAGTTATGCAGGCGTTGATGGAACGGGATGCGGAAGAGGCCGCGCGTGTTCTTGGCGCTCATATCACCAAGCGCATGGATCAGGTGCAGGACGCTGTGCGTCACGGGATTAGCAGCATTTATATGGAAGGGTCAGAAGAAATCTCGGCCCGCATAATCGAGGAGGTCGAGGGATGATTGCGCAAGGCGGAAAATCCATCTACGGCGCATCGGTTGGTATTCTGATGCTGGATGCCCAATTCCCCAGAATCCCAGGTGACATGGGCAACGCGCTGACCTGGCCATTCCCGGTGCTCTATCGCATCGTCCGTGATGCCTCGCCGGATCGGGTGGTTCGGCACCGGGCCGAGGGGATGTTGGACGTGTTCATCGACGCGGCGCAGGATCTGGTAAGGGATGGTGTGGATGGCATAACCACCAATTGCGGTTTCCTGTCCCTGTTCCAGAAAGAACTGGCCCAAGCCGTCCCGGTTCCGGTGGCTACATCGTCCTTGATGCAGGTCGAGATGGTGAACCGCATTCTGCCTGCGGGCAAGCGCGCAGGGGTTTTGACCATTTCAGCCTCGACCCTGACGAAAGATCATCTGCGGGCGGCCAACGTGCCGTTGGATACCCCGATTGGCACAACCGAAGGCGGGCAGGAGTTCACCCGTGCGATCCTTGGAAATGAGCTAAGGCTGGATGTTCAGAAAGCGCGTGAAGATAATGTTCAGGCGGCGCATACCTTGGTTGCGGACAACCCTGACTTGGGTGCAATCGTGCTGGAATGCACAAATATGTGCCCCTATGCACGCGATATCCAACGGGCTACTGGGTTGCCCGTGTTTTCTATCGTCTCTTTTATTCAATGGTTTCAGGCCGGTCTGGTTCCGCGGACATATTGATCGAAAATTGGTGCGCCAAGCACTTTGCTCCGTCATGTCAAAATAGAAAACGCCCGATCCTGAAGGCCGGGCGCTAAAGTGCTGGTTATGTCTGAAAATGGATCAGAGACCCCATTTTTCGCGGTTAGCTTCGAAGAAGCCTTGCGCTTTTTTCACTTCGATCCAGTTGTTCACGTAGTTGATCCAGACCTGATCGCCTTGCGGCAGGATCATCGCGATGGGCGATGGCGACCGGGGACCCGCATTCTTGACGCGAACCACCGGGAACTTCGCCTCAAGTGTCGAGCCTTCGATATTTGACGTGATGAACACATCCGCGCGTCCGGCGATCACTTCCTGAAAACCGCGGGCCGGGGCTTCCACGACCTTGATCTCAGCGTTCGGGAACCATTCACGCACGCGCTTTTCAAACGTGGTGCCCAGAGTTGTGGCGACCGTCACGCCCGGTTGGTTGATTGAATCATAGCCGTCGAATTTGTCCGCCTTATCCTTGGTCGTGTACGGGAACAATTCCACCGCGATGTAGCTATCCGAGAAACCGGCCACCTTCATGCGAGGCGGAGAGATCGAGGCCGAACCGGTCAGGTGGTACTTGCCCGCCACCACGCCGTTGACCAGCGTTTTCCAATCGGTCGGCACATATTCGACCTCGACCCCCAGATCGGCGGCCAGTTCGTTCATGATGTCGATGTCGTAGCCTTTGTAGCTGTTGGTGGCCGGATCGCGCAGCGACATGGGGTTCCAGTCACCGGTCGTGCCCACTTTAAGCACGCCGGAATCCAGAATCTCGTTCAGTGCGGATTGCGCCTGTGCGGCACCTGACAATACCAGACCCAGCGCGGCTGCTGCCGCTGCTTTCAAAAAAGTGTTCATCGCTTTCTCCCGTTGGTGATGTTTATGTCTTGCCGCCGTGTTCATCATTGATTTAACCCGAAAGAGAAAGATAACCTCAAGAAAATATTACAACTTGACTAAAACAGGGGCAGACCAGCTTATGCCAGACGCCGCAATTGAACTTGTGGGCGTGAACAAGTGGTTCGACACGTTTCACGTACTCAAGGATATAAACCTGACGGTCAACAGCGGCGAGAAGGTGGTGATATGCGGGCCCTCGGGGTCAGGTAAGTCAACCGTCGTTCGGTGTATCAACCAGTTGGAAAAACACCAGAAAGGCATCATCTGTGTGGACGGGGTCGAACTGACGGATGACGCAAAATCTGCGGCGACTATCCGGTCCGAGGTTGGAATGGTGTTTCAACAGTTTAACCTGTTTCCGCATCTGACCGTGTTGGAAAACCTGACTCTGGGCCCGATCAAAGCGCGGGGTCTGAGCCGTAAGGAGGCCGAGGAAAAGGCACGTCTCTATCTGGAGCGCGTACACATTCCTGATCAGGCGGACAAAAAACCCAATCAGTTGTCCGGTGGCCAACAACAACGCGTTGCCATTGCGCGGTCCCTGTGCATGGAGCCGCGTGTTCTGTTGTTTGATGAGCCAACCTCGGCGTTGGACCCCGAGATGATCTCGGAAGTGTTGGATGTCATGGTCGAGTTGGCGAACGAGGGCATGACCATGGTGGTTGTGACCCATGAGATGGGGTTTGCGCGCAAGGTGGCCGACAAGATGATCTTCATGGACGCGGGTGAAATCGTCGAAGAAGGCAAGCCCGAACATTTCTTCACCAACCCGCAATCCGAGCGGTGTCGTAAATTCCTGTCGCAAATTCTGCAGCACTGAGAGGGGCTATGAAAAAACTACTTCTGATAGCGCCCTTGCTGTTGCTTGCGGGTTGTTCCTCGTCCCAGACTTGGGGCTGGTATGTGATCGACCCCACCACGGCATCGGGCTGGACCAACGTGAAATTCCTTGTCTCGGGCATGTGGGCGACGATCCAGATATCGCTGATCGCGGCGGTTCTGTCGATTGTCGTGGGCCTGATGGTGGCATTGCCGGGGCTGTCCGAGAAACGCGGCTGGCGTTTGGTCAACCGGGTCTATGTGGAATTCATCCGCGCCATTCCACTGCTGCCGATGCTTTTTTGGGTCTTTTATGGATTGCCTATCGTGTTCCAGTCGATGGGAATGAACGTCCCAATCGATCCATTCTGGGGTGCAATCATTACCCTTGCGATTTCAGACAGCGCATTCACGGCCGAGATCTATCGCGCGGGTATTCAATCCATCGCGCGCGGTCAGCGTGAAGCGGCGCAAACCATAGGTCTGAACTATGTGCAGACCATGCGTCACGTGATCCTGCCTCAGGCGATCCGGCGTATTCTACCGCCGCTGGCCAACCAGTTCATCTACATCGTCAAGATGAGTGCCTTCGCCAGCGTCATCGGGATGCAGGAATTGACTCGCCGCGCGAATGAATTGGTTGTGACGGAATACCGCCCGCTGGAAATCTACACACTGCTGATCTTTGAATATTTGATCCTCGTACTGATCATCAGTGCTGGTGTGCGCCGGTTGGAACGCCGCATGGGCGCAGACGAGCGCGGATAAGGAGTTAAAAAATGGACTGGAAAGCCTTCATGGCCGAGACAGAGGCCAATATCGGGACTTTCTCAAAGGAAGTTCCTGAAACCGTTCGGGGCTTTGGTATTATGGGTAAGGCGGCCAAAACCGATGGCGCGCTGAGCGAGAAGAGCAAGGAATTCATCGCGTTGGGCATCGCTGTCGCGACTCGTTGCGACAGCTGCATTGGGTTTCATGTGAAGTCGCTGGTTCGTCTGGGGGCCACGCGCGAAGAAATGTGCGAGGCTTTGGCCATGGCGACCTATATGGGAGGTGGGCCGTCGTATGCGTACAGCGCCAAGGCGCTCAAAGCCTATGATGTGTTTTCCGAATGATATCTAAATGTAATGATCCGGCAATACCTGCCGCATCGCGCTTAAAGGTGGTTCACTCGGCTGCCGACTGATCGCTGTGCCCAGTGTTCAAAATGTTCTCTTCTGCGGTTTTGCGGATGATCGCGCCGATCTTGAGCAGGTTTTCACTCAGCGGGTTGGTCTTTCGCCAGACTAGCCCAATTGTTCGCGCCGGCGGGGTGTCCTGGAACCGGGCAATAGAGACATCGGCGGAACGGGTTTCCAACCCAACGGCCATCTCGGGGATCAGGGTGACGCCAATTCCTGCCCCAACCATCTGTACAAGGGTCGAAAGCGAGCTGCCCTCCATAACCTGTTGCGGTTCGATATTGCGGATTGAACAAAAAGACAGAGCCTGGTCACGGAAACAGTGGCCTTCTTCAAGCAGCAATAGCCGCATTGTTCGGAGCTGCGATGAACTTGGCATGGGCAGGCTGGCATCTCGCGCCGGGCGGACCAGCAAAAAATCTTCGTTGAACAACGAGAACTCTCGAAGACTGGGTTCCGACACCGGCAGCGCAACGACCCCGACATCCAGTCGTGAGTCCAGTATTTCGCGGATTACGGATTCGGTGATGGTCTCTTTGGGCTCAATCGTTAGCTGCGGAAATCGCTGCGACATGGCCTTGATAATCGAGGGCAGAAGATAAGGCGCAACTGTGGGAATTAAACCGATCCTTAATCGTCCTGACAGCGGGCCGGACGGTGATTGCACCAGTTTCCCCAAGTCCTCGACTCGGGTCAGAATTTCACGGCTGTGCTTCAACACGTCTTCACCCAAGGCGGTCAAGCGGGTTTCACGCGCCGCCCGTTCGACCAATGGGCCGCCCATGATGGCCTCTAGCTCTTTGATTTGAATGGAAAGCGCTGGCTGCGAAATTGCACTGGCAGTTGCGGCTTTGCCGAAGTGACCATGGGTGGCAAGGGCCTCGAAATAACGCAGGTGCTTGAGCGTCAGTGATTTCATTTGAAAAACTAATCACAATGATAGAAATTACAAATTTCCATTTATCGCTTGGTTCGGGTACGAGTCAAGGCATCTGAACCACTAGGTAAATACTCAGGAGATTTACAATGGACGGTAACCCTCACAATCATCAAACCGGCGGCTGCCCTGTCATGCATGGCGGGAACACAGGTACAGGCAATTCAGTCACCAAATGGTGGCCGGATGCGCTGAACCTGGACATTCTGAGCCAGCACGACACGCGCACCAACCCGATGGATGCGGATTACAACCACCGTGAAGCGGTCAAAGGTCTGGATTTCAAAGCCGTCCGTGCCGATGTCGAGGTGCTGCTGACAGACAGTCAAGACTGGTGGCCGGCGGACTGGGGTCACTATGGTGGCCTGATGATCCGTCTGGCCTGGCATTCTGCCGGATCCTATCGCCTGGGCGACGGTCGTGGCGGCGCGGGGTCGGGCAACATCCGGTTTGCTCCGCTCAACTCGTGGCCGGACAATGCCAGCCTGGACAAAGCCCGCCGTCTGCTGTGGCCGGTAAAAAAGAAATACGGCAACGCACTGTCCTGGGCTGACCTGATCGTCCTGTCGGGCACTGTTGCGTATGAATCGATGGGCCTGAAAACCTTTGGATTTGGATTTGGTCGCGAAGATATCTGGGGCCCGGAAAAAGACGTGTACTGGGGTTCGGAAAACCAGTGGCTCGCCCCGTCCGAGAGCCGCTATGGCGATCTGGAAACACCCGGCACGTTGGAAAACCCCCTGGGCGCTGTGCACATGGGTCTGATCTATGTGAATCCCGAAGGTGTAAACGGCAATCCGGACCCTGCGCGGACCGCTTTGCATATCCGTGAAACCTTTGCCCGTATGGCTATGGATGACGAAGAGACCGCAGCGCTGACCTGCGGCGGTCACACGGTTGGTAAGGCGCACGGCGCTATGGCGGGCGACAATATCGGTTCCGAGCCCGAAGCCTGCCCTGTGTCTGGCCAGGGCCTGGGTTGGGACAACCCGGATCAGAACGGCAAGGCGACCAACGCGTTCACTTCAGGCATTGAGGGCGCGTGGACGAAAGAGCCGCTGAAGTTCGACATGGGTTATTTCGATTATCTGTTCGGCTACGAATGGGAGCTGGGCAAATCCCCTGCCGGTGCCCATCAGTGGCAGCCCGTGGACATGCCGGAAGATGAAAAACCGGTCGATCCGACCGACCCGTCTGTCCGCCGGATGCCGATGATGACAGATGCGGATATGGCGATGAAGGTTGATCCGGCATACAATGCGATCTGTCAGAAATTCATGGCTGTTCCGGACTATTTCGCGGACACTTTCGCCCGTGCCTGGTTCAAACTGACCCACCGCGACATGGGTCCACGCGTCAACTATTACGGTCCGGACGTCCCTGCAGAGGATCTGATCTGGCAGGACCCAATCCCGGTCGGTTCGACTGATTATGACGTAGAAGCCGTCAAGGCAAAGATCGCAGACAGTGGCCTGGCAGCGATCGAGATGATCAACACCGCCTGGGACAGTGCACGTACCTTCCGAGGCTCGGACAAACGCGGTGGCGCAAATGGTGCGCGCATCCGTTTGGCACCACAGAAAGACTGGGCGGGCAACGAGCCTGAGCGTCTGGCAAAAGTGCTGGGTGTGCTGGAGCCGATTGCTGCTGAAACCGGAGCGTCGGTCGCTGACGTGATCGTTCTGGCAGGTAATGTCGGTCTGGAACAGTCGATCAAGGCAGCAGGCTTTAATGTGACGGTTCCGTTCTCGGCTGGTCGTGGTGACGCGACGGACGAACAGACCGACACAGACAGCTTCTCGGTGCTTGAACCACTGGCTGACGGGTTCCGCAACTGGCAGCTGAAGGAATACGCCGTGTCGCCTGAAGCGATGATGCTGGACCGCTCGCAGTTGTTGGGCCTGACCGCATCTGAGATGACCGTTCTGGTGGGCGGCCTGCGAGTGCTGGGTGCTAACCATGGCGGAACGGCGCATGGTGTCTTTACCGACCGTGTGGGTCAGCTGACCACCGATTTCTTCGTAAGCCTGACGGACATGTCGCTGAGCTGGCATCCGGTTGAAGGCGGCACTTACGAGCTGCGCGACCGCGCTTCTGGTGAGGTCAAGTTCACCGCCACCAGCACGGATCTAGTCTTCGGGTCGAACTCGATCCTGCGCGGCTATGCCGAGGTTTATGCTCAGGACGACAATGCCGAGAAGTTCGTGCGCGACTTCGTGGCAGCGTGGACCAAGATCATGAACAACGACCGGTTCGATCTGCTTGCGTAAGGTATCAAGAAACCAGGTTGAGGGTGGCTTCGCCTGGTTTCGCGCTTCAGGGTTCGGGAAGTGACCCTTCAGTCGTTTCATAAAATTGCTAGTTGTTAAACTCGAGCTGGTTTAGCTAAGTCGTTGGTATTCGCGTGCACAAAATCTGTAGGACAACTAAAGTATCAGCCTGGCCCGATTAGCAGTTCGTTCATTTTAGCTAACGGTTAAGACCGATAGGCCTAACGCTCGGGTTTAGAGGTCAAGTACCCTAGCTCATCTGTGTTGAACTAAACTCATGGATATCGAACATCGCATTCTTGGCGAACGTACCAACGCTTGTGTGGAAGTCGCGGTTACTCCGCGACTTCCTTTGCAGGCGTGTGCTGTTTGAATTGTTGATCAAACAAAGTGCGGAAACTACCGCTTTTCTTCATCAACTCGTCCAGATTGCCTTGCTCAACAATTGCACCATCCTGAACCACAATAATTTTGTCTGCCTCGAGCACTGTGGACAGGCGGTGCGCGATAACGATGACGGTAACGTTCTGAGTCAAGGCATCCAAAGCCTTTTTGACAAACGATTCCGATTCAGCATCCAGGGCGCTAGTGGCTTCGTCCAACAGCAGGATTTCAGCGTTGCGCAGAATGGCACGCGCAATCGCTATTCTCTGTTTTTGACCTCCTGACAGGAAGGTTCCGTTTTCACCGACCTGAGTGTCGTACCCGTCCTTCAATTCCATGATGAAATCATGGGCGTACGCTGCTTTCGCTGCTTCGAATACTTCTTCTTCGGTCGCTTCAGGGGCCGCGTAACGCAGGTTATCAAGGACTGATGCGGAAAACAGGAAGGTGTCCTGACCTACATATGAAATCTTTCGACGTAGGGAGGCAAAGCTCACCTCCCGCACGTCTTGTCCGTCAATCTCAACAACGCCTTCGTCTGGATCATAAAAACGCATGATCAATCCGAACAAAGTGGATTTGCCACCGCCTGACTGGCCAACAAGGGCCGTTGTCTTACCTGCTTCGAACGAGACGTTCATGTCTTCGATCACAGGAAGCGCGCCTTGATACCCAAAGGTCACGTTGCGTAGGACAATGTGACCCGGCCCTTCGGTCAGGTCTCGGGCATCGGGGCTTTCGGTCATCGTGTCTTGTTGGTCTAGCAAGCCAAACAACATGCTCACACCCACCATATTGGCTTCGATCTGGACACGCATACGCGACAGGCGTTTCGCCGGTTCATAAGCCATCAGCAAAGCGGTGATGAAGGACATCAGCTGCCCGGCTGTCGGTTGTTCCGTACCGGCGATATCCATCGTGCTGACAATGAGCACACCAGCAACGGCAAGGCCTGCCAGAAACTCCATCAGTGGGCTGGCGATTGCTTGCAGCCTAGCAATGTCGTTCGAGCGCTGCTCTACCTTGCGGATCGCGGTCTCCATCCGGTCGATCATGCGATCTTCCAACGAAAAGACCTTGATGATTTTGATTCCGGCTGATGTCTCCTGAAGGACGCGAATGATCTCGGCCAGCGACTTGAACTCGGCCTGCATTATTTTGCGCACACTTTTCAGGAGATGCCGCACCCCCAACAAAGCGACAGGACCTAAAACAAAGAACATCACGGACAGAACGGGCTGCTGGTATACCATGACCGCGACAAGGCCAACCAAGGTAAGAGCGTCACGGACAAAGCCTGTAACAAGTACATCAATCAAACTCCGGGCGGCTTGTGCACCGTTTGTTGTTCGCATCAGCAGGTCTGACGATTCATTTGCAGTAAAGAAAGAAACGCCGTGACGAAGCAGTTTTCGATAAACTTTTTCTTGTTGTTGTGCGACGATTCGATTGCCAGCGCGCGCCAGAAAGTTCGCCTGAATATATGAGGCAACCGCTTTCGTTAGAAATAGCAGCACAACAGCCAAAGCAATAACATGTGACCATCCCCGCAGTTCCGGGCTTGTCATGGCATCGACGATGTATTCCATCATATAGGCCGACCCGGCCGTGGTGACGGCGACTACGATCATTGCCAAAATCGCAATGCCGTATAAGGGGCCTTGAGCATAAAAGCTTTCGCCGACAAGGCGGCCCATGTAGCCTGATCGCCATTTTTTCCAGGCGCGCGTTATCATTGCGTTCTCCAAATCGTGAAACGGTGCGCACGTTCAGATACCCCAAATTTTGCCGGGCCAAAAGGGTATATACCGGACTGCGTCAGTGAGGCTCATGCCAGCTGTTGATCGTGCGGAGAGTTAGATAGGGGCTTTAAAGAGTTGAAACAAGTACAATGCGGGCCACGAACCAAAAGCAAGTAAACCGGAGCGCGCGTTTTTTTGCGCTTCAAAAGGAAAACAAGATCACCTGATCATCAGTGCGCGGGTGAACGCGCGACTGAATCAAGGTCGAAGCTCGGTAAAACTTAGCTTTCGCTCTGCAGATATGACAACAAGTTGACGATATTGCATCCTATTTCCAGGGAGGAACCCTTTGGGATCGGCCAGAAATGCATTCAAGTTTTCCTGTGTCCAAACTATGCCAGAGTTCTGCACAGGAGCGGAATACTTGAAGCCTTCAACCTGGCCCGCTGGCTTGCCAATAACGGCATGCAAGGAAGGGCCGACAGCGTTACTGCCTTCGTTCAGTTTATGGCAGGCGCTGCATTTGCGAAAAACCTTCTTACCTGCCTTGATGTCTCCTGACGCGGCGGCTGCAACGGCCGCAGTTTCTGCTGCTGGTGTTGCGGCGACCTGTTTGCCGTCAGAGTGAAAGATAAGCCGGGCCGTGATGGGAACTGTTCGGGTGATGCTTGGCAAGTTTGCCAATTCCATCAGCTTGTCGACGCCTGCGTTCACACCGGCATCTTCTGCGCTGAGGAACACCATATCATTGGTGGAGACCAGGACCGAAGTTTCGGATAGTCGCGCGACGAACAGTTCTGTGTCGAAAGAAACGTCCGAGCCGACCAGAGACAGAACGGATGCTGCATCTAATGTGGTGGTTTCGCCAATCGACAGCCCGGATACTTCGGCCATGTCGAAGTCAGCTGTCAGCATTGCCGAACCGGCTTTACGAAAAACAAATTCAATCATCCGCTCGTTTCGAATATCGATATTGGTCTGACTGATGACAGGTCGATGGTGATTTCAGCGTGACCATCTTGGGTCACATGCCCGCTGAGTTTGCTAAAGCTGTTGACTTCACCCACAGCGTTTTTCTTTATGGTGCCATAAGCCAAGTGCGAGTTGTCGCTGTCCAAAGTCCACGTGCCGACAAGAACAGGTGTTGCAACAATCGCCGACGCAATCGTGACTGCTTTCAACAGAAGTTTCATTTCATTCCTCCAAGGTTTATGACAATTTTGCCGAGCGGGCCCGGTCCGTGAAAACCAAACACACATAGGTCGCAATTTATTCGATGAATGCTGAAATGACTTCCGAACAGGCCGTCCGCGATGCGGTGCAGACGCACTCGAAACGCGTATGGCGGTTTGCGCTGGCATTGTCTGGGGCGTCTGACGTGGCCGATGACCTTTTGCAGGCGACATGTCTTCGAGCTTTGGAGCGTCATCATCAGGTCACGTCGCATAATCGTCTGGACAGCTGGCTGATGACAATCTGCCGGTCAATCTGGCTGAACGAAGTGCGATCACGCTCGGTCCGTCGGGCGCAGGCATTGTCGGTAACGCCCGAAGCAGACCTTGTGGCGACAGGGTCGGACACAGAAACGAATATTTTCGCCACTGAAGTGTTTACACAAGTGATGCAGCTTCCAGAAGCGCAGCGGGAAACGGTTTTGCTTGTGTTCGTCGAAGGGTACAGTTACCGCGAAGCCGCTGCCTTACTGGAAGTTCCCATCGGTACGATTATGAGCCGGCTTTCGAATGCCCGGCAGAAACTGAAAGCGGTGATGCAGCCTGATGCGGCGGACACCGCGCGACGGAGTGGTAAATGACGTTTTCCGACGAAACGCTGGTGGCGTATCTGGAAGGCACCTTGGATGAGGCTCAGAGCCGCGCTATTGAGGCTGCGGTCGAGACCGACACCACGCTGGAACAACGACTGATGGCGCTGGATCCATTTGCGCCAATTGTTCGTGATGTTTTTGAGAAACTTCCGGCTGAGGCGCCAGCTATCGAGATGCCCGATCCGGTGATGCCAGCAGCGCGCGGCAGTGGTCTGCGCCTTGTTGCAGTCGCAGCGAGTGCGGCGATTGCTGCCATTGCCGTGACCTTTTGGGCCACTCGACCGGCAGACCTGGGCTGGGCACAGCAAGCTGCGATCTATCAGTCGCTTTACGTGCCCGAGACCATAGCCTGGCTAGACAGTTCAACCAAATCGCTAGACAAACAATTTGAGATGGCTGAGGCACAGCTTGGGCGGTCTTTGAACCGTGAAACGCTGGAATCCTTGCCGGGGTTAGAGCTGAAACGGGCGCAAGTTCTTTCCTTCAAAGGTAAGCCTCTGATCCAGGTTGTTTTTGCGGATGAACAAGGCCAACCCTTTGCGTTTTGTGTTCTTCGTCAGGGGCCAGATGCCCCACCAGCTGAGATAAAGCAAGCGGTGCTGAGCGGGTTGGCGACGGCCACGTGGACGCAAGATGGTTATGGTTACATGCTGTTGGGCAGTTCGCCGCAGACCGATTTGCAGAATGAGTTGGACGTTCTGACCCGGACCTTTGCAGGCTGATCGTAATCTTTTGGAAAGCCTCTTGTGAACCGGTGCAAATGCCCGAAGAATACCGGTATGAATTCGAAGAAACCCATGCCGCTTCCGGAGGATGAGGCCGAAGATCTCGGCCCGGCCAGTATTTTTGACGGTGATCCGACCGAAGAAGAGGATTTGTGGTTTTTGCCACCCGATGAGGTGGCGGAGGAGGATTATTTCCCGCCCGGCCCCCGATCTGATCGGCGTTTGTTGTTTGACCCGCGTGATTGGCGGGCGGCGCAGTCAGACTTGTCGGCAGAGCTTGCGGATCTGGCGCTGACTTTTGGGGCGCTGGACGAACGGTTACGTGCTGGACCTAAAGGATGGACCCATCGTCTGGCTTTGATGGAGACGTCTGATCTGGGCTGGTGGACCGGCGATCGGGTCAGTGTGGACCGATTGGCCTTGTGGACTGGTCTGCGCATTGGCGCGACCCACGACGATGTGCAAGCTTTGTTCCGTGCGGGTTGGGCTGTGCGCCGATTAAGCTCGGGCGCTGCTCCTGCAGAAGGGGGATGGGAAAGCGGGCTGACCGCGTTTCTGGACCGTCTGGCAAAGGGTTCTGATGCCGCGCCCGAGGCTGTTGTGGATTTGGCGGAAGTTATGCAAAGCGCTGAAGGTTTGCATCCGGTGACGCAATCGGCAATTGCGTTTCATGCATGGCGCGCGATCGCGCAGGGTATTGGACAAGACACAGAGGCCGCCGTGATTGCGGCGCGGCACGCTGCGTCCATGGGACGTGGTGGTGCCCTGTTTATGCCGCTTGCCTTGTCTGGCCCTGGTGCCTTGCGTGGGGCAGGCGAACCGACGGAAAAGTTGGGATCCTGGATACGAGGGGCAGGGCAGGCGGCCCTTGCGGGTCTCTTGCATCTCGACCGGATCAGTGCGTGGGAGAACAAAGCCCGGGACGTCACGCAAGATCTGAGCGGGCGCACGCCACCGCGTCTGATCGAGGTTCTGGCATCGTGGCCGATGGTCTCCGCTCCGTTGGCCGAAGACTTGACCGAAGCGTCCCGCGCGGCGGTTCAGCGCAATTTCGATCTGTTTAGCCGCCGAGGTTTGGTGCGAGAGGTCACGGGGCAAGGGCGTTATCGAGTCTGGACTGCGGCGCTGTAGTCCAGCAGCCAGTCACGAAAGGTGCGGGCGGGTTTGCGCATGGTTGCAAGCGATGGGTAGATCAGGTGGTATGCTTCTTGTCCGGCAACTGAAGCCTCCGGTAGGCATGGCACTAGACCCGTCCTTTCTGTGATCCGATCTGAAGCAGGCGCGCGGGCAAGGGCGATACCCATCCCACTGGCTGATAATTCTGCTGCCATGATCGAATTGTCAGCGAAAAAGTACCGAGCCTGTCCTGCAGGCAAGCGTAGACTTTCGAACCAATGCGGCCAACTTGCGCGGTGCGTTGAGACCTCGATCAATGTGTGCTCCAGCAAGTCTTGTGGGGTTTTGATCTGTGCAGCGATTGCTGGTGGTGCAACAGGGTAAAGAACTTCTCGAACCAGCTCATCACCTTCGGTGCCAAACAGAGCAGGGTTGCCAAACACAATCTGCAAATCAGTAAATCGATTGGCAAAATCCGAAACGATGTTTCCGGTGGCCAGTGACAAGTTGATATCAGGATGCCCGGCTTGAAATGTTGAAAGGCCCTTGGCCAGGATTCCATGGGCGAAAAGCAACACAGACTGCACATAAAGTCGCTGCCCCCGCGTTTCGCCAAACAGGCCGGTGGTGGCGGTTTCCAGCATCAACAGTGACTGTTGCACCGACGGCAAGTAGGCCCGCCCGGACTCGGTCAGGGTGACGGCATGGGCGTGGCGGTGGAACAGAGGGGTGCCCAACTGGGTTTCCAGCGCCTTGACTTGTTGGCTGACGGCTGCGGCGGACATGTTCAGCTGCACCGCCGCCCGGGCAAAGCTTTCGGTACGCGCGGCCGCCTCAAAGACGCGTAACCAGTTGAGAGAGGGGATACGTGACGACATTTTGAAAGGCTAAGCAAAACTTGCCCTGACCTGCAAGACAAACCGTGCTGAGCCTTGCCCAAGTTGCTCTAGCGTGCTGGCAGCGAACAGCATGAACGAGCCACACCATGACAAAACCAGCCTTGCCTCCGCGTCCCAAGCGCAAAATCTGGAACTTTACACCACAATTGCCAATTCAGACGTCTCCGTACTGGGATTGGCCGATGAAACCCTTGGCTGCGCTGCGCTACCTCCTGCAAAGCTGGAACCCATTGGCGCTGCGCGCGCTTCTGCTGGTCTTTGCCATCATCACCTGGACTTACCTGACCCCATCGCTGGGCCGGATTGAAACCTTCAGCTGGGATTGGGTGGCCGAAATCTGGTTTCGCAATTTTTGTATCTTGATGGTGGTTGCCGGTGGCTTGCACCTGGCACTGTGGAAATTCCGTACGCAACAGGACGAATACCGCTATGACATGCGTCCGATGATGAAGGGCGCAAAGGTCTTTACCTTCAAGAACCAGGTCTGGGACAATATGTTTTGGACCTTAGGCCCGGCGCTGACCTTCTGGACGTTCTGGGAATGCCTGATCCTGTATTCCTACGCCAACGGCTGGATCACCATGATCACATTCGACAGCAATCCGACATGGTTCATCGCGGTTATAATCTTTGTACCGATCTGGGCAGGTTTTCATTTTTATTGGCTACACCGTCTGCTGCATGTCGGCCAGCTTTACACCAAAGTGCACGCTTGGCATCACCGCAACATCAATACTGGCCCGTGGTCCGGCCTTGCTATGCACCCCGTCGAAAGCTTCTTTTTGATGTTCGACACGACGATCTTTTTCCTTCTGCCGTCGCATCCGGTCCACGCCATCTTCCTGCTGTTTCATCACGGCATTGGCGCGCCGACCTCTCATGCCGGATTCGAGCACGTGAAACTTGGTAACAAAGCCAAGTTTCAAGTCGGGGATTTCTTTCACCAGCTGCACCACAGGTTCTTCGATTGCAACTACGGCACCTGGGAAACGCCTTGGGATGAGTGGTTCAACACGTTCCACGACGGCACGGACGAGGGCAACGAAATGGTTAAAGAACGCAGGCGCAAGATCTGGGCGGGCGAGTAAAGCCGCACCAGTCCTTTGCCGAGCCCGAAACGACCCGGCAAAGGACTGGGATTTACATCCAGACGTAACCGCTCATTCTACTGCGAAGCATCAGGGTAAGTTGGCCAAGCTGGTAGGGGCGTCGCAAAAAGTTCTACGACAAGATCGGGTAAGCTCAGCGCCCGACCCCGACATAGGTTTCGAAACCTGCCTTCAGGGTTTTGCTTTCTGAGTAGATATTGCGCAGATCCACCATTCTGGGGGTGCTCATGGCCGCCGCCAAATCGCTAAGGTTCAAAGCCCTGAATTCGTTCCATTCGGTCAGCAGAACCAGCACATCAGCTCCTTTTGCTGCCGCATAAGGGTCATCGCACCAGTCAACACCAGGCAACAAGGCTTCACCCTCAGATTTACCTTGTGGATCTACAACGCGTACTTTTGCTCCTCCGCCGATCAGGGCGGGGACAATGGACAATGACGGCGCGTCGCGCATGTCATCCGTGTTGGGTTTGAACGTAACACCCAGAACTGCAATGATTTTGCCGTTGAAGCGATCATCACAAGCTTCGCGGATCTTCTCGATCATGCGCTTTTTGACTTCGTCATTCACGCGAATGACGGTTTCCGTAATCTGCATCGGATACGCGTGATCCTGGCCAATCCGCGCCAGTGCCGCAGTGTCTTTGGGGAAGCACGACCCGCCATAGCCGGGTCCGGCGTGCAGGAACTTGTTGCCAATCCGCCCGTCCAGACCCATGCCTCGGGATACCTCTTTGACATCTGCGCCAACTTTTTCGCACAGGCCCGCGATTTCGTTGATAAAGGTGATCTTGGTCGCCAAGAACGCGTTTGCGGCATATTTGATCATCTCGGCACTTTCCAGATCGGTTGTCAGGATCGGAAAATCTCGTAGATAGAGAGGGCGGTAGATTTCGGCCATCACTTCGGCGGCGCGGTCGTTTTCAACGCCCACGACAACGCGGTCGGGGCGCATAAAATCGTCAATTGCGGCACCTTCGCGCAGAAACTCTGGATTGGACGCAACATCAAAATCCGCCTTTGGGTTGGCTGCGGCAACCACCTCTTGTACCTGTCTGTTGGTGCCAACGGGTACAGTCGATTTTGTGACGATCACTGTATAGCCAGTGACGGCATTTGCGATTTCCTCTGCGGCGGCCATGACATAGGTCAGGTCTGCATGGCCATCACCGCGCCGGGTTGGTGTGCCCACCGCAATAAAGACGGCATCTGCTCCATCCACCGCATCTGCCAGATTAGTGGTAAAACTCAGTCGACCAGCGGCCACGTTTTTGGCCATCAAAACATCCAGGCCCGGCTCGTAAATTGGAACCCGTCCGGCTTTGAGCATGTCGATCTTTTGGTTTGCCTTATCGACGCAAATCACATCGTGACCGAAATCCGAAAAGCACACGCCGGACACAAGGCCAACGTAACCGGTTCCGATCATCGCAATACGCATCATTTAATCCTTTTTTACCAATATCTGCCGACAATGTGTGAACAATCGAAGAAATGGACGCCAAATTCAATGGTTCAAAGAGGCCTCAGGCTGCATCCCATAGAGTCTCGCTGTTTTTGAGGCAATAAGGCATTGAATTATTTAAGTGTGCGTCAAAGACAAATATGCCTGTGGTCGCGGATATTCGGGTCAGACAGAACTGATTTCACTGAGATCTCATCGAACAAAGAATATTTATTACATGGGATCAGACGTGCGCTAGGGTTTCCAATCCTCAAGATCTTGGCCACAAAGTCGCCGAGCCGAACCAAGGTTAGCATGACACTGCCGGAGCTATCAAAAGCTATGAAGCCTTTGGTTTTGCGACGGTCCTTTGACAATCGGGAAATGGTTCCGAAAATCGGCCGCTTTCGAACCAATAAGGTCAAAAGTGACGTTTCGTTGAAAGGCGACGGTTCAGTTAAATACCAGGGGCGCAAAGATGGACTTCGTGGGCTCCCACGTGATTTCGGGAACAGACCAACTTAGACCGATGCGAAAAACAGCCGCCCGATACCAGAGGCGGGCGGCCGATTCAGTCAGTACCAACGCCCGACCGCGATTACGGTCGCAGACAGTGCCGAGGAATCTGAAAGGACCGACAGCACTTTGCAGTTAACCTGTGTTGTGTCGGGAGTATCCAAACCGATAAACCGATCAACTGCGCCTCCACTTCCACTCACACAGGGTGTCGCAGCAAAGGCCATGGGAAAATCCCAGGTCAGTGCTGAACTGGCGAACAGAGCACCTTCAGTATTGGTGCAATCAACCGCGGGCAGTGTGAACGTGCAGATCTGGGTCCCATCGGCGAACCGCACGTACTCTCCGTTTGCGTTATGGCCACGTTGGATGACGGCTCCGGTAGGTGTGCCAGTGTTCTCAGAGACCGAGCCCAAAAGGTTACCGGGGCCGTAACCGAAATCTGCTCGCATAAGGCGGCCAGCGGTGGTTTCGGACGCGTCACTTTGGACGGCTGCACCTGTGGCTGCTCCGGTGTTGGGATCAAAGCTCAACGCATCTGTCCAGCTCGCACCGTCGGGGGACACCTTGATGGAAAATCCAGTGCTGCCGGACAGACCCATTTCGGCATGACTTGTCCAGTTCGACTGAAACAGAAGTGATGCAGTATCACCAGAGCTGGCCTTGTTAATTTTTAGCTGGTGCCCACTGCCCTCGTGGGTCAGCAAGGTGGCGGGGCTTCGCACTGTGAGGCGGTTTGTTGTGTCCGAAGATGCCGATACGCCGACGCCATCCAGATTTTGCATGTTAACGGGCACAGGGGCCCAGGCTGTGCTATCCCAAAGCTGAAATTCGCCGGTGTTTTCGTCCCAGGCGCGCCAACCTGAAGACGGGGTCACGAAATGCCACGCATTGTCCAACCAGGCGGCAAGGTCCCCGGCGTGCCCCACCCAGTCACCTATTGGTGCGGCCCCAACCGCATGAACCTCGCCCTGTTCGGGCACCACTGGCGGTGTATTTGCGTTCGTTGAGCGGACCGTTAGTTGCACGATCAGATCAAGTCCTCGCAGAGCCTCGTTGTGAGTGACGTGTTTTTGCGCTTATGAGGGTTGCAGAAAGGGAAGGTTCAGTCGGGGTGAGGTTTGTGACACGAGGGGCCTCCTGTAGCTGTCGGCCCGAAACATCGGTTGCGCGCTACACTGCCGCGAAGCGCGTCAAACCTTTGTGACCGGGCCGACCGCCCGGAAAACCTGTTGTTTACTTTTGATCGTCAAGCCAGGAGAGCCCAGCCAGATTAGATCAGGAGCTTTCGCCAATTACTCGCGGGAATAAATGTCTTCGTAGCGAATGATGTCGTCTTCTCCCAAATAAGCGCCCGTCTGCACTTCGATCAGGACCATAGGAACTTTGCCTGGGTTTTCCATCCGATGTGTGGCGCCCAATGGGATGTAGACGGATTGGTTTTCACTCACCAGTTGCTCTTTGTCGTCGATAGTGACTTTGGCGGTGCCTTTGACCACAATCCAATGCTCGGATCGATGGTGATGGGACTGAAGGCTCAATGCGGCACCCGGATGGACATGGATCCGCTTGACCTGAAACCTGTCACCGACCACCAGGCTTTCGAACCATCCCCACGGGCGGTGATCTACCGGCAGCGTCTCTGCCTGTTTCGCCCCTTTTTCCTTCAACACGGTTACGGCTTGTTTTACATCCTGTGCCTTGTCCATACTGGCAACAAGAACCGCATCGGGCATCGCAACCGCTATCACGTTCTCAAGCCCCATCGCCACCACTTCCTGTGTGGGCGATTCTGATCGTATCAGAACGTTTCGGCATTCGATCGCGGTGACGTCACCGTTTGTCACCACGCCATCTTTATTCACATCCGACAGTTCTTGTACAGCGGTCCAGCTTCCGACATCAGACCATCCGGCGGAGAATGGGACCACACTCAGATTTTCCGCTTTTTCCATGACCGCGTAGTCGATTGAGATGTCTGCGCTTTCGGCCCAAGCGGCAGGGTCTAATCTCAGGAAGCCCAAGTCGGTTTTTGCCTCGACAACGGCTTTTTGCACAGGTGCGATCAAACTTCCTGCATTTTGTTCGAATGCAGCCACGATGTCGCGCACCGCAAACAGAAAAATACCCGAATTCCACAAATAGCTGCCGTCTTCCAATATCGACCGTGCGGTGTCAGCGTCTGGTTTTTCGACAAAACAATCCAGCGGAACCGCGCGTTCACTCGAATCCGGTGCGTGACTGAGTTTGAGGTACCCGTACCCCGTTTCCGGACGTGTGGGCGTAATGCCAAACGTCACCAGATCACCACGTTCGCTGACGGCGCGCGCGCCTTCGGCGACCGCCTTGTGGAACGCGGTCTTGTCTGGAATCACATGATCGGACGGAGCCACAAGCATGATCGCGTCCGGATTGCGCGACGAAAGATAGAGGGCAGCAGCCAGAATAGCAGGGGCTGTGTTGCGCCCTTCTGGTTCAATCAGAATTGGTCCGGGGTCAATGCCAACTTCGGCCAGTTGTTCCGGGACGATAAAGCGGAAGGCTTCATTCGTCAGAACCAGCGGCTTTGCATATGGCGCTTCTGATGGCCCAAGCATGCGTTCTGCGCAATCTTGTAGAAGTGTGGTTTCTCCCACCAACGGAACAAACTGCTTGGGATAACTCTTGCGCGACAGAGGCCATAAACGTGTCCCTGATCCTCCGCAAAGAATGACAGGATGAACTGTATTCGTCATGCGTATGCCTTTGAACTGGTAATCACAGAAGGTATTTCTTTAGTTTTACGCAATGAAATAGCTCTTAACTATTGGGCTGCTTTTCCGGTGGCGACAATATCATTCAGATATTGACTCAGGTCATCGCGCAAATCGGCACGGGCAAGCGCAAAGGCTACCGTGGCTTGCAAAAAGCCCGATTTTGAACCGCAATCAAAGCGCTGTCCGTCAAATTTGTAACCAAATACAGGGACCCCATCTGCAATGTCCTCGGCTATGGCGTCAGTCAACTGGATTTCGCCGCCACTTCCGGTCTTCATCGCATTCAGGTTGTTCAGCACAGATGGGCGCAGAACGTAGCGGCCTATAACTGCCAGGTTAGAGGGGGCTTCGTTCAGCTCGGGTTTTTCGACCATACCTCTGGCCGGGATGACAGGACCGATGCTGTCGCCAACATCCAAAACCCCGTAAGAGCTGGTTTTTTCCGGCGAAACTTCCATAGCCGCGACCATGTTGCCACCGGTTTCCTCGTAGGCTTCAATCATTTGTTGAAGGCACGGCTTGTCTGCAGCGATTACATCGTCAGGCAGCATGACGGCAAAGGGTTCATCCCCAATCAGGCGGCGGGCGCACCAAACGGCGTGCCCAAGACCCAAGGCCTTGTGCTGACGTATATAGGCAATCGCGCCGCTTTCCATGTTCGTCTTGTCCAGGATTTCAAGCAACTTGTCTTTTTTCTTGGCCCTAAGTTCCTGCTCCAACACCAGGTTGTGGTCGAAATAGTCTTCGAGCGCAGATTTGCCGCGCGAGGTGACAAAAATAAACTCCTTAATGCCTGCCGCACGTGCTTCATCGATTGCGTACTGCACCAATGGGCGATCCACCAAAGTCATGATCTCTTTTGGGACCGACTTGGTTGCAGGCAAAAACCGCGTTCCCATACCTGCAACTGGAAAAATCGCTTTGGTGACCTTGCGTGTCATGGTGCCTCTCAATTTCAATATTCAGCCGGAAAAACGGATTTAATCCGACATGTTCTCATAGGCTGCGTAACCCGATCAATCAATTATACCCGATGGCCTGGGTGGCAATTGGTCAAATCGTGCCACCTTGTCCGGCTGCTGTCAAAAGCACGCTCTGCAATCTTGGCTGTGTACCCGCATGATAGTTGACGCCTTTTAAAGAATTATAACAGTGATCCGGATTCGCATGCTGTGAAGTGGTTACGGTTGAAGTTCAGCCGGTCCAAGCCCGAGTTTGGGCTATCTGGCAACAGTTGGGTATCGCTTCAGCCATCCGAAAAAGCTAGGCTCACTGGGGTGTATCTTATTTAAAAATATATGCTTTTTTGTGCACGTTTTCCGGTTTGTTCATGCGGTGATAAAAATTGTGTGAGCCACATCTTTCCGACGCATCCGGGGATGATGAAAAGGGGTCAAGACAAATCAAGGGTAGGGTTTTGAGACTGTTCTTGAGGAAAAGTGTTTTTATAAGGAGCGGACGCCTGTTCCCACACTTCTGTTCTGAAATCAGCAACAATTCACTCAAAAGACCTCCAATGGACGTGACCCGGGTATGAAACCTGTGCGCGCTGGGGTTTCGCAGGCTGACCGGCGTGGCAGGTTTGGTGTTGGCCCAAGCGACAACTCAAGATTTGAGAACACCCTCAGGGGGTCAGTTGTGCCTTCATCGCAGGTTCCGGAAAGCAAGTTGGCGCAAAGCCTGAAGTCATTTGCCACCGGCCAATCGAGCGGCGTGTTTTGAACCCCGGCAAACCATCGGCACCGCCAACGTCATGGCCCATTTTCTCGAGGGTCCGCTGCATTGCGGCGATGTCAGAACGGTACAGCCCACCGACCGGACCCCATTGCCCCACAAAATCGTCGACACCGAATTGAATGCGGTCTCCAACATGGCCAACGAACAGAGCGTAAAGATCGCTTTTGTTGTATTCTTTGAGCACATAGAAATTTGGTGTAACCAGAAAGGCCGGTCCATGGCGTCCAGCTGGCATCATCAGATAGCCGAGGCCGTCACGCTCATGGTCCGGAAAGGGCCTGCCTGAAATCCGGCGTATCCCCATTTTTTCCCATTCGTGAATGGGTCGGCCCTGATCGGGCCCTTCCAAAGCGCAGGACACATTCGCGGGAACGGAAACTTCGAAACCCCAGTCTCGACTGCTTAGCCATCCATGTTGGTCTAAATAATGGCCGATGGACGCAATTGTGTCAGCGGGCGATCCCCAGATGTCAGCCCGGCCGTCCCCGTCGCCGTCTCTTGCATAGGTCAAATAATTGGATGGCATGAATTGTGGCTGACCCAATGCACCCGCCCAGCTACTTTTCATGTCTTGGGCAAGTAAATAACCAGCCTCGGCTATTTGAAGGGCCGCAATCAACTCGTTTGTAAAATACTCGGCACGCGTGCTCATGAATGCTTTGGTCGATAGAACGCGAAACGCGTCGTGGCGGATGGGCACCTGTCCGTACCCGCTCTCTCTGCCCCAGATTGCCAGGATTATGCGGCCGGGCACACCGGTTTCGCGCTCGACCGAGGCAAGTATTGCGGAATGCTGTTTTGCCATCTTGCGCCCAACCGAGGTGGCACCCTGAACGGATCCTGAGTTGAAGTACCGCCCAGGCGAGCCGAATTCGGCCTGTTTCTGATTTTTTGGTGTCTTGGCCTTTCGTCCGGGCGGGACCAGATCTGGCAGTTTCCAGTTCAGGGTCACGCCAGAAAACGCCTGTTGCATCGTATCCCGTGAAACCCCTTTGGAACGCGCTTTTGGCCAGACCACCTCTTGCAACCAGGTTTGGAATTGACGTTCAACTTCAGCGCGATCCTGAGCCAGCGCAGCTTGCGAAGTCAAAATAAGACCTATGATTGCAAGTATTTTGTGTATCAAAACCAAGTTGCGTCCCTGTTTTGGCCGGGGCTCGACTGATGCGGTTTTCCATTGATGCCCAAGGTTGAATGAAAGTCTTACCTGGCAATCTGCAGTATGGAAAGGTCTTGAGAAAACTTTCGCATTTGCTGATAGTTGGGTGGAATTTGGATCACGAGAGGGTTGTGTGTTATGGCCGCAGGCAGATTGTCCACCCTATCCTCGCTCGTGGTGGCTGCCGTGTTCATTTTGGCTGTAACTGCGCAAATGGCTGTTGCCAGCGACAGTTTTTTGGATCCGCAAGGCCCGATTGCAGCCATTCAGAAAACTCATCTGTTACGGGCGACCGCCCTGATCATGGTGGCGGTCATACCCGTCCTCGTTCTGGTCCCCTGGATCGCATTTCGATACCGGCGTCGAAGGGGTGGAACCGCTGCCTATAGGCCGGACTGGGATTTTTCAGCCAAACTGGAAATTATCATGTGGGGCGTGCCTGTTTTGATCGTAGCGCTCCTGTCTTTCTATCTTTGGAAGGCGACGCACCGGCTCGACCCGTATTCAGCAAGTTTTGGTGAGGAACCGGCCGTGCAGGTTCAGGTGGTTGGTCTGGATTGGAAGTGGTTGTTTCTCTATCCCGATCTGGGCATTGCCAGCGTCGGCGAGTTTGGAATCCCAACCAAACGACAGGTGGCCATGACATTAACCACCGATACTGTGATGCAGTCTTTCATGATCCCCTCTCTGGCCGGTCAGATTTACGCGATGCCGGGCATGACAACGCAATTGCATCTGGTCGCAGATACTCCAGAGGTCATGCAGGGCGAAAACACGCAGTATAACGGACGTGGGTTCACAAAACAGAAGTTCCGCACTGTTGCGATGGAGCAAGATGCCTTTGATACGTGGGTCGACAAAGTGCGCACCGGCGGCATCCCGCTGAATGCGGCCACCTATCAGACGCTTGCGATGCGAACTGACAGGGATGAGGTTCAAGCAGCTTTGGGGACAGCACAGATGCCTGATGATGCACTGTATTTCACGCTAGAAGAGGATGTGTTCCAAAGCATTCTGCACCGGTATCACACCGGCGAGGGCTTGCCTGCCGATCAACAACCGGGCACGGCATCCTTCGGGCAGGAGGCGCAAAAATGACGTCAACCGAAACTGGCTTTTTGGGCCGCCTCAGTTGGGATGCGCTTCCGATTGCCGGGTTGCTTCAAGACCCCAGCGCCAATGAGATCGTGGCAAATGCGGCTGCGGGAGTCGTGATCGTTGGCGTTATTGCCGTGGTGGGCCTGCTCAGCTGGTTTCGGCTGTGGACACCGCTGTGGCGCGATTGGCTGACTAGCGTCGATCACAAGAAGATAGGCATCATGTATGTCGTCTTTGCCATCGTAATGCTTGCGCGCGGCGTGTTGGAGGGCGTTGTCATGCGCGCTCAGCAAGCCGCAGGGCCGGGTGATGGATTTCTTGAGGCCGAGCACTTTGCCGAGCTTTTCAGCACCCACGGCACGATCATGATTTTCTTTGTTGCCGTGCCCTTCGTCTTTGGTATTGCCAATTATGTTGTGCCGCTGATGATCGGGGCGCGCGATGTCGCGTTTCCCCGATTGAACCAGATCAGTTTGGGTTTGACTGTGTCCGCTGGCATGATGTTGATGGTCTCACTGGTGGTGGGGAGGTTCTCAACAGGCGGCTGGACAGCTTACCCGCCATATACGGGCGCCGCGTTTAATCCGGGAGTGGGACCGGATTATTGGATATGGGCCATCGTTGTATCGGGTATTGGGACCACGCTCACAGGCATCAACTTTGCCGTAACGATCTACAAAATGCGGGCGCCGGGAATGACCTTCATGCGGTTGCCGATGTATTGCTGGACGATTATCTGCAGTTCGATCCTGATCGTTTTTGCGATGCCGCCCTTGGGGGTTGCCGCGTTGATGCTGGCCGCAGACCGTTATCTGGATTTCCACTTTTTCACCAACGACCTCGGCGGCAACATGATGAACTACGCCAACCTGTTCTGGCTGTTCGGTCACCCCGAGGTCTATCTGCTGGTTCTGCCTGCCTATGGTATCTATTCCGAAGTGTTCGCGACTTTCTCGGCCAAGCGGCTATATGGCTACAACTCGCTTGTTATTGCGACAATGTCGATTGCGGTGCTGTCCTTCACGGTCTGGCTGCATCACTTTTTCACCATGGGTCAGAGCGCATTGATCAACGCCGTTTTTGGTATTGCAACCATGCTGATCGCTATTCCGACCGGTGTGAAAGTCTATGACTGGATGGCAACCTTGTGGCGAGGGCGGATCCGGTTTTCGGTTCCGATGCTGTATGGGCTGGCATTTCTGATGCTGTTTGTGATTGGTGGCCTTAGCGGAGTGATCCTGGCCAATCCAACGGTCGACTATCAGGTGCACAACACGCTGTTTCTGGTGGCGCATTTCCACAACGTGCTGTTGCCGGGTGTGCTGTTTGGTCTGTTGGCAGCTTATAACTATTGGTTCCCCAAGGCGTTCGGTTTCCGCCTGAACGAGTTCTGGGGCCGCGTTACAGTCGCTCTTTGGACCATAGGGTTTTTGTTGACCTTCATGCCGCTCTATTTCGTCGGGCTGATGGGAATGCCGCGCCGCTCATTCAGCTATGACGATCCGTCCTTCCACCCTTTCATGATCGTCGCCATCGTTGGGGCGCTGGTGATTACGTGCGCCTTGTTTTCGGTTCTCATCCAATTGTGGGTCAGTGTCCGGGATAGCGAAAAGACCCGTGTCCCGGTGGGGGATCCATGGGATGGCCGTACATTGGAGTGGTCGATTCCATCGCCACCGCCGCCGTACAATTTTGCAATCATCCCACAGGTAAAGGATCGTGATGACTTCGCTGCCGCCAAAGAACGAGGCATCGCGTATCCAACGCCGGACGCATATGAAGATATCGAATTGCCGCGCAATACCGGTATCGGCTTTATCCTCTGTGTTTTCAGCGGAGTCTGGATGTTTGCTTTGGTGTGGTGGATCTGGTGGTTGGCGGCCCTGATGACTGTGCTGATGATCCTGGCCGTGATCATCTGGACCTTTGACGACAGTACCGAATTCACCATCGCTGCTGAAGAAGTGCGCAGAGATCATGAAGCCTGGTTGTCCCTAGTTCACAGTGAAAAGGCTGTGGATCGTGACTACGAAACCTCCCCAGAAAACCGCGGCCTCGCCCGCCCAGATCTGGAGGCAGTCACATGAAACGCACACCAACGCATAGTTATCCGGGCATCAACCTTGGGGAACGCCACGCGAGTGCCGACAAGGCGACAGAAGTTGTCACCTTTGGTTTCTGGGTCTTCCTGATGAGCGATCTGGTCTATTTCGGCCTGATGTTTGCAATCTACATCACAATGATTGATGCGCAGGTGGGTGGACCCGGTCCGCACGAACTGTTCGATCTGAAAAGTGTCTTTGCTCAAACCCTGATCCTGTTGACCAGCAGCCTGACTGTCGGTCTTGCCATGCTGGCCTTAAAGTACAACTTGCCGCGCGGGCGCATCATTCTTTGGTTTGGGGTTACGCTTTTGTTGGGACTCAGCTTTCTGGTTCTTGAACTGCGTGACTTCATGGCCATGGCGGAAAAAGGCGGTGTTCCACAACGCAGCGGCTTCCTATCGGCATTCTTCGGTCTGGTCCCGCTGCATGGTTTGCACGTTGCGGCGGGATGTCTGTGGCTGATCGTTCTGGGCATTCAATTGCGCGCGAAAGGAATGACAGACCTGATTATCTTACGCGTGGTGCGTCTGGCGTTGTTCTGGCACTTCCTTGACCTGATCTGGATCGGAATAATCACCATCGTTTATTTCGGAGGTCTGACCTATGGATAAGCGCTCTGAAATGCACCGTCGTGAGCGGCGACGTTATGTGATCGGATATGGCGGGTCGCTGTTGCTTACACTGGCCATGTTTGGCGTGGCGCATCTATTCGGGATCGAAACCACTGGCGTGTATCTGACAATTGGATTGCTTGGTCTGGCACAGCTTGTTTTGCAGCTAGTTTATTTCCTGCATATCGACCGTCGTCGCAGCAGCCGGGAAGACCTGCACCTTGTGCTGTTTTCCACGATGGTTTTGTTGATTATGATTCTGGGTACGGTTTGGGTGTTGGGCAACCTGGCGATCCGAATGCATATGCATGTGATGTAATAGGCAGCGCACAACAAAGGTAAACGGCATGAGACCTCTCAAAACCATAGCCATTGCTGTTATGTTGGCAGTAATCGGTGTGGGTTTGCTGTTGTTTTGGCGGCACGAGGAACGGTACCCATCCACCCAGGATGCTTATATCGGCGCCAACATCATTTATGTGGCAGCCCAGGTGACCGGGCAAGTGGCGGAAGTCCAGATTTCCGATAACCAATCGGTTAAGAATGGCGATCTCCTGTTCACTATTGACGACACTCAGTTCAAAGCCTCCGTCGACGCGGCCAAAGCTGATCTGGACAGTGCCATTCAACAGGCCAAGTCGTACTCGACACAAATTACGGCCGCTGAAGCGTCCGTTCAAAGCGCCCAATCTGCTTATGACACTGCAAATAAGAGCCTAGAGCGCGCGAAAGCCCTGTTTGCTGCAGGTGATGTCGCGCAGGCCTCATTGGACCAGACGACATCAGAATTCGCGCAGGCCTCGGCACGGCTGACGACCAGCCAATCCAGCTTGTTGGCGCTGCAAAGCGGGTTGGAAGCAAAACAGGACGACATCTTGTCATCTCAGGCGCAGCTTGAGATCGCCGAAACAAACCTGGCTTGGACCAAGGTCTATGCGGTCGCAGATGGCTGGATCGCCAATCTGACGTTGCGCCCCGGATCTTCGGTCTCTGCCAACGCGCCTCAATTCTCGATTGTTGAGTCCTCGGATTGGTGGGTAGACGCCAATTTCAAGGAAACGTCGTTGCCTCGTATCCGGCCCGGGCAGCCTGTAACAGTTCAGGTCGACATGCTGCCGGGGGTGAAGCTTACCGGCAAGGTGGCCTCAATCGGACGCGGTTCAGGGGACACATTCTCGTTGCTGCCGTCCGAGAATGCCAGTGGAAACTGGGTCAAGGTCACACGGCGTTTTCCGGTTCGGATCGCACTTGACCCAACCGATGCCCCCTTGCGGGTCGGCGGCAGCAGCAAAGTTGTCGTGGACACAACGGGCCCGGCGGACGGAAAATGACTTCGGCGGCGTCCGGCCCTGTAAACCGGGTGATCGTGGTTGCTGTTGTTCTCAGCGCCATATTGGAAGTGCTGGACAGCACGATTGTCAACGTTGCCTTGCCGCATATTCAGGCCGCGTTTGGGGCGACAACCGACCAAGCGACATGGATTCTGACCAGCTATATCGTATCGGCGGTGGTCATAATGCCACTGACCGGCTTTGTGGCCCGCCGTGTTGGGCGGCGACGGTTGATCCTGACAGCAGTGACTGGCTTTGCAGTTATGTCGATGATGTGTGGCCTGTCCTGGAGCCTCGAAGTCATTGTTGCCTTTCGGCTGGCCCAAGGCATGTTTGGAGCTTTCCTGATCCCATTATCGCAATCGATCCTGTTCGACGCCTTCCCCAGAGAAGAGCGTGGGAAGGCGATGGCGGTTTTCGGCTTGGGGGTCGTAGTGGCACCCGTTCTTGGGCCGACGGTTGGTGCGATCCTGACCGAGTATTTCTCGTGGCGGATGGTGTTTTTCGTCAACTTGCCTGTGGCCACCCTTGCCCTTCTGTTGCTGGCCGGGGAATTGCCCGAAGACAAGACCGAGGATGTACAGATCGACTGGAAGGGTCTGGCCTTGTTGGCACTTGGCATCGGGTGTCTGCAATTTGTCCTGGATCAGGGCGAAACCATGGATTGGATGTCGTCTCGCGTCATTCAAGTGGCTGTGGTCGCGTCGGTACTGGGCGCGATCGGATTTATTGTTCACGCATTGACCGCGCGTAACGCGGTCGTGGATCTGCGTTTGTTTGCGGACCGCAATTTTGCCCTGTGCAATCTGATCATCGCCGGATTTGCGGTCTCATTGTTTGGTGGTATTGCAGTCCTGCCAACGCTCGTACAAAACCTTCTGGATTTCCCCGTTATCGCTTCAGGCCACCTTTTTATTCCGCGCGGTTTGACAGCAGGATTGTCGATGGTTCTGACCGGCGCCGTACTGGTTCATCGTTTCGATCCACGCTTATTGGCGGGCGCCGGATTGTTGCTGACTGCGATTGGGAACTTCATGATGGGTGCCATCAACCTCAATGCCGGGTTTTGGGAGCTGGCGTGGCCCGGAGCCATCAGTGGGTTAGGGATGGGTTTGGTCTTTGTGCCTATGTCTATTCTCGCGTTCGAAAGCATCAGCCAAAACCGGCAAGACGAAGCCTCTGGCCTGTTCAACGTCACTCGCCAGTTGGGCTCATCGGTTGGCATCTCTCTGGTCGGCACATGGATCGTACGTGGACTTCAGACCAACACAGCTGTCCTAAGCCAGAATGTGACGCCCTATAACCCTGCGGCGCAAGCTTACCTGAACCCGCTTGGCTTGACACCTGACAGTCCACAGGGCGCTGCGATCCTGGGTCAGGAAATCGCGAAGCAGGCAGAACTGATCTCTTACCTGACCGTTTTCAACAATCTTGGCCTGCTGGCCCTGGCGACAATTCCGCTATTGTTTTTCTGTCGTGCGCCAAAGCCGGGAACCCAAACGGCTGTCCACGTGCATTGATCCACGGAAGCTTCAATAAATACCTTTTCCCCGACTGTACCAGATCGGGAACAAGGTTTCCCCACGATTTCAAGTGAAGTGACAGTCACAGATCAGTTAGGGATTGACCTCGGGTTATTCACCACATGTGTGTTGATCCTGCGAATGCTCCATTCGACCGCATCTCGCATCGCGCGGCCCAAGGCCTTGTCAAAGGCTTCGATCAGATCAGGTGTTTGTTCACTGGCGGCCACGACATTTTCCTGGAACGAGCTGGATGCAATAATCTTGTCTTCGTACTCGTCAATGACCTTAATATTCATACGCACTTCAATGCGGACCGATTTACTGGTCTCTGTTTCTTGGACCACAATGCCCTGAAATTCGCGCAGGTCAGGTGCAATCACATAGTCTGCGCGCAGGCCAACGGTAGATCGACCAACCGCCGCAACTTTTCCCGAATTCTCGTAGCTTTCCACCAACAGCGTTTGAACGATCAAAGGAGCACGATCTACCCAACGCGCGCGCGGAAGGTACTGCACCTGCAAGGGCGTCGGCTGAATAGCGATCTGATCTGTGTTCACTGCCGCAGTTGCTGTTGGTTCCTCGACAACGATCTGCTTTTGAATTCGGGGCAGTGCGGACGAAAAGGTGCTTTTGGGCGTCAATAAATAAAGGTCGTTGGGCTTGGCCGCCTGTTGCAACGTACCCAGGCCAGCGCAGCCGCCGATCAGGGCAAATGCCAGCAATGCGAAAACAGGCTTGATCATTGGCGGAACTCCGATGCTTGAGTGCCCAACAGGAATCGTGCGGGATCCCGTTCAATCTTATCCACCAGTCGGTCGAGACTGATAACAAGTCGTTGGGATTCTTCGATGAAGCGGATAAATTGCGGAAGGCCGACGCGCAGGAAATCCGAAACTTGGCGACGATTGTTCTGAACGATGCCGTCGATAGTGCCCATCAGTTCAGACGCAGAATTCGATGCGCTTAGAACGTCGTCCGAGATTTGATCGATCTTTTCGGTCACGTTCGAGACCGTCTCGGTCACTTGATTAGCCGCTTTGCGGATGTCAGCAGCCACAGGCGCGACTTCTTCTTCCATCACCCGATTGGCTGAGTTGAACGCCGTCTCTGCCGAAGACAGCGCCCCCTTCGCCGTGTCCATCGCCGACGTAATCGACCCCAATGTCGTGTTGGCGTTCAGAACGGTTTCGTTGACAATTTCCAAGGTGACGCTGCCTTCGTCCGACAACAACGTCAAACGTTCAGCCAGTTGCGCGCCGCGTTCAATGAAAGGTCGAATGTCCTCTTGCAGGATCTGGTCCGCCGTTTGGATCGTTGTTTTTGCTTCGTCCAACGCGGCCTTGGCGGATTCTGATGCGGTTTTGACCGAGTCCAGCGTATCCGTTCCTGTCTCAAGCGTTGTCTGAGCTGTTTCGATCAATGGATCCAGACGCTTAGAGAATTCGCCAATGTCCTTGGCGGCATTACCAATATCGCTGGCGACAGACTCAAAGCTTGTCAAAGTGTTGTCCAACCGTCCTGTAGCCGACGCAAGATTGTCTAGTATACCGCTCACGGCTTCCCTGTTCTTGTCGTCAACGACCTTGTTGAGGCTTTCCAAAAGTGTGACGGCCTCATCCAACACTTTCGGTGCGCCTTCAAACAGTGACTGGATTGTGCTGCGTTTGCTTTTGATCACGCTGTTTTGTGCCAGTCGTTGTGCGCTCGCCGACCCACCGGTCAACTCGACATAGCCAACCCCGGTCACACCTAGGGACTGCAACTGGGCAATCGTTTCCTCGGTGATTGGAATATCTGCATCCACTTCGATGCGAACTCTGACTTTCGAGGGGTCGTCTTCATCCAAATTCAACGAAATAACCTGGCCAACAGGAAGGCCGTTGAAGCTCACACCTCCCGCAGCGGAAAGCCCTGAGACATTGTCGAACAAGACGTCGTAATAAGCGTATTGGCGTGTGACCTCAAATTTCGCAAGCCAAAGGAAAAAACCAAACGCGCCCAGAAGCCCTGCAAGGGTAAACGCGCCGATCAGGATATAATTCGCTCGGGTTTCCATTGCCTCTACCTGTCCTGGCCCTTTTGTTGTGCTGCGCGGGCGCGGGGGCCTGTGAAGTATTCCTGCACCCAAGGATGATCGACCTTGGCCATGTCTTCGATCGGACCTTCGACCAGTACGCGCTGTTCTGCAAGCACAGCAATCCGGTCGCAGATGGCATAAAGGCTATCCAGATCATGGGTGACCATGAACACTGTCAACCCAAGAGCCTGCTGCAATTCGCCAATCAACTCATCATAAGCCGCCGCCCCAATAGGGTCCAATCCGGCGGTTGGTTCATCCAGAAACACGATTTCGGGGTCCAAGGCCAATGCCCGGGCCAGCGCCGCGCGCTTGCGCATACCGCCGGAAAGCTCGGACGGAAACTTGCCGCAGCTCAGCTGAGGCAACCCAACCAGGCTGATCTTCAGCGAGCCCAGCGACTCCATCAGCTTTTCGCTCAGACCCGTGTGCTCGCGCAGCGGGGCCATTACGTTTTGCAGGACGGTCAATGACGAAAACAGAGCGCCGTCCTGGAAGGCCACACCCCAATGGCGTTCGATGCTGCGCCGATCTTCCTCGGGGCCGTTCAAGACATCAACACCCAGAACTTCGATTCTGCCCGCCGCCGGCGTGTTCAGCCCTACAATTGTTCTGAGCAATACCGATTTACCAGTGCCGGACCCGCCGACAATTCCCAGAACTTCGCCGCGCCAGACATCGAGGTCCAGATTATCATGCACCACCTGCGATCCGAACTGGTTTCTGAGGCCGCGCACACGGATCACAGCGTCACGTTGTGACGCCGTTGAACTCGTTGCCTCTTGTATTCTGCTGTTCATGTCAGATTCCGACCTCTGAGAAGAAAATCGAAAACAGGGCGTCAATTACTATGACCATGAAGATGGATTGCACAACCGATGCGGTTGTCCGCTGACCCACGCTTTGTGCAGATCCTCTGACCTGCATGGCCTGCCAACAGGAGATTACTCCAATAACCAACGCAAAAAAGGGCGCTTTGATCAGACCAACGGCTAGTTGCCAGACATCCGTATTCTCCTTCAATCGCGTCAGAAACATGCCGGGGCTTACGCCCAGATCAATCCAGCTCATCAAGGCGCCACCGAATAAACCCGCTATGTCCGCGATAAACCCCAGAATGGGCAACATGATCAAAAGGGCGAGGACACGGGGAATTACCAGCACTTCAATCGGGTCCAGCCCCAAGGTTCGCATGGCATCAATCTCTTCCTGCACTTTCATCGAACCGATCGAGGCTGTGAACGCCGAGCCTGAGCGACCCGCAACAATGATCGCTGTCAACAAAATCCCAAGCTCTCGTAAGACCGAGATTGAGATCAACTCCACTACAAATATCTCTGCGCCAAACTGCTTGAGCTGCGTCGCGCCTTGAAAAGCCAAAACAACACCGATCAGAAACCCCATCAGAGCCACGATGGGAAGGGCTTTGACACCGGTTTCCTCCATATGCGTGACGAGGGCCGCCTTGCGCAGCCGCCATGGCATGACCATGGTGCGGAACAGCCGGTGTAGCGTAAGTCCCAAAAATTCAAGGATTGAAAGCGTGTCCTTCCAAGCCCCGAAGGTGCCGCGACCCACATCTGCCACCCAATCCATGAAACTGCGGGGATCTTCGAGCTTGCCGGGTTTGCCCGGGATCGAGCGGGTTACGGTATCAATAAGCGTCGCATGTGCAGGCTTTGCCCCCAGAATTTCCACTGCCCCACCGTTCGAGGTGAAACGCTTACCAAGGTCCGCGATCAACCATGCACCTCCGGTGTCGAGGGCCTCGATCTGGGACAAATCAAAAACGACCTTGTCAGCCGAGGGTTGTATAGCTGCAAAATCATGCTCCACTGATGCCAAAGATTGCGTGAGCAATTCACCCGAAATACGGACATGAGTGCCTTCGGTGTCGCGCTCGGATGAGATCATTGCCTTCGTCATAAAGCCATGTGAAGTAAAACGCTCTGAGCCTTCAAGTCTTTGTTCTGAAAGATCGGGTTTTTGCGGTGCAGGATGGCCCTCGCGTCACGCCTTGTTTGGTGCGGCCAGGTTTTCGGGCTCGGGTATACAAGAAAGTGTTGGCTACTTATTTAATCAGTTGCTTGAGCCCAGAATGCGAGACACAGTCCGCGTGGGAGTCGAGGTTGAAGCGGAGTGTTCAGATGTCTCAGGCCAAAAACGTCTTGTTCATCATCATTGATCAACTTCGGGCTGATTGCCTGAGCGGCGCTTTGGCAGATTATGTGGATCTTCCGAATTTGCGGGCATTCATGCAAGAGGCTGTGACCTTTACGCGGCATTACTCGGTCACCAACCCCTGCGGGCCTTCGCGGGCTTCGCTTTTGACCGGGCAATATGCGATGAACCACCGTTCGGTGCGAAATGGAACGCCACTGCGTCACGATACCCCCAATATCGCCACGGAAATGCGCAAAGCGGGATACATGCCGTTGCTGTTCGGCTATACAGATACATCTGCCGATCCGCGTGTCCATGACGCCAATGATCCGGTTCTCAAATCATATGAGCAGTCCATGACCGGGTTTCTTGAGGTGGTCGAAATGCGCCTTGAAGAGTCATATCCCTGGCAAGCACATCTGATGAAAAAGGGATATAAGTTCGATCAGCACTGGGATGTTTACAAACCCACCTCGAAAGACGGTCAGTCCCCCAAATTGAATGACCCGGCGCTCTATCGGGCCGAAGACAGTGACACTGCGTTTCTGACGGATGCTTTTCTTGAAGGCATCGCGCCTCATTGTGGCGAGGGTTGGTTTGCTCATTTGACCTATATCCGCCCGCATCCGCCTCTGGTCGCACCCGCGCCGTACAACGACATGTACAATCCGGCAGAAATCCCTCTGCCACAACGGTTGCACAGCACGGAAGCTGAGAAGAACCTGCACCCGTTCTTTGGGCCCACGCAGGATTCCTATACAGCCAAAGACTTTGTGCACGGCTTTGATGAAGTCGAGCCGACGGACGAGAACATTCGCACTCTGCGCGCTGTCTACCTTGGTCTGGCAACAGAAGTAGATCACCACATCGGTCGTGTGGTGAAATACCTCAAGGACAGCGGGCAATATGACGACACGATTCTTGTGATCACAGCTGATCATGGCGAAATGCTGGGGGATCGCCACAGCTGGGGTAAGATGACCGTCTATGACGCAGCCTATCATACCCCTTTGATGATCCGTTTGCCCGGGAACAATGATCAGGCGGGTGCACGAGTGAGTGTTCCAACTGAATCGGTCGATGTCGCGCCAACGATCCTGGACTGGATTGGGCAACCGGCTCCGAACACGATGGATGGTCGATCCTTGATGCCGCTGTTGCGCGGTGAAGTTCCAGAGGACTGGCGCAGCTATTCGTTCAGCGAGCTGGATTTCTCGGAACCTGAAAACTCGACTCTGTGGCAACAGCAACTTGAAACGGGCAACAGCGACTCGTGCCTGGGAATTCTGCGAGACGACCGATTTACTCTGATCGAGTTTGCCGCGGACCTGCCGCCGATCCTGTTTGACCATCAGAGCAAAGGCGAATTTGAGAATGTGGCGGACAAGCCTGAACTGGCGCCGGACTTGGCCCGATTAAGCCGTCAGATGCTGCGGCACCGGATGAAGAACATGGACCATACACTTTCGCTGCATTCGATTACATCTGAAGGTGCAAAATCCCGTTCTCGATACTGATCGCCCTGTGTGTGGCTTAGAACTTTCCCTGAAAAATTGTAGACAAATTTATATCTTACGATATCGTCCTTGTGAAATACGCATCGTTTTACGCTCTGACGGCCAGCGGTAATTGTGCTGCGGTTTTTCGGTTCTGAATTATTTGTGCAGATCGGCTTGTCAGCGATTTCAAAGTTCCAAACACACCTTTATGCACACAAGGGGTTCCGGGGAGGACAGGAATGGGCGATTGGTTTGTGAATGTGCTGCGCAGCTATCCCGAACTGGCGGTTTTTCTGTCGATCGGGATAGGGTTCTGGATCGGTCCCAAGAAATTTTTTGGTTTCAGCCTCGGGACCGTTACAGCAACTTTGCTTGCGGCTGTGATCATCGGGCAAACGCATATTCAAATCGACTCGGCGGTCAAATCGACCTTTTTCATCATGTTCATCTTCGCAGTTGGATACGGTGTCGGCCCGCAGTTTATCCGCGGTCTCAAGGCAGACGGCGCACGAGAGGTGTTGTTCGCACTCAGTGTTTTGGCTTTGTGCCTGATTGTGCCAGTCTTATCTGCCAAAGTCGCAGGGCTGGAACTGGGCTTCGCGGCTGGCTTGTATGCAGGATCACAGACCATTTCTGCCGCAATTGGTGTGGCGACCGACCAGATCAGTCAACTGGGTCTGTCGTCAGAACAGGCGCAGACCTATGCCAATCAGATACCGATTGCCTACGCAGTCACATATATTTACGGCACGATTGGGTCGGCCATCATTCTGGCCAAACTCGGGCCACGTCTGATCGGTGTGAATCTGGTTGTCGCTTGCAAAGAATATGAGGCCAAGCTTGGTGGTAGCGCTTCTGTTGAGACTGGCGAAGGTATCGTTTCGGCCTATCGCATGATCGAAGCTCGGGCGTTCGAAATCCCCGATGACAGCGATTTGCTGGGCCAGCCGGTGAAGGATTTGATGCCTGGTGTGCGTATTTATGCCGAACGGATCAAGCGCGGTGACGCTGTGATCGAGGTTGAAGACAGCACGGTACTTCAGGCGGGCGACCTCGTCATGTTCTCTGGGCGACGCGCGGATTTGGTTGGCCTTTTGGAAGGGCACCTGAAAGAGGCTGATGCCCCTGAATTGCTGAACACGCCGACCGAGAAGCTGGATGTGCTGATCACCAGCAAAGAGGTTCACGGGAAAACTCTGGAAGAACTAAGCAAGCTTTCGCTGGCGCGCGGTGTCTATGTTTCGAAACTAATGCGAAACATGGTCGAACTGCCACTTTTGCCGGGAACTGTTGTGCATCGCGGCGATATCTTGACGGTTCTTGGATCAAAGCGTCATGTAGAGGCCGCCATTGCCCGGGTTGGGTATGCCGACCGCCCGGTCGAGACAACAGACTTGGCTTTTGTCGGCTGGGGAATATTCATTGGTGGTCTGGTCGGAACACTGGCAATTACCATGGGTGGTTTCCCAATTAGCCTATCCACAACAGGCGGGGCCCTTTTGGCCGGCTTATTACTGGGCTGGTTGCGAACTGTGCATCCGACATTCGGGCGTATTCCCGGCCCGTCTTTGTGGTTGATGAACACCCTTGGCCTAAACGTTTTCATAGCTGTGATTGGCATAAGCGCCGGTCCCGGTTTTGTGGCGGGCCTGCAACAGGCCGGCGTTGCGCTGCTGCTTTGGGGAATAGTCGCCACCTCTCTGCCGATGATCTTCTCGGTTTACGTTGGCCACTATGTGTTCAAGTTTCACCCGGCCATTCTGTTTGGCGCCTGCGCTGGCGCGAGAACAACAACCGCTGCGCTTGGGATGATCCAGGAGGCCGCGCAAAGTCGAATACCCGCGCTGGGGTATGGGATGCCCTATGCGATTGGGAACACTTTGTTGACGATCTTTGGCATGGTTGTTGTTTTGATCCTTAGTTGATTTGGAAAGGTATGTGTTATGGACCGTCTGAAACTGCACGATTACGAAGCGCTCAGCCCTTTTCAGATCAAAGATGAGCTGATCAAACTAGCCTCGGATGAGGCCAGAAAATCCAACAGCGCGTTTCTGAATGCGGGACGAGGAAATCCCAACTGGATCGCAACCCGTCCGCGTGAAGCGTTCTTTGCACTCGGTCAGTTTGCCGTCACCGAAGCCAAACGCGTCATGGATCATCCGGCGGGTCTGGGTGGCATGCCAGCCGTCAAGGGATGCCATGACAGGCTTCTGAAATGGGCTGAGGTCAATGCGGACATGCCCGGCACGGACACTTTGCTTACCGTTGTCAAACACGCCATTTTTGCGTTTGATTTCAATGCAGATGCGTTTGTTCACGAACTGACGGACTCGATTATTGGCGACAATTACCCGGTGCCGGACCGTATTCTGCATCACAATCAGATCATAGCGCACGAATACTTGATGTGGGCCATGTGTTCTGGTCGACAGCCGGATGCGCGATTTGATCTGTTTGCAGTCGAGGGCGGCACGGCGGCGATGTGTTACATCTTCAAGTCGCTCAAAGCCAACCGATTACTGAACCCAGGTGATACGATTGCGTTGTGTACTCCGATCTTCACGCCGTATCTCGAGATGCCTGAACTTGAGGATTACAGCCTCGAATCCGTGCATGTGGAAACGGACGAAGAAGACGCGTTCCAGCTGACCGATGCAGCGGTCGAGACGTTGAAAGACCCCAAAGTAAAAGCCTTCTTTCTGGTCAATCCGGGCAATCCTTCGTCAGTTGCGCTGAACAAGGCATCTTTGGAGAAGCTGGCAGATGTGGTCGAGAACCATCGCCCCGATCTCATCGTTCTGACAGATGATGTCTATGGAACCTTCGTGCATGATTTCACATCGGTCATGGGGTACATGCCGCGCAACACGATCGGCGTGTATTCGTATTCGAAGTATTTCGGCTGCACCGGCTGGCGTTTGGGTGTCATCGCAGTGGCGCAGGACAATATCTTTGACCTCAAACTGGCTGAGCACAGTGAAGAGATCAAACAGGCGCTGGACAAGCGCTATGGCACGCTCAGCCTGACACCGCGTGAGATCAGGTTCATAGACCGTCTGGTTGCAGACAGCCGGGATGTTGCCCTGAACCACACCGCTGGTCTTTCCTTGCCGCAACAGGTCATGATGACCCTGTTTTCGCTTGTTGAACTTGTAGACACCAAGAAAGACTATCAAACCGCTTGCATGGAGCTTGTGCATCGACGGTTCAAGCTGTTGACCGAAGCGATGGGGATCCAGGTTGACGGGGGCGAAAACTACGATGCCTATTACGGGATTATCGATTTCGAGTATTGGTTGCGAAAATATGTCGGTGAGGATGTTGTTGCGTGGATCAAGAAGAACGTGCACCCGCTGGACATTGCGTTCAAACTGGCCGAAGATCACGGGATTGTTCTATTGAACGGCAGCGGCTTCGATGCGCCGGGTTGGTCTGCGCGCGTGTCTTTTGCCAACCTGCCGGACGAAGCCTATGCCCAGATCGGCCGCGCCGTACGGTCCGTAGCCAGAGGTTATGTCGAAGCTTATCGTGCCGCCAATAAAATGCCGCTGCATGGCGGGTCATAAATTAGCATTGCCGCAAGAATGAAACCCACTATTCGTACCTGTAATCAGGTGCTACGCAGGTGCTGTGGAAAAGGCAAACTTGGACATAACGGAAAAGCGCATAAAGGCGATGACCACGGCAGGGCTGAACCTTATCGGTCAGGCGCTTTCCATTTATGACAGCAAGTTGCAGCTTGTGCTCAGCAATCGCCGGTTTCAGGAAATGTTCGATTTACCGGACGAGTTGGTTCAACCCGGGGCTCCGTTTCGGGATACAATTCATTTCCTCGCCAGCCGTGGAGAATATGGACATGACGAGAGTGTCGAGGACATGGTCAATCTGCGGGTCAAGCAGGCCCTGGCGTTTGAACCGCATTACATGGAGCGGGTGCGGCCCAACGGGCAGGTTGTCTCAATCGAGGGCGCTCCGTTGCCTCAAGGAGGATGGGTCGCGGTCTATACTGACATCACGGGCACGCGGCGCGCCGAAAACCTGTTGCGGGCGCGATCAGAGGAACTGTCGGAACAGTTGCTCGGGCACGCCGAGGAACTATCAGCGACCAACCGCAAGCTTGCAGCCACGATCGCGGCCTTGGAAGAAGCGAAAAGGGAACTAACCGAAATTGAAGCCCGAACGCGCCTTGTGACCGAAATGATGCCTGCGCATATCGCGCATTTGGACAGTGACGGGCTTTATGACTACTCCAACCGACGTCTGAGTGCGGTCATGCCGGGGCGTCCGTCCGATATTCTTGGCCTGCATATTTCCGAGGCGCTGGGTGAGGTCGCTTTTGAGCGCGTGGAAAGCCATTTGCAAAAGGCTTATGATGGCGCGCCTTCAGTTTTTGAGTTTACCGAAGATCAGGATGCTCGTCGCATCCGAGTTTCGTTCACGCCGGATGGGGCAGGGGGTGTCTATGTGATGTCCGTGGACATTACCGAAGAAACGCAGGCACGGGTCGCCTTGCAGCAGACTCGTCGCCGGGCGATGGCAGCCCAGATGACCAGCGGCCTGGCGCATGACTTTTCCAACTTGCTAACGATTATCCTTGGGATGCAGTCCAGATTGGACAAGATGGACCTGCCGGATGAAGCGCAAGAACTGGTTGCAGCCACTCAACAAACAGCGCGTCGGGGTGGGCAGTTGCTGAATCGTATCGCAGATATGACTGGCAACCGTACGCCCCAGCCGCAGGCCACAGACATGCGCGGTTTGTTGGAAGATCTGCGTATTCTGGCCACCCCATCCCTGCCGCGTGACATGGGGCTTTCTGTTGTGAACACTCTTCCCGATCAGGCACTAGTGTTGGATCCAGGGATGGTCCAGGACGCGTTGCTGAACCTTGTCCTGAACGCGCGAGATGCGTGCGGAAGCACGGGTCAGATCACCATCAGCGCACATGCGATTGGCAAGATATGGGTCGAAATCACAGTGTCCGACACCGGCCCAGGATTTTCGTCCGAGGCGTTGGAGAAGGCATTGAACCCCTTTTTCACGACTAAAGGCAGTGACGGGTCTGGTTTGGGCTTGCCCATGGTTTATGACACGGTGAAACTTGCCGGTGGTGATCTGAACCTCAGAAACACTCCATCCGGCGCATCGGTCGTGTTGCGATTGCCATATCGTTCCGCTCCACCCTCTCAGGATGGCCTTGTGTTGTTGGTGGAAGACAGCGACGAGTTGCGAGGTCAGTTCCGAGACATGCTGGTTGAGCTTGGTTTTTCAGTCATAGAAGCCAATTCGGTGGATGAAGCCCTAACGCTGCTTTCGAATGTAGAGGATATCGCGATGGTGTTGTCCGACATCCGCTTGGAGGGAGGGGGCTCGGGCCTGGATCTTCTGCGGCAAATAGGCTCTGGAGTGCCGTGCATCCTTATGACCTCTCTACCGAATTCTGATCCGCTGTACCAACAGGCGCTTGCGTTGGCGCCGGTGTTGCGTAAACCGTTTTCACAGGCTCAATTGTCCGCACTGATTCAAGCTAAGGCCGCCTGATGACCCAACCTTTGGTGACCATTCTCGATGACGAACCCGAGATACGACGTATCCTGACCGACGTCTTGGAGGATGCCGGGTTCCGAACACAGAGTTTCTCTCGCGCCCGAGAGTTCGAGGCGGCACTGAACCGCGTGACGCCGGATGTCTGTCTTGTGGATCTTTCCCTGCCGGATACCGATGGGTTGGCGCTGGTTCATCGTCTTGCTTTGGAACAGGGTGCTGCGGTGATCATCATATCTGGTCGGGCACAGGTGCAGGATCGCGTGACTGGGCTGGAACTTGGGGCTGATGACTACATAACCAAACCGTTCGATCCGGCGGAAGTGGTGGCCAGGATCCGGGCCAGGTTGCGTAACCCACGCAGTCAGACTTCGCATTCGGACACCGCTATTTTCAACGGCTGGATTGCACATTTTGACCGCTACGTTCTTGAGGATGGCGCCGGTGCCGAAACGCCTTTCAGCCATGCAGAAGGAGAGGTTCTGAGGCTATTCCTCGAAAGCCCCAAGCGTCTTATCAGCAGAGCGCAAATGCAAGAATCGTTGGGCGGTGCAGCAGGAGACAGTTTTGACCGGGCCATGGACGTGCGAATTTCCAGGCTTCGTACCAAACTTGGCGAAGACCCAAAGAATCCTCGCCTTATAAAAACGATTTACGGCGCTGGTTACATCTTTCTGGGCGATGTAGAATGGACGTAACAGAAATCTTGATCTGCAAAAAACGTTTGACGCCGGGAAGGAGGTTGCTGCTGCCGACCAGGGTGATTGATATTGAGCCAGTGAAAGGACTTTTGCTCGCGCCAATATTTTTGTCGTTGACCTAGTGGGTGGGGTAGTTTCCATCGAGAGCAGCAGTTGAGACAACGCATTGTGATGTTGTGATCAGCTTGGAGGCTGATGCTACTGCCGCCCAGATCGTTGAGATTATGCGGGCTCTTTCGAGGTTACTTCGCGGTTGCGCAAGGTTCGGATTCTTTTAGCCCAGTGATCCGGTCGACTACTGCAGAGGTCACCACGGTCTGGCGGTTCCGTTGAAACGTCATTTGCACCCAAAGTTTTTTGAGGTGTTCACCTTTCGCCTCGAGTGCTGCTTTCACGCACATTCTTCCGGCTCGGAGGTGGTCTATGTGCAGTTTCAGTTCTTACAGTTTCTAGGTCATGCGCAAACGGCTATAGCTTCAGGAGCTGAGACGGTATTATTCCCACGTCGTCGCCACTCTATGAATTTAGCTTAAAACCATTTTCCCGCGAGGACACTTTCTGCCAAAGGGGCGCGGGGCATACGTACAATAAATGAATCGCACCTTTTCTGCGCTTGGAATTCCAGTAAAATAAATATGTCGGTCGCCGAGACTCAGTCTGCAAAAGCCTAATCAGTGGCTCGCAGTACTGGTAGCAAGAGGCTGTTACCCCGGCAGGCACTGCTGTGTACGGCACATTTTGTGGAATACTTGCGACTTTCACGACGAAGAATTGCTAGGACAGAATTTCAATGACTAAGGGCGGTAAGGATAAACCTAGGAAGCCACCAACTGATGGCAGGTGTTATCTTCCTGAATTGCAAGGTACTATAGAACTAGAACATATGCATCGGTATCAAATAGCCCGCAGTCTAGCCAATGAATTGGACGTTCTGGACATAGCCTGTGGCGAGGGCCATGGAACTTTTTCTATTGCCGAAAATGCTAAGTCTGCCATCGGGCTCGACATAAGTGCGTCGGCTGTTTACCACGCAAAGTCAATTTACCGTGATCCTCGTCTGTTCTTTCGCGTCGGCAGCGCCACGGATATTCCGCTTTCAGATTCTTCTGTAGATATGGTCACTTATTTCGCGACCTCTGAACATATAGGACCGCACGACCGTATTATGCAAGAATTGCGTCGTGTACTTCGGCCCGATGGGTTGTTGCTGATATCAAGCCCAAATATGCTAGAGCACTCGGACAAATCCGGGAATGATAGGCTGCTCCATTTAAAAGAGCTTTCTAAAGACGAATTCGTAGAACTTGTAGGCCGCTACTTTCCAACCACACGCCACTATGGCCAACGTCTGAGCATGGCCTCGCTCATTGCGAACGACCAGAGCGCACCATTTCGCGTATTAGCCCAAGGCCATACCCAGGATGGCGTTTCGAATACTCGTTATGATCTTGTTATTGCCTCTGACGGTGAACTGCCAGAGCTGCCGAACTCGATCTTTGAGATTTCCGATGTTCCGCGGGAGCACTATTTCGCCGAGGAGGCACAAATTCGCGCGACAGACCCCAATGAAAAGCTGATCCATGCAACAGGCAAGCAAGAACAAAGATCAGTCGAGGAAGATACTCTCAGCAAGCTCAAGGGAGCCTTGGCAGAGCGCGATGAGATCATTTCCAATCTCATGGAAAATCTTCTGAGCACAACGAGTCGTGCAAATGAGGTTTTGCAAAGCAAATTTTGGCGTAACACCAGCTTAAGTCGTCGTCTGTCAAATAGCTTGCGTGAACGCCGGGGACGACCCAGGAAAATCTGGCCGGAAAAATTTGAAACACCCAAACTTGTTGAGCGTATTCTGGCCGGTGACACCAATGTAAATTTAGTCCTGCAAGATCGGCGCGCTAGTTCGGCGCAAGGGGTTATCCCACCTTTCGGTCGCTACGGAAAAGGACCAGATCTGCCCGTTGTTCAATATTCTCAGGTGCGGGAAGACTTTATCGACTATATGCCTAACGAGACGCTCGAAACCGTTGTAAAAGCCATTGCCTTTTATCTCCCGGAATTTCATCCTTTTCCCGAGTATGATAAATTGTCGGGCAAACGTTCCAATAAGTGGGCCAATGTAAGTAAAGCATATGCCCTTTTTGCAGGACACCATCAGCCACAATACCCGATCCATTTGGGATACTATGATCTAAGCTTTTCTGAGGTAATGGAGGAGCAGGCGAGGTTGGCGCGCAATTATGGCGTGTCCGGGTTCGCATATTATTTATATTGGTTTGGGGGCAAGCCGCTTATGGAAAAGCCGCTAGAAGCAATGCGCAACAACCCCAACGTAGATATGCCGTATTGCATGATCTGGGCCAACGAAAACTGGACCAGCCGCTGGGACGGATTGGATCAGGAAATTCAAATCGATAAGGACCATTCGCTGGAAGACTCACATGCGATGCTTGAGTATCTTGAGAGCTTCATGAAGGACCCACGATACATCCGTGTCAATGGGAGACCCCTGTTCATCGTTTGCCGGGCACACCTAATCCCCGACTTCAAGAAAACAATTCAGATGTGGCGGGAACAGGCAAAAGAGATGGGCCTTAAAGACTTGTACGTCGTTTCCCCGCTAACTGTCGATAGCGGGACGCCGGAAGAGCTTGGACTAGATGCGGCCATACAATTCCCGCCCCACGCTGTTGACGCAAAGAGTGTAACCAAACTCGTCGACAATCTTGAAGAGGGATTTCAAGGCGGTATATATGACTATGGTGATATTGTGTCCAAGGAGGTCCGAAAGAAACCCTCGGCGAAAAAGACCTTTCGAACAGCCATGTTGTCCTGGGACAGCACTGCACGGTGGGGTTTGAAGGCATCGATATTCACTGATTTCAGCCTGACCAGATACAGCCAGTGGCTATCTGCGAATGTTGAAAACACTGTCAAAAATCCTGACCTGACGGACGATGAACGTATCGTTTTCATAAACGCATGGAATAATTGGTCAGAAGGAACTCACCTGGAGCCTGACCAACGCTACGGGTACGGATATCTGGATGCCACTCGGAAAGTACTAGCTAACTATGACCCTATCGCGGCACCTTTCTTGCGACCTGAGATTCCTGAAACTACGGAGGCAAAGTATGCCATTTGCGCTCATGTGCATTACGCGGATACGTGGTGGGAATTGAAGGAACTCATCGATGAACTGCCTAGGGGTGTGGTTGACCTTTATGTAACGGTCACAAGTCTGGAAACGGCGCTGACTATTAGTAATAGCTTGCCGGAAGCGCATGTAGAACTCGTAGACAACCGGGGCCGGGACGTTCGCCCGTTCCTTTTAACAATGAAGCGCATCGCGCATTTGAACTACCGGGCGTTGTGCAAGGTGCACGGTAAGAAATCAGCATACCGAATCGATGGGGATACAATCCGCAAGAGCACATTGAGTGCGTTGATCGACAAGTCGGCTTTCAAAAAGTTTGAAGCTGACCCAAGTCTTGGAATGCTGGCGCCGCACCAATCAATTCATAAACACAATTCAACTAATATGCGTCACAATCGTGAAAATGTTAAAAAAATAGCTCGTCAGATAGGAGTTAAATACGAAGATGGACAATTCATTGCTGGAACCATGTTTTGGATCACGCCCGCAGCTATTGAACCTTTGTTAAAGCTGGATATTAACGATTTTGATATCGAGCGTGGGTTGGCAGATGGCACCCTTGCCCACGCTGTTGAGCGAATATTCGTCAACCTTGTGGAGACTTCGGGATTTCGTTTGGAGTCTTTTTGAGATCGATTAATTGGTGTTCCCAGTAAGAGGAGGTGAAATTGGGTTTGCGGCGTTGATACTCTTGCCCGATAGGAGCAGAGTAGTTTTTCTCCTTGAACCCCTGCGGGTTTGCCGAAGTTTGGTTTCACTTAGTTGCCCGGCCACATCTGATCTTTACAGAGCGACGTAGAAGTTTGCTTCTGCTTCGGCTGGTGCGACATTCCCTATGGGTTCCAACTCAGCGAGCGACGACTATTAAACCACTCCACCACTTCCCATTTTTCACAACACCAATGCGCCATCAAGACTACCTGGGAATGCAGGGCCCGTTATATGTCGGAATGCTCAAGGGCGACGGGCGGGTTTATCATCAGACTTGAGTGATAAACAATTGTAAGGCGGCGTGCGCTAAACTCTAACGCTCCAAGACTCTAATAACGGGCGGCGACCTGTTCAACGCCCGGGTTCTGCCGTTTTATACCCAGCAGGACCTGCGAGTGTTAAGGATCGTTACCAAGTGGGGCATATATTTTTGTTATCCGGCCGACAAGTAGGGCTTCCGGCTCCTCCTTGCGATCAATGACATTCAATACACCAAGACCAAGGTGATATCCCGCCAAACAAAAGGCATTTCTAGGGGTTCCGTAAGATGGTGTTGCGGTAGCTCTGCGAAGTTGCGCTCCGCAAGAAACTATATGACAACGCTGAGGCGTAGCAGGCCGATCTGAATGAACGGCTTAATCACCATAAGAACGAACGCACCCGTCGGCGGTAAAACGCGTCGCGGCAGATCCCTGTTCTAGACTATGACCACAGTCAAGGGTATCTGGAAGGAAAAGCTCCTGAGCCAAACTTTACCTGACATACGCATTCGACAAGGCGACCAACTGTCAAATCAAATCAGAAACACTGCACTTTAGATCACTGGTTTTTGAGCCATTAACTGCAATGGTTTGAACCTTTTCAGAATTGAAATGTAAATCTGTGTTCGTCGTCGTGGAAAGCGAACTGAGTTTTCAATAATATACTGCTAAGCCTTCGTATTTATCGCTTTTTAGGCAGGGCATCATAGGTGGCTTGGAGATATGCAAATCCATAACGTTGGTCAGGCTCTAGATGCGTTCCTTCTGCCCATTCGTTCCATGCGTTGATGAAAATGATTTTTTCGTCAGCGTTGTACTTATCTTGAGAAAGAACTTGATTTCCCAAATGGGCCGTCCAGCGTTTGTAAGCTTCAATCGAGAACCTGCCCATTATGCGCGACGCATCCTGGTTGCGAGCTGTATTGTCCCATGAAAGGGTAGATGACCTAAAAAGCTTATAGCCTGGTTCGCTCTTGTCAAGTTCGGCATCTACCACCGCCTCATAGTCTAGTATGGCCCCAGTAAACTCAGGGTTGTAAACCTCCATTTCGCCGGTGATATCTGTGCGCTTCACCTGTTGGGGCGGGAACTCCAAAGCCGCATCAAAGCCAAGTTGCTCGGGATTTCCGATGTCAAAGGTCTGGGCTGCAATAAGATAGAGGTCCGGCTCTCCCCAGCGCTGCGCTTCCTGCCGCCAAACCTTTGTCGTTTCCTGTATGTCAGGAATAATGTTTGCTCGATAAACGATGAACACGGGCCTTCCGTTTATTCGGATATAGCGCGGATCTTCTATATACTTGCGGATGTGTCGTAAGAGACTCACTGAGTCTTCTATCGAGTGGTTCTGTGCGATCAGAACATCGTGCTCGCGTCCGTCCCAACGCCGAGTCCAGTTCTCGTTGGCCCAATTCAAGCAGAAGGGCATGTCGGCGTCAGGGTTGCCCAGCATTTGCTCTAAAGGGCCCTCCATCAGGGTCTTCCCACCAAACCAATAATAGTAGTATGAAAAACCGCCGATCCCGTAAGCTTTTGCGATCCGGGTCTGTTCGACCATAACTTCAGGCAACCGCAAGTCATAATAGCCCAAGTGTATAGGACAATGCGGTTGGTAGTGTCCGGGGAAGTTCGGAATGGCCTTGCCAACGTTTGTCCATTCAGTGAAACCTTTACCCCACCAATCATCGTTTTCCTTAAATGGATGGAATTGGGGCAAATAGTGTGCGATTGCCCGCACAGCAAGTTCGGGTTTTGGCTGCGGATCGAATGGAACAAACTCATCAGCTCGACCTGAACCGTCAAATCCCTGGCGACCAAGCTGCTGGTTGTGTGCGGTTGTTCGTTTGGGGTCTCTTTTCTTCGCCGAATTTCGAAATCGCCGGGCTGCGCGTGACGAGATCGGACGGCTGAGTTTTGACGCCGCAGAAAGCAGATAGAATAGCAGGGTATCTTTGATGGGCATGGATATTCTCGTACTAAAGCGTCTTAGGCCGCTTGTGATTGAGACCGCTTTAAACTCTTCGGATTAATCAGATTGTGGCCGCTTAGTTATTCGTACACAGTCGTTGATTTTCAATGATTGATCTCCCGTATGACTTACTTTGTTTGAACCTCCGCTTACCAGTCTTTAAGCGAGCCGTCACTGACCGGTTTCCGCAATAGGCGAAATGCCCTTTTGGGCAATTATTAACTTGCACTGTAACGACTGGGCTTCGCGGACCCTTTACTGGTTTTGCTGCGGCTCGACTTTTCAAGCATTCCCAGATTAGACCAATGCGTCAGCTTTGATCCATGAAGCGCCGCAAGAGTGGCATCCCCATATTCCCGCTCGGGCTCTAAATGACAACCTCCCGCTCACTTGTTCCATACGTTTACATAAACAAAATGTTTCTGGTTGGGGAAGTCCAGAGCGGTTTGCCGTAACACACCTGACGACAAATACTCGTAGCTTTCATGAATGCCGTTCAACGCTTCAATCGCGTTTCCCTGCGCCGGGCTGTGTTGTCGCACGATAGAAAAACCGACCGTTGAACGCCGTTATTTAGTCCATACTCGTGGCGAAGAACCTGTTCACCCTTCGCCAAGAAACCCACGCACATGCATTGGAAGTTCTGGTGTAAATCCACCTCCGCTGGAAGGTTGATTGCGTCAATTCTATATGGGGGAAACTCAACACCGGAATTAAATCCGAATGAGACGCAATCCTAATTTCGGTGAGTCAGCGCGTATGTTAGGTGAATTTCAAGAATCCTAATTGTCGCGCAACAACCACGCCAAACCTCCACGGTTTTGCCTAAGTTTGCCTGCCAAAACGGCTTGATGTCAGTTTCTAGCAGCCTACGGCACCGTTTAAGTCGAGGTTAGGGGCATGCATGAACAACTGCTGCTAATTGAGAGCAACACTTAGTCCAGCGACAGTCTTCCAAAGTGAGCACAGCGCAAATCGGCGGTAAAGTGCCAACTGTTGACCCTGTAAACTTAAAGTTCGAATGCTGTTTCGGGTGAAAAGCTAGTCTGTTGTTTCGTTAAGTAGAGTTGTTTCGGAATGACTAAGGCAACCCATTTGTTTCAATGGGTGATAGTGCAGAGACCACGAAATCGCCTTACCGCAGCGGGGGTTGACCCCGACAATGATTGAGTCGATGAACTGATCACCCTTCTCTTGTTTCCTCGGCAGGTAAGATTGTCACAGATCACGATCATAAGTGTTTGCTTCAACAGCGGCGGTGTTTTGCCGGAAATGTTGAACTCCATTCCGAATGGCGTACCCACTGTATTGGTGGATAATGCTTCAGATGATGTTGAAGCGGTACAAGAACTGGCCGAAACGCATGGGGCAATTCTGCTCAGAAACAAAGAAAACAAGGGGTTTGGTACGGCTTGCAATCTGGGCGCTGAACACGCGCAGACCGATCTGCTTTTGTTTTTGAATCCGGATTCGAAGCTATTGTCCGGCGCGCTGGAAGCGATGAAGGCAGGAGCGGATCGTTATCCTTCCGCATCGGCCTTTAATCCAAGGATCCTGAGTAAATCCGGAAAACCAAGTTTTCGCCGTTCCAGCGTGATTACACCACGCAGTGAAATGCTGCGCTCGAAAAAAGCTGAAGGTGATCTGGAACTTCCAGTTCTTCTTGGTGCAGCGTTATTGGTTCGCCGTTCTGCTTTTGAGGCCGTTGGTGGGTTTGATCCGGAAATTTTCCTATATCACGAAGACGATGACCTAAGCCTTCGGCTCAAGGCGGTTTGTGGACCCTTGTATTATATTCACGACGCGCAGGTGACGCATGTTCAGGGCACATCTTCGCCCAGCAGCGCTGCGGTTGCCGGGTTGAAGGGAGTGTTTATGGGGCGGTCCAGAGTTTATGCGGCCCGAAAACACAAGGTTCCTTTTGCCTTCACTCGGGCGCTTGCCTCTGCTGTTTTGCAGATGCTGTCTCCGGTCGTCCTGTTTTCTGCCAGAAAACGGTCAAAGCAACGTGCATTTTTGCGCGGAGTATGGCAGAGCCGAAACGTTCATCCGGTCCCCTTCAAATCTCCATCGGCATGAAAATACGCTGCAACTATACAAGCGTGATTTTAAAACAAATCTCTCTAAGAGAATGCACCTGTTAGGCAATCCAAAGCGCAATCACCCAAGCCTATAGCTTTGGCTCTTCGACGGCGCGTTGGGGTTTCCTTTCTAGTCGAGCAACTTCTTTAGATATGCTCCATAGGTGGATTTGGCGAACAGCCGCGCGCGTTCTTCCAATGCGGCATCGTCAATCCAGCCGTTGACCCAGGCGATTTCGTCGAGGCTCCCGGTCTGCATACCCTGACGTGCTTCGATGGTTCGAACAAAGTTACCTGCATCCAGCAAAGAGCCGTGCGTGCCGGTATCCAGCCAAGCAAAGCCGCGCCCCATGGTCTGGACGTCCAGCAAACCCTCCTGCAGGTACATCTCCAGCAATGATGTAATCTCCAGTTCGCCACGTTCTGAAGGTTGAACTTCGTGCGCTCGTGCCGAAGCATCACCGTCAAGAAAATAAAGCCCTGTCACCGCATAGTTTGATGGAGGAACTTCGGGTTTTTCGATGATCGCGCGCGCTTTGGTGCCTTCAAAATCCACCACCCCATAGCGTTCGGGATCGGCTACGCGATAGGCGAAAACAGTCCCGCCTTGTTTCTGTGCGTCCGCTTCCAAAAGCAACCCAGGCAGTCCGTGACCAAAGAAGATATTGTCTCCCAAAATCAGGGCAGATGGGGCGCCGGCCAGAAAGTCCTCGGCCAGAGTATATGCCTGTGCCAGACCGTCAGGGGATGGCTGGACAATCCATGTTATGGACAAACCATACTGGCTGCCATCGCCCAACATGCGTTGGAACTGATCCAGATCCTTAGGTGTTGTGATGATTGCAATCTCGCGGATTTGCGCAAGCATCAGAACACTCAGAGGGTAGAAAATCATCGGCTTGTCATAGATCGGCAGCAGTTGCTTGGAAACTGCCATGGTGATCGGATAAAGTCGGGTGCCGGACCCTCCGGCAAGAATAATGCCTTTACGTTGCATGCTCTGTCCTTTCAGGGTCAGCCAGTTGCTGAATTCAACTCGCGCAAAACGTCGCTCAGACCAGTTTTCCACTCCGGTCTACCAATTCCAAACACAACGTTCAGGCGATCACAGTTCAAACGAGAATTCAGTGGTCTTGGGGCTGGGGTAGGGTAGTCCGTCGAGGGGATGTCTTCGATCTGAGTTGTCAGGCCTGACTGCACAATGATTTCGCGTGCGAAGTCCGCCCAGCTGGCATAAGGAGCGCCGGCAAAATGAAATAGCCCGCCTTCAGTGCCTGCTTTGCTTTTCGCCATAACAAGAAGAGCATCGGCAATGTCAGCCGCGGGTGTTGGTCCGCCGATCTGGTCAGCAACAATTGTCAATCTGTCGCGGGTTTCGGCAAGTCTGAGGATGGTTTTGACAAAATTATTCCCATGGGCCGAAAACACCCAACTTGTTCGCAGAATGGCGTGCCATCCTCCCGCTTGAGCGATCTGGCGTTCTCCGTCCAACTTGGTTTTGCCGTAAGCGCCTAAAGGTGCTGTAGGGTGATCGGTTGTCCAAGGGGTTGTGCCAGATCCGCCGAATACGTAATCCGTTGAGATATGCAGAAAGGGCAGGCTCCGTGCCTTGGCTGCGCGCGCCATTGCTCCGGGCGAGTCTGCGTTAATAAGTTGCGCAAGATCGAGGTCTTCTTCGGCCTTATCCACTGCTGTGTATGCCGCCGCATTGATAATGACGTCGGCATCAGTACCTCGGATAGCGTCCGCACATTGCGAAGGATTGGACAAATCCGCCCCTGCACGACCTAAAGCCTCAACCTTGACATCATGGTGTTGTGCACGGCGGCGCAGTTCGGTCGCCACCTGACCACTATGGCCAAAAACCAGTGCTTTCATCGACCGGTCCCCAATCGCTCGCCTACACCACTGCGTGCCTGTAAGGCCTGCAACCAGTCTGTGTTATCCAAATACCACTGAACAGTTTGTTCAAGCCCGGTTTCAGGAGTGTATGACGGGCGCCAGTTCAGTTCCTCGCGGATACGGGTCGGGTCGATGGCATAACGGCGATCGTGACCCGGGCGATCCGTGACAAACGTGATTAGATCACTGTAGGGCGCAGAGCCCGGTTTCAGCCGATCCAGGATTTTGCACAGCATCCTAACGAGGTCGAGATTGGTCATCTCGTTTTCACCGCCGATATTGTAGCTGCGACCAAGTTCGCCTTTGTCCAGCACCAACAGCAGTGCTTCGGCGTGATCTTCGACATGCAGCCAGTCGCGAATGTTGTCGCCTTTACCGTAAATCGGGATTGGTTGCCCGGACAGGGCATTCAGGATCACCACGGGGATCAGCTTTTCCGGAAATTGGTAGGGCCCGTAATTGTTAGAGCAATTCGTCAAAACAACAGGCAGGCCATAGGTTTCCCGCCAGGCGCGTACAAGGTGATCCGACCCCGCTTTTGACGCGGAATAGGGCGAATTTGGTTGATATGGGCTGTCTTCGGTGAAAAAACCTCTCGCCCCCAGTGACCCAAAGACCTCATCCGTTGAAATATGGTGGAACCTGAAACCTTCCGGCCGGCCTGCGTTTTGCCAATAGGCGCGCGCGGCTTCCAGCAAGACGTAAGTACCTGTAATATTTGTGTCGATAAAGGCAGCTGGCCCATCGATTGAACGGTCCACATGGCTTTCTGCAGCCAGATGCATGATTGTATCGGGCTGGTGCTTGTCCAGGATAGCGGACATTGCCGCGGCATCGCGGATATCTGCATGTTCAAAAGCATAAGCCGGTGATTGGGCAACCGAAGCAACATTATCCAGGCAGGCAGCATAGGTCAGCGCATCAACATTCACGACGGAATGTCCGTCTACAATAGCGCGTCGAATAACGGCAGAGCCAATAAACCCAGCCCCACCAGTGACAAGAATTTTCATCGAGCAGCCTCAAAAACAAAAGGGGATTCCAAATCACGAAGACAAGGCGCAATCTTGTCTTTCTCGGACAGCTGGGGGGCTGAGTTACTGCTTGGCCAGTCAATTCCGATTTCAGGGTCATCCCAAAGGACCGCACCTTCTTTCTCCGGTGCATAGGTGTCGGAACATTTGTAGACGATCTCGGTATCCGGCTCCAAGGTCACGAAGCCATGTGCAAAACCTGCGGGGACCAACAACATCCGCCCGTTTTCAAAACTCAACTCTTCTCCGACCCAGTGGCCAAATGTTGGTGACCCATTGCGAATATCCACGGCCACATCAAAAAGCCTGCCACGCCCGCACCGCACAAGTTTCGCCTGTGCACGGGGAGGGGCCTGAAAATGCAGTCCGCGCACAGTGTTCACCGCGCTTGAGAGCGAGTGATTGTCCTGAACAAACTGCGTGTTTACTCCCGCAGCGGCAAAGCTTTCTGCATTATAGGTTTCTTCGAAGAACCCTCGATGATCGCCAAAACGTCTCGGGGTAATTAACTTCACGTCCGGAATGGAAAGCGCGATTATTTCCATCTTTTTAATTTCTTCTCTTTAGTCGGCCTTTATGTCTCAGAAGCTATGTCACATGTGGTCTGGATTCGCCACATCCCATGTTCGAAAGTAGGCAATTTATTAGGGTCAGGAATCATTTCGGTAACCAGAATATGACGGCGACGGTGATGCAAATGGCTGACAGGAACAGGTCTCCGCATCTGTCGTAGCGTGTCGCGATGCGCCGCCAATCCTTTAACCTGGCAAAGGGGTTCTCGATCCTGTGGCGCTTGCGATAGAGCCGCTTGTTGTATGTCGAAGGCTTGGTGCGCTTGGCTCTTGACGGGATGCAAACGCGCATCCCCAAATCCTTCAACGCGGCCCGAAACCAGTCTCCGTCGTAACCCTTGTCCCCCAGAAGCCGCTTTGCCTTTGGCAGATGGGCCAAAAGGACGACAGCCCCTTTTGCATCACTCATTTGGCCGGGCGACAGAAAGGAGGTTAACGGGCGGCCTCGCCCATCTGACACCATGTGTAGTTTTGAATTCAGGCCGCCCTAGGTGCGCCCGATGGCTCGGGGTTTGATCCCCCTTTTGAGAGACTTACCGAGGTGCGGTGCGCCTTGAGATGAGTGCTATCGATCATGATTGTGTCGCCGTCACTGTCTGGCTGAGCCAAATCACTGAAGTTATGAGCGAAAACACCTATGCGAGACCACCTGACAAAGCGGTTTTAGAGGGTTTTGTGGGGGCCATAGATTGGCGGTGCATCCCGCCACTGCAATCCGTTGCGCAAGACATAGATGATACCGCTCAGATCGCGCCTGTCATCCACCTTCGGTTTGCCACGTGATTTAGGAAAGTGTGGCCGAAGTCGCTCCATTTTCGCTTCGCTCAGCCAGAAGTAATCGCTCATGCCGCCCTCGTCTTTAGGACGCGTGAATCACGTGGCGCTGAGGCATTCCAGCAGGTTTATGGGTCCTGACCCTAGAGGTTTAGCTTGGCATGTAGATTATTATACCGCTTTTTGATCACTTTGAAACGATTACCTGGGGCAGCGCAAAGAAGCTATCGGGTGCGAGTGCGGCAACCCATCACCGGATTATCATGTCATCTTTGTGTTCTTTGATCGGAGCCCTCACCATACATCATGATGTAGCTCAAAACAATAACACACAAAAGACCATAGACGACCCTTTACATAACCGTTCGTCTAAGATTTACCCTTTCATGCGGCCATATCTCATAGGCTCTCAACATCATGTCTCGACTTGTATTCAATCCTAATGGCAAGCCACGCGGTTGGGTTCGAACATTGCTATTTGTCGGCAGGACTGCACGCCCCTTTGCGAGGCGCGTGGTCTTTCACAAGTCCGGAAAGCCTCGTGCACGCTTTGCCCCATTTATCGAGGGAGCCTTCGACCACAGTCCGAGCCAAGGATCGTCTTTGACAAGCGATGCGGACTATCAAGTCCTCCATGCTTCGCCGTTCCCAGAGAAGGCACGTTTGTTGATTTTTGTTGCGTATGCCGCCGGGGGTCGCCTTTCAGATCTCCATCGTTATCAGGTCGATAGCTATCGGGCGGCTGGTTTCTCTGTCGTCCTCGTCGCAAACTGTGTCGGGGTTTTCAAATGCACCGAGGAAGATTTGGAGCGTTTTGTGTGCATCCTGTCTCGGCCCAATCGTGGTTTTGATTTTGCTGCATGGTCCTGCGCTGTTCGATTCATCGGTGGTTTGAACCATTGCAAAGAGGTTAGCTTCACCAACGACTCTATCATCCCCACGTCGCAAGAGGCATTGCGCAGTATGTTAGTGAGACACGACCGGAGGTCTGACGATGTACTGTTTCTGACGCGCAACAACGAGTTGCGTCCGCACTACCAAAGCTACTATTTCACGTTCAGAAATAGAGCGATGGAAGGTCCCGCGTTCGACCTACTTGCAGACATGACTGAATACGATTCGAAATGGGATTTGATCAACCAAACCGAAATACACCTGTCCGACCGTTTGAAATCGCTTGGACTGACGGTCGGTGCATTGTTCGACCACAAAGACCTACTAAATGACCCGGCCAATGTCACGATTCACAGGTTTGTGGAACTAGTCGAACGTGGTTTTCCGTTTGTAAAGGCGACCTTGACAACTGAAGGCGGCGTCGACCTCGACGATCCTCGCCTAAAGTGCGTACTTACCCCGCAAGTGGTACATCTCTTAGGAAAACACATCAAGTGTCGCGGGGAGGCTACCTACGAAGACTTACCGATGCGAAACGTCCCGCCTGCTCATACGTCAGATCATCACGGCCTAATCGACTCTGATGGCATTCAGGTGTCGTGGAATCACTCACCTAGCTCTTGTGGGCATCTTGTTGTGCCATTGGCACGCGAGTGTGGAACAACCCCCTTTTCAACACTTTCTCAGACACGCATCCTTGCAATCGCTCACTGCTACTATGTCGAAGTCGCAGAGAAATTGCTTAGGCGATTAAAGCCTTTGGGTGTGGATGCTCGCATTGTGCTTACGACCGATACTCTGCAAAAAGCAAAGAAGCTAAACGATTTTGCGGACCGTGAAGGCATAAAAGTCATCGTCGAGGTTCATGAGAATCGCGGTCGCGATGTGATGCCTTTTCTGGCCGCCCTTGCGCGGCATCACGCCAACGCTGACGCCGTCCTGCACTTACATACAAAAAAATCGCTCCATGATAGTGAGCTTTGCGACTGGGGAGATTACTTGTTTGAAAGCCTAGTGGGTTCTGCCGAGATTATATCGTCGAACCTTGATATCCTGCAGCAAGAGGGCGTTGGCATCGTTCATCCCGCGCACACAAATACCATTAAAGGTCGGCTGAATTGGGGATACAATTTTCAATCTGCACAAGAGCTGATGGCAAAACTCGGCATTCTCATAACAGCGGATCAAATCCTTGACTTTCCGGCAGGTATGATGTTTTGGGCTAGGCCGGAGGTACTGCGTCCGCTTTTGAATTTCGACCTATCCACAAAAGACTTTCCGGAAGAGGCAGGTCAGGAAGACGGTACATTGGCCCACGCAATCGAGCGATCGCTCACCTTTTTGGCCGAAAGCCTTGGTTACTCCAGTGTATCGGTCGTGGCAGAAAGTAAAACAGATCAAGCTTCCGGTGTCGCCATGTCGGTGCGTCCGTCAGAGCTCGCTGTAACTCTCAGGCGAATGTCCAAACGTATCCTACAGAGCAGGCGGCGGGCGACCAAGTACTATGATGTAGCGCAGCAAGTGTACCCTGTTGCGACCGCATCCGATCCTACTGATCGACCGAGACTCAACGTGATAATCCCATCACTGAAGCCCGATCAAACTTGTGGCGAAATTTCGACGGCACTGAAGGTCGCAATGCAGGTCTTCTGGGAAATGGGCGACGCAGATATACGCTTCGTAGTCACCTCGACCGACGTCGACAGAGCATCGCTCGCGACAGCCAGCGAATTGGTCGGTCGTCCAGTTCTAAAAGCACGGGCAGGCGATATCAACTCCGGAGCGAGCGTGATCTCTTCAAGCGATGATCGCTATGATGCGATGAGACTGCGAAAAAACGACTATTTCTTCGTGACTGCTTGGTGGACCGCCGATCTCGCTTTTCGCTTGATGGCCGATCAGCATGAAATATACGGGACCCAGAACCGACTAATTTATCTGATACAAGACTATGAGCCGGGATTTTACCAATGGGGAGAGGCGTTCGCCAGCGCAGAAGCGACCTATGGTCGGGCAAAAGAAACTATAGCGATCATCAACTCTGAAGAACTGGCGAATTTCATGACTGAGAAGTATCGTTTTTCATCGGTTTCTCGCCTACCGTGCGAGATTAACCCAGAAATCGCGTCTAGCCTAAAGCCGACCCCCAAAGGAAAAACGATTTTCGCATATGGGAGGCCTGGAACGCCGCGAAACTGCTTCGGAACGCTCGTGGAAGGGCTTAGAATTTGGCAGACGCGCGATCCGGGCAAGAATTGTACTTGGCGGATCGTCTTCGCAGGCGAGGCTTTTTCTGAGGTAATGATCGACGAATTGGAAAATGCTTCTTGTGCAGGCAAACTGACCCTTGCTGATTACGCGGCTCTGCTGAGCGAGGCAAGCGTCGGAATATCGTTAATGCTTAGTCCACATCCGAGTTATCCGCCTCTCGAGCTTGCTATGGCCGGAGCGCTTGCTATCACAAACGATTACGATCATAAGAACATGTCGGAGCGCAGCCCAAACATTATAAGTATGCCATATGTCTCGCCTGATCGCATTGCAGACGAACTCGAACGCGCGACAGAGATCGCCCAGATTGGCAATTCCTTTCAACTTTCTGAAATCACCTGTCCCGCATCTAGTATTCCTGTGTTCGACCCAGCGGAAGTAGCGCGTGCTCTGCTCTCGACCAGTTGAAACTAGCCACGGCCAGGAGGCCATCGTCAGCACGGAGTCCGCTGGCCAGCACGGCACGTCTTGCCCCGAGTTTCCACAAATGGATAACCCGGTCAGCCCCATGGCCCGGCGCCGGGAAACGCTCGATACCGTTCTGGTCGAGCGCGACCACACTATTGCCGACTTGGACGCCACCCTGGCACGACTGCAGCATGATCACGCGGCTATGTCCCAGAGAAACGCGGCGTTGGAGGCAGAGCAAAAGCTGCGCAAGGTTGAGATCTTCAAGCTGCGCAAGAAGCTGGCGCAGGCCCGGGTTCATGTCCCGCGCACCGCGAAAGAGTATGTTGCACACAAGGTGCTTTCGGCCCTGATGCTGTCACCGCTGCCCCTGGGATCCCGGACCTGCGACCGCTTTGCCCGCAGCGTGGCAAAACGCGATTCAAGGCGCTCGCTCGACTGTTTGCTGGGCTGACGGACAACACCACGCCCCGCCATGGGGCGCGAAAATCTGCTGACGGATCATTCCGTGCTTGCGTGCTTCGGACACCGTCTTGAGAGACATGTCTTACGATGCCGGGGCTTCCAAGGCGGCAAGGATGCATTCGGTATTGCGGTCCCAGCCATACCGGGCTGTCACCGCTTCGGCGGTATGCATAGCGTTTTGGGCAAAGGCTTTGGTCTCACGCACCCGGGCGATACCTGACCTGAGCGCCTGGTACCAATCGCCATTGTCGATCACCATGCCTTGCTCCAGCCCGTGGATGGCCCGTTTGAACGTATAGCTGCGTGACGCAATGGTGTAGCTGCCGACAATGGCCGCCTCGAAGAACTTCAGCTCACTTTTGCAATTGGTGAAATCATTGAGCTGGAGGGGGGCGATGTTGATGTCGACCTCGGCAATCTTGACTTGGAGATTCAGCCAGTCCTGCAGGTCGATCTTGTCGACGCGGTCTCCGAACCGGGCCAGCCGCTCGTGCCCGCTCATGAAGCCAACGATCCGCACCGCAACACTGTCGTCTTCGTCCATCAACTGGATCAGCGCATCCAGCGCCGCCTGGAAATCCCGGTTGTGTGTCGGAGAGCCGCTGAAATAGCCGATCATGACACGCTTGCCGGGGTCGAAGCCGCGCGTGGCCTTAGCGGCCAGCAGGCGCGCCGAAACCTCTTGCTGACGCTTGTTCAGGAAGTTCGGAATGATCGACACCGGCCCCTGGCACGTCGCGGCCAGCTTTTCGGCTAGGAACGGGTTCGTGGCGATCCCGCCGTCGCATTGCTGCGCTACCGCTTGGATGCGGCCAACATAAGCATACCAGTCATTGAGGTGCGCCTCCCAATCGAAGGGCTGGTCGTTGTTGACCGATACAAGCTGCGCATAGCGCAGGTCGAACACCAGATCATCGCAGTCCATCAGGACGCGGACCCCGTGCGCCCGTGCTGCCGAGATTAGGTCCGACACCGACCGCGAGATCTTCGTCCGGGTCAGAACCAAGGTGGTAAGCTGTGGCAGAATCTGCCGCAGCGACGCGATCTCGGATACCGCAAACCAACTTGCTCTGATCCCGCTGTCAGGCGATGCGCGCAGCGCCTCAATGACGTTGAACACCCGATAGCGAAAGGTGCTCGTATCGGGCGTGTCGTACACGTAGGCGACGCGCTGCGCTGTTCCAGACAGCACCTCAGCCAGCCGCACGGGCAGCGTTTCGACTTCCCACGGTGTGCGAAAAAAGACGGGCTCGGGCAGGAGATCCTTGTACATGTTAGCCTTCTGCGTCGCTGAGCTCTGCCAGGCGGTCGATCACCGGCGCAAGGGCCGCGGTCCAATCGCGGTTGATGTGATCGCCATCGAGGTTGCGCGCCACGGCATCGGGGTCGTCCGCCAGGGCCATCAGGCGCTCCATGCCATCCAGTAGCGAATCCATGTCCAGGTCCGCCGTCACGATGTTGTTGGAATACATCTCGAGCCCGGTCTTGAGGCCGAACCGGTTGCTCAGGACCGGGATGCCCATCGCCGCTAGGTCGAGCGGAGGATACGAGGGGTGCGGCGTATACATCAGGCTCAACCCGGCATCCATGTCCTGCTGAAAGCGCATGTAGTCCTGCCACGGCATCGGATCGTGATAGACTGCGGACAGCCCGTTATCGAACAGCAGGTGTTCCAGGTCGCGCCCGACCAGGTGGACCTCCCACTGTACCGGGTCGATCACGCCACGCAGCGCCGCCTGGTTGAGCAGGGCCATGCCGGTGGCATACAGGTTGCGGGAGTTGTTCGGCCGCGCATAGAAGAACAGCTTGCGCTTCTCATCGCTCGCACGCTCGGGCCGGGGCGCCCGGGGATAGTGAAAAGCCGGTTCGAAGGCCATCGACCGCGTTTCCAGACCGGGAACGGCATCATCTCCAGTCGTCAGATGCCGGTGCAACAGACCGGAGTTGAGCACAACAAAACCAAAGGGTTCAGCCAGTGTTTGGCTACACATCAAGTGGTCGTCGCTCAAGGGGTAGAACATGCGTTCGTCTTCCTGAAGCAGGTAGACGATACGGTCGGCGGGAACACTGTTGAGCAGGCAGCGCGCGCTCCACCACGAGGTGGCCAAGAACAGGTCACGATCGCTCACGGCAATCTCGGCCGCTCCGACATGAGGGGTATGGAGATCAGGGGCATGGAGATACTCGACCGCACCGGAAAACTGAAGGTCGTTGACCGCCAGCACGCCGGACAGCGCCGTAGTCACTGGGGTTTCGGTCCGGGTGACGATGCGCAGATCGGATTCCGTGCGTTCGGCCCATTGCGCGGCCAGGATCAGGCCCGTGGCCACGCCGCCGAACAGGCTAGTGGGGCCGACGCTGTCGGTCACGAGGGTGATCCGACGCGGCGGCGGGTTACTCGTTTCGGGAAACATCGTAAGCGGGCGCAGCGACTGCCACCGGTCATCCAACCAGTTCTGGACAGTTTTATTCTCGACGGAATAAAACCAGACAGCATGCTGTGGCCGCACCTTACCGTTCTTCTTCAAAACCACCCGTCGAAAGGTTGAGCGCGGGTTCCCACTTTGGTCTATTAGGAGCCTGCGCAACCAAGGTCGTGGATGACCATTCTTTCGAAAACCAAGACGTCTCAAGGATATTCTCATGATATATTCTAAACATGAACGGCTTTATCTGCTGAGCCGGTGATGTCAAGTTCTATTGGACTGGCAACGCCGATCGAATCAACGCCAGTAGTATTCGTGTTCTGACTCCAAAAAACTGTGCCACTATATTGCCCGCGCGAGGGAAAGTTGGCATGGCGAGGAAGCGACATTTCGACGAAGACATCTTGAAGCTGCTGTGTGAGATCGAGCTGAAGCTCAATGCGGGCGAAGACGTGGCTTCGGCGTGCCGCGGTGTCGGGATCAGCGATGCGAGGTATTACAGCTGGCGGAAGCGTTTCGGCGGGATCGGACGCGCTCAGTTGTCGGAGATGAAGAGCTTGGAGAAAAAGAACGCGCGGCTAAAGAAGATCGTCGCCGAGCTCGAACCGGACAAACTCATTGTCAAGGAGAGCGTGAACTATCTAAAGCACAGGGCCTGACCACAGAGGATCTCCGTCAGGCCGTCATTCACACACGCCAGAAACTCGCCACGTCCGAGGGGCCGACGGGCCGGGTGATTGGTCTCGCGCGGAGCTCGCTGCAATACCGGCCGACACCGAGAGATGACGATGCGCTGCGATAGCCATATCGGCCGTACTGCTTGGCCACCTGGATCATAGCCGGCACCAATCATCGCAATCTTCATGTTAGACCCTTGCTATTCGACACGGTCGCTAGGTGATTTGTGTTAAGGGGAGGCCAGCCTCTCTTTGGTATATACATCGAACAAGGAGCCCAAAACAAACGAGTACGCACAACTCTCGACTGGCGGTGTCCGTAGCGGTGCCCCGCACGACGGCCGCAAAAGTTCAAATCCGCTAAGCTGTTGGAATTATTGGTCGGAGTGAGAGGATTCGAACCTCCGACCCCTGCCTCCCGAAGACAGTGCACGGGCGGCTGTTTGTCTGACGCTGACTACACTGCACGTCTTCTTTGCACTCACTTCACTGAGCAAGAACGTCCATTTTGTCAATGACTTGAGTGTTGCACGCCGTACAATGAAGTGCAAGACGCGACGTGTTCAGCAGTGCACGTGCATGTACGGCAAACACACGATTTGATCGGCCAAATAAGGTCAGAAGTGTTACGCACTGCAGCGGTAAAACCGGAGCACGTGTGAACGATCCCTACTAGACTTCAGAAACACTCCCCCGCCCTAAACCAAAACCCCGTTCCCTGTGCGGCGGCCCTGCTGCGGTAATGTCGAACGTCCCTCAGCATAGCCCTTTGATTACCCAACCTATCCAACTTTTATCTTGAGTTCAGTTTTTAGGAGTATTTCCAAACGAGACCCGGGCCCCCTCCTCTTAGGCAAACTCCCGAATTAGGTTGCCGCGGTTGGATAGGTCGGATCCCGACTTAGGACGTCACGTCCGAGCGTCGTTCTGATTTAGGTCTCCAACATAGTTCCGATTGACCTACAAGACATAAAGCCATACAACGGGTTCGGTTTGTGACATTGCTCTGCTGCCGGTGGAGTGGGTTTATTAATTTGGACGTTCGAATGGAGAATAAGTTGAGCAAAAAGTCGAATCTTCTGCTCATAGGCCCCGGATTGATAGGTAGGAAACACGCTGAAATCATTCAACAAAATCCGGGCGCTCGTCTCGCTGCCATCGTTGCCCCAGACCGCGGCCAGAACCGCACGTTTGCCGATAGCTGCGGAGTTGAATTCTTTTCCGAATTGGATCAAGCCTTTGAAGGCGGTGGGATTGATGCCGCAATAGTTAGCTCGCCTAACGCGTGGCATTTCGAACAAGCGATGGCCTGCATCGATCGGCACATTCCGGTTCTCGTTGAGAAGCCGATCACAGATGATCTCGCGTCTGCTCGCAAGCTAGAACAGGCCGCCGAGCAGAAGGGTGTCCCTGTGCTTGTCGGTCACCACAGGACGCACAGCTCTCTTCTCGCGCCGGTAGAAGAATTCTTGAACTCGCCCAGCTTTGGCCAGCTAGTCTGCGTAAGCGGAACCGCACTGTTTTACAAACCTGAAGATTACTTTCTCGAAGGCGAATGGCGCACTCGTCCTGGCGGTGGGCCGGTCCTGATCAATCTCATCCACGAGATCGGGATGATGCGCCATTTCTGTGGTGAGATCGTCTCTGTGTTCGCCTTGTCTAGCAACGCAGTTCGAGGATTCGATGTGGAAGACACGGTAGCGCTCACATTCGCGTTTGAGGGTGGCGCGATCGGCTCTTTCTTACTTTCTGACACGGCGGCCAGCTCAAAGAGCTGGGAAATGACGAGCGGGGAAAACCCAGCTTATCCGAATTATGCAGACGAGAGCTGTTATCACTTCGCCGGCACAATGGGCTCGATCGACTTCCCGAGCATGCATGTACGAAGCTACCTTGGGAGTGCAGGAGCTTCTTGGTGGCTTCCATTTCAAGAGAACAAACTGGAGGTGACGCGTAGCGATCCGCTGGAAAGCCAGTTTGCGCATTTCCTGCAAGTAATTAGGGGTGAGACCCAGCCAAGGGTATCGGCTCGAGACGGTTACAAGAATGTCCTGGTCATCGAGGCGATCAAGATGTCGCTGGAAAGTCAGCACAATGTTCTAATCGAAAACCTTGAAAGCCAATTGGTATACGGATAAATTTCGTGAAAGTATTGCTTCTCGACTCCTCTTTTGCCGCAGGTCCGATCTATGACTATCTCCTTTCTGAAAACCACGAGGTTTGGACCATTGGAAATCGCGCCGGGGATCTCTTAGCAAAGCGCGCGGGGAAGCGTTGGATTGAAGAGGACTATAGTAATCTGGCAGCGGTACAGCATCACGTAGAGCGGATAGGTATCGAACGTGTCGTTCCCGGCTGTACCGACTTGTCGATTGCCATTTGTTCCGAACTTCCCATTTGCAATGGGCGCGTGGATTCCGCTCAAACCGTTCGGTTACTTAGCAACAAGGCAATGTTTCGTGAACTTTGTCGAGAATACGATCTACCCGCACCCCGTGCGATCACGCCCGGTGAAAGACCTACGGACGGAAAGTGGATCTGCAAGCCGGCCGACTCCTTCAGCGGCCGTGGTATCTCGGTCATTTCCGGTGCGGATCAAGCTTCGTTCGATGAGGCCGTTCAATGCGCCAGCCGCGCCAGCCCCACTGGGAAATATCTTGTCGAGGAGTTCGTGAAAGGCCAGCTATACAGTTGCACCGGATTCGTGCAAAACCGCCGCCTCGTCGATCCGCATTACGTAATCGAAGGTTCGAGTGTGAACCCTTTTGCGGTAGACACTAGCTATGTTTGCCACGATGTTCCGGTGGAAGCGCGGCAGTGCCTGGAGTCGGGGTTGTCCAAGCTCTGTTCAGCTATCGGTTTGTTGGACGGACTTTTGCACACCCAGTTCATCCTCGATGGCGATCGCGCTTACATTATCGAGTGCTCGCGACGTTGCCCTGGAGACCTTTATTCATTGCTAATAGAGATGAGCACTGGTTCGCGGTTCGCCGCCCATTATGCGAGCTACTTTGTCGGCGGCGATCGAGTATCGGACGGCTGTCGGAAAAGGCATGTGCTTCGGCATACGGTCACCGGGGGAGACCACGGCATTTTTGGTGGTATCCGGGCGCTTGAACCTTTTCCACTCGTTGGATACTACCCGTTACAAAGAGTAGGGGAAGAGGTACAACCCAAACAGGCAAGCCGTTGCGGAGTTGCCTTCTTTGAAACTTCTTCAGAAGAGGAGCTCTCATCCTTATACCAAAGGCTCCTTGACAGGAACATTTATGACGTACTTTGAGGCTTTCCGGAATCAAACTATTTCCCTCATTCGAAGGGGAATGTGTGCACTCTGGTTCTGGTTAGGCACGGCCTCGTAAAGGCTATCGCGGATGTTCAACGCAGTCTTGCTGGTCAATTTTTCGCCAACTGAGCACTTCCGAACAAGGCGCCGCCGAAATGAAGAGCGCATCGGTTTCGGGCTCGTTGCTTGGAACACACAAAGCCACTCGCTAGAAGTGAACGTTTGCGCTGTCGGAAAGCCTACTTTAGTAAGGAAAAACTTGTCGGGGAAAACATCGACAGCACTTGAAACGCCGCAGAGTCGGTATAGAGACACAGCTTTGTTTTTTAATACGAGGCAATGATTGAGGTGAACAATGCGCGACCCACTTTATGTCACTCGGCCTATGCTTCCCGACAGGAACGACTTGAAGGCAATGATCGACGACATCTGGGCGTCAGGTGTAGTGACAAATGGGGGGCCTGTTCATGGGCTGTTAGAGGAGAACATGGCCAATTACCTAGGAGTGCCGACAGCAATGCTGTTTGGCAACGGGACCATCGGGCTTCTTGCGGCTTTGAAGTTACTCCACCTTCCCCCGGGTAGCGAAGTTATAACGTCACCATTGACTTTCGCGGCAACCGCGCATTCGATCCATTGGAACGGGCTCCGCGCGGTTTTCGCCGATGTATCTCCTGAAACGCTGACCCTTGATCCACGGTCAGTAGAGTGCGCGATTACCAGTAATACCTCAGCTATTCTCGGCATCCATGTTTACGGCACTGCCTGCGATGTAGACGCACTACAAGAGATTGCCAACGCACATGAGCTCAAACTGGTTTATGATGCCGCTCACGCATTCGGAACAGAAATCAAGGGCCGTCCGATCGCCATGTTCGGGGACGCGTCCGTCTTCTCCTTTCATGCGACCAAGCTGTTCACCACGCTTGAAGGAGGACTTGTCGCGACGCCGAAACCCGAGGATCAGCAACGCCTTTACTACCTCAGGAACTTTGGAATACTCAACGAAGAGGAAGTTGTGGATATTGGCATCAACGGAAAGATGAACGAGGTTCAGGCTGCCGTGGGTCTCCTTAACCTTCCCCATGTCGACGAGGAACGAAGCAAACGCCGCAAGCTTCGTGCTTTTTATGACGAACAGCTCTCCGCATTGCCGGGACTACGAACCCAAGTGCGCCAAGAAGGTGTGACGTGCTCTGAGCAATATTACCCATTGGTCATAGAGGAATCTCTATTCGGTTGCTCGCGAGACGATATCTATGAGAAGTTGAAGTCCCGCAATATTTTCGCCCGAAAGTACTTCCACCCGATCTGCACAGACTTTGCGCCGTACAGAGGTTTCCCAATTATTTCCGCTCAGGATCGACCGTATGTCGAAACCGTGAAATCTCAAGTACTGTGTCTGCCGTTTTTCGGTGCAATTTCCGAGGTCGACGCGGAAGAGATTTGTTCGATCATAGTGGGGATGTGCAAGGGCAACCGCGCCATTCGGGCGATCTGAACCAATACACGACAGATCCGGCGTTCCGATACCTTCATCTCGTTTCGGACTATGTTAATGCAGGCGCGCCAGCGGGCAGGGCCAATAAGTTTCACAGGGCGGCCTCCTTCAGGTTAAGCTTATCGATTGCTAGGTCGGAGTCTCCCTTCCGAAGCCGTTCGCTCTTCTTCTGAAGCCGTTTGAGCTCTTTGAGTAGGTCAGTTCCCATCCCGCCGGCGCCGATACTAAAAAAGCGTTAAATTTTTCAATAAGATGCTGTCAACATCTTTATCCGGAAACCCTCGAATTTCGAGCTATTTACAGTTTGATACTTTGACTCCAGCTTTCGGTGTATAGCGGTTGCAACTCGAACTCCCGCTTTATTAGCATCTCAATCCGCCGCAGGTAATCGTCGCGCGAATACAGACCATCATAAACTGTCATCATCTTGTCGTTGGCAAGTTGGTAGAGTTCCGGATCCTCGTCCATTTTGCGGATGCGATCGACGATACTCTGGACCATCTCTTCCTCCGACTGAAAGATGTTATAAAAGTCCCTCAAACGCTCTGACGGAAAGAACTCGTCATTATAAACGGCGAACGCAACGCCGCCCTGATAAATGGGTTGTGCAAGATAGCCATCGAAACCTTCACCAAACGTTACTGAGTAACGGCACTTGGAAGCCAAGTCCATGAACGCATCGAAGGTGATCCCTTCGATCTTCAACATTTCGTAGTCGGGCAAGCCAGCGGCAAGAACGTCAAGTACTTTCTGCTTCCAAGGGGCTTCATCCGGAGAGTAGATTATAAGCTTTTCCTTCTCGTGCCGTGGCACGGCTTCATAATTGCTCAGATCAGTGTAGGCCGGTAGCAAAAGCATTGGTGTTCCATAATGATCCGCAAATGACTGCCCAAAATATGCGTGGTGTGCGACCGACTGGGTCAATTGATCGCTGAGTGCGCGTAAATCCTCGTACTCGCTTGGCTCTGGCATGATATCCGTTTTCTGGTTTAATATATTAATAAAAAGATTATCTCGCGCCTCGAGATACTCGAGCGTTTCGTCATTCAAACTATCTACAAATTCAGAAGCTGCGTATTCTGGAATATTTATGTAAACGGTCTTTGCGTTTTTACACCGTACAATCTGCTCAAATCGGAAAACGTCCTCCGAGTTCCTAAAGTTCCTTTGGCGAAGGTAAGTTTCGCCCATCTTGTTGGGACGCGTCATCAAGACAATTTCGAAATTATGCCTATGGCGGAGCTTGTATGCAGCGTTTGCAATAGAGAAGAATGAAAATATCCCACCACTCATCTCGTTATGCTCCGGGATAAGAATTACAAGAATCCTCTCCGCGTCTTCGAGGCTTTGTTTGAATGTACTATCCTGAACCTTGTATTTTGCCTTTAAAATTGGCAAACTTGGCATGAACATGGTACTGTCTGGTAGTTCCCGTCCTTCCTGACGCCCAAACGCTATATAATGTTCAAACGGGTTGACGCCAGCCAACGCAACGTCGGGGTAGCATTTATAATACGCTTGGCAGTCAAACCAAGCATTGGGGTTACGGCCCTCTCTCCAGCCGATCGTCAAAAAATGGAGGAAAGGGTCTTCAGCCATCACATCGAGGCCTTCATTGTGTTCCACATAGTAGTTTTCATCGAACTCGTACCGCATCTTTTTGTGAGTTTCCGCCAGGAGTAGAGCGTCGATGTCGCAATCATCAGGTAAGGGATGGTTGTCTTTGTAATTTAGAATAGCAGATGAAAGGATTTTGGTGTTTCTCTTATTAGCAGATCGAATGAACTTTTCACGCCTTTGAGGTGAAATGAAAGGGAGGTGGGAAAAGACATTTGTAAGGATGAACTTAAAGTGGTTCAGCATCGGTGCATTCATATATTGCGAAGCATAGAGCAGCGCGTCATCTTGGCTAATCTTATCCGGGCGGGATGCAAATTTCATTGAAGTGCCACCTTTTTGGCCTGCCAAAGCTTTGGTCATTTGTTTCTCAATATTTGTCACTGCGTTGTCGCCTATCTTTAGTCGCCATGTAACAAACGAACAAGGTTTGACTTGAGTCTGGCCTCTGCCGGACCACCCGATGGGGGCACGCCACTGCCAATTTGGTTCAGGATGGATTAATGTTCGTCGCGCGGCGTGTTTTATGGCACAGACGCCGGAGCGGCAACATGAGCGATTTCTTCTGGCTTATCGACGCGCAAACGCCGCGTCTGAAACCGTTATTTCCGAAGTCTTAAGGAAAGCCTCGGGCGGACGACAAGCATGTTCTTAATGGAATGATATTCATCAATCGTAAAGGCTTAAGTCGGCATGATGCTTCGCTTGGAAATGAGGAGCACTGACGGCTCGAAACAAAAGGAATCAGTGTTCTCTGAGGTTGCTTTCGCCTCAACCAAAAAAATCCTCGCAATAGCCAGAACGCATTTGCGATGCTTGCCGGGCGCCTCTAATTGGACTGTTTGCGACCTATCCTCACCGACATAGCGCGAGAAACGTACTTCCAGGGATATCGAATTGCATGATCTCTTTCAGCAATCGCATGATCTCTTTCAGCAATCGCATGATCTCTTTCAGCAATCGCATGATCCCTTTCGGAAACTACTCGCTCCTTTTCAACAAAGGCCGCGACCATATTCCGCCTCAGATCTTTCAGCTCAGCAACCTCTTTCATCAATATTTCTACAAGACCCTTATCGCACAGCGCCTCGAGCTCTCGCTCAGACACAGGCGCGTAAGGCTCCCGATCAGAGCTGTAGACCTTTGGAAATGGGTTTTGCAAGAGCGGACGGCCTTCGAGGTAATCGCGAGATATGCGTTCTTCGATGTGCGCACAATCATCCACGATCTTGCGGATCGATGCGTCGTCCATTGTTGCAATCACCGCCCGGTCGTCGCCCGTTTCGGTTTGGTTATAAACGTTTTCTACGAGTCTCAAGCTGTATCGCGCCCGGTTAGGGGTATCTTTCACATACTCCCAAACATACGTGGACACGTCACAGAATTTCCTTGACCTGCTTTTATTGGCCCAGGTATTCCTCAGCCGTGGTACCTGCTCTGGATCCATCCCAATGACATCAAAAAGATCCAACACCACATTCCCGCCAACCAATTGGTCTTTCTCGAATGGCCTATAGACAATTCGGAAACCTTTTCTCCGCATGTCATCCGTTGAATCAAGGAATTTACGAAAATTTGCGTTATATCTTTTTGTGAACTCTTCCAGGCCCAAATCTATCTGCAAGGGGCCATCTACTTCGTTGCCCAATCCGTTCGTCATGGCATTATAGGGTTCCGCATTCTCTGCGGCCCAGGACGCGACAAGATCGGCTGGGTTGCGAACATAGGTCACGATGACTTTTTCGAAACCTTCGAAGACTGAATCCAGCATGACATGCGGCTTTCCCCAAAGCGCTTCTTCAGATATCACGAGGTTTTCCGCGCCCGCAGACTCTAGAGCATCTCTCGCTGCAGCGCGGTCGAAGTCCTCTTGAAACAGGAAATCGGCATTTGCGAAACGAGGAAGGTCGAGTCTCGGCTCCGAAACCGCAGGATACGCCACACCACATGCGAGCAAATTGTCGCGGTTCTCCCACAATACTCTTTGTACCGACGTCGACCCGGTTTTGACCGTCCCAACATGAAAAAATAAAGTCTTGCTTGTCACGGCATGAACCCCCGGGAACTCGAAGTTTTTTAACACTTTCGAAAATGAATGGAAGGCTTGCAAGGCGACTGTGCTGACATTTTTTGGTGCCAACATCCAGCACTGACCCGGTTGGCTCCAACTGGTTTGAACGCCAGTAGCGTCTGCCAAGCAAAGGCGCTCGAGTAGTACGGTTCGGTTGCCGCCACAGCAAGCGTTTCGCCGCAAGACTCTCAAACGCAGATAAAGGATGCACGTGCTTCTATGTGGGCCGACCGTGCGTTGCTCGTATGAGTACCAGCGTCAATAGGCATCGCGCCCGAAAACACAAAAGCGGCGCTCGGCTACTGCAACGGATGCTCCCGTGATAATCTTGGATGCAACTCAAAGTCCTTGAGCGCAAGCTTCGTGATCTGGTGCAGGTATTCTTCCTTGTTTTAGAGCTCTGTATACTCTGCTTCGCGCGCGAGGCTTCCCATCCCACCATATTGCTTGCGCCAGCGGTAATAGGTCTGCTCGGTGATGCCAACCTCACGGATCGCGTCCACGCGCTGCATCCCCCACCTGACCGACAAGCACATAAACTTGCCGCAACATCTGAACTATTTCCTCGGGCTTGTGCCGTTTTTTCGCCATTCTCTGTCCTCCGTTTCTCAAACATAACGGTGGACCAGTTCTGAGGAGGCATTCCACTCCCACTTGAGTGGCCGCTTTGAACGTTAGTGTATGACGGTCTATTGAGATGATGGTTTCTGGGACAGGTAACTTGTAAACACGGTTGGCCAGACGAGACAGTAACCGATTTCGGTTACAATCGCCCAATTCGTTGCGCGAATTACACACCCCATATGTCGGGCGATTGCAAAACCGGCCTAATTTTGTGTAGTTGCCCGTATACGACTACTGGCCTCCGGTGGTTAACTGTTGAAAACTGAGTTGGGGCACACTGCTCCAAGGCGTTGGTTCAAAAGAGAGCAACCATGATGCAAACTGTCCGCCATCAGCACCCATGGAACAGACTAGGTTGATTGCGTAGCGGAGGATTT
>NZ_WQGF01000005.1:0-308006 GCF_013034545.1 Ruegeria sp. HKCCA5763
GATCTGGCTTTGACCAACGCTACAGCGACATTGTCCGGGTCGGGCAGCAACTATACGGCGACACTTACAGCACAAGCAAACGGGCTTGTTGAGTTGTCCATTCCTGCCGGGGTCTTCACGGACGCGGCCGGAAACGCAAATCTGGCTTCTAACGTCGTCAACGTGATCTACGACGCGAACGCGCCAACCGCCACAATCGGAGCACTGACAGCCACCGGAAGCGATACGTTTCAAGCGTCGATCACTCTTAGCGAGCCCAGCACCGATTTCTCGGTGGGCGATCTGGCTTTGACCAACGCTACAGCGACATTGTCCGGGTCGGGCAGCAACTATACGGCGACACTTACAGCACAAGCAAACGGGCTTGTTGAGTTGTCCATTCCTGCCGGGGTCTTCACGGACGCGGCCGGAAACGCAAATCTGGCTTCTAACGTCGTCAACGCGATCTACGACGCGAACGCGCCAAAGGTCACTATTAGCGGCCTTCCGCCAAATTTCACTGACTTAAACCCAATCACCGTCACCTTTACGTTTTCTGAAGAGGTCACAAATTTCAGTACCGCCGGTATTTCAGTGACAAACGGGACGATTGGTGCGGTTTCAGGGGGGCCGCAAACTTACATGGCAACCGTAACGCCATCTGGGTCGGGCAACCTTTCTCTTGTCGTACTGGCAGGTGCCGCCGTGGATTTAGAGGGTAACCCAAGTGTTGCTTCGGACCAAGTTACGGTTGTCAACGAAATAGTTGCCGATACAAGGCGACTGATACAGGCGTTTCAGAATGCGCGTGCCACCAGCCTTGCAACCAACCAGCCGGGATTGACCCGGTTCTTGCAGCGGTCGGGTTCCGGCGTGTTGGACACGTCGGTGACGCAAGGTTCGGGTTATCTGAATTTTGCCTCAGATCCATCCAACCCGGTCTGGTTCAATTTGACCGGCAACTGGAGCTCTCAGGACGATTTCGACAGCTCCTATGCGTTGGCTGTTTTGGGCGCACATCGTCAGATCAGCGCGAACCTTCTGGTCGGGGCCATGCTGCAGCTCGACTATGCCGAAACGGATAACGGACCGGCCAGCGTGGACGGTACAGGGTGGCTGATTGGCCCTTACGTGGTCGCCAAGTTGCCCAGCCAGCCGGTGTTTTTTGAAGGGCGCGCTCTGTATGGACAGGCTGACAACGACATCTCTCCGCTTGGGACCTATACTGACAGTTTCGACAGCGAGCGTTGGTTGGTGCAATCACGTGTGACCGGCGAAATCAAACGCGGTGCGCTGACGCTGATGCCACTGCTGGACGTCAGCTATGCCAGCGATGATCAAGAAAGCTACACCGACAGTCTGGGGAATCTGATACCGCAGCAGGACTTCAGTCTAACCACGGCGCGGTTGGGTATGGATTTCAAACACCCCGTTCAGGTTTCGCGCGGTGACTTTATGCTGACGGGTGGCCTGTCAGGCATATGGAGCACGACTTCGGGCACGGGCACTGTCCCCGGCGTAACGCCGATTGGCGACACGGCGCGTGCGCGTGCGGATCTGGGCTTTGACTACCTCTTGGAAAACAACAGCTTGCTTGCGGCCAATGTGTTCTATGACGGCATTGGTGAAAGCGGGTTCGAAAACTACAGCCTCAGCCTGATCTGGCAAATGTCCTTCTGAACCAACTTAGGTGCGCCGCAGAGAATCGTTACTCTTCGGCTATGTGCTGTTGCAGAACATCCAATGGCACAATCTCTAACGCGCGCTGATGTGTGGCCTCCAGATGGACCTGCGGCGCACATCCTTCGTCGTGCGCTTGCATAAAGCGGCTGGCACACAGGCACCAGCTGTCACCGGGTTTGAGGCCCGGAAAGTCGAATTCGGGCCGTGCCGTGCTCAGATCATTGCCGACATATTTTGAGAATGCCAGAAACTCGGCTGTCATCACTGCACAGACGGTGTGGCTGCCCTGATCTTCGGGGCAGGTGTTGCACCCGCCGTCGCGGAAAAAGCCGGTTAAGGGGTTTCTTGAGCAGGGGGCGAGGACACCACCCAGCACATTGATACTGTCTTGCTTTTGCATGAGGCTACCTTACAGGCTTTCTGCGATCTTGCGGAACATTTCGATGTTCTGATCATTAACGCCGGGTTCACGGAACAGTCGGTCTGCACCGGTTGAGACAATCAAGACGCCGCGGGGCTGATTGAAATAGACATACTGACCGTAAACGCCACGTGCCAGAAACTCACCCTCATGTGCGCCGCGGGGTATCCACCATTGATAGCCATACCCGATCTTGCCCTGTGCTGTGGGGGCGCTGGGTTGCGTGGCCTCAAATATCCATTCGGCGGGGACCATTTGTAGCCCATTCACTTTACCGTCCTGCAGGATCATTTGCCCGAACCGTGCAAAGTCACGCGTGGTGAAGTTCAGGCCGCCCAAAACAAAAGCAACACCAGTACCGTCAGTAACGTAATACCCGCCGTGTTCCAGGCCCAAAGGCTGAATGACTTTTTCAGTCAACAACTCTGCCACGCTCCGGTCAGTCGCGCCGCGTATCACCATGCCCAACACATGCGTATCGATCGAGACGTATTGCCAGGTTTCGCCCGGTGTCGCAAAGCTGTCTTTCAAAGATGCCGCAAAATCGTCCAGTTCACCGCCCAAGGCGATCACGCGGCCCATGCGGTTGATGTCAGAGTTTGGGTCCAGGTAATCCTCGTCAAACGTGACCCCGCTGGCCATGTTCAGAACATTGCGGATTGTCGCGGCGTCATAGGCGCTGCCCTTGAGTTTTGGCGCGTATTTCACCACCGGATCGTCCAGCGACTTGATTGCGCCCTCATCCAGCAGAATCCCAAACAGCGCTGACAAATAGCTTTTGGCCACCGACCACGAAATTCGACGATCATCCGGGCCTGTTCCCAGATAGTACTCCTCGAACCGGATACTTCCGCCCTGCATCACCAACAACGAGGTTACAGAGCGCTCTTCGATCCAGGCGTCAGCGCCGTCCGGCAGATCGAACCCATCCCCATAAGGCAACTCCCAAGTAGGGGCGTCGCCACGAGGCAGGTCAACGGTTAAAAAAGCCTCGTCCATATGCGAAAAATTATGAACGATCTTTTCTGCTGAAAACAGAGAGTTCACAGCCATCAGGCGCTGCAATTCTTCACGTTTCCACAGCCCAACGACAACACTGGCCAGAGCCAGCGCCAAAACGATGCGCAGCACCCATTTCAAGATGGATCTCATCGCATAGCCTCCCTTATTCTTGGGTATTGGATCGCGGACGCCTTCATTCTGCAATGGCTACGTAACGGAACGTTTTGGATCTGCTATTTGAATTTGTCCAACAGCTTCTGCATGGCAGAGCGGTCATCAACCACTGGTTCGGTTGGTGTATCAGGCTTTGTTTGGGATTTCGGAGTCGAGGTCTTTGAAGATCGCGGCGGAGCAGTGCGCAGCGCGACTGCGTTCATGAATTTGCCTCCATCTCCGTTTGCCAAATATGCAGCGCCGTCTGAAACCCCGCGTAGAACATCATCCAGCCAGTCGGCATCCGCCTTGGCGAAATCACCCAGAACATAGGGTGAGACCATCTCTTTCCGCCCTGGATGCCCGATCCCCAACCGAACGCGGTCATAGGCCGGGCTGATATGATCATGGATCGAGCGCAGGCCATTATGCCCGGCATGGCCGCCACCCGCCTTCACACGGACTTTGCCAGGGGCGAGGTCCAGCTCGTCGTGAAAGATGGTCACATCGGTCGAATCCAGTTTGTAGAACCGCATCGCTTCTCCCACCGACTGACCCGACCGGTTCATGAAGGTCTGCGGTTTGATCAGCAGAACTTTTTCATCGCCCAAACGCCCCTCAGCGATTTCGGCCTGGAATTTGGATTTCCATGGGCCAAAGCCGTGATCCTCGGCGATCCGCTCCACGGCCATGAAGCCAATATTGTGCCGGTTGCGGGCGTATTTCGACCCTGGGTTCCCCAATCCGACAAACAGTTTCATAGTCTCATCCTTGTGCGATGCAGGTGGTTGATGGCACGGAATGCCACCTGTTTCCAGCCCGAGCGGCAAAAGAAAACGGGACCCAACAGGGCCCCGTTTCCAAATCCGAACTCTTGAAGTTCGAGCTTATTCTTCTGCAGCGTCCTGACCGACGACTTCAACCTCGTCAGCTGCCACTTCTTCACCTTCTTCGTCGTCGCTTGTGGACAGACCTGTGGGTGCCGAGATGTTGGCAATCACGAAATCACGGTCGATGGTCGGCTTGGTGCCTGCGGGCAGGTCAACCGACGAAATGGTGACAACGTCGTTGATGTTCAGACCGGTCACATCAACGGTGATCTTCTCAGGGATATCACCCGCGGTGCAGACCAGTTCGACTTCAGGGCGGACAACAGTCAGAACGCCGCCCTTCTTGATGCCGGGCGCTTCGTCTTCGTTGATGAACTCAACGGGGATGAACAGCGCGATTTTGGTGGTCCGGCGCAGACGCATCAGGTCCAGGTGAGTCGGCAGATCTTTGACGATATCACGCTGGACATCGCGGCAGATGACGCGGACATCTTCGTGACCGTCAACCTTCAGGTTCCACAGTGTCGACTTGAAGCGGCCCGCTTTCAGGCGCTTGAATAACTCGTTGAACGGGATCTGAATCGGAAGCGGCTCTTTATCGCCACCAAAAACAATGCCCGGAACCATGCCGTCGCGGCGTGCCTGACGAGCGGCGCCCTTGCCTGTCCCCGTCCGTTCCAGAGCTACGAGATCAGGAATCTCTCCAGCCATGATAATTCTCCAATGTTAGGGCGGGCATCCTCCAAGGCTGTATGCCCGCGTGAAGCCGCGTCCTTAGCTTGATTCAATGGGTTTGGAAAGGGGTTTTAGTCCGTTTTTTGTTTTGCGAGGCTCTGCCTCGCGCTCCGAGGTATTTTTAGCCAGATGAATACAGGATCCCTACTTCATCTGGCGGAAAATACCTCGGGGGAGGCGCCCTTAGGGCGACGGGGGCAGAGCCCCCAATGTCCAGCCGGTTCAGCCTTGCCAACGGCCTCCGAAGTCTTCGGGGACAAGCAGGTTGTGACGCCCCAGCCCTTCGATAGTTTTTTCACCGCAGAGCGCCATTGTCGTGTCCAATTCCTTCTGGATCACCTCAAGCGCGGTGGTCACGCCTTTCTGACCCATTGCGCCAAGGCCATAGACAAAAGCACGGCCGATATAGGTACCTTTGGCCCCAAGCGCCAAAGCCTTAAGCACGTCCTGACCAGATCGGATACCACTGTCGAGATGAACCTCGATATCACTGCCAACGGCGTCCATGATCGCGGGCAGGACGCGGATCGAGCTGAGTGCGCCGTCAAGCTGACGACCGCCGTGGTTTGATACGACTATGGCGTCTGCGCCCAGCTTGGCCGCCATTTTTGCATCCTCTGCGTCCAGGATACCTTTCAGGATTACTTTGCCGCCCCATTGTTCCATCAGTTTTTCGACCTTGGCCCAATCCAGGCTGGGATCGAACTGTTCTGCGGTCCATGCACCAAGGGAAGACGCATCCGATATCCCGTCGACATGGCCGACGATATTGCCGAACTCACGCCTTTGGGCACCCAGCATTTCTATTCCCCAAGCCCATTTTGTCGTTAGGTTTGCAACGGTTTTGGCAGTCAGCTTCGGCGGGGCGGAAAGGCCGTTTTTCAGATCCTTATGACGTTGGCCCAGAATCTGCAGATCCAGAGTGATCACCAGCGCTGAACATTTGGCGTCTTTGGCGCGCTGGATCAGTCGGCTGACGTAATCCGTGTCCTTCATCGTATAAAGCTGAAACCAGAATGGCTTGTTGGTGTGTTCAGCCACGTCTTCGATCGAGTTGATTGACATGGTCGAAAGCGTGAAGGGTACGCCAAATTCCTCGGCCGCTTTTGCGGCCTTCATCTCTCCGTCCGCGTGTTGCATTCCTGTCAACCCGACCGGAGCCAGCGCGACCGGCATCGAGACATCCTCGCCAATCATATGTGAGGCCGTCGAGCGCCCGGACATATCGACCGCAACCCGCTGGCGCAGGCGGATCTGTTCAAAATCGCTGCTGTTTTCGCGGAAGGTTTGTTCTGTCCAACTGCCACTTTCAGCGTAATCATAGAACATCCGGGGTACACGGCGTTCGTATATGCGCCTGAGGTCTTCGATATTGGTTATTACGGGCATGCGGCGGACCTCCGGGCTGTCTGGTTATTTTTTCTTACCAATCCAGCGCGCCGCCTGCAACGGATTGACCCTGTGCCTGGGTGTCAAAAACCCGCCGCACAAGGCACTGCGGCGGGTTTTTTGAGCTTTGAGATGTATCGCTGAGATCAGACGCTGTGTGCCCCGTCCGACAGGGATTTTACGAAATCCAAGACTTCAGCGACAGGCTTGCCCGCGGCGATTTGGCTGACAATGGCGGATCCGACTACAGCACCGTCGGACACTGATGCGATATTGCGGGACTTCTCGGGCGTGTTGATGCCAAAGCCTACGATCACGGGCAAATCTGTTGCGGCCTTTATGCGGGCGACCTCGGGGCCGACGTCTGTCGCCTGAGCCTCGGCTGCGCCGGTGATCCCGGTGATCGAGACGTAATATACGAAGCCCGATGTATTTTGCAGAACGCGTGGCAGACGTTTGTCATCTGTGGTGGGGGTTGCCAGACGGATGAAATTCAAACCTGCTGCCTGTGCGGGCAGGCACAGTTCTTCGTCTTCCTCGGGGGGAAGGTCGACAACGATCAGACCGTCGATTCCGGCTTCTTTGGCATCCGCCAGAAATGCGTCAACGCCCCGGCTGTAAATCGGGTTGTAATACCCCATCAGGACAATCGGAGTCGTATCGTCGGTTTCCCGGAACGCACGTGCCAAATCCAATGTGCGTTGCAACGTCATGCCGCCATCCAAAGCGCGTTGCCCCGCGGCTTGAATCGTGGGGCCATCTGCCATCGGGTCGGTGAAGGGCAAACCCAGTTCGATGATGTCCACTCCAGCACCCGGCAAGCCTTTGACTACCTCTAACGAAGTGTCATAGTCCGGGTCTCCGGCCATGATATAGGCGACAAAAGCCTTTTTACCTTCGGCTTTCAGGGCGGCGAACTTGGCGTCGATACGGGTCATCGGATGTCCTTGCACTCGGGTTTCGACCCGTGTGCAGAAACTTTGACCGAAAATCAATCCCGCCAGGGCAGGAATAGATCAGAAGCCCAGATGATAGCGCAGAAGCACCGCGTTTACGCCAGGGTTATCGTCGTTTGTGCTGGCGTTGGATTTATGTGTGATCGCGAGCGACACGCTGTTTCCGTTGTCCAGTGCATAGCCAAGGCCAAGGAGACTGCGGATCTGAAAGTCACCCCCCAAGTCGTTCAGATCAATACTTGGGTTAAAATACCCTGGCATGACGCTGCCTTCCACAAACCAGCGTTCGTTCAGCGCATACAGTCCGACCACCCCCAAGCCGATGTGAAAATCGCCATTCTCATGAAGAGACAATGCTGTTCCCCAACCTACGCTGAACCGGGTCGCCTGATGAAACGGCTTATGGTGGTATTTAAAGGGAGAAAAGCGCTTGGTCCTCGGATGCATTGTCAGAGAAGTCTGCATATCCAGCGCCAAATATGACTTGTTGGGCTTGGGCTGTCGCATATGCGGATACTGTCAACGCGGTCGCAAGTAAGAGCTGTTTCATTTTATTCTGCCAGTGAATTCTCGTCGTTCAATGCTAGTTGGTTATCGTAGGGGCATTTTTTCAATTCAGCCAAGAACACGTTTTTGGAACGTTTTTGTGATGTGACGATTTGGACTCAGCCGTGGCAAGCCCAGCAATGGCTTGCGCATTTAGGCTGACCTGCATAGAAGCTGCGTTCGTATTCTATGCAGGAGGCCGTGATGGGCTTTAAAATGGGAATCGTGGGTCTGCCGAATGTAGGCAAGTCGACCCTGTTCAACGCGTTGACCAAAACCGCAGCCGCGCAGGCGGCGAACTTCCCGTTTTGCACCATCGAGCCCAACGTGGGCGACGTGGCTGTGCCAGATGATCGACTGGACAAGCTGGCCGCGATAGCGTCGTCCAAGCAGATCATCCCAACGCGGATGACGTTCGTGGATATTGCCGGCCTAGTCAAAGGCGCCTCAAAGGGTGAGGGTCTGGGTAACCAGTTTCTGGCCAACATCCGCGAGACTGACGCCATTGCGCATGTGCTGCGTTGTTTCGAAGACGGCGACGTGACCCACGTGGATGGCCGTGTCGATCCGGTGGCCGATGCTGATACGATTGAGACCGAGCTTATGCTGGCCGATCTGGAAAGCATCGAAAAGCGCCGCGCGAACCTGGTGCGCAAGCTCAAGGGCAACGACAAAGAAGCGCAGCAGCAGGATCGCCTGTTGGCCGAGGCGCAAGCTATGCTGGAAAACGGTAAGCCGGCGCGGTTGGTCGAAGTGAGCGACGAAGACGCAAAGGCATGGAAGATGCTGCAACTGCTGACCACCAAACCGGTGCTTTATGTCTGCAACGTGTCCGAAGAAGAAGCTGCTGAGGGCAACGAGTATTCAGCGAAAGTGGCCGAGATGGCTGCGGCGCAAGGCAATTCACACGTCATTATCAGCGCTAAGATCGAAGAAGAGATCAGCCTGCTGGAAGAAGACGAAGCCCAGATGTTCCTGGAAGAGATGGGTCTGGAAGAACCCGGCCTCGACCGTCTGATCCGCGCTGGTTACGACCTGCTGAAGCTGGAAACCTATTTCACCGTCGGCCCGAAAGAGGCCCGCGCCTGGACGATCCGCACCGGCACCGCCGCGCCACAGGCCGCTGGCGTGATCCACGGTGACTTCGAGAAAGGCTTCATCCGCGCCGAGACAATTGCCTATGACGACTATATCGCCGCCAATGGCGAGCAGGGCGCGAAAGAGGCGGGCAAGATGCGGGCAGAGGGTAAGGGCTACATCGTCAAGGACGGCGATGTGATGCATTTCTTGTTTAATACTTAAGGTCGCTTGTTAAACGCGTATTTCAGGGCGTTTCGTTCAGACTGCAGTGGGTGATCAGCCACCTGCCGTCTGGCTGTTTGTATAACACGTTGAGCGATGTCCCATGATCGGCTTCGCCTTCGCTGAAACGCGCAAGGCACCAGCCAATATGGCCGTTGATATCGGCTTGTACGACCTCGATAGCTTTGGGCTTGGCATCTTCTTCTATCCACGCGGCATGCGCCGCTTCGATCGCCTTCCGACCCTTTGCCGCAGGCCCATACGGTGAGAAGAGTTCTGCATTGTCTGTGAAATAGGTCGCGCATCCCGCTGGGTCATTGGATCGATAACATTCGACATAGCCATCAAACAGTTTCTGAAATTCTAGGATCACAGTCATTTTGTGCGCTTCGCTTCTCTCGTCGGTCTTGCTGAGTCCGCTAGTCCCCGCCGTGCCATCACATGGTCAATGATGAAGCTGAGTACCTCGATGTCTTTTTGGTTGTATGTACGATACCGGAAACGCACCGTACCCCTGTCAGGTTTTGAATGTGAAGGCGTGATCGCCTCGACCGTTACGCGCACGCAGATAGTATCCCCCGAGAAAACCGGTGCGAGCCAGCGCACTTCGTCCATGCCGTGGCCGCCAAGATTTGTACCGTTAAGCACACCAGTGTCGCGAAATAGCCGGAAGGTAAGCGCGATGGTTTGAAAGCCGCTTGCGATAAGGCCGCCAAAAATGGACTCTGTCGCAGCGATCTTGTCTATGTGGAATGGTTGCGGATCGTGCACGAGGGCAAAATCCACGATCGCGCCCTCTGTAAGAGTTACGCCTCCGGTCTCGAAGGAGTCTCCAAGCATCAGATCATCGAGATATTTGCCCTTAATCATCCCAATACTCGCATCAACCGCGTCTTTTATAGTATCGCTGACAGGTTCAAAAAGAAACTCTCCGAAGTTCGTGGATGAAGCGCATTTCTATGCAGGTAAAAACGCGTTAGTCTGCCGTTTGCTCTCAAGTTGGACCGACTAGAAATGATCGAAATCCGCGACCTGCAATTGCTCAGCGCTTTGGCGCGTCATCGCCATTTTGCCAAAGCGGCCGAGGAATGCGGGATTTCGCAGCCCGCGTTCTCGATGCGTATCCGTAATCTCGAGGATCGGCTTGGCCTATCCATAGTCCGCCGCGCAAACCGGTTTCAGGGTCTCACGGAAGAGGGCGAGATGATTGTCCAACGAGCGCGACGTATCCTCGATGACACCAAGGCGCTGGAGCAGCAAGTGCTGGCAGCCAAGGGTGAGATCACAGGGACGTTGATATTGGGCGTGATCCCCACAGCAATCGCGTTCACCGGTCGCCTGATCAAACGTCTGCGTATGGCCCATCCCCGGATCGTGACCCGGATTGAAACCATGTCCGCCACCGCGATTCAGCACCGACTGGACGAAGGCAGCCTGGATGCAGGGATAACTTATGGTGACAGCATCGGTACGGACCTGCGGCAGGTGCAGCCACTGTACGAGGAAACCTATGTCCTGTTGGTGCCATCCCACATGACCGAGGAAACTGGCCCGATTCCCTGGGCTCAAGTCGCCAACTTCCCGCTTAGCTTGCTTGAGCCGCAGATGCAAAATCGCCGCATCCTGGACCGGATTTTTGCGGAACAAGGCCTGCATCCTGACGTCGTGGCCGAAACCAGCGGCTTCACAGCCTCAATGGTCATGGCGAGAGAGGGGCTGGCGGCCACCGTCGTGCCTCGGGTCCTTGTGCGCGCGCTGGGCGATTTGAAGGGGACCCGTGTGTTACCTCTGGTCGATCCCGTTGTCAGCAAGCCCATTTGCCTGGCCACCCTCAGCCGCGACCCAGAACTGCCAACGGTCGGCGCGTTGCGCAGCGTGGTGGCGTCTTTACGGTGATAAGCTGTCGTTATCGTGCGATTGCCAAATGCGATTTGACGATATGCTGATCTGATGAGACACGGGGCCTCAATCGGAGGGCATCATGGCACCATTAGACACCAAGCCATCAGGCGCACCCAAGGGCGTTTGGAAGTCAGGTAAAGGCAAAGGGCGGCATACGCCCAAGGGCCGTCAGTTTACGGATGAGGCGCAGGCCGAGATTCACCGCCTGTTGGGCGATCGCCCGCGCCGCCGCGATTTGCTGATTGAATTCCTGCATTTGATCCAGGACGCGCACGGTCATATCAGTGCCGACCACATTGCAGCTTTGGCGGTTGAGATGCGCATCGGTCAGGCGGAAATCTATGAAACCGCCACCTTCTATGCCCATTTCGATGTGGTCAAAGAAGATGAAACACCTCCGCCCGCGCTGACGATCCGGGTCTGTGATTCCCTGTCTTGTGAAATGGCTGGTGCCCAGCAGCTGCAAAAAGCTCTGGAAGATGGCTTGGATCCGGCTGAGGTCCGCGTTGTTCGTGCGCCGTGCATGGGCCGTTGTTATACCGCTCCGGTGTTGGAGATCGGTCACAACCATATCGATCATGCGACCCCTGAAAAGGTACAGGCTGCGATTGCTGCGGGCGACACCCATGCCCATCTGCCCGACTATGAAGCCTTCGCCGCCTACGAAGCCAATGGCGGTTACGCCAAGCTGAAAGAGCTGCGCTACGGCGGTGATTGGGAAAAGGTGCAAGAAGACGTGCTGTCCTCGGGCCTGCGTGGTCTGGGTGGCGCCGGTTTCCCGTCAGGTAAGAAATGGGGCTTTGTTCGCATGAACGAAGGTCCACGCTATCTGGCCGTAAACGGAGATGAGGGCGAACCCGGCACGTTCAAGGACCGCTACTATCTGGAACGCACGCCGCATGTCTTCCTTGAGGGCATGTTGATCGCCGCCTGGGCGGTCGAGGCCGAGACCTGCTTTATCTATATGCGTGACGAATACCCTGCGGTGCTGGAAATCCTACGCCGTGAGATCGCCGCGTTGGAAGAGGCCGAGATCGTCGCCAAGGGTTACATCGACCTGCGCCGGGGTGCTGGTGCCTATATCTGCGGTGAAGAATCCGCGATGATCGAGTCGATTGAAGGTAAGAAGGGCCTGCCCCGTCACCGTCCTCCGTTCGTGGCGCAGGTTGGGGTCTTTAATCGCCCGACCTTGGTGCACAATGTCGAAACACTGTATTGGGTCACCAAAGTGTGCCGTGAAGGGCCGGAATGCCTCAACAGCACCGAAAAGAATGGCCGCACCGGCCTGCGCAGCTATTCGGTCTCGGGCCGGGTTGCAAAGCCCGGTGTGTACCTGCTGCCGGCAGGTTCGACCATTCTGGATGTGATTGATGCCGCCGGCGGCATGGCCGAAGGCCATGTGTTCAAGGCGTATCAACCGGGCGGGCCGTCGTCAGGTCTTCTCCCCTCCAGCATCGATGACGTCCCGCTCGACTTTGACACTCTGCAACCGCTGGGCACCTTCATCGGCTCCGCTGCGGTTGTGGTTCTGTCAGATCAGGACACCGCCCGCGACGCTGCGCTGAACATGCTGCGGTTCTTCGAAGATGAAAGTTGCGGTCAGTGCACGCCCTGCCGTGCGGGTTGCGAAAAGGCGGTGAAGCTGATGCAGGCCGACAAATGGGACACCGAACTGTTGGAAGATCTGTGCCAGGTCATGGGAGATGCCTCGATCTGCGGTCTGGGGCAGGCGGCTCCGAATCCGATCCGCCTGGTCATGAAACATTTCGCTGACGAAATCTGAGGGAGACAGAGCCATGCTTGACGCAAGCCCAACAAAGACCGTCACCTTCAACCTGAACGGCGATGACGTCACTGTGCCCGAGGGCACCACGATCTGGGAAGCGGCCAATGGCCGTGGACTGGTGATCCCGCACCTGTGCCACAAACCGGCACCGGGCTACAAACCCGATGGCAACTGCCGCGCCTGTATGGTCGAAGTGGAAGGCGAGCGCACTCTGGTCGCCTCGTGCATCCGACCGGCGGCCGAGGGGATGGTTGTCAAAACCGACACTGACCGCGCCGAGAAGTCCCGCGCTATGGTCATGGAACTGTTGGTGGCCGATCAGCCCGAGCAGCCGCACGATGCGTCCAGCCATTTCTGGGATATGGCCAAGCTGAACGATGTCAGCGACAGCCGTTTCCCGGCGAAAGAGGCCGAGAAAATCCCGCTGCTGGATGACAGCCACGTCGCGATGCGTGTCAATCTGGACGCCTGCATCAACTGCAACCTCTGCGTTCGCGCTTGCCGCGACGTGCAGGTGAATGACGTGATCGGCATGGCCGGTCGCGGCCACACCGCGCAGGTGGTGTTTGACCAGAACGACCCAATGGGCGCATCAACTTGCGTGGCCTGTGGTGAATGTGTTCAGGCTTGCCCGACCGGTGCGCTGATGCCCGCGACCGTGCTGGACGATCAGCAACTGGGCGATAGCAAAGACTACGACAGCGAAACCGAAAGCGTCTGCCCGTTCTGCGGTGTGGGCTGCAAGGTCTCGCTGAAAGTTAAAGACGGTAAGGTCAAATATGTCGAGGGCATCAACGGCCCCGCAAACGAAGGCCGTTTGTGTGTCAAAGGCCGCTTTGGCTTTGACTACATCCACCACCCGCACCGCCTGACCAAGCCGTTGATCCGGCGCGAAGACGCCCCTGAAAAGGGCCTGAACGTCGATCCATCGGACCTGTCGACCCATTTCCGCGAAGCGACCTGGGAAGAGGCGATGGATTTGGCCGCCACCAAGCTAAAAGCCTTGCGCGACGAAGATCCGCGCAGCGTTGCGGGCTTTGGTTCGGCCAAGTGCACCAACGAAGAAGCCTATCTGTTCCAGAAGTTCATCCGTCAGGGATTCAAGCACAACAACGTCGACCACTGCACCCGTCTGTGCCACGCGTCGTCCGTTGCGGCTCTGATCGAGAACGTCGGCTCGGGTGCTGTGACCGCGACCTTCAACGAGATCGAAAACGCGGATGTGGCGATCATCATCGGGGCCAACCCGATTGAAAACCATCCTGTTGCAGCGACCTATTTCAAGCAATTCACCAAGCGCGGTGGCAAGCTGATTGTGATGGATCCGCGCGGTGTCGGCATGCGCAAATTCGCTGACGAAATGCTGCAATTCCGCCCGGGTGCTGATGTCTCGATGCTCAATGCGATCATGAACGTGATTGTCGAAGAGGAACTCTACGACAGCCAGTACATCCACCGCTGGACCGAGAACTGGGAGGCCGAGAAAGAACATCTGCGCCAGTTCACGCCCGAGGCAATGGCTCCGATCTGTGGCATCGAACCCGATCAGCTGCGCCGCGTCGCGCGCACCTTTGCGCAGGCCAAGGCCGGTCTGATCTTTTGGGGCATGGGCGTCAGCCAGCATATCCACGGCACCGACAACTCGCGCTGCCTGATCAGCCTTGCTCTGATGACCGGCAACGTCGGTAAGCCCGGCGCAGGTCTGCACCCGCTGCGTGGTCAGAACAACGTTCAAGGCGCATCTGATGCGGGCCTGATCCCGATGTTCCTGCCGGATTACAAGACGGTCACGGATGACAATATCCGGGCTCAGTTCACCGAGGTCTGGGGCTCGGATGATTTCTCGAATGAGAAGGGCCTGACAGTTACCGAGATCATCGATCAGATCTATGCGCGCAACATCAAGGGTATGTATATTCTGGGCGAAAACCCGGCCATGTCCGACCCGGATGTAAACCACGCCCGTGATGCGTTGGCCAAGCTGGATCTGATGATCGTGCAGGACATCTTCCTGACCGAGACGGCGAACTATGCCGACATCATCCTGCCGGCCTCGGCGCTCTATGAAAAGAACGGGACGGTGTCGAACACCAACCGCCAGGTACAGCGTGTACGCCCGGCCGTGGCACCTCCGGGTGAGGCGCGCGAGGATTGGGCGATCACTGTCGAGTTGGCGCAGCGTATCGGTCTGAACTGGGATTACACAGATGTGTCTCAGGTCTTCAACGAAATGAAGCTGACCATGCAGTCACTGGACAACATCACGTGGGAGCGTCTGGAAACCGAGACGATCACCTACCCGTCGCTCAGCGAAACCGATCCGGGCCAGTCCATCGTGTTTGGCGACGGTTTCCCACGGGCTGATGGCAAGGCCAGGTTCACCCCGGCCAGTATCATCCCACCGGATGAAGCTCCGGATGAAGAGTATCCGATGATAGCCACAACGGGTCGCCAGTTGGAGCATTGGCATACGGGTTCTATGACCCGCCGCGCCACTGTTCTGGATGCGGTAGAGCCGGAAGCGAACTGTTCGATGAATCCGCGTACGCTCAAGCTGATGGGGATCGAACCGGGTGAAATGATCCGTCTGACGACCCGTCGCGGTTCCATCGAGATCATGGTGCGTGCCGACCGGGCGATCGCCGAGGATATGGTGTTCATCCCGTTTGCCTATGTCGAGGCGGCTGCGAACATGCTGACCAATTCGGCCATCGACCCCTATGGCAAGATCCCCGAGTTCAAGTTCTCGGCGATCAAGGTCGAAAAGATCGAAGACGCCATCGCAGCGGAATAACCTCTGCGCCAATCAATCTTTCGAAAAGGCGGTCTTAGCGGGCCGCCTTTTTCGCGTCTTGACAGCAGCTTACGCGCGGCCAACCCTGTGCCAACGATCACAAACGGAGAATGCTATGGCGCGGCGTTTTGTGGACCTGTCCGTCCCGCTGGAAACCGGCATTGTATCGGACCCGCCGATCATGCTGCCCGAGATCGAATACCTGACCCATGACCAGACCGCCGAGCAGGTCATGGCCTTTTTCCCCGGCCTTGCGAAAGAAGACCTGCCAGGTGGCGAGGGTTGGGCGCTGGAACGTTTGCAAATCGCGACGCACAACGGCACCCATCTGGACGCGCCCTACCACCACCATTCCACAATGAACAAAGGCGAGAGGGCGATCACCATTGATGAGGTGCCGCTGGAATGGTGCATGAACCCCGGTGTCAAACTGGATTTCCGTCATTTCGAGGATGGCTATGTGGTTACCGCAGCGGATGTCGAGGCCGAACTGAAGCGGATCGGTCATACGCTGAACTCGTTGGATATCGTGGTGGTCAATACGTCTGCAGGGACACAGTATGGCCAACCTGACTATCTGATGAAAGGCTGCGGTATGGGACGTGAGGCGACCTTGTACCTGACAGAACGCGGGGTGCGGGTGACCGGAACAGATGCCTGGAGTTGGGACGCACCCTTCCCGCTGACCGCGCAGGAATATGCAGATACCAAAGACCCCTCGATCATCTGGGAAGGGCACCGCGCCTCGATGGAGATTGGGTATTGCCACATGGAAAAGCTGACCAATTTGGAAACGCTTCCGCCGACAGGGTTTGAAATTTCCTGTTTCCCTTTCAAGATCAAAGGTGCCTCGGCAGGGTTCATCCGCGCCGTTGCGATCTTTGAAGATCCGGACGAGTGAGGACTGTTCAGCCATGTCACAAGATACACAGCCGTTAGGTGGTCATGATGGCCCGTACGATGCGCCTGTTGAAATTCACGAGTTTGCGCTGCAACCAGACTGGATCGATTACAACGGGCATATGAATGTCGGCTACTATGGCGTCGCGTTCGACATGGCCTTCGAACGGCTGCTTGTCGATCAATTGGGTCTTGGCGAGCCCCAGGTCCAGGCGTTGGGGCAGGGGCCGTACGTCCTGCAATCCCACATGCAGTTCCTGCGTGAGGTGACCGACGACATGACGATCTATTTCCAGTTTCGATTGTTGGATGCAGATCACAAACGTGGGCACTATTTCGGTCAGATGATCTCGGCCCCCGACCAGACTGTATGTGCCACGCAAGAAGTGCTGTTCATGAATGTCAGCCACAGAACGGGTCGCTCTGAACCCTATCCGGATTGGGCGGTCACTCGGTTGGCACGGATGGTGTCGGATCACGCGTCTTTGCCACCCGCGCCCCAGATTGGGCAGCCGATTGGTATTCGCCGAAAATGACGCCCTAGTAATCGCGTTCGAAAAACACCCCGATGCCGGTTTCGCCGCGGCCATCAACTGTGCCTTTGACGGTAAAGTTGTCAGTCACATCCAAGTTCAGGTTCACTTCGGTGTCACCTTCGGTGTTGACGGTAAAGTCGGTATACAGGTTCTCACCCAGATAGGCGCCAGCCCCCAACCGGCCAGCACCACTTTCCGATGCGCCGACATCAATTGTATCCACGCCGGTGGATTCACGCAGACCCTTGGTTGCGTCGCCACCCGCGCCGCTGAGTTGTGCCAGCGACGCTGCCATCTGTGCGATCAGGAATGGCGATATTTCTGAGAACCGATTTCCAAACAGCAGCATTGCCAACGCCTCTTCAGCCGGGCGTTCGGGATCAGAGAACACATCCACTTCAGGTGAATCCAACGGTCCCGCAATCTCAATTGTTGCGGTGCCATCAGAGGTGCTGGCCGAGGATTCGAACTCGATGTAAGGCGTCAAGTCGCCCTGCAGCGTGACGATGCCTTTGGTCAGGGCCAGCCTACGGCCCAGAATGTCGAAATTGCCTCGGATCAATTCGATCTGACCCGATGGAACGACAGCAGCGGTGGTGCCACCGATGAAAATCCGTCCGCCCAGCTCTGCGTTCACGCCCCGCCCACGAACAAACACGGCTTTGGGGGCCAGCAGGCTGATGTCCAGCGCAATTCTGGAATTGCTTTGGCTAGCTTCTTCTGTGACAACCAGCCCCGCGCGTTCACGCGTAACAAAAGCAGAGCGGCTTTCGTTGATATGCTTTATCTCGGGGATTGGGGCTGCGCCGACCGCGCCTGCGGCGGCTGCAAGATTGATGTTTGTTTCGTCGAACGTGATTTGCCCGGCCAGTGAACTGTTTCCGGCCAAGGCCCCGGTCATTGCGATCTGGCCGTTCAAGGTGGTTTCGTAAAGCAACTGATCCGTTAGCACGAGACTGTTCAACGCGGTGGTGATCTGAGCGTTAAACGGTGGCGCGAGGTCAACAGGGCCGCTGACGGTAAAACCACCACCAGCCCGCACACCACCGCTGAGGTTGATGGTTGCACGGCTTTGCGCAAGATCGATCTGACCGCTGATACCGGTGATTGTCTGGCCAGCACCGGGAATGGCAACTGATGTGCCAGATGTGGTGATCGACCCGCTAAGAGAAGCCAAAGACGGTGCGCCATTCAAGGCCAGGTCGAAACGTGCCGACCCTTCGATCTTGTTGGGCGTTATAAAGATATTTGCAATCCCAAGATTGACCCCGCCCTGCGCGGTCAGATTGGCCTCTGTGCTGGTTTCATCGAAGGTTCCGGCGACGGTACTGGTTATGTCAGCAGGCCCTTCGGCTTTGGCATCGATGGTCCAAAGCCCATTGTCCCGCGTTGCGTTGCCCGATGCTGCGATGGTGCCCGGGAATTCAGGCACAAACCTTTCGATACGGTTGAACTTTGCGTCGAAATCCAGGTCCGCTGCGCCATTCGTGTCAACTGAACCCGCGACTTTGGCATAAGAGCTGTCAGGCCCCTGCAAATTGGCAGTGCCTTCGAAACCAGTGCTTGTGGGCGCAACGTTTCCATCCAGTTTCAATGGGCCTGTGAGGGTTTCTGACAGCCGTCCCAAATCGTCCAGGGCGGCTGTAAAGCTCAACCCTCCGGCGTCGCGGTCGAGTTTGCCGGAAGCCTCTGCCGACAGGGCAGTTCCCTTAAAACGGAAACTGCGGATATCAAGCCCTGCATCGCCATTCTGCGCATCCACGGTCAAGGTCGTGCGCCCTTGGATCAGTTTGTCAACGGTGTCGATTCCGGTTTTGATATCATTCGCATCAAGACTGCCTTTCACGTCAAAGCTCTTGCTGCCTACAGCACCTTTGCCCGAAAGGTCGGTTTTGATCGATCCGGCCAGATCGCGTTTGGCAAGGCCCGAGAACAAAGACAGGTTCGGGACATTCAGGCTGGCTTGTCCATCCACAGCCAGCGCGTTTGTCGGATCGTCGATCGTAGCTGCCGCTTGGGCCGTTAGGGCGGTTCCGTTCACCTTGGCGTCCCGGATCACGATTTGATCCTGGCTAAGCGCGCCATCAAAGGTAATTTCGGTCCGACCAACAAGCAGGGGGTCGATCTCGGACATACCAGTTTTGATGTCTCGGCTTGTTACGCTGGCGGTGCCGTCGAATTCCAGCGTCTGAACTGCGCCTTTACCGCTCAGCTGTGCCTGTATGGCACCGCCAAGCTCACGATTTGCAAGGCCGGAGAAGATGGAAAGATCCTGGGCATTAACCGTGGCCTGCCCGTCGATGGTCAGGTTGCCGCCGGGGGTCGTCACTGCGCCATCAGCTTTCGCGCGCAGTGTGTCGCCGATCAGGGTGAAGTCCCGGATCGTAATCCCATCTGCACTACGCTTAGCGTCGACAGTGATTTTGTTGTCGCCGCGAATGACGGGATCGATGTCATCACGCCCTGTGGACAGGTCATTACCCTCTACCTCGAGCTTGCCATCAAAGCTGCCCTCCAGAGGAGAGCCTTTCCCGACAAGCCGGGCAGAGGCTCGACCGCCAAGCTCCATCTGCGCGAGATCCGAAAACCGTGACAAGTCCGTCGCCTGCAACGTGGCTGTGCCATCTACGGCCAAACCGGTAGACAGGCCGCTGATCACCGCGTCCAGCCCCAGTTCATAATCAGAACCAACCAGCTCCACGCCAGACAGGTTTACCGTTTGATCACTGCCATAGGCGAACAAACCATCCAGCGTGACGCGCTCGCCCACGGCTGCGTTCAGCGCATCGTCAGCCAGGTCGATCCCGTCCAGAGCAGCCTGAAGATCGCCATCCAGTTGCAGGGCCGTCCCTTGTTCCAGCGTCCCCTGTGCCGAGATTTGCGCACGTTGCAAATCGATCTGTGGCGTCTTTATTCCGTTGGCCGTAAGGCTCAGGTCCCAAAGATTGCCGTTTTTCTCATCAAACAACGCTGAAATCTGTGCCGCCTCAATAGATGTTTCGCCCCCCGAAACCGGCAAAACCACGCTTTGCCCTTCCGGCGGCGTGATCCGCCCCTGCAAAGCGGCCAATTGCAGTTGGCCACCAGCAGCGAGTTGCAGTTCACCTTCGAGGTTCAGCGCTTGCGATGTCAGCTCAAGGTCGCTGATGTTCAGCGCGCCATCCGGCTCGGTTCGACCGTCCACGAACAACTGTGTTTTGGTGCCGAAAAACGTATCCATGTTGTCGGCGACAAAGGGTGTTAGATCACCGCCCAGATCGGCAGTAAAGGCAATGCCTTCATCTGCGCTTGCCGCAGCGTTCGGGGCTGAACGTAGTCGAACCTGCCCGGTCACACGCGGCTGGCCATCGCTGCTGAGACCAATATCGGCGGTGAAGTCGCTTACTGGCCCAGACCCTTTTGCGGTCAACCCAATGGGTGGGCTGTCTGGGATATTGAGAGCCGTCGAAATCAGGCCGCCCGCCGCCTCGGTCACTTGTAGGTCAAGGTCGATCTGGCTGTCGGCGTTCTGAAATCCTGCGCTTAGCTTGATTTCGTCCCCGGCGCGGTCCAGGCGCGTGATATCAAGATTGGTGTCCAGCGTGCCATCCGCCAACGACAGGTTACCATTCACTGCCAACTCTGCCGCAACGCCGATCAGCGGCTCGCCCAGAGACAGTTCGCTGATGCTGATTTCACCGATTTCAATTGCGACGGGAAGTTCGGGCAGTTGAAAGGCTTGCGTTTCGGCTGCTGGGGGCGGCGTATCTTTGGTGGTTGTGCCCGGGGTGCGGGCGATGTCAATTTCCTGTGCAGTCAGGGCGTTGACGGAAAACCGGCCACGGATCAATGCCAGTCGGTTCCAGTCCAGCACGGCATCCTTAATGGTCAGCCAGACCCCCTCGTCATCGGCAACAGTGATCTCGTCGATTGTAGCCCGCGAACTCAGCGCGCCTTGCAGACCCGAGACCGTCACGTTTTGATCGTCTCCTGACAGCGTGTCCTGCAGGAACCTTTCGATCATGCTGCCGCCTTCATCCTCCTGCGCCAGTCCGGCGACAGGTGCAAACGTCAGCGTTCCGATCAGCAGAGTATATGAAAGGTGCCGTTTCAAAATGCCTGTCCGATCCCGATGTAAAACTGCAGGCCGTCCCCGGTGGGGCCACTCACCGGATAGGCGAGATCAAGTCGTAAAGGTCCAAATCCGCCCAGATCATATCTTACGCCGATACCGGCGCCGGCGTGATCTTCTGCACCGCTGCCAATGAACGAGGACGTATCGACAACACCGTAGTCATAAAACCCGACCAGTGACAGGCTATCAGTGATCTTGCCGCGGATTTCGCCAGACAAACCGATAAACGACTTGCCGCCTGCGATGCCGGTTCCGACTGGAATGCCAAGGCTTTCGAAGGGTTGCCCGCGAACAGTGCCCGCGCCGCCCGAGAAGAACAGAAAATCGGGCGTTACGCCATCTGCAGGCGGGCCGATGACTGAGCCCAATTGCGCGCGCCCGGCCAGAACGATCCGACCGCCGGTCCCCAGGCTTGTATAAGCCCGGCCATCAAAGAACAGGCGGATACCGGTGTCCGTTCCGGAAATTCCGACAAAGGGCATGACTTGCGAATCCAAATAAAACCCCCGCGTGGCGCTGACTTTGCTGTCGCGTTGGTCCCATTCAGATCGGAAGGGCAGGATGAAATACCTGAACTTGCGACCGCTGCCATAGGCGTCATCGGCGTTTGAAAGTTGAAATCCGGCGGACGCCTCGGCATACAAATTGTCGGAAAAGGTGCGGCGTGCACCATAGGCCAAGGACGCAACCGATACGTTGTAGTTTTCCGTGTTGCGCCGTTCCAGCAATGCGCTCCAGAACGTGTTGTCGTCCGGCCCGAGGCGATCCGGTTGATCCAGGCGCAACCCGATCCGGCCATCGATATCCTCGGCCCCGCCGATATTGCGTATCGCCGCTTCAAATCGCAAACGCTCGGCACGTTTGAACATGTTGCGATGGGTCCAGGTCGCGGTGACGTCAACGCCATCGCGCGAGGCCAGTTCGACCCCGAAGGTCAACCGTCGCTTGGGCAGGTCCTCGAACGTGGCATCGAAGTCCAACGTTCCATCCGGGTTTGGTGTCTCGCGCTCTTGCAGCGAGACGACGTTGAACGTGCCGGTGCGGCGCAGACGCGTTCCGACCTTTTGGATCTTTTCAGGCGAATAAACCTCGCCACTTGGGAAACCAGCGATCTTTTCGATGGATGTGTGGCGCACATCTGTGTCGCCCTTGATAAACATCTTGCCAAATGTCAGCCTGCGCCCAGGTTCCAGCGTGACTTGAGCGTCCAGCTGCGCCTGTGAATGACGCGCGATGACGGTTTGCCCAGCGACCCCGGCCTTTGCATGGCCTGCATCCCGCCATCCTTGCACACCGGCCGAGGTGGCCTGCTGAATTGCACCGGTTGTGGCCAGTTTGCCGGTGGCAAACTCTTCCGGCAGAACGGTTTCAGGGGCCAGTGGCTGCACTGTGGCAGTGCCAAATTTAAAGCTGGGTCCAGTCTCAACCGTAATTGCTGCTCGGTCGATTTTAGCAGGCACGGTCAACGAACTTATCTCGGCGGCTTCCTGACCGTCTAATTTGATGCTGACGACAGGGCTGAAATACCCCTCATCATAGAGAATCTGCACAATTGTGCGGTAATCCGACAGCGCGGCGGAAAGGATTTCAAGCGGGGTGTCCAGGCCGCGCTCTTCTGCCGTGGTGACGGATGACGTCTCTTTCAGGCGATCCACCAGCTCCTTGGACGCACCTGGTGCAGTCAGAGAGGTTTCCAATGCCAGTGACACGTTTGGAGCCAACGCCAAAACAGCGACACCCAGCCAGCGCCTCAGACGGCCTTGCGGCTTGCTCCCTTGCATGAATTGCCCCAAATGTCCCAGTTCCAAATATCATACACCGTGTTTGCCACGGACCTTTGCATTCAGGTTAGAGCATCTGAGCGCGATCTGGGAAAGAGATTATCAGCCAGATGCGAAATTTTGGGGCAAATTGCGTTTCTGCTACAGTCCTGCGTTGCGCACCCACCGGATGATGGCCTGGCGGTCTTCTGGTTCCATGTAGGTTACGTTTGCCGGGGGCATCGCGTGGGTTACGCCCGCCTGCAAATAGATTTGCTTTGCATTTCTGGCGATGTCGGCCTCGGTTTCCAAAAGCACACCCTTCGGGGCCCAAAGAATGCCCTCCCACACCGGCTCGCGCGCGTGACACATCGAGCAGCGCCCAAGAACAATGTCATGGGCGTCTTCGAACCCGTCCGCATCAGCAAATTTCTGTTCATATGGTGTTAGTGGCTGTGCCTCTGCCTCTTCCAGCGGCTGGTACATCGGGGCTGTCGACAGCCACATGATGGCAATGAACAGCAGCGCCGTGGCCAACCAGGTCCAGGTGGGATTGCCGGCGCGTGCATGGCGGGTGTTGAAATAGTGCCGGATGGTGACGCCCATCAGGAACACAAGCGCGGCGATGATCCAGTTGTATTCCGTCGCAAAAGCCAGCGGGTAATGGTTTGACAGCATCAGGAACAGGACGGGCAAAGTCAGGTAGTTGTTGTGCGTCGAGCGCAGTTTGGCGATCTTGCCGTATTTCGGATCCGGTGTGCGCCCGTTTTTCAGATCATCCACCACAATGCGTTGATTGGGCATGATGATGAAGAAAACGTTTGCCGTCATGATCGTGGCGGTGAACGCGCCCAGATGCAGCATCATCGCACGCCCGGTGAAGATCTGGTTGTAGCCCCAACCCATCGCGACCAGCAGCACGAACAGCAAAACCATCAGCAAAGTGGGGCGTTCCCCAAGCCCGGACTTGCACAGAAAATCATAGACCAGCCATCCAACGGTCAGCGAGGCTGCCGAGATCAGAATACCTTGCCAAAGGGCCAGATCGGCCTTTTCCGCATCGATCAGATACAGCTCTCCTCCAACCCAGTAGACGATCATCAGCAGCGCTGCACCGCTGAGCCAGGTTGAATAGCTTTCCCATTTGAACCAGGTCAGGTTATCGGGCATCCGTTCAGGGGCCACCAGGTACTTTTGGATATGGTAGAAGCCGCCGCCATGCACCTGCCATTCCTCGCCATCCGCCGGACCCGGAATATTGCGGTTCAGCCCCAGGTCCAACGCGATGAAATAAAATGAGGATCCGATCCAGGCCATGGCGGTGATCACGTGCAACCAGCGCACGGCAAACGCCATCCAGTCCCAGAACACTGCAAAGTCGTACATTTCAGAGGTCTCCGATTGGTTGCCACCACACTAGGCAAACAGGCTTTTCTTCGGTATTCCCGTATATTGTCAAACTGTATCAAAAAAAACGAAAAGATGTCCTATCTCGATAACATCCGCACCTTTGTCAGGGTCTACGATCTGGGCAGCATGTCCGCCGCGGGGCGAGACCTGCGAATTTCTCCGGCTGTGACTTCAGCGCGGATTTCTCAGCTTGAGGATCACTTAGGCGTACGCCTTTTTCAGCGTACGACCCGCAATCTGTCTCCGACCGAGCAAGGCAAAGCGTTTTATCCCGGAGCTGTCGCGGTTCTGGACGCGGTGGATGATGCCGAGGCTAAGGTGACCCATCTGACCGAAGCCCCACGTGGATCATTGTTTGCGGCGGCGCCGCTGGGGGTGGGTCGCCGTCTGCTGGCACCGCATGTTCCTGATTTTCTGGCTGCGTACCCAGAAGTAGACGTGCGCTTGCGCCTGACGGACCGGTCTGTCGACCTGACAACCGAAGGGCTGGATCTGGCGTTCTTTATCGGCCAACCCGAAGACAGCACCCTACGCATCCGTAAGATCGCAGATTGTCAGCGCGTGCTTTGTGCCGCCCCCGACTATGTATCGCGACGCGGAATGCCATCAACCGGTGCTGATCTGGTCGCCGACAAACACGAATGCCTGAACCTGCGCTTTCCGGGAGCGGCCGAGTTTCAATGGATGCTTGAAACCCCCGAGGGACCGAAACGTTTTGCGGTGTCGGGTCGGTTTGAATGCGATGATGGAGACGTGCTGACAGATTGGGCTTTGTCAGGGCAAGGGATTGCAATGAAACCCGTTTTTGAAGTCGCCGAACACCTCAGATCGGGACGCCTGGTCCCGGTTGCAACGGAAACGCCGCCGGTTTCTGTGCAAATGGCCTGTCTTTACACGCACCGGCGACATCAAGATCCGAAGGCTCGCTTGTTCATGGACTTCATGATCGAACGGATCGGAAAAATCGTTCGAAGCGCCGAGCTCCCAGCTTAAGACCTCAGCTCTCGATCAGCTCCCGCGATAGGTCGAATAGCCGTAGGGCGAAAGCAGAAGCGGGACATGGTAATGCGCCTCTGCATCGGACATGCCGAACCGGATGGGTACCTGATCCAGAAACAAGGGATCGTCTCCGTCCTGACCTGTTGCACGCAGGTAATCGCCTGCAAAGAAAATCAGTTCGTAAGTGCCTGTTTTAAATGCGTCCTGCGGCAATATTGGGCTGTCGGTACGGCCATCCGCGTTGGTTTCCATCTCAACCAGTTTGCGATGAGAGTTGCCGGACACGCGGTAAAGCGCGATTTTCAGCCCCACGGCAGGGCAGCCACGTGCGGTATCCAAAACATGGGTTGTCAAATAGCCTGCCACCGGTCTCTCCTATCATGTGCCTTTTGATTTTTGACAGTCTGGCGCAAAGTTCGAAACAGTTGAAATGCCGAAAGAACCGGAAACAGCGTTCGGATTGATTTGATAATCAAAGGCTGTGTTCTGGGGTAAGTCTGTTGGAAACAGAAATAGAAATGGACCATACCATGCAGCCGCCGCGTTACCCCCGGGACATGATCGGATACGGAGCACACCCTCCGCAGGCGAAGTGGCCGGGCGGGGCCAAGTTGGCCGTTCAGATTGTGCTGAACTATGAAGAGGGTGGCGAAAACTGCGTGCTGCACGGCGATGACGCGTCCGAGGCGTTTTTGTCCGAGATCGTGGGAGCCGCGCAGTGGCCGGGTCAGCGGCACTGGAATATGGAGTCGATCTATGAATACGGCGCCCGCGCCGGGTTCTGGCGTTTGCATCGGCTGATGAAGGATCTTCCGATCACGGTGTATGGCGTGGCGACTTCTCTGGCGCGGTCGCCCGATCAGGTGGCGGCGATGAAATCCGCTGGTTGGGAAATTGCCAGCCACGGTCTCAAGTGGGTCGAACACAAAGATATGACCCCGGACGAAGAACGCGCACAAATAGCCGAGGCCATACGTTTGCACACAGAAGTTGTCGGTGAACGTCCGCGCGGGTGGTACACGGGGCGCTGTTCTGAAAACACGGTGCGTCTGGTCGCGGAAGAGGGCGGGTTTGCCTATGTCGCCGACACCTATGCGGACGATCTTCCTTATTGGTTGCAGACAGGTGGGCGGGATCAGTTGATCGTGCCATACACACTGGATTGCAACGACATGCGTTTTGCCACCCCGCAGGGGTTCAATTCGGGTGATCAGTTCTTCGCGTACCTGAAAGACAGTTTTGATGCACTGTACGCTGAGGGTGAGGCGGGCGTTCCCAAGATGCTCTCGATCGGTTTGCATTGCCGCCTGATTGGCCGACCGGGGCGTGTGATGGCGCTGAAACGGTTCTTGGACTATGCACGGGGATTTGCCGATGTCTGGTTCGCAACGCGATTGCAAATCGCGCAACATTGGGCAACCTCCTATCCGCCGGTGCATCGCGTGCGTCCGTCACAGATGGACCGCACCGCGTTTGTCGAGGCATTTGGCGGTATTTTTGAGCATTCGGCCTGGATTGCTGACCGCGCCTTTGATCTGGAGCTGGGCCCGGCACATGACACCGCAGGCGGGTTGCACAACGCGCTGACGCGCATGTTCCGTTCGGCTTCAGAAGACGAGCGTTTGGGCGTTCTGACCGCGCATCCGGATCTGGCGGGCAAGCTGGCGCAGGCCAAGCGGCTGACACAGGAAAGCACGTCTGAACAGGCGTCAGCGGGTTTGGACGCACTGACCGATGCCGAGCGTGAGGCGTTTACCGATCTGAACCAGCGCTACACGCAGGCATTCGGGTTCCCTTTCATAATTGCGGTACGGGACCATAACAAAGCGTCGATCCTCGAAGCCTTTCAGCGACGCATTGAACAGGATCGCACAACGGAATTTGCCGAAGCCTGCCGTCAGGTTGAACGGATCGCCGAGTTTCGTCTGAGGGATGTGTTGCCCGCATGACCCGGCAGATCGTGACAGAAATAATCTCGGCAGACGCATTTGCCCCTTTTGGCGATTTGATCGAGGCGTCTGGACCGCCCGACAAGATCATCAACCAAGGGCAATGCGGGCGGTTTCACGACCGCGCGCGGTTGGATTTTTCTGATGGTCGGGCTGGGCTGAGCCTGTTCAACGCCAACCCCCGTTCATTGCCCTACACGCTTGAGATGGTCGAGCGCCATCCGGATGGCAGTCAGGCTTTCATTCCCATGACGCATCAGCCTTTTCTGGTGGTCGTCGCGGCAGACAATGCCGGGGAACCGGGCGTTCCGCGCGCGTTCATAACCAAGCCGGGCCAGATGGTGAATTACCACCGCGGTACATGGCATGGCGTTCTGACACCTCTACATGGCCCGGGTCTGTTTGCGGTGGTGGACAGGATCGGCACCGGATCAAATCTGGAAGAACACTGGTTCGACACACCCTATGAGGTGGTGCCGAAACCCAACGAAGCCGCGGGATAAGCGGCAATACCCCCGTGAACTCTGACTGAGAGGACAGTGCCCATGGCCGAAACTTCAATTGGAACACCCGAACAGCTTCGGGATCCGAATTTCACACCCGCGCTGCACAAGGCGATTCCACTGGGTATTCAGCACGTTCTGGCGATGTTCGTCTCAAACGTGACACCTGCAATCATTGTCGCTGGCGCAGCTGGGTTTGGGTTTGGTTCGAACTCGCCTGATTTCCCAGAGCTTTTGTACTTGATCCAGATGTCGATGCTATTTGCCGGCGTGGCAACGTTGTTGCAGACGGTCACTGTGGGTCCGGTTGGGGCAGCGTTGCCGATTGTTCAGGGAACAAGTTTCGCCTTTCTGCCGATCATGATCCCTCTTGTGGCGGGCAAAGGGGTCGACGGGTTGGCAGCTTTGTTCGGGGGCGTGATCATCGGCGGTGTGTTCCATGCCTGTCTGGGGGCTGTCATCGGGAAGATACGCTTCGCTCTGCCGCCGCTGGTGACCGGTCTTGTGGTCACAATGATCGGTCTGGCGTTGGTCAAGGTTGGCATCCAGTACGCTGCTGGAGGGGTTCCGGCGATCGGCACACCAGAATACGGGTCAATGCTGAACTGGTCAGCGGCGATGGTCGTTGTTGTTGTAACGCTTGCGTTGAAATTCTTCGCCAGGGGTATGCTTTCAGTTTCAGCAGTCTTGATTGGTCTGGCGGTTGGATACCTTTACGCATTGATGGTCGGAATGGTGACCTTTGAAGCGATTGGTGCAAGCTGGGGTCGCGCTTCGGCGTTTGCTCTGCCTGTTCCGTTTAAATACGGGTTTGAATTCTCATTTGCAGCTGTGATCGGTTTCTGCCTCATGGCTTTTGTGTCTGCCATCGAAACTGTTGGCGATGTTTCGGGCGTGACCAAAGGTGGTGCAGGTCGAGAAGCGACAGATGAAGAAATCTCGGGTGCTACTTACGCCGATGGTTTCGGTTCAGCGCTGGCCGGTGTATTCGGCGGATTGCCCAACACGTCGTTCAGCCAAAATGTCGGTCTGATCGCGATGACCGGCGTGATGAGCCGCCATGTCGTGACCATTGGTGCCTTGTTCCTGATCCTGTGCGGGTTGGTTCCCAAGGTCGGTGCAATCATCCGGACCATTCCAATTGAGGTGTTGGGCGGGGGCGTCATCGTCATGTTCGGGATGGTTGTGGCTGCGGGTATTTCGATGCTGTCTGACGTCGACTGGAACCGTCGCAATATGGTGATTTTTGCAATCTCGCTTTCCATCGGATTCGGGTTGCAGCTTGAACCCGATGCAGTTCAGCACTTGCCGGACACGCTGGGTATCCTGATGAAAAGTGGGTTGTTGCCTGCGGCGGTTATTGCCATCGTACTCAATCTCGTTCTGCCGGAAGAGCTTACGGACGAGGCCACAGAAGAAGTATCTGGTGGGATGTCCGGGCACGGTTCCGGTAGTTTGTCGGGGCACAAATAACCAAGCCGACGCCGGATCGCACACGCAATTGCGGGGCGCGGTCCGGCTATTGGGCAGCCATAAGGCGGGCCACGTCCAGCATGCGCGCCGAGAAACCCCATTCATTGTCGTACCAGCCAAAGACCCTCACCTGGTTTTCTCCGACCATTCGGGTTTCAGTGCCGGCGATGACTAGAGATTCCGAGCGTGCGCGAAGGTCGGACGAGACCAGCGGCATGTCTGTCCAGCCAAGGACCGGGGATGCAGCAACGGCCTCTTTCAGCGCCTCTTCAAAGGCATCCGCGCTCAGGCCCCGTTCCAGTGTCACTATTAGGTCCACGGCAGACACACTTGCTGTAGGAACGCGGACAGCCGCCCCAGAGATGCGCCCGGCCAGATGCGGCAGAACGACGTCTATCAAGTGCATGGCGCTCGATGTGGTGGGCACCATCGATAGGGCACCTGCACGTGAGCGGGCGAGGTCGCCGCGTGGGGCGTCTACCATGGGCTGACTATTGGTGTAGCAGTGGATTGTCGTCATGTGCCCTGCCGCAACACCGCCGATATCGTCGATGACCTTGACCAGCGGCACCAACCCATTGGTGGTGCAGGACGCGTTTGAAACGATCCGGGCGCTTCCCAATTGCTCCTCGTTGGCTCCGAGAACAATGGTGACATCGGCAGCAGGCGAAGGACCCGAGATCAGGACTTTGCCAGCCCCTGCGGTCAGACCACGGCGCGCAACGTCAGAGCTGCGGGCAATGCCTGTACAATCCAGCATCACGTCCACGCCCGACAGATCAACGCGAGTCAGATCGGCACTGTGCGTCATTGGGATCGTCCGCCCATCCACAATCAGCGCGGCATCCCCTTGGGACACATCACCGGGATAAGGGCCGAATGTGCTGTCGTACTTGAACAGGTAAGCGCATGTTTCCAGCGGAGCTATGTCATTGATCAGCACCAGCTCGATATCTGACCCTTGCGGCAAGGCCAGAACCTGCCGCAGGATCGTGCGGCCGATACGGCCGAATCCGTTAATCGCGAGTTTCATGCGCAAGCTATGGCAGGGTGGTCAGGCGACCTCAATGCCCTAACTGACGTTCTGTCAGTTGCAGCTGACCTGCGAAAAGAACTGGCCCGATATGTTCTGATACATGCTGGCCACGATCGGTTTGCACCCGGTTGCCTGCTGAATTGCGGCGATGGCCTGAAGCGTGCGCAAACGTGGCGGGGGGCCAAACGGGTTGAGGTTGTTGTTGTCACGCGTGGCGCGGTACACAACCGGCGCGTCAGAGACCTGTGTCACCGCCCAGGTGCGGCTCATGACGAACACGGACTTGGTCTCTTCCTTGGCGGAAAGGGGCGAGGTGAAAAGGGTCGCAGATGCGGCGATGGCCAGCAGGGCAGGGCGCAGTTTCATGGAACAATCTCCAATGCTTAAAATCAGAATTTGCTTGGATTTCAGCAAATTCCGGCGCGCGTGTGAAGCCCCGAAGCCACAAATTCACGGCACACCTTTGCGAGCCACCTGTTTACCTTAGGGCAAAGACAACGGCATGTGCCGATTGACGTCCTTATACAGCAGATACCGGAATCGCCCCGGACCACCTGCATAACAGGCTTGCGGGCAGAAGGCGCGCAACCACATGTAATCGCCCGCTTCAACCTCGACCCAGTCCTGATTGAGGCGATAGACGGCTTTGCCTTCCAGCACATAGAGCCCGTGCTCCATCACATGGGTCTCGGCAAACGGGATGACCCCGCCGGGTTCGAAATTGACGATGTTCACATGCATGTCATGGCGCAGGTCCTGAGGGTCGGCAAACCGCGTGGTCGACCAGCGGCCCTGTGTTCCCGGCATTTCGACCGGTGTCACGTCTCGCTCGTTGGTTATGATCGGATCGGGCAAAGGCAGCCCGGGCACCGACTGATAGGCTTTGCGGACCCAATGGAACCGGGCGACTGCGTCACCCGTGTTGTGCAATGCCCAGTCGCTTCCCGGTGGAATATAGGCATACCCCCCTGTTTCCAATACATGTTTTTCGGCATTCAGGGTTAAGGTGACAGCCCCCTCGACCACAAAGAGAACGGCCTGGGCCTGTGCTTCGGTTTCAGGCTGGTCGCTGCCACCGCCGGGTTGTACCTCCATGATGTATTGCGAGAACGTTTCGGCGAAACCACTGAGCGGACGCGACAGAACCCACAGGCGCGTGCCTTCCCAGAAAGGCAGGGAGCTGGTGACGATGTCGCGCATCGTGCCTTTGGGAATGACCGCATAAGCGTCCGTGAACATGGCGCGGTCGGTCAACAGTTGGTCCTGACCGGGATGGCCCCCGGTTGGGGCAAAATAGGTTGGGTTGGTCATCATGAGCCTCTGGGTCGTTTGTACGGCACTATGGGCGCAAAGACCGAGCGCAGATAGGTCCACCGGCGCGATAGGTTTGTTCGGGATAATTTGAAGGTCGACGTCAGGGGCTTGGCCCTGCAGCGGCAGCGGTATATCCTTGGACACAAATGATTTCAGTTCTGTGAGGCCGCTATGAAAGCCCAGTTTTTGCCCGCAATCGTCGCTTGTGGTGTTCTTTTGATGACCAGTTTGGCAGACGCCAAGCCCCTATCGCGAATCATTGCAGAGATGGGCTTGTCGCCTGCGGATTTCGAAGTGGTCAACGTAACCGCGAACACATTGCTGACCAGTGGTACGCCATCCGTGGGTCAGGAACGGGCCTGGAAAAATGACGACACCGGATCAAAAGGCACGATCCGGGTGCAAAATGTGCAGGGGAACTGCGTCAGCCTTCAACACATAATTCAGCCGGAAGGTGGGGATCAGAGCCGCGAGATCAGAACCCGCCGGTGCAATGACGGCAATGGCAACTGGATTCTCACGCCCTGATCTGCGGTACGGGCCTCAATAGCCCTGAGCTCGATCCACCTCATGCAGCAAGGGCGCGCCAGAGTTGAGCCGTTGAAAGTTCTCGGCGACGTCTGAAAGCGCGTCGCCCAGATGCCACCCCGAGACATGCGGTGTGATCGTCACGCCGGGATGGGCCCATAACGGGCTGCCCTGCGGCAGAGGTTCCACTGATGAAACGTCCAGCACGGCATGAGCCGGTGTGCCTTTGTCCAGCGCTTCGATCAGGGCGGCTTCGTCAATCAGATCCCCGCGCCCGGCGTTCAGCAACTGGCTACTGGGTTTCATCGACTCCAGCGTTTTTGCGTCGAACAAACCAACGGTTTGTGGTGTCGAAGGCAAAATAGCACACACATGATCGCATTGACCCAAAAGCTCGGGCAGGGTGTCTTGTCCATGCAGACAGGTCACACCTTCTATGGATTTTGGTGTGCGGCTCCAACCCATGACCTGAAATCCGATGGCCCGCAGCATCAAAGCGGTGCGGGCACCGATATGGCCCAGACCCAGAACACCTACGACTGTGTCGGGTGTAAAGATCGGCTCTCGCGGCGACCATTCCGACCGGGCTTGGGCGGCCTCATGGAACGCCATATGCCGTTGGCGGCGCAGGATGTAAGCCACAAACCACTCGGCGATACCCTGTGCCGGTGCATCTGGCTTTAGACGCGCGATGCGGACATGGGCTGGAAGGTCGGGATGGCTTACAATGGTTTCCACGCCCGCCCCCAACTTCTGAACAAGCCTCAGGTTCGGCAAGCGTGTGGGATGGTCGCTTTGCATATTGACCAAGGCCAACATCGTGATGTCTTCGGGGTTTCCAAGCGTTTCAGGGGTGCGGATATCCGCATCGGGTGCAGCAGCCTGCAATTTGGCGGCAATTTCACTGTCGCCTATCCAATCGGACAACCCGGTTTCGATCAACAACGCCATGCGCAGCTCCTGCTTTGATTTTGAAGTGGTGACGTCCCGTCACTGCGGTGGACAGGCTTGGGGCAGTTAAGCCATCCTTGCCGCGAAAGTATAGCCCCGTCTCGATGTACCAGGAGGATGCGTCCGTGAACATGTCATTTACCCTGCGCGAGGAAAATCGCGTTCTTCTGCAACGTGTTGCCGATATGATTCGGGATGAGGTCATGCCGTTGGAAGAAGAGTATCACGCCGAAATCAACAAGGGCGACCGCTGGCAGTACACACAGCGCCAAGCCGAAATTCTTGAAGGGCTAAAGGCCAAGGCCAAGGCGGCGGGGTTGTGGAATTTCTGGCTGACCGACAGTGACAAGGGATTTGGGCTGACCACCGTCGAATACGCCTATTTCGCCGAGGAGATGGGCAAGACCCCCCTGGGGGCCGAAGTGTTCAACTGCTCGGCCCCGGATACCGGAAATATGGAAGTTTTCGAACGCTACGGGTCTGAGAAGATGAAAGAGCAATGGCTGAAGCCTTTGCTCGAAGGTGAGATCCGGTCTGCCTATTTAATGACCGAACCTGATGTGGCCTCGTCTGACGCGACCAATGTGTCGATGTCCTGTGTGCGGGACGGGGATGACTATGTCCTCAATGGTGAAAAATGGTGGTCTTCGGGCGCGGGCGATCCGCGATGTAAAGTCTATATCGTGATGGTCAAAACCGGCGGCGACGAACAGCCCAAACACAAGCGGCAATCGATGATCGTGGTGCCTGCAGACGCTCCAGGGATCGAGGTTTTGCGCCCCATGCAGGTTTACGGACACGATGATGCACCACACGGCCACATGCATATCCGTTTCACCAACGTACGCGTTCCGGCCGAAAACATTCTGCTGGGCGAAGGGCGCGGGTTCGAGATTGCGCAAGGTCGCCTTGGGCCGGGCCGCATCCACCACTGTATGCGCGCCATCGGACAGGCCGAAAGCGCGCTGGAGCAGATGTGCAAACGGTCGCTGCAACGCGAGGCGTTTGGCAAGAAACTGGCGCAGCTCGGGGCCAATTACGACATTATTGCCGAATGCCGGATGGAGATCGAGATGGCCCGGTTGCTGTGCCTGAAAGCCGCTTGGTACATGGATCAGGGCGACGCGCGGGCAGCCGCACCTTGGATCAGCCAGATCAAGGTCGTTGCACCAAAAGTTGCGCTGAAGGTGATCGACGAAGCGGTACAGATGTTCGGTGCGCAGGGCATCAGTCAGGACACACCGCTTGCGACGGCCTGGACCCATGTGCGGACCCTGCGATTGGCCGATGGGCCAGATGCGGTGCATCGCCGTCAGGTGGCGCGGGCCGAGTTGAAGAAATATACGCAAGAAAAGATCTGAGGGGGCCTATGGCAGCAGCGCTCGATTTCGCCGACAAGACCTATTTTCATCAACGAGAAGACGGGGCGTTTGTCGGCAACGATCCCGCACGTGGTCCATGGTCTGCCGATCACTGCCATGCAGGGCCAGTGAGTGGTTTGATCGTGCGGGCGGCGGAAACCGAAGTCGGTCCGGAAAAGATGCTGACCCGTCTGACTGTCGACCTGCTGCGCCCTCTGCCGTTGGCCGGTTTGCGGGTTGCAGCGGAAACCACGCGCCACACAAAGACACTGGCCACCACGCGGGTTACGGTACACGACCTGAACGACACGCTCTGTGCTACGGCCTCGACCATGCACCTGGTGCGTCGTGATCTTGGACCGGTTGCCAATGTGAAAACCACCGCGCCCCGGATCGAGGATACAGTCGACGGCCCGTTTCCAATTGGTGAGATTCGTCACGACCTGCCCGGTTTTGCCCATTACAGCGACATTCGGTATCCGACAGGCGGCAAGCAGGGGGCCGGGCCCAAAACGGTGTGGATGCGGACCCCGCTTCTTTTACAGGGTGAAGTGCAATCGCCCATTCAGGCCCTTTGTCCGCTGGCCGATTGCGGCAACGGCATTTCGTGGAACGCGCCGACGTCGGAAATGGGTTTCATGAACACGGACCTGACCGTAAATATTCACCGCGAGCCAATTTCCGATTGGTTGGCCACAAACTCGGTCTCGCATTGGCAGCCGTCGGGCATCGGGATGTCACAATCGGTGCTTTATGACACGCAAGGTCCCGTTGGCACGGCGTTGCAGACGCTGGTGCTGTTTCCGCCGGGATGACACTCGGCCGGTTTTTGCAGTTTGATGGCAAAAGCCGTTGCCGCGGTGGACAGCCGGACCTATCTTGCGTTCATGCGATGGTTGTTCACAGTTATATCCTGCTGCCTGCCGATCCCGGCCATGGCCCACCCACATGTCTTTATCGACACCGGGCTTGAATTCATCGTGGATGAAAGTGGTCAACTGACCCATATCCGCGTGACATGGGCCTATGATGAGCTGTTTTCCCTGCTGCAACTGGAAGATATGCGGCTGGATCAGGATGGCGACGGTGTGTTGACCGAAAGCGAAGAAAAGTTTCTGGCCGGGTTCGATGCGCAATGGATCGAGGGATATAATGGCGATCTTGTTGTGACTTCCGGCGGAATGCCGGTCACGCTGTCCGGCCCGCTTTCGCCAAGTGCCACAACCGAGGATGGCCGCATCGTCACCACCCATCTGCGTGCGGTTGAAGGCGGTTCAGTTCCCGCCAGCGCCTTGTCCGCAAAAGCTTTTGATGAGACCTATTACACTGCCTACGAAGTGACACGCCCTGTCATCGTCACAGGCCCCGCCACCTGCCAGACGGAGCGTTTCGACCCCGATATCGATGGCCAGTTGGCGCAAATGCAAGCCTTCCTGCTGACGCTGGATGCAGATTACGATCTTGAGGAAAACGACATTCCCCTGGTCGGAGAAAACTTTGCCACCGAGATTCGCGTTTCATGTCCCGCTACCTGATTGTTCCGGTCGCGCTTGCGTGTGGGTTGCTTCTTTGGTTTTGGGGAAGCGGCGGGTTTGACTCCCTTGCGGCTTGGGCCGCGGGTGAGCAACGCGAATTTCAGAACCAGATCGCCCGCTCGCTGCGTGCCGCACGCGCCGAACAGCCTGAGGCCGTCGCCACGCTGCTGACTGTATGTTTCGCCTATGGCTTTTTTCATGCCATCGGCCCCGGTCACGGTAAGGTTCTGATCGGCGGGTACGGGCTGGGTCGACGCGTGGCTTTCTGGCGGCTGTCAGCGATAAGCGTGCTGTCCAGTCTAGGGCAAGCCGTGACAGCCATAGTTCTGGTCTATGCCGGGGTATTGGTGTTTCAGATGTCCCGCCAAAGCCTTGTGGGCGCGACCGAGCAGGTCATGGCCCCAATCAGTTATGGCGCGATTGCTTTGATCGGGCTGTGGCTGGTGTTCCGAGCTGTGCGTAGTTTTGCGCGGCGTCAAAAAAGCCAGGCAACGCATGATCACGACCATGCTCACGACCACCAACATAGTCATGACCATCACCACGACCACGATCATGCACATCACCATGATGACGGTGTCTGCACGGATTGTGGTCATCGGCATGGACCAACGGCAGAAGAGGTCGCAAATGTGGGCACTCTGCGCGAGGCCATGATCCTTATTGCAGGTATTGCCGCGCGGCCCTGTACAGGTGCTTTGTTCGTGCTGATCCTGACCTGGCAGATGGGCATTGCAATGGTAGGTGTCGCCGGGGCTTTTGCTATGGCGCTGGGCACGGCCACAGTAACCACGCTGGTCGGCTGGACTTCCTTCGGTTTGCGTGGAGGGCTACTGGCTTCAGCCTCGGCCACACGCTTTGCTTCGGTTCTGGCCCCGACCATCGAACTGGTCGCTGGTCTTGTCATTGCAGTGATTGCCGGCGGTTTGCTGATGCGCGCGATTTAGTCGAACACGGGCTCCGGGTAGCCAACACGCGCCAGATACAGCCCCTGCGGTGGGCAGACCGGTCCGCACGCTGCGCGGTTTTCAGCTTTCAATGCGTCGCGCACGTCCTCGGGTGTCCAAGCACCGGCGCCGACACGCTCCAGAGTACCCACGAAACTGCGTACCTGGTTGTGCAGGAAAGATCGGGCGCGCACGTGGAAATGGATCTCGGGGCCGGAAAAGCCCGGAACCTGCTCGACCCGCAATTCATCCAGAGTTTTTACGGGGCTCGCCGCTTGACAGATCGAAGACCGGAACGTGGTGAAATCATGCCGTCCCAGCAGCATGTTTGCCCCGTCCTGCATCGCATCGACATCCAAGTGATGGTTGATCCGCCAGACCTGCCCCCGGTCATGCGTTGCCGGGGCGCGGCGCATCAGGATGCGGAACAGATATTGCCGTTCAACCGCTGAAAAGCGTGCATGCCAATCCTCATCGACCCGAGCGGCCTTCACAATCGCCACAGGCTGCGGTTTGAGGTGATAGTTCAGTGCCTCGGACAGGCGGAACGGGTCCCATTCCTTGGCCATGTCGCAATGGGCAACCTGACCAAGCGCGTGAACCCCGGCATCGGTGCGCCCTGCGGCGGCGATTGTGTGCGCGCCCGGCTGAATACGCGACAGAGCCTCTTCAATGGCCCCCTGAACGGACGGCTGATCCTTTTGCCGCTGCCATCCGGCAAACGGTTCCCCTTGGTATTCAACTTTCAACGCGTATCTGGGCATGCGTCGCTGGTACAGCGCAGCGCGGGAACGGGCAAGAGGGCGAAAGCGCTGGTATGTGCCGCACCCTCTACCTATCTAGGGTAAAACGAAAATTGCGGGGCGACAGTTTGGTCATCTCATCACTGGCAGACAGTCTTGTGCGTGGCGTCGAAACCATCGGCGACAGCGTGTCCGAGACGTTTTTCGAGCCGGTCATCCGTCTGGGTGTCACCGGGCTGGCGCGATCGGGTAAGACGGTTTTCATCACCTCGCTCGTGGCCAACCTGCTGGATCGGGGCCGCATGACCGGCCTGACCGCGCAGCAAGAAGGGCGGATCAACGCCGCTTATCTGCAACCACAGCCGGACGATACGGTGCCCCGGTTCGATTATGAAACCCACCTGTCCGCTCTGACCGGCCCCACGACGCATTGGCCGGACAGCACCCGCGCTGTGTCCGAATTGCGTTTGTCGTTCAAAGCGCGCCCCGCAGGGTTGCTTGCCGGGTTGCAGGGGCCACGAACAGTGCATCTGGACATCGTGGATTATCCCGGTGAATGGCTGCTGGATCTGGCCCTTTTGGACAAATCCTACGAAGATTGGTCGCAGGAAACACTGACGCGCATCGAGACACGTGCCGAGGCCGCCGAGTACCTCGCGCAGGTAAAGGCCACAGACCCGTCCGGCGCGCATGACGAGCCGACGGCGCAAGCTCTGGCGTCATCGTTTACGGCATATCTCAATCAGGCGCGTGACGCCGGTTTTTATGACTGCACCCCGGGGCGGTTTCTGTTGCCTGGGGATCTGGCGGGCTCACCGGTGCTTACCTTTGCGCCTTTGGCTCTGTCCGGTCCGTCACGCCGTAAAACTCTTCAGCGTGAGATGGAGCGGCGATTTGAAGCCTATAAGTCTCAGGTGGTAAAACCCTTTTTTCGTGATCATTTTTCGCGCATCGACCGGCAGGTGGTTCTGGTCGACGCGCTGGGCGCGATCCACAAAGGCCCGCAGGCGGTTGAGGATATGCGCCGCGCGATGGCCGATATCCTTTCGGCTTTTCGTCCGGGCAGGAACGCGTGGCTCAGCCGGTTGCTGTTGGGCAAGCGGGTCGAACGCATCCTGTTTGCGGCGACTAAAGCCGACCATTTGCACCACACACAACATCCCCGCATGACGGCAATCATCGAAGCGTTGACACGCGAGGCACGAGACCGTGCGAATTTCGCAGGGGCGCAAACGGCAGCTCTGTCGTTGGCTTCGCTGCGTGCTACGACCGAAGAAATGCGCAGGCACAACGGGGTGGAGTTGCCATGCGTGAGGGGCACCTTGTTGGACAGCGGGAAACAGGCTGCGTTCTATCCCGGCGAATTGCCTGAAGACCCAGCGCATCTTTTGGGTCCGGCGCGAAATGGGGCGGACAGTTGGTTGGATGAGGATTATGGGTTCATGGCATTTGCCCCTGCGCATCTGACCCTGAAACCAGGCGATGGACCGCCGCATATCCGTCTGGATCGCGCAGCTCAGTTTCTGATCGGAGACAGGTTGTGACCGTTATCTTGCGTCCTGCACGTACCACAGATGCCGGTGCCATCGGGACAATCCTGCACGGTTTCACTTTGGAAAATGACTGGATGCCAAATCTGCACAGTTGCGCTGAAACCATCGCCTTTTGTGGTAAAATGATCGATCAGGATTGGGTAACTGTTGCGGAAAGTGACGTGGGCGTGGTCGGATTTCTGGCGCTGAACGAAACGGAGATCAACTCACTCTACCTGCACATGCAGGCGCGCGGGCAAGGGATCGGGCGGCAACTGCTGGATCGCGCGAAATCCCGTCAAACCCGGCTTAGCTTGTATGCGTTTCAGGCCAACACAGGCGCGTGTAAATTTTATCAGCGCAACGGCTTTGCCGAAGCAGCGCGCAGCAATGGCGCGGATAATGACGAAAACCTGCCGGACATTAAATTTGTCTGGCGCAGCAAAGGTATGACCCATGGCTAAGGGCCCGGTTCTGATCGATCTTGAAGCGGATGAGCCTGCTGCTGATGTTGCGCAGGCCCCTCCGGTGCCAGACGTCGCGCAACCTCAGGGGCAGGCGATGCAGAGCGCTGCAAGGCTTGCCGCCCGAAAACCATCCGCCTTGGCGCGTTGGTTTTGGGGGCTGGCTTTGGCTGTTGTTGGCGCGGCAATCTCTGTTGCAGCTTGGGATTTTGCGACTTCACTGGTGGCGCGGACGCCAGTTCTGGGGTGGGTCGTAGTTGGCTTGCTGGCGGCATTGGTGCTGGTTGGATTGATCATTGCGATCCGCGAATTGGCAGCTTTGGGGCGATTGTCGCGGGTCGACGGAATGCGCCGCGCGGCGGATACGGCTTTGGCGGATGCCGATCTGGCACAGGCCCGTGTTGTTACCAATCGTCTGATCACCTTTTATAAAGGCCGGGAAGAGACCCGCTGGGGCCGCGACCGACTGGCAGAGCGTATGGGGGATCAATTTGATGCCTCGGCTTTGCTGAGCCTTGCCGAAGATGAACTGCTGGCTCCGCTGGACGAAGCCGCCAGCCGCGAGGTTGAGGCCGCAGCCCGGCAAGTTGCAACTGTGACCGCCTTAGTCCCATTGGCTTTGGCAGATGTTGTGACCGCACTGGCCGCGTCACTTCGGATGATCCGTCGGGTCGCGGAAATCTATGGCGGTCGGGCCGGTACTCTTGGCAGTTGGCGCCTGACCCGTGCCGTTTTTGTACATCTGGTCGCCACAGGGGCTGTGGCCGTCGGCGACGATCTTCTGGAGCCTGTTCTGGGCGGGTCCGTTCTCAGCAAACTGTCCCGCCGGTTTGGAGAGGGCCTGGTGAACGGGGCGCTGAGCGCGCGTGTGGGCGTCGCCGCGATGGAGGTTTGCCGCCCGCTGCCATTCTCTGAACGGCACAAACCGTCAACGCGCGGTATCATCAAACGCGCTCTGCAAGGCCTGTTTTCCAAGGGTTGATCCAAAGCAAAGCGTCAGTGCCCGCCCTTCGCCACACTAGGAGTGTCGGAGGAGCCAGCCATGACGGATCACGGTCACAGCCCACAGGAAATCGCCGAGCGGATCAATGCACCACCAGGTCGAGGTGTGTTGCGCGATGTTGTTTATGGCGGCATCGACGGATCCGTCACCACCTTTGCGATCGTCGCAGGCGTCGCGGGGGCAGGGCTTTCCCCGTTTGTTATCGTCGCGCTGGGTTTGGCGAATGTGCTGGCTGACGGGTTTTCCATGGCTGCGGGCAATTATTCGGGCACCAAGGCTGAACTTGACAACATTCGACGCATCCGCGCGGTCGAGGAACGCCACATAGCTTTGTACCCGGATGGCGAGCGGGAGGAAGTGCGCGAAATCCTTGCCCAAAAGGGGCTGTCGGGCGACGTTTTGAACGAAGCTACGGCAGAGATTACATCGAGTCATGAAAATTGGATCAACCTGATGATCGAGGGTGAATATGGATTGGGCAGTGTTGACCCGCACCCGATGAAGGCAGCTTTGGCCACGTTTTTTGCGTTTCTTGTGGCCGGGATGATCCCCTTGCTGCCTTTCCTTGCCTCGATTCCGAACGCATTTGTGATGTCTGCCTGGATGACCATGGGGGTCTTTTTCGCAATCGGCGCGCTCAAAAGCCGATGGTCGCTGGCCCCTTGGTGGCGATCGGGAATGGAGACGCTGTTGATCGGCGGGCTGGCCGCATTGATCGCCTACCTGGTCGGGTCTCTGTTCCATCCATAGTTGTCGCAGCAGGGGTGTTGCTGCCGCCGGGCGCTCTCCGGCAGCGTAGACTTGTCTGAAACGGGTGTATGGGTCAGCCAAGCCGCGGCTTTCCTGACTGTTATTGCTCGCCTTCTCAAGATAGCCTAGCCACAAGACAAAGATCGGAGACCGCGTTGGAATCGCTACTTGTTCTTGTTGGGCTGATTGTTCTGGCAATCCCGGTGACTCTGGTTGTGCTGGTGGTCGGGCAGACCCGATTGCGTCGTCGCGTAGCAGATTTGGAGGCGCAGATTTCAACCCTGTCTTCAGCTGATACGGTGGTTTCTGAGGGGCCGTTAGAAAAGGTGCCTGATCCACAGTCGGAAGCTGAACAGGAACCCCGCAGGCCCGCCCCATGGGCCGCGCCCAAAAGGCCAGCAGAAGAAACTTTGGTTGGAACGGCGGATGTGACTTCATCGGCCATCGTATTCACTCATGACCGGTTTACAGCGTTCGGCGATTGGCTGCGCGAGAACTGGTTTTATGCGGTCTCAGCCGTATCGCTGGCTTTGGCCGGGATATTTCTTGTGCAATACGGCGTCGAAAACGGATTGCTGCCTCCTGCTGCCAGGGTTCTGGCTGCACTTGGGTTCGGTTCGATTCTGATCACTGCGGGTGAAGCCTTGCGTCGGAAATTCGGCGATGATGAGGACGCGACCACCGCCTATTTACCATCGGTCTTTTCTGGGGCAGGGCTTGTTACCCTTTTCGGGGCCATTCTGGCGGCGCGTCAGCTGTACGACCTGATCGGTGCCGAGGCGGCGCTGGCGGGGATGGTCGCGGTCGCCGTGATCGGCCTTGTTCTGGGGTGGTTCCATGGCCCGCTGTTGGCCGCGGTTGGCCTGATCGGCGCATTTTTGGCCCCATTTCTGGTTGGCGGAGCGTCCGAGGATCCCTCGTGGCTTTATGCCTATTTCCTGCTGGTTGCCGTTTTGGGGCTTGGCATCGACACAGTCCAGCGCTGGGCTTGGGTGTCCGTTCTGACCGTGTTTGGAGCCTATTCGGCGAACCTTCTGCTGGTAGCAGGCGCGCCAAACACGGAACCGGGTTATCTGGTCGCCACATTGATACTGGCGCTTTTGGTGATCGCCATTCCTGCGCGGCGCGTCTGGCCGGATCATTCAGGGCCCATGGTCTCTCAGATGATCCGCTATCCAAAGGCGCGCCCATGGCCGGATTTTCCGACCCGATTGGCCGCCGGGGCCATTGCAGTAAGTTCGGCGATTTTGGCCTGGCATTGGGCCGACACGGAAACTGAGTTCTGGCTTGGTGTTACTTTACTGTCCGCACTTGTGCTGGCCCTGCTTCTTTGGGCTAAGGATGCACCTGCGCTTCAGGACCTGACCGTCCTGCCGGCCGTCGGGCTTGTGTTTAACGTCCTGATGCACGGGCTTGACCAAGGCGCAGCTTTTCTAGGCTTTGCAGCCACCTATGCGGAAACGGCTGAGGCCGACTATCCGATGGTCGTCACGGTGCTGGTCGCCTTGGGGGCTTTGATCTCAATCCTAATGGCGTGGCGGTCTGCGAAAGCAACCCAGTTTCGCGCCATCTGGGCCGGAGGGGCGGCTCTGTTTGCCCCGGTAATGGCTATCGGGCTGGAGGTCGGCTGGCATCCGGCTTCTGTGATCGGGGCCTACCCCTGGGCCTTGCACGCGGTTGCGCTGGCCGTCCTGATGGTGGTGATTGCGGAACGTTTTGCACGGGTTGACGGAGAGGATCGGATGCGTGCTGCGTTGGCCACTTTGTCTGCGCTGTCTTGTCTGGTCTTTGCCTGCGTCATCGTGCTCAGCGCGGCGGCACTGACGGTGGCGCTGGTGGCAAGCGTCGTGGCGGCGGCGGCTCTGGATCGCAGGTTCACTTTGCCCCCGATGAGCTGGTTTATCTGGGCCGGTGTCTTCACTGTCACCGTTCGACTGGTGCTTGATCCGGGGCTGGATTGGGCAAATTCGGCTCCGGTGCTCGAGATGACATTGGTTTACGGCTCGGCCACGGTGGGGTTTGTGGCGGGTTGGTGGGTGCAGCGCCCCTTGCAGCGCCCAGTGGTGTCATTGCTGCTGGAAAGCGCAGCGTGGGCGACAGGTGGCATTCTGCTGTCCCTGTTGCTGCTGCGCTGGCTTGAAGGGTTTGGCGAAGGCGGCGCCGACAACAGCCATTGGGCTCTGGGACTGCTGGCGGTCATCTGGCTGCTGCTGGCTTTTGCTCAGGTTCAGAGATTTGAGCTGGGCGGTAAGCTGAACTATGCGCGTTACGTGTTGGCGGTTTTTTTTGCCGCGCATGGTCTGTTCTATCTCATGCTTGCCGTGTCCGAGCAAAACCCGCTGTTGAATCCAAATGCTGATCCGGTGCTCGGTCTGCCGGTTTTCAACACGCTTGCCATTGCGTATCTGCTGCCCGCGCTGGTTATCGCCGGGTCCGCTTGGCGGATCAAAGACATGCCCAACCAGATCACGATGACAAGCTATGTGGCGGCAGGGGGGCTTGCGGCCATGTGGTTGGGTTTGACAATCCGCCACGTCTGGCAGGGCTCTGCGGGCATGTTTGAAGGAAACGGCGTCACACAGCCCGAGCTTTACACCTATACGCTGGTTCTGCTGCTGATCGGATCTGCGCTGTTCTATCAATCTTTAGCCCGCGGATCGGACCTGATGCGGAAGGCGGGCCTCGTTGTGATCGGGTTGGCTGTTGCCAAGGTCTTTCTGATCGACATCGCAGGGCTAGGCGGGTTGATCCGGGTCTTCTCGCTGCTTGCGCTTGGCCTTGCGTTGGCTGGTCTGGCATGGCTGAACCGCTGGGCCAAACTGCGCCATTCGCCGCATAAGGCAGAACCTCTGGACCATTAGGCGCGGGCGTCTTATAAGCCCGCCATGCATGACCGTTTGGCCATCATTATTCGAATTATATCCCCGGCGCTCTGACCCTCTGAGACGCCGGGCAAAGGTGTTTGAGAACTCGCACCGACCGCTTCGATCCTAGTACGACCAGATCATCCAAAGGACGCCCCCAATGTGCGCCGACACGATCCAGACACCTGATTACAAAGACACGCTGAAACTGCCCAAAACCGAATTCCCCATGCGCGCTGGCCTACCCAAGCGCGAACCCGCATGGCTGGAACGGTGGGAGACCATCGGCGTCTATGACCGCCTGCGCGAGAAACAAGGCCGCACGCCCTTTACCCTGCATGACGGGCCCCCCTATGCGAACGGCCACCTGCATATCGGCCACGCGCTGAACAAGACCATCAAGGACATAATCGTGCGCAGCCATCAGATGATGGGTTTCGACGCGCGTTACGTGCCCGGCTGGGACTGCCACGGCCTGCCGATCGAATGGAAGATCGAAGAACAATACCGCAAGAAGGGCAAGAACAAGGACGAGGTGAACATCGTCGACTTCCGGCAGGAATGCCGCAAGTTTGCCGAGGGCTGGATCGATATCCAGCGCGAAGAGTTCAAGCGCCTGGGCATCACCGGTAACTGGCCTGATCCCTACATCACCATGGACTATCACGCCGAGGCTGTGATCGCGGATGAGTTCATGAAGTTCCTGATGAACGGTACGCTTTATCAGGGCTCGAAGCCCGTAATGTGGTCGCCGATCGAAAAAACCGCTCTGGCCGAGGCCGAGGTCGAGTATCATGACAAGGAAAGCTTCACCATCTGGGTGAAGTTCAAGGTTGTGAATGCAGGTGATCTGGATGACGCGTTTGTCGTAATCTGGACAACGACCCCATGGACCATGCCGTCGAACAAGGCAGTCGTGTACGGCAAAGACATCTCTTACGGCCTGTACGAAGTCACCGGCGCGCCAGAGGAATGCTGGGCTGCAGTAGGCGACAAGTTCCTGCTGGCCGACAACCTGGCTGCTGACGTTCTGGGTCGCGCGCGTCTGAACGACGACCAATGGACCCGTGTCCGTGACGTGACAGCAGATGAGCTGGAAGGCGTTCAACTGACCCATCCGCTGGCCGGGGCCGAAGGCGGCAATGGCGAATGGGACGACATCCGCGATTTTCGCGCTGCTGAGTTTGTGACCGATACCGAAGGGACCGGCTTTGTTCACTGCGCGCCGTCGCACGGAATGGAGGAGTTCGAGCTGTATCGTGACTTGGGGATGCTGGAACAGGTTATCACTTATAACGTGATGGACGATGGCAGCTTCCGCGCTGATTTGCCCTTCTTTGGCGGCAAATACATCCTGTCGCGTAAGGGCGGCGAGGGCGACGCGAACAAAGCCGTCATCGACAAGCTGGCCGAAGTTGGCGGGCTGCTGGCGCGTGGCAAGATCAAGCACAGCTATCCTCATTCATGGCGCTCGAAAGCTCCCATCATCTACCGTAACACACCGCAGTGGTTTGCCTCGGTTGACCGTAAGCTGGACGATGGCATGGGCGAGATGGGTGATACCATCCGTGAACGGGCCCTGCGGTCCATCGACGAGCTGGTGAAATGGACGCCGCAAACCGGCCGTAACCGCCTCTATTCGATGATCGAAGCGCGCCCGGACTGGGTTCTGTCCCGTCAGCGCGCCTGGGGCGTGCCGCTGACCTGCTTTACCAAGAAAGGTGCTCTGCCCACCGACGTGGATTATCTGCTGCGCAACGCGGACCTGAACGCGCGCATCAAGGCTGCGTTCGAGAAAGACGGCGCAGATGTCTGGTACACCGACGGCTTCAAAGAAAAGATCCTCGACGGCATCGCCAACCCGGACGACTACGATCAGGTTTTCGACGTGCTGGACGTGTGGTTCGACTCGGGCTCGACCCACGCATTTGTTCTGCGCGATCGTGAGGATGGCACCGAGGACGGTATCGCCGATGTCTACATGGAAGGCACTGACCAGCACCGCGGTTGGTTCCATTCGTCCATGCTGCAGGCTTGCGGCACCAAGGGTCGCGCGCCGTACCGCAACGTGGTGACCCACGGCTTCACGCTGGATGCCAAGGGCAACAAGATGTCCAAATCGCTGGGCAACACGATTGTGCCCGAAGAGGTCGTCAAGCAATACGGTGCCGATATCCTGCGTTTGTGGGTGGCGCAGACCGACTATACCGCCGACCAGCGGATCGGGCCTGAGATCCTGAAAGGCACCGCCGACAGCTATCGCCGTCTGCGCAACACCATGCGGTTCATGCTGGGCTCATTGGCCGACTTCACCGAAGCGGATCGGGTCGAGCCCGAGGAGATGCCGCGTCTGGAGCGCTGGGTCCTCAGCCGTCTGGCCGAACTGGATGAGCAGGTGCGTAAGGGCTACGCGTCCTTCGACTTCCAGGGTGTATTCAGCGCCGTGTTCACGTTTGCCACAGTTGATCTGTCGTCTTTCTACTTCGACGTCCGCAAAGATGCGCTGTATTGCGACGGTGACAGCCTGCGTCGCCGCGCCGCGCGTACCGTGTTGGGCATTCTGTTCCATCGCCTGACCACATGGCTGGCTCCGGTTCTGGTGTTCACCATGGAAGAGGTGTGGCTGGAACGCTTCCCGGGCGATGACAGCTCGGTCCATCTGGTGGATTTCCCGGAAACACCTGCCGACTGGCGTCACGCCGAGTTGGAAGAGGCCGTGGCCAAAGTGCGACGCGTTCGCCGCGCGGTGACCGCTGCGCTGGAAGTTCAGCGCCAGGACAAGGTCATCGGATCCAGCCTCGAAGCCGCGCCGATCGTTCATGTCGAGGATCAGGAGACCCGTGATCTGCTGGCAACCTTTGACGTGGATGATCTGTGCATCACTTCCGGATTGGCGGTCTCGGGTGATCCTGCCCCGGCCGAGGCGTTCCGCGTGCCCGAAATCGAAGGTGTCGCGGTGGTCTTTGAAAAAGCCGAAGGTGAGAAATGTCAGCGGTGCTGGAAAATCCTGCCCGACGTGGGCCGCCACACGCATCCGGGTGTATGCAGCCGCTGTAACGACGCGCTTGGTTAACACTTACCCCCAGCCCATCGGCTGGGGGTTTTTCTTTCCCTGCTTGCAACAGCTTTGGTGATCTGAAACGCTGCGCCTATGCCGATGATTGCCGTGGAAACCCAATTTGGATGTCTGGGTGTCGAAGAAACAGACGGAGCCCTCACGCGCCTGGTCTGGGATGGCCGGGATGTGGGAGAACCGACGGATTTGTTGCGTGAAGCCGCCGCGCAATTGAAAGCGTATGACGCCGGGGAATTGGACCGGTTTGACCTTCCTTACCGCGTTGCAGGGTCTGACTTCCAGCGACAGGTCTGCGATCTGATGTATGCGATTCCTCTGGGCGAAACGCGTACTTACGGAGATATCGCCAAAGAGCTTGGGCAGCCTGCGCAACCTGTAGGGCAGGCTTGCGGTGCAAACCCCATTCCGGTGATCATTCCCTGCCACAGGGTGCTCTCAGCAAATGGTCTTGGTGGCTTTTCCGGCGCCGGCGGGGTCGAGACCAAAGTGGCCCTGTTGCGCCATGAGCGCGCAGCCGGGCTTTTGATCTGATCCGTGAAATTCGGTTGCAATCCGTCAACGGCGGGCACACCATATACGTGTTGTTGAATTTGAAGGACCGCATTGCATGACCACGGATCAAGATCGCGCCGCCCGAAAGAAGGCCATAATTGACAGGTTGATGTCACTTGAAGCGCAAGAACTTGCAACGGCGCAGGCGCATTACGATGCGTTTTTGAAGGACGCTCAACTGGATGATCGGGAAGGTCACGACAAGGATGACCTCGCCGCTTCACGCGAAAACGCTGACTTGGCGGCTGCGTTTGACGCTCCTGTGCATACACACCACGCCAAGATTGACGTGATTGAAAACACCGACTTCGGTCTGACCGACACGGTTCAGCCCGGCGCAGTGATCAAGTTCAACAATCGCAGATTTGTTGTATGCGTTTCGACCACCCGGTTCGAGGTGGATGGAAAGACCTATATGGGCATTTCAACACAAAGCCCGATTTATCTGGCCATGGTGGGCCTGCAAGAGGGTGATGTCTTTACCCATAACGGCACCGAGTTCGAGGTGCAGGACGTCATGTAGCTCGACTATCGGCAGCGCTGCGTCAGGCGTGGCGCTGCGGTATGATTTGTTGCGCGATGCCTGCAAAGGTCAGATACAGGCTGGTGATCACCAGCCCCCAATGCGCCCAGCTTTCGGGATGAAAATCGACCCAGGCCGCCCAACCGGCAAAGAACGTCCAGGCCAGAGCCATGGGCAGGGTCAGGCCGCGCCAACGCTCGGTGCGCACGGGATGGACAAACTTGAGGGGCAGGAACATCGCAAGCGACAGCAGTGTCACCAACAGCAGAATAATCCAGAAATTCGGTTCGAGCGCGAAGATCACGATAACGAACATGTTCCAGCATCCGGGGAAACCTGAAAAGGAGTTGTCCTTGGTCTTCATCCGGGTGTCCGCGAAATACATCGCGCTGGCAAAGGTTATGACGATGATCGCAAACCACCCGGTCCAGCCGTCCATCAGCCCGGACTTGAACAGGGCAAAGGCCGGGATGAACACATAGGTCAGGTAGTCAATGATCAGATCCAGCAGCACGCCGTCAAATTCGGGCGCGTTCTTTTTGACATGATAATGACGCGCCAGAGGGCCGTCGATCCCGTCCACAATGAATGAGACAACCAGCCAAAGATACATAAGGCTCCATTTCTCTTCGACGGCAGCCAGCATGGCGAGCATGGCAAAAACGGCGCCAGTTGCAGTGAAGAGATGGACGGAAAGAGCTTTGAATCTGAGTGTCATGCACGCGTCATGACTGATGCACGCCTGAGATGCAAACCAAAAGCCACGCGGTTTTGATGCATGTGTGTGTCAGGCTTTGGGGTGCGCGCGGTTGTAGACTTCCATCAATCGCGCTGTGTCCACGGCAGTATAGGCTTGTGTGGTTGAAAGCGACGCGTGTCCCAAAAGTTCTTGAATGGCGCGCAAGTCGCCTCCCGCCGAAAGAAGGTGCGTGGCAAAGCTGTGTCGCATGGCGTGGGGTGTTGCGGTTGCAGGCAGGCCCAGTTGCATTCGGGCTTTCGCCATGACGCTCTGTATCGCACGTGGGTTCAACGCCCCGCCGCGGACGCCGCGAAACAAGGGTGCGTCAGGGGCCTGCGGGTGAGGGCACAGCTGCACGTACCGGTCGACGGCTTCCTGAGCAGCGGGCAAAACGGGAACGACCCTCTCTTTGTCGCCCTTTCCGATGATACGCAAGCTTGCAGGTAAAGGTGCGTCAGCACCGGTCAATGACAGCGCCTCGGATATGCGCAGCCCGCACCCGTAAAGCAACGTCATCACTGCCACGTCCCGCGCGGCGACCCAATCTGAAGTGGATTGCACCTCGACCGTGTCGATCATGGCGCGGGCAGCGTCTTCGGCAAGGGGGCGGGGCAGTTTCTTGGTGAACTTTGGTGCGCGTGTGGACAAAACAGCAGTGGGTTCAAAGCCTTCACGTTCGGCCAGCCAGCGGTAAAAGCTTTTGACGGCCGAGAGTTTGCGAGCGAGTGATCGTGCACCAACATCACCGCTGCGTTGATCTGCCATCCAGGCGCGCATGTCCGATACGGTGATCCGTTCCAGTGCTTTCAATCCTTGCCGTTCGGCATGGTGCAGCGTCATGAACGACAGGAACTCGGTCACATCGCCACGATAGGCGGTTTGCGTATTCTCGGACCGTCCCGCCAGCGCACCCAAGCCGTCCAGCCAATGCTGCAGCGCATCGCGGCAGGCGGGTGAAATCAGGCTCACGACAGCCAGTGGCGCATCGAGCGTTCGAACACGCCGGCGAAAAAGCTTAAAAGGTCGGTGCCGAGCTGTGGTGTGAAATGCCGAGGGTCACGCGCACCCATGACAATCATTCCCGGCAGGCGGCCAGGACCGAGGTTAAGCTTCAGGCAGGCTTCGGAGCGCAATTGATCTGCAAGCGCGCCAAAAATGCGGCGGTTGGGTTGATGGACCTCGCGCAGAGTGACGTCGCGGGCGGGACCGCCGCGATCAATGGTCAGGTACTGGTCGATGAAGCCGGGTTCGGCAATTGTCAGAACGCCGCCCAGCTTGTCGACGGCTGGATCGTCCTGAACCACTGTTGTTTCCAGAACCAAAGTGATGTGATCAACACGCAAAATATCTGCCACGTCCGCACCAAGCGCGCGTAGGAAATCTTCGAATTCAACGGGCTCCAACAGGCGCAGAATCGCACGATGCACTTGATTGGTGCCTGCCAGGTTCTCATAAGCCGCCGCAATGACAGACCGGTGGGTGTCCTCCAGCCGGTCCAGCCGCGCTTCGAGACGTTGCATGGCGATGCCGCGCAGATCGATCACATTGTCGCCGCGTGCGCGTTCATTGGCGCTGACCAGCGCCTGCATCAGGTCCTTGTCATCCAGCACGACGTCAGGCTCAGCCAGAATCGCCGCGCGGAGGTTATCCTCGAGTTTGGGGTTGCTGCTCATGTCCCGTCCGGTCTTTTTTTGTTGAGCGGCTTATAACATACCAGACCGGTTTTGCCTTGGGAAAAATGCACGCAAAGGTGGATTTCCTTGAGTGCTGTGGCGATGAGGCTCTCGCCCCTCATGCTTGATCACAAATCAGGCATAGGGCCGTTGGGTCGGGCGCGGTGCCTGAAAGCACCGCGCAGTTATTCTAAAGATCAGAGGATTTTTTGACCGGTCTTGGCCCAATCGGCCAGGAAGGTTTCCAGGCCTTTGTCGGTCAGAGGATGATCGGCCAGCTTCTTGATCACGGCTGGTGGAGCAGTGATGACATCGGCACCAATGCGGGCGCTGTCGGTCACATGGTTCACGGTGCGGATCGAGGCGGCAAGGATCTCAGTCTCGAACCCGTAATTGTCATAGACCTGACGGATGTCGGCAATCAGATCCATGCCGTCGAGGTTGATGTCGTCGAGACGACCAATGAAAGGCGAGATGAAAGTCGCACCTGCTTTGGCAGCAAGAATGGCCTGATTGGTCGAGAAACAGAGCGTCACGTTGACCATCTGACCTTCGTCGCTGAGCGTTTTGCAGGTTTTCAGGCCAGCCCATGTCAGCGGCACTTTCACTGCGATGTTCGGAGCGATTTTGGCCAGCTTGCGGCCTTCGGCGATCATGTCATCGGCTTCGGTGGCGACAACTTCGGCCGAAACCGGCCCGTCGACCAAATCACAGATCTCTTTGGTTACTTCCAGAATGTCGCGACCCGACTTTAGGATCAGCGAAGGGTTGGTGGTCACACCGTCCACCATGCCCAGATCGTTCAGTTCGGCGATGGCGTCGATCTCGGCGGTGTCTACGAAGAATTTCATGAGGGCAGTCCTTTGATGGGTTGGCCTTGGTCGCGGATGGCTTTACCTCAAAGTGAGCCATGCTGGAACCCCCTGCTAAGGATATGCTGTGAGCGCTAACGGATTTTTCGACCAAGGAGAGCTGATTGCGGTACTGACAACGCAGCCGCTGGACCGGACGTTGGATTACAAAGCGCCTGAAGGCGGGTGCTTTCTGGGTGCGTTTGTCGAAGTGCCTTTGGGGCCACGCAAGGTTCTGGGTGTGGTCTGGGGCCCGGGACAGGGCGGGTTTGATCTGAACAAGGCGCGGTCTGTGATCCGGGTACTCGAAGTCGCGCCGATGCGTGAAGAAATGCGGGCTTTTCTAGGTAAGGTGGCCGACTACACGCTGACGCCGATGCCTGCCATGCTGAGGCTGGCGACGCGTGCGCCGGGGTTGGGCGACCCGCCGTCAATGCGCAAGGTCTATCGTCTTGGCAGTGGCGAACCGGACCGGATGACCGATGCGCGATCCCGTGTGATGGAGGTTTTGCGCGACTATGGTGGTCTCGCCTTCACCTTGAAAGAACTTGCCGAGCAGGCAGGTGTAACCTCGTCTGTTGTCAAAGGGTTGGTTAAACAAGGCGCCGTCCGGGAGGAGGACAGTCCGCGTGATCTGCCGTACCCGCATCTTGATCCGAACCTGCCCGGGAAAGATCTGACCGAAGATCAGGCGGCGGCTGTGACCCGATTGCAAGCCGGGCAGCGGACGGGGGATTATGGCACGACATTGCTGAAAGGCGTTACAGGTTCGGGCAAGACCGAAGTGTATCTGGAGGCAGTGGCCGAAGCCCTGCGCATGGGACGACAGGCTTTGGTCTTGCTGCCGGAAATTGCGCTGACCGCTGAATTCCTGACCCGTGTCGAGGCGCGGTTTGGTGCACGACCTGCCGAGTGGCACTCGGGCGCGACCATGACGGAACGCCGACGGGTCTGGAGAATGGTCGGGCAGGGGAATGCGCAGTTGGTTGTGGGCGCGCGATCTGCATTGTTTTTACCGTTCCGCGATTTGGGGCTGGTGGTGGTCGATGAGGAACACGATACCTCTTACAAGCAGGAAGACGGCGTGCACTACAGCGCGCGGGATATGGCAGTTCTGCGTGCGGCCATTTGTGGTGCGCGGGTGATTCTGGCCAGCGCCACGCCCTCGTTGGAAAGCTGGGCCAATGCCGAAGCAGGCAAATATGAGCGGGTGGATCTGACCTCGCGCTTTGGCGCGGCGGTCCTGCCCGAAATGAAGCCCATCGACATGCGGGTCGAACAGATGCAGCCCGGGACATGGATTTCTCCGTCCCTGCGACAGGCGGTGCAGCAGCGGATCGAGAAGGGTGAACAATCGCTGCTGTTCATCAACCGACGTGGTTATGCTCCCGTGACCCTGTGCCGGGCCTGCGGAGAACAGATAGCCTGCGATCATTGTGACGCGCGAATGGTTGAGCACCGGTTCCTGAAACGCCTTATGTGCCACCAATGCGGTGAGACCAAACCCATGCCAGATGCCTGCCCGTCCTGCGGGGTAGAAGGCAAGCTGGCCCCGGTTGGGCCGGGGATCGAGCGGCTGGCAGAAGAGGCCGAGGCGACCTTTCCTGACGCCAAGATTGCGATGCTGAGTTCCGACCTTTTCGGTTCAGCACGCGCACTGAAGGCCAAGATCGAAGAGATCGCCGAGGGCGATGCCGATATCATCATCGGCACTCAGTTGGTTGCCAAGGGACATAACTTTCCCAAACTCACATTGGTTGGTGTGATTGATGCGGACTTGTCACTGCACGGTGCCGATTTGCGCGCGGCGGAACGGACGTTTCAATTGATGCGGCAGGTTGCCGGGCGTGCTGGCAGGGCGGATAAGCCGGGGCAGGCGTTGTTGCAGACGTTCCAACCAGAACATCCAGTGATACGTGCCATCCTGTCTGGCGACGAAGAAGGGTTCTGGAAAGCAGAAGCCGCAGGGCGGCAGGCGGCGGGGGTTCCCCCTTATGGGCGCATGGCCGGTATCGTGCTGTCGGGGCCAGAGGTCGGCCCTGTCTTCGATATCGGAAACGCGATGGCGCGCAATGATGCCCCTGTGCGCGATGTGGGGGGGCAAGTTTTTGGCCCTGCACCAGCGCCGATTGCACGTATTCGCGGACGGCACCGTGTGCGCCTGCTGGTCAAAGCCCCAAAAGGTGCCCCCATTCAGGACGCGATTGCTCGCTGGATCGCGCCTTTGCGTCTGAAAGGGGACATCCGTCTGACTGTCGATATCGACCCGCAGAGCTTTTACTGACTTCTGCATCAGCGCAGGTCGGCTGTGCGCGAACGGCTTACCTCTCGCCAAAGCGCCAAAATGGGCGTAGAGGACCAATATGCTGAAACCCATGCCCCTTAACGAGGCGCAGAGCCTTCCGTTCTGGCGTCGTCCTGTCACGCTCTTGTTTGTGATGGCCATGACCATGCCCATCGCGTTCAATGCGTGGAGCGCGCTGCTGAACAATTTCGTCATTGAGGTGGCGAATTTTGATGGGGCCGATATTGGCCTGCTGCATACGGTACGTGAAATTCCGGGCTTTCTTGCGATTGGCGTGATCGCCGTCATCATTTTCATCCGCGAGCAGGTTCTGGCGATGATTTCGCTGATGATGCTTGGGGTGGCAACGGCTGTAACTGCCTGGTTCCCCAGCTTGGGTGGGTTGTTGTTTGTGACCCTGTTCAGCTCGATCGGGTTTCACTACTATGAAACGGTAAATCAGTCGCTGCAGCTGCAATGGCTGCCCAAGGATCGCGCGCCGCAAATTCTGGGATGGCTGGTTGCGATGGGGTCGGCAGCGACGGCGGTGGTCTATGGGTTGATCGTTCTGACCTGGGAGCGCTTTGATCTTTCCTATAACTTAGTTTTCATGGCCGCAGGCGGCGTGACGGTCTTGTTGGCCTTGTTCAGCCTGATCGCCTATCCTCAGTTTGACGCCCCAACACCGCAGACCAAAAAGCTGATCCTGCGTCGCCGGTACTGGCTCTACTATGCGCTGCAATTCATGGCCGGCGCACGGCGGCAGATCTTTATTGTGTTTGCCGGGTTCATGATGGTCGAAAAGTTCGGTTTCAAAGTGCATGAACTGACCAGCCTTTACCTGATCAACCTGATGATCAACATGATGGCCGCGCCTTTGCTGGGCAAAGCTGTGGCAAAGTTTGGCGAGCGGCGCACCCTGATCTTCGAATATGCCGGACTGGCCATCGTGTTTGCGGCTTATGGCGGTATCTACTGGTTTGGCTGGGGTGTGTTGCTGGCTGCGATCCTATATGTGATCGACCATGTGCTATTCGCACTGGCGCTGGCGCTGAAAACCTATTTTCAGAAAATCGCGGACCCAGCGGACATTGCGCCGACAGCGGCCGTGGCTTTCACGATCAACCATATCGCCGCCGTGTTCTTGCCTGCATTGCTGGGGCTTTTGTGGGTGGTTTCGCCGGGCGCAGTGTTTGGTTTGGCGGCGGCTATGGCAATTGTTTCACTTCTGTTGTCGCTGTTGATCCCGCGCCATCCCGAACCGGGCAATGAGACAATCTTGACCAAATACGCTCCGGCGCCTGCGGAATAGGCCGGACGGCTTGACCTTGGCGGCACGGCGTCCTAGGCGCTGTGCCAACTGAGACAGGAGGCCCAGATGCCCACATTCACCGCGCTGACTACGCTGACAGGTAAGAAGGCCGCCGAGGGTCTGGGCGAAGCGATGGAGCGTTTGGAGCCGGAACCCACGGGTGTTGGTGTGTTCGAGGTCGAGGACGGTTCGGGCCTGTGGGAAGTGGGCGGCTATTTCACCGAAGCCCCGGACGAGACTGCACTGGCGGTACTGGCAGCGGCGTTTGAAGCGAAGCCGTTTGTCGTCTCGGAATTGCCTGAAACAGATTGGGTCGCACATGTGCGTCGCGAGCTTGCACCAGTCGAAGCCGGTCGGTTTTTCGTCTACGGCAGCCATGATGCCGACAAGCTGCCCGAAGGCCGCATTCCGTTGCTTATCGAAGCTGCAATGGCCTTTGGCACTGGGCATCACGGCACAACATTGGGTTGCTTGAAAGCGCTGGATCGCTTGATGGACGAAGGATTTGCTGCGTCAAAAGTGGCCGATATTGGCTGCGGTACGGCCGTTTTGGCCATGGCTGCCGCTCGGGTCTGGGATGGCGAAATCATTGCCAGCGATATCGACGAAGTCGCCGTTGACGTGGCCGAGGCGAACCTGAAGGCAAACGGTATGTCCGATGCGGTGAAATGCGTGGAAGCCGCTGGCTTCGATCATCCTGACCTAAAGGCACACGCCCCGTATGATCTGATCTTTGCCAATATTCTGAAGGGTCCGCTGGTGGCGTTATCGCCTGAAATCTCCGCGAATCTGCGCCCAGGAGGGTATGCGATCCTGTCGGGAATCCTTAACGAACAGGCCGATGATGTGGTTTCAGTTTATTCACAAAACGCGTTCAATCTTGCTCATAGAGGTGAGATTGGTGAATGGACGACCCTAATCTTAACCAAACAGGGCGCGAATTAGGCCATTTGCAGGAGTTTTGTGGAATTTTGCCACGCTTTTGTCGCAATCTCTAATTACCGTTTTCTGATCAAAGTCGAGGGGGGCGGTTTTTTGGAGGCTGCCATGACGGGTAAACAACTGGAGTTCACTCAGCGCGTTAATCGCCTGAACAAGAAGCATCAGAAGATGAGCCGGGGCTATCGCGCAACGATGCGCAAAGATGGCCTGGTTGTCATGAGACCGCAACGAATCAGTTCGGCCGTGCCGGTAAGGGTCCTGCTGTTCACGCTTGTCGCGTTCTTTGTGTTCAAGGCGTTCCTTCTGTCACACCTTGGCCCCTCCGGATACCAATATAGAATAGACAGCTTGAACGAAGGCACCAAGGTCGAACAGGCAGGGGCATGGGTGATGCAAATTGATCCTGTGTCGCAGGCGCTGTCTCAGCAAATGAACAAGATTCTCTTCTGATCTCGAAACATGAAAAAAATAAACACCGCGTGCCGTAATGCGCGCGGTGTTTGTCTTTGCCCCACTCGAGGGAGGAGATTGGGGCGCGTGAGTGGTTGCCGGAGTTACCGACGGCCCTCGGCGATGGCGTCAATGTCGCCACGGCACAGGCCGATGTCTTCCAGTTCGCGGTCGCTCAGAACGATCAGCGCGTTGCGGGTTACGCGGGCGTCATTCCATTCGATTGCGGCGTTCACGGCCGATACGAAAAATACGCCGATACGGCCAACGAGGCCGAACGAGCCAGTGGTGGCGATGCGGGTAGTGTCCAGTGCAGCCATATCCTGTTTCCTTCTGGTTTGTGTTCACTTTTCAATCTTGCGATCTGAGCGGCATCTAGTGCTGCCAATTCGCGTGCACAAGTTCAGTTTTTGCATGTGTCCTATGCATTTTTTGCAATGCTCTGAAATGCTGAAACCCCCTTAATTTATTGGTAAATTTGCGTTAACAAAGGTGCCGTTTTCAGACCTTTTTCGGGTCGTAAATCTGCCTCTGGGTCGCGGCTGAGATATAGGTGTCGTTTTCAGACTTTGGGCCAATTCGCTTGGAAAATGTTCACGCTTCGTGCTAGGCGTTGAAAAAAGATCACAAAACCCGACCAGGCCGAGGCACAACATGCGAATTCTAGGCATTGATCCGGGGCTTAGGACCCTGGGATGGGGCGTCATCGAATCAAATGGCAGCCGTCTGAGCCATGTAGCCAATGGGTTATGCAAATCAGATGGGGACGATCTGGGTGAGCGCCTGTTGTCGCTGCACAACCAGATTGTCGAAGTGATTGCCGATCACCGCCCGGATCAGGCCGCCATCGAACAGACATTTGTGAACAAGGATGGGGCAGGGACGCTTAAGCTGGGTCAGGCGCGGGGCGTTGCGTTGCTGACATTGGCGCAGGCTGGATTGCCGGTGGGCGAATATGCTCCCAATCGGGTCAAGAAGACGGTGGTTGGCGTGGGCCATGCCGAGAAAGAGCAGGTCATCCACATGGTCAAGTTGCAACTGCCGGGATGTTTGCCAAAAGGAGCTGACGCTGCAGATGCGCTGGCGATTGCCATCTGCCACGCCTATTACGGAAAGACACAACAGGCGCGTGTGAAAGAGGTGCGGGCATGATTGGCAAACTGACAGGGCGGCTGGACTATCGCGCAGCAGATCACGTTCTGATCGATGTGCGAGGCGTTGGCTATATCGTCTATTGTTCCGACCGGACTTTGGCGGCGTTGCCGGGCGTCGGCGAGGCAGTCTCGATCTATACCGACATGGTCGTGCGCGAAGATCTGATGCAGCTTTACGGGTTTCTCTCGTTGGTCGAGAAGGAATGGCATCGCCTTTTGTGTTCGGTTCAGGGCGTTGGCGCAAAAGTGTCTTTGGCCATCCTCAGCGCCTTAGGGCCGGATGGCGTGAGCCGCGCTATTGCATTGGGCGATTGGGGCGCCGTCAAAGCGGCCAAAGGCGTAGGGCCGAAAACGGCGCAGCGGATTGTGCTGGACCTCAAGGATAAAGCGCCGGGGGTCATGGCCATGGGCGGGACGGTCGCCGAGGCGCTGGATGGGCCCGCGCTTGAGGTAGTGGAACTGGCCGAACCCGCGCCCGCTCCAAAACGGTCATCGAAACCGCCATCGGGGGCTGCTGCGGCATCCGCCGGTGCATTGTCGGCACTGGCCAATCTTGGATATGGACCGTCTGACGCGGCAGCAGCCGTGGCCGAGGCGGCGGCAAGCCAACCTGAAGCGGGCGAGGCTGATCTGATCCGTGCCGCGCTCAGATTGTTGGCTCCGAAAGGGTAGTTAAATGGTAGATGCTGATCCCACCCTGCGCCCGGATCCTCTGCCCGAGGACAACGATCGTGCATTGCGTCCGCAAGGGCTGAACGAGTTCATCGGTCAGGCCGAGGCGCGGGCCAACCTGCGTATTTTTGTTCAATCCGCCAAGCAACGGGGCGAGGCGATGGATCATACCTTGTTCCATGGCCCGCCGGGATTGGGGAAAACAACCCTGGCACAAATCATGGCGCGTGAGTTGGGTGTCAACTTTCGTATGACCTCCGGCCCGGTTCTGGCCAAAGCTGGCGATCTGGCGGCGATCCTGACCAATCTGGAAGCGCGCGATGTTCTGTTCATCGATGAAATCCACCGTTTGAATCCGGCGGTGGAAGAGGTGCTGTATCCCGCGATGGAAGATTTTGAGCTGGATCTGGTGATCGGCGAAGGACCTGCGGCCAGAACCGTGCGGATCGAATTGCAGCCGTTCACGCTGGTGGGGGCCACGACCCGAATGGGTTTGCTGACAACCCCTTTGCGCGACCGTTTCGGTATCCCGACGCGATTGCAGTTCTACACAGTCGATGAATTGCACGAGATCGTTACGCGCAACGCGCGAAAGCTGGGGGCTCCGGCAGATGATGACGGCGCGCGCGAGATTGCGCGCAGGTCACGTGGCACCCCTCGGATTGCGGGGCGGTTGCTGCGGCGGGTTGTGGATTTTGCCATCGTTGAAGGCGACGGTCGGATAACACGCGAACTGGCGGACGGAGCCTTAACGCGGCTGGGTGTGGACCACCTGGGGCTTGATGGGGCGGACCGCCGGTATCTAAAACTGATCGCCGAAAACTATGGGGGCGGCCCGGTCGGTATTGAAACAATGTCGGCAGCCTTGTCAGAAAGCCGCGACTCGCTGGAAGAAGTGATCGAACCCTTCTTGTTGCAGCAAGGTTTGATTCAACGAACCCCGCGTGGACGGATGTTGGCGCAGAAGGCGTGGACTCATTTGGGCATGACTGCGCCGAAGCGGCAGAGCGATCTGTTTGGTTGAAGCGGTGCGATCAGGGTTTTGTGCCTCCGGCGGCCGTATTTGAAACAAGAAGAAGGACTGGGTGTGACACCAGAAGAAATTGAGGCGCTGTTTACACGCGAAAGCGGTGAGTTCCTGTTTGCGCGTTGGGGACGTCCCATCGTGCCAATCGTGTTTGGTGTCGAAGACGAGACGCTGGTGACCGTCAAGGGCGCGTTCGAAGCCGTTGTAACTTTGGCTGGGCATAAGATGGCCGAGACCGATCCCGAGCTTGGTGCCAATTGCATGGTCTTCTTTTTTCGCGACTGGCAAGAACTGCTGGAAGTGCCTGATCTTGATCGGCTGGTCCCGGACCTTGGGCCTTTGGTGGAACGCCTGGTGGCTGCGGATGCCAATCAGTATCGAATATTCCGGTTCGAAGAAGATGGCGCAATCCGTGCGGCGTTTGTGTTCCTGCGTATGGACAAGGAATTGTCCAAGGTTCCGGCGGAAACGCTTGCCCTTAGCCAGGTGGTGCAGACTGTCTTGCTTTGGTCCGATACTGCGTTTCGGACGCAATCGCCGCTGGCTGTCGCCGGTGAGGCAACGATCCTGCGCCCTGACATTGCTGCATTGATCCGGGCCGCCTATGATCCGGTCCTGCCCGGGGCGGCGCAGGATGCGTCTCATGCACTCAGGCTGTTTGCCCGGCTGGAGCTGCCACAATGAAACACGTGTACCCGGTTCGCGTTTACTATGAAGACACCGACATGGGCGGTGTCGTCTATCACGCGAATTATCTGCGGTACATTGAGCGTGCCCGCTCGGACTGGGTGCGCAATCTGGGCAATGATCAGAATGCCATGCGGGACGAGGGCATTGTTTGGGTCGTGCGGCGCGTTGAGGCCGATTACCTTTCGCCTGCCAAGTTTGATGACGAGTTGATCGTTGAAACCGAAGTGACTGAGATTTCCGGCGTGCGCCTGACGATGGCGCAGTTGGTTCGGCGGGGGGAAACCGAGATTTTTCGCGCTTCAGTTACGGCTGTGTGCATCAACAAGGAAGGCAAGCCGATCCGCCTTCCGGCAGAGATTCGCGCATTGATGTAACAATTTGCGGGCCAAGGGTGGTTCTATTGGCTTTTCAACCCCAATTGCGTTAGCGTTTGGCAAAACAAGGCCAAACAAACGGCCGTCAGGCAAAAACAAAGAGCAGGTTCATGGAAGCTGAAACGCTGGCGCTGGCGCAGGAGATCGATTTCTCCATGTGGGGGCTGTATGCCCGCGCGACCTTTATCGTCAAATTGGTGATGTTGATGCTGATCGGTGCATCGATCTGGTCCTGGGGCATTATCATCCAAAAGCTGATCAACTATCGGGCCGCACGTCGTGAGGCGCAGGTGTTTGATGAAAGCTTTTGGTCGGGCAACCCTTTGGATGAGCTGTTTGAGCAGATCGGAGCGCAACCGGACGGCAGTTCTGAAAAGATCTTTGCCGCAGGCATGATCGAATGGCGAAGGTCGCACCGAAATGATGGTGGGCTGATCGCCGGTGCAACTGCGCGGATCGACCGATCGATGGATGTTGCCATCGCAAAAGAGGCAGAGACCTTGCAGAAAGGGTTGCCCATTTTGGCCACGGTGGGATCAACCGCGCCGTTTATTGGCCTGTTCGGTACCGTATGGGGCATCATGAATGCCTTTATCGAGATTGCCGAGCAGCAGAACACCAATCTGGCCGTTGTCGCCCCCGGTATCGCCGAAGCGCTGTTGGCGACGGGCCTGGGTTTGTTGGCCGCGATCCCTGCGGTTATTTTCTATAACAAGCTTAGCGCGGATAGTGACCGGATTGTTGGTGGCTACGAAGCTTTTGCCGATGAGTTCGCCACCATTCTGTCGCGTCAGTTGGACAGCTGACCATGGGCGCGGCGGTTCAGCAATCTTCGGGTGGTAACGGGCGCAGACGCGGACGGCGTCGCGGGCGCGCTCAACCCATGGCCGAGATCAACGTGACGCCGTTTGTGGACGTGATGCTGGTGTTGCTGATCATATTCATGGTCGCGGCACCGCTGCTGACCGTGGGTGTTCCTGTCGATCTGCCTAAGACCGCGGCAAGCGCTTTGCCCGGTGACAACGAGGAACCATTGACCGTGACGCTCACCGCAGATGGGCGCGTGCAAATCCAGACGACTGATGTCTTGCGCGAAGAGTTGATTGGCAAGCTGCGCGCGATTGCGGCAGAGCGGAGCAGTGACCGTGTGTTCCTGCGCGCTGATGGTGCGATTCCATATGCACAGGTGATGCAGGTCATGGGCGCGCTGAATGCGGGCGGGTTTTCTAACGTTGGCCTTGTAACCGATACGGGCGGGCCAACGCTGGATGAAGGTGGAGAGTGAGGTCGCACGGTGGATACCGGCACCAAGATTTCGGCGATTGCGCATGTCAGCCTGATTGGCGTCGCACTTTTTGGCGGCACCTTTCGGTCCGAGCCGTTGCCGATGGCTGTCCAGGATGTTTCCGTGATCACCGCTGATCAATTCGCGGCTATGACCGCGCAGCGCGACGCGCCCGACGTCTCCGAAGTGCCTGCCGCTTTGCAACAACCGCCCGACCCTGAGCAGGCGGAAACCAGCCCGCCGGAACCGGTGGTTGAGCAACAGCCGCGCCCCGAACCCGTGGCGCCTGCTGAACCCGACCCTGAACCCGCGCCCGTTATCGTTGAAGCCCCGCCCGAGCCCGAGCTTCCGGAGGAGCCGCCTTCATTGGCCGAGCCTGAGGTTGAAACCGTTGCACAGCCCGTGCAGCCCGAACCAGAAGCGCAGCCGCGCCCTGCCGATCGCGTTGCGCCCGAGGCGATTGCGCCGCCACCGCCCGAGGCAACGCCGGATGAGTTTGAAACGCCTCCGGTGTCCTTGGATGAGGGCGCTGAGGTGCAGCAGGAACAGCAAGATCAAACCGCCCCGGAAGAGGCCGCGCCAGAGATTGTGACCGAGGCGGAAGAAACCAAGGAACCCCTGCTCAGTTCACCCCGCCCGCGCACACGCCCCAATCGGCCCAGCCCGCCGCCGGAACCGGAAGTTGCTGAAACGCCCGAGACGACCCCGGAACCCGAAACGCAGACAGACGAGACTGCGATAAACGATGCCTTGGCTGAAGCTCTGGGTGCTGGCACCGAGCCCTCGGGCCCGCCGCTCACCAGCGGTGAGAAAGATGCAATGCGACTGGCTGTATCCAGGTGTTGGAACGTAGGTTCACTGTCTACGGATGCGCTGAAAACGGTGGTCGTGGTTGCGTTTTCGCTGAACCGTGATGGTACAGTTGTAGGCGGCAGTATTCGGATGCTGGACAGCTCTGGCGGGTCTGCCGGTGCCGCCAATCAGGCATACCAGGCCGCGCGACGCGCGATTTTGCGCTGCGGAGCCAAAGGATATGACTTGCCTGCTGACAAATACGCTCAGTGGCAGGATGTTGAGATTACATTCAATCCCGAGAGGATGCGGATCAAATGATGAAACTTCTGACCAGCCTCTTTGTCGGCCTGACATTGATGTCCGCGCCGGTTTACGCACAAAACGGCCCCCTGCGGCTGGAATTGGACCAAGGCATAATCGAGCCCTTGCCCTTTGCGGTTCCCAATTTCGTGCCCGATGGCCCTTCGGCCGCGCAATATGCGCAGGATATTTCGCGCGTGGTGGCAGCGGATCTGACCGGAACAGGTCTGTTTCGCGAAATCTCGTCGGATGCGTTCATCAGTCGGGTTAGCAGTTTTGAAGCGCCGGTTCAGTTCGCTGACTGGAAAGCGATTAATGCTGATGCGTTGGTTACTGGGGCAGTCAATGTTTCGGGGAAACGATTGACGGTCCGGTTCCGTGTCTGGGATGTGTTCTCGGGTCAGGAACTGGGCACCGGCCTGCAACTGGCAGGTACAACCGAGGGCTGGCGCCGCATGGCGCACAAGGTTGCCGATCAGGTCTATAGCCGGATCACAGGTGAAGGAGGGTATTTCGACAGTCGCGTGGCCTTTGTGTCGGAAAGCGGACCCAAGGATCAACGCCTCAAGCGGTTGGCGATCATGGATTACGACGGCGCAAATGTACAATACCTGACCGACAGTTCCGCCATCGTTTTGGCGCCGCGCTTTTCGCCCACGGGCGACCGGTTGCTGTATACCAGCTACGAAAGCGGCAGCCCGCGCATCTATGTTCTGGATGTGGGGCGCGTGAAACGGCAAGAACTCAAGACTCAGGACGGCACCATGAGCTTCTCACCCCGTTTCTCGCCCGATGGTCGGTCCATTGTGTATTCGCTGATTCAGGGCGGTAACACGGATTTGTGGAAGATGGATCTGGCCTCGGGTCAAAGTACACGCCTGACCAACACGCCCGCGATTGAAACAGCGCCCAGCTATTCTCCGGATGGCAGCCGCATCGTTTTTGAAAGCGACCGGTCGGGCACACCGCAGCTTTATGTGATGCCTGCAAATGGGGGTGAGGCAACGCGGATCAGCTTTGGCGCGGGGCGTTATGGCACCCCGGTTTGGTCGCCGCGCGGCGATTTAATCGCCTTTACCAAGCAAAACAAAGGCCGGTTCCACATTGGCGTCATGCGCACGGACGGGTCGGAAGAACGGTTGCTGACTGCTTCGTTCCTGGATGAAGGTCCCACCTGGTCGCCCAATGGACGCGTTATCATGTTCACCCGCGAAACGCAGGGGGCAAGCGGTCGGGCCTCGCTATATTCAGTGGATATATCGGGCCGAAATCTGCGCCCGGTGCGCACTCCGGATGGTGGCAGCGACCCGTCATGGGGCCCGTTGCAGAATTGATCGCAGCAAAGTTCACAACGAATCGCGCCTGTGGTAGACAGGCGGCAATAAACAAAACACGAGGCACTTGAAATGAACGTATTGAGCAAAGTTCTGGCGCTGGGCGCGCTGAGTATGATTGCCGCCTGTTCAAATAATGACCCTTCCGCTTTGGGGGGCGGTGGCGCAGGTGGCACTGGCGCTATCGTGCCGGGTTCGCCAAGCGACCCACGTTCGCCGGCGTATTTCCAGCAAACAGTTGGCGACCGTGTCCTTTTCGCTGTTGATCAGTCGACCCTTACACCGCAGGCACAAACCGTTCTGCAGGGGCAGGCAGAGTGGTTGTTGGCTAACCCCGATTTTGTCGCCACGATAGAAGGGCACGCGGATGAACAGGGTACGCGGGAGTACAACCTTGGTTTGGGCGCAAAGCGCGCAAATGCCGCGCGCGAGTATCTGATTTCCCGCGGGGTGGCGGGCAACCGTCTTAAAACAGTCAGCTACGGCAAGGAACGCCCGATCGAGATTTGCAGCACCGAGGACTGCTACGCCAAGAACCGCCGTGCGGTGACGGTGCTGACAGGGTCAACTCTGGGGTAAGATGATGCGTATTGCAGGATGGGTTTTGGCGGCCGTCGTGGCGACGGCGGGTGTGGCAAAGGCACAGGACCAGCAGACCCTGGCGGATATTCGTCAGGAGCTGACGGTACTGCATGTCGAGATACAGCGCCTGAAGCGCGAGTTTTCCACCACCGGGTCGCCTGCACCCAACCTGTCCGGCAGTTCAGTGCTTGAGCGTGTTGACGCGATCGAGGCTGAGTTGCAGCGCCTGACGCGCCAGACCGAGCAATTGAACCAACGGGTCCAGAACATAGTCACCGACGGTACAAACCGCATAGGCGATCTGGAGTTTCGACTGGTCGAACTTGAAGGCGGAGACCTGTCGGCGCTTGAGGAAACGTCGACATTGGGCGGTGATACGGCGTCTGACACGGGCACCGTAAGCGTTGCAACTCCACCGGTAACGGATCAAACCGAGCTTGCCGTAGGCGAACGCGCGGATTTCGATACGGCGTCGCAAGCTTTGGTCGATGGTGATTTCCAAACGGCCGCCACCATGTTCGCGCAGTTCGAGGCAAACTATCCCGGTAGCCCACTGGCCCCTGAAGCGAACCTGAAACGGGGTCACGCCCTTGAGGGACTGGGTGACACTCGCGAAGCGGCTCGCGCCTTTTTGGCCAGCTTCACCGGCGATTCCGAAGGTGCCTTTGCCCCCGAAGCCCTGTACGAGCTGGGCGCGGCTCTGGGCCGATTGGGACAAACCGATCAGGCTTGCATCACACTGAATGAGGTCGGGGTGCGATTCCCCTCTGCGCCTGCGCTGGCAAACGCCACGCAAGAGATGACCGCGCTGGGGTGTTCTTGAGCACTCAGCCAGACAGCCTGATTTCCGATCTTCGCAAAAGGTTGCCGGACAATCTGCCCCGCAAGCTGGGGGTTGCTGTATCAGGTGGCGGAGATTCCGTCGCCCTGATGCATCTGTTGCACACTGTCGCCCAAACAGAAGCGATCACACTCTATGCTGTCACAGTCGACCACGGGTTGCGCCCCGAGGCGGCGCAGGAGGCCGAGGCCGTTGCCCGTCAGGCTGCGACCCTGGGCTTGCAGCACGACATTCTGCGATGGTCGGGCTGGGACGGTGTGGGCAACCTGCAAGATCAAGCGCGTCAGGCGCGATACAACCTGATGACCAATTGGGCAAAGGACAATGGTATTGGTGCAATCGCTTTGGGGCATACCGCAGACGATCAGGCCGAAACTTTGCTCATGCGACTGGGGCGGTCCTCTGGCGTCACAGGCCTGTCAGGTATGTCGCCCATGCGGCAACAGGATGGGGTGACGTTGTTGCGACCAATGCTGGGTATCACCCGAGACAGGCTGCGCACTTACCTAACAGAAATCGAGGCGAGTTGGGTCGAGGACCCATCGAATCAGGACGCGCAATTTGACCGGATCAAGGCTCGTGAAGCTCTTCACGGTCTTGAACCCTTGGGAATCGATGCACTGTCTTTGTCACGCGTAGCAAATAATCTGGCGCAGGCGCATGAGGCTTTGGGTGTTTTTGCGCAGGAATCCGCGCGGAAAGTGACACGGGTCGATCAAAGCGATGTGAGGGTGGACCGGGCTGGGTTTGCTGCACTGCCGAAAGAGATTCAAAGGCGTGTTCTGCTGGGAATTCTCGAATGGATTGCCGGGCAGGGCTATCCCCCGCGTCAGGCGACTGTAGAGCAGGCAATGGATGCTATTGCCTGCGGTCAAGCCGGGTCAATTGCCGGGTGTCTGCTGGTGCCGAAAGGCGCGAGTGTTTGGATTTGCAGGGAATTTAAGTCCGTAGAGGGCCAAATTGCCGCATCTGGCACCGCCTGGGACAGCAAATGGGTGCTGACCGGCCCAGAAACGGAAGGCGCGGAAATTCGAGCGCTGGGCGAAAAAGGGCTGCACCAGGTCGTAAATTGGCGAAACACAGGGCGTCCCAGGCTTGCTTTGACTGCAACCCCTGCGGTTTGGGCGGGCGAAACGGTTGTTGCGGCTCCGCTTGCGGGATTTGCCAATGGATGGCGTGCGGAACCGGTCTCGGATTGGCCTGCATTTCACGCATCTTTTTTATCGCATTGAACATAGAACAATCCTCTCTATTTTAAGAGACAACTTGGCAGTTCCTCACCTGCCGAAACTTTTGGGAGATTTTCCTTGGGCAACGCTCGCAATATCGCGTTTTGGGTCGTTCTGTTCCTGCTTATTCTGGCACTGTTCAATCTGTTCAGTGGACCGGGTGGAACGCTTCAGAGCAATGAGAGAACATATTCCGACTTTGTCGGTGCCGTCCAAAGCGGTGAAGTCAAAAACGTGACGCTGGATGGAGAGCAGATTCGCTATACCACTGAAAACGGCGCGACCTATGTCACGATCAAACCAGGCGACGCCGAGGTCACCAAGCTGCTGATCGATGAGAACATCCCGGTTCAAGCGGTCAAGCAACAGCAGTCTGGGTTCCAGTCCTTCCTGATCACGCTGCTGCCTTTCTTGCTGCTGATCGGCGTATGGGTTTACTTCATGAACCGCATGCAGGGCGGCGGCAAAGGCGGTGCGATGGGCTTTGGCAAGTCCAAGGCCAAGATGCTGACCGAAAAGCATGGCCGTGTGACCTTCGATGATGTTGCTGGCATTGATGAGGCTAAGGAAGAGCTGGAAGAGATCGTGGAATTCCTGCGCAACCCGCAGAAGTTTTCGCGGCTTGGTGGAAAAATTCCAAAAGGCGCGCTTTTGGTTGGCCCTCCGGGTACCGGTAAAACACTGCTGGCCCGTGCGATTGCAGGTGAGGCAGGTGTACCGTTCTTCACCATTTCCGGTTCGGACTTCGTTGAGATGTTCGTGGGTGTTGGTGCATCCCGCGTGCGCGACATGTTCGAACAGGCCAAGAAGAACGCGCCGTGCATCGTGTTTATCGACGAGATCGATGCCGTGGGCCGTCACCGTGGTGCCGGCTACGGTGGTGGTAATGATGAACGCGAACAGACGCTCAACCAGCTGCTGGTTGAGATGGACGGGTTCGAGGCCAACGAAGGCGTGATCATACTGGCGGCGACCAACCGTAAGGATGTTCTGGACCCTGCGCTGCTGCGTCCGGGCCGGTTTGACCGCAACGTGACAGTTGGCAACCCCGACATCAAAGGCCGCGAGAAGATTCTGGGCGTGCACGCCCGCAAGACACCTTTGGGCCCCGATGTCGATCTGCGCATCATCGCGCGTGGTACTCCGGGTTTCTCGGGCGCTGATCTGGCGAACCTAGTGAACGAGGCTGCGCTGATGGCAGCGCGTGTGGGTCGTCGCTTTGTCACCATGGAAGATTTTGAGAACGCCAAGGACAAGGTGATGATGGGGGCCGAGCGCCGGTCGATGGTGCTGACTCAGGGTCAGAAAGAAAAGACCGCCTATCACGAATCGGGCCACGCCGTCGTTGGCATGACCCTGCCGCTGTGTGATCCGGTCTATAAGGCGACGATCATCCCGCGTGGCGGTGCGCTTGGCATGGTTGTCAGCCTGCCCGAAATGGATCAGCTGAACTATCACAGGGACGAGTGTGAGCAGAAGCTGGCGATGACCATGGCGGGCAAAGCGGCCGAGGTGATCAAATACGGTGAAGACCACGTCTCGAACGGCCCCGCCGGTGACATCATGCAGGCCAGCCAGTTGGCCCGCGCCATGGTGATGCGCTGGGGTATGTCCGATAAAGTCGGCAATATCGATTATGCCGAGGCGCATGAGGGATATTCAGGCAACACTGCTGGTTTCTCAGTGTCGGCGCATACCAAAGAGCTGATCGAGGAAGAGGTAAAGCGCCTGATCCAGCAAGGCTATGAGCGCGCTCACAAGATTCTGACCGACAAGAACGAAGAATGGGAGCGTTTGGCCCAAGGCCTGCTGGAATACGAGACCCTGACCGGGGACGAGATCAAGCGTGTCATGAATGGTGAATCGCCGACCGAAGGCGATGACGAAGGGGACAGCCCGGATCAGGGCAGCGCACCCAGCGTTACGGCCATTCCTAAGACGAAGGCCAAGAAATCCCCTCCTGAGGGTGGGATGGAGCCAGAACCTACCGCATAAATCACAAAGACCCGGGCGAACGCTCGGGTCTTTTCTCTTTTCATCTGACGTTTGCTGGGCAATATGCCTTTCGAACTCCAGCGGAAAAGGGATGCCATTATGCCGTTTTTGCGTGAAACTGAATATGTAGGCGAAGTGGTTTGGTTGGGCCATGTTCCTGCTGGGAAGTCGCTTCGTGCGACAGCCGTGCAAGAGTTGGACCTGGCATTTGATGGTGTGGCTGGGGAACGGCACGAAGGGCTCAATCGGGCATCCTGTGTGCGGGTCAAGAACCTTTACTCCACTGGAACAGAGATCCGCAATGTACGTCAGTTGTCGGTTCTGTCAGTGGAAGAGCTTGACCAGATCGCGCAGGGTATGGGTTTGGAGGCGCTAGACCCCGCATATCTTGGCGCATCAATTGTCCTGAAAGGCATTCCCGATTTCTCGCACATTCCGCCATCATCACGCTTGCAGGCCGCGTTAGGTGCAACAATCACCGTCGACATGGAAAACGCTCCCTGCGTGTTACCGGGGCGCGAGGTCGAGGCGGATCAGCCCGGGTATGGTGCCGCGTTCAAACCGGCAGCGGTGGGGCGTCGCGGCATAACCGGATGGGTCGAACGCCCGGGGCGTATTCAGCTTGGGGATCATCTGACGTTGTTTGTTCCGGACCAGCCCGCCTGGGCTCCTTAAACGCGTCAGGTTTCCGATTAGAAACCGATGAAATGACCTTACGACGCTTCGCGACACCAGAATGTCGGAATCCATGGCTATTGAGATTGTACACAAGGGTATGGAATGCGCAGCGCCGACGTATCGCGTCGGTATTGCACGGCATTCAATTAGGGACCCCGGCCAATGAGCTACAAATCCGATATCGAAATCGCTCGTGAAGCGAACAAAAAGCCGATTCAGGAAATCGGTGCCAAGATCGGCATCGACTCAGCGGATCTGCTGCCTTACGGCCATGACAAAGCTAAAGTCAGTCAGGACTTCATCAACTCGGTTCAGGACCGCGAAGACGGCAAGCTGATTTTGGTGACCGCGATTAACCCGACCCCGGCAGGCGAAGGCAAGACCACCACCACCGTTGGTCTGGGTGACGGCCTGAACCGCATCGGCAAGAATGCGATGATCTGTATCCGCGAAGCCTCGCTGGGCCCGAACTTCGGCATGAAGGGCGGTGCTGCAGGTGGCGGTTACGCGCAGGTTGTTCCGATGGAAGAGATGAACCTGCACTTCACCGGCGACTTCCACGCCATCACCTCGGCGCACTCGCTGCTGTCGGCGATGATCGACAACCACATTTACTGGGGCAATGAAGCCGAAATCGACACGCGCCGTGTTGCATGGCGTCGTGTGGTCGACATGAACGACCGTGCCCTGCGTCAGATCACCGCCAGCTTGGGAGGTGTTTCGAACGGCTTCCCGCGCGAAGCAGGCTTTGACATCACCGTGGCATCCGAAGTCATGGCGATCCTGTGCCTGGCCAACGATCTGAAAGACCTTGAAAAGCGTCTGGGCGACATCATCGTTGCTTACCGCCGCGATAAAACCCCGGTTTATTGCCGCGACATCAAGGCCGAAGGCGCAATGACCGTTCTGCTGAAGGACGCCATGCAGCCGAACCTGGTGCAAACGCTGGAAAACAACCCGGCCTTTGTTCACGGTGGCCCGTTCGCGAACATCGCGCACGGCTGTAACTCGGTCATCGCGACCAAGACCGCGCTGAAAGTCGCTGACTATGTTGTGACCGAGGCTGGCTTTGGTGCGGACCTTGGCGCCGAAAAGTTCATGAACATCAAATGCCGTAAAGCGGGCATCGCCCCGTCGGCTGTTGTACTGGTTGCCACTGTACGCGCGATGAAGATGAACGGTGGCGTGGCCAAGGCTGATCTGGGTGCTGAAAACGTTGACGCTGTTAAGTCGGGCTGCGCCAACCTGGGCCGCCACATCGAGAACGTGAAATCGTTCGGTGTGCCGGTTGTTGTCGCCATCAACCACTTCGTCACCGACACCGATGCCGAAGTCGAGGCCGTCAAGAACTACTGCGCCGATCACGGTGTCGAAGCAGTTCTGTCGCGTCACTGGGAACTGGGCTCGGAAGGCTCGGCTCCGCTGGCCGAGAAAGTGGTCGAAATCGTTGAAGGTGGCACCGCAAACTTCGCGCCGATCTACCCCGACGAAATGCCGCTGTTCGAAAAGATCGAAACCATCGCCAAGCGCATCTACCGCGCTGACGAAGTTCTGGCCGACAACAAGATCCGCAACCAACTGCGCGAGTGGGAAGACGCGGGCTATGGCAACCTGCCGGTCTGCATGGCGAAAACTCAGTACTCGTTCTCGACCGATCCGACCCTGCGCGGTGCGCCCACCGGCCACTCGGTTCCGGTGCGTGAGGTTCGCCTGTCCGCAGGTGCCGGTTTCATCGTAGTTGTCTGCGGTGAGATCATGACCATGCCTGGTCTGCCCCGCAAACCGGCTGCAGAAACCATCTGCCTTAACGACGCAGGTGAGATCGAGGGCTTGTTCTAAGCCGTTTTTTGAACCATCTCGTGGTCCGGGGATTTCCCCGGGCCATGAGGAGACCGCGATGCCCACTCTGACACCGCCGCAAGACTGTGACACTATGCAGGAATTGCGGGTTCAGATCGACAGGCTGGACCGCCAACTGATCGAAATGCTGGTGAACCGTGCCAGTTACATCGACCGTGCGTCCCAGCTGAAACCCGGCGAGGGGCTGCCCGCCCGAATCCCGGATCGTGTTGAAGAGGTGGTGCAGCGCGTGCGCAAGAGTTCCGATGAACTGGGTATGGACCCTGAACTTGCTGAAGAACTCTGGCGTATTTTGATAGATTGGTCGATTGCCCGCGAAGAGCGTGTGCTCGGCTCTGACTGACTGACTGACCGGGCGCATCTTGCGCCCGATCCGTTTTTTGAAAGAAGGGATCAAAGGATGGTAGCGCAGGTTATCGACGGTAAGGCATTCGCGGCAAAAGTGCGCGCGCAAGTGGCCGATCAGGTTGGCAAGCTGAAAGAAGAAAACGGCATCACCCCCGGCCTTGCCGTGGTTCTGGTAGGCGAAGACCCCGCCAGCCAGGTTTATGTCCGCTCGAAGGGCAAGCAGACCGTCGAGGTCGGCATGAACTCGTATGAACACAAGCTGGACGTCGACACCTCGGAAGAGGACCTGCTGGCTCTGATCGATAAGCTGAACAACGATCCCGCCGTCCATGGCATTCTGGTTCAGCTGCCTCTGCCAAAGCATCTGAACGAAGATCTTGTGATCAACTCGATTGATCCTGCCAAGGATGTCGATGGTTTTCACATCTCGAACGTGGGCCTGCTGGGCACCGGGCAGAAATCGATGGTTCCCTGCACGCCGCTTGGGTGCCTGATGATGCTGCGCGACTATCACGGCTCGCTGTCGGGCATGGATGCGGTTGTGATTGGCCGTTCAAACATCGTTGGTAAACCTTTGGCACAGCTGTTGCTGGGCGACAGCTGCACCGTAACGATTGCGCATTCGCGCACCAAAGACCTGCCTGACGTCGTGCGTCGCGCAGACATTGTTGTCGCCGCTGTTGGCCGTCCTGAGATGGTGCCGGGCGACTGGATCAAGGAAGGTGCCACCGTCATCGACGTAGGCATCAACCGGATCGAGCGTGACGGCAAGAACAAGCTGGTTGGAGACGTAGATTACGCCAGCGCGGCTGAACGTGCGGGCGCAATCACTCCGGTTCCGGGCGGCGTAGGCCCGATGACTATCGCGTGTTTGCTGGCCAACACGCTGACCGCCTGCTGCCGGTCCAACGGATTGCCAGAACCGGAAGGTCTGACAGCCTAAACCAACTTGGGTCGGGCCGTTACAGACGGCCCGTCGCCTAACCTGACTGCGTGACACGCCAGGACTACACCCAAGACAACATGAGCGACGTACTCATGAGTGGGTTTCCCAGCTTGAATTATCTTGATAAGCCTGTATTTCCAGTTGTTTACAGGTCTATTTTCCCTTGTGCCTATCGCGCTCGGGCTATGCACGCGCAAAAGCAGTATGTCGTCTAAGTTAAATTCAATTCGAAAAGCTTGCACCCTGCAAAGGGTGTCAGCGGGCGTCGTTTTTCTTCCTTTGCTTGCCTATGCGTTCCCACCATTTCTGGTTGCCGAACTCAGCTTTGGTTTGCGCCTTCTGTTTTGGGTCGGTGTCATGGTCTTGGCACTTTCAGTGACCGGTTTAGTGCGAAAGCTGATGCTCAACAGCCCATTGCTTTTGAACATTCCAGCCCGGGATCTAGCTTACGCCGGTCTGATCCTGTCCTTTTTCACACCGTCGCTTTGGTTGCTGGCGTGGATTTTGTTCACTATCGGTGGTCATATGGCACCAGGTGCGCAAACAGTTGCTGTTTATGGGGTGTTGTTGGTGGCAGGGCTGGTTTTTGTGCAACGCAACGACTTGCAAGCTGCAGTGGCGTTGTCGCCAGAAATTGAAAAGCCGCGTCTTGCCAAACGCTTACCTGCTGGCTTCAATGGTCAAATTTACCGCCTGACCGTAAGGGATCACAATGTGGATGTTGTGACTTCGGAAGGTGTTTTCACGCTCCGGTCGCGTTTCACGGACGCCATTGCCGAGATGGAACCGGTTCCCGGCCATTGTTTGCATCGCTCACATTGGGTGACGGATGCTTCTATCGCCGGTGTTAAAAAGACAAATGGCAAAACGTTCTTAAAGCTGGTCAACGGCGATCTGGTGCCAGTCAGCCGAAAGTACAAACCGATGTTGGAACAGGACGGTTTGATCTGACGTTAGCGCGGCATCGGCATCATCTGCGGGTGCGGGCCGGTTAGAATAGCCATGGCGCTTTGATCCATGAGGTCTGCCAGAACTTGATCCGAACTGCGCAGCCCGCCTGTGAAGGTACCGTAAGCCGGTAGGATCAGGCGTTTTTGATCCAATAGAAAAGCGGGTCGCGAAATGTGCCGCCCTCTTACCCTGATCCGCGCTTTTGGGTGGTAATGGCCGGAAACTTCTCCTTGCGCCTGGTCCTCTGCGATATGGCGAAAGACAAGCGGGCCGTTGCGCCATTCGAACAGGTGAGTTCCACCTAGCTCAATTGGGCCGGGATCATGGTTTCCTTCGATCCATATCCATTTGCGCCCAGCTTGCAATGCTGCGATCCGAAGTCTTTCGGCTGAAGGCAGCGCTTGGGCGGCTTCAAGGTCGTCAAAGCTGTCACCCAAGCATAGAACAGTTTCCGCGTTGGTGCGCTCCAAATCATCCGCCAATCGATCCAGTGTCTCGCGGGTGTCATAAGGGGGCAATGCAAGCCCGTTGCGCCGCGCCAATCGTTCGGATTTGCCCAAATGCAGGTCCGAGACACACAGCATTTTCCGTTCGGGCCACCACAGAGCACCCGAAGGCAGAGCGCCGAGGCGCTGACCTGCAAAGGAAAATTCGCACACGTTCATGATACGTTCTTGGCGTGTTTCGTTGCCCGACGCAAGGGGATCAAAGCTGATCAAGCCCGGCTGACTGCAATAAACGCTCGCTTTCTTCCGCCAGCAGGCGTTCCTCTGCAGCGCCTTTCACGGGCACTTTTCCGACCTCAAGGAAAAGTGGGGCTGACAGCGGCGATATGCGATCCAGCCGCAGCAGATCCATACGGTCGCCTATCCGCTCCAGCATGGCTTCAATCCGGCCAAAATCGACCAACCCGCGCATTGCTTCTTCACGGGTGATCTGCATCAACAGGTGGTCCGGGTCGTATTTCCACAGAGTGTCATAGAGAATGTCCGACGAAAACGTTGCCTGCCGCCCGCTTTTGCGTTGGCCAACCGTGTTGCGTTCGATCAGGCCCGCTATGGTGGCAGAGGCGCGAAAGGTGCGTTTCATCACGGCATTGCCAGCCAACCAGGTGTCCAGACCGTCACGTAGCGCGTCGCGTTGAAACAACGGTTTGGGATCTGTAACTGCATCCAGCCCCCAGATCAGCGTGGCGTAATCCGTTGCAACAAAGCCCATCGGGGCCAGGCCAGTATCTTCCATCCGTTTCGTCAGCAGCAGACCCAGTGTTTGCTGCGCGTTACGACCGGCGAATCCGTAAACACATAGATGTTCCCGACCGTCGCTTGGAAAACTTTCGATCAGCAAGCGGTCGCGCTGAGGCAGGCGCGAGATCTGCCGCTGCAAGGCCAGCCATTCCTCGGTATGAGAGGGCAGTTGCGGCCAATCTTCTTGGGCAAACATGCGCAGAATGCGGTCGCTGAGCTGGGTGGAGGTTGCAAATTTCGTACCCGAGAAGGTCGCGATCTTGGGTTTGCGATCAGCACGACGGCTGACCTCGACCACCATTTCGCGCAGGCCCTCATACCGCACAATTTGTCCACCTATCAAAAAAGTGTCGCCAGGCGTCAGAGAGGCGGCAAAGGCTTCCTCAACCTCTCCCAACGGCTTGCCGCCCCGGCTGCGCTTTAGACGGACCTTGAGCGTGTCAGTGTCCTGAATTGTGCCCAAATTCATGCGAATGCGCGACGCTGCGCGGGGATCACGCAGCTGCCATTTCCCGTCAGCACGTTGTTGCAGCCGTTGCCAGCGATCATATGCCTTCAAGGCGTAACCACCGGTGGCGCAGAAATCGAGACAGGCGTCAAACTCGGCACGGTTCAGGTGCGCGTAAGGCCCCGCAGCCGTCATTTCCTTGTACAGATCACCAGCCTCAAACGGTCCGGCGCAGGCGGCAATCAGAATATGCTGGCACAAGACATCGCGGGGGCCAGGGCCGCGGGGTTCGCCATCCAGATCATGGGCTTTTACCGCCTCCAGCGCAGCGACGCATTCGACCACTTCAAACCGGTTGGCAGGCACCAGCAGCGCCTTTGAGGGCGCGTTATAACGGTGATTGGCCCTCCCGATCCGTTGAACAAGACGTTTGACATTCTTGGGTGCACCGATCTGGATCACCAGATCCACATCGCCCCAGTCGATGCCCAGATCCAAAGAACCAGTGCAAACGATGGCGCGCAGATCCCCCCGGACCATCGCAGCCTCAACCCTCTCGCGTTGTTGCCGGTCAAGGCTGCCGTGATGAATGCCGATGGGCAGGCCGTCTTCATTGGCCAGCCACAGGTTGTGAAAGAAGATTTCGGCCTGAGCGCGCGTGTTATGAAAGATCAGTGTGGTTTTATGCTGCCGGATTTGATCCAGCACCGCCGGAATCGCATAGGCTGCGCCACCACCGGACCAGGGCGGCATCTCGGTTGTTTCCAGCATTTGGATATCCGGGTCCGGCCCCGGATCTGCCTGCACGATCTGGCAGGGGTCTGGGTGGCGGGCCAGAAAGCGGGCTATTGCTGCGGGGTCTTCAACGGTGGCTGACAAGCCGACGCGACGCAGAGCAGGGTTGAGGCGTTGCAGTCGTGCCAGCGCCAGCATCAGCTGATCACCCCGCTTGCTTTCTGCCAGCGCGTGGATTTCATCGACGATGATCCGTTGCACACCATCGAACATACGTGGCGCATCTTCGTAAGAGGTCAGCAGTGCCAGGCTTTCGGGTGTGGTTAGCAGGATATGGGGCGGATCGGCGCGTTGACGTTTCTTTTGTGTGGCCGATGTGTCGCCGGTGCGATCTTCGATCCGTATGGGCAGGTTGATCTCGTCCACCGGGGTGCGCAGGTTACGTTTGATATCGGCCGCCAGTGCCTTGAGCGGTGAAACATAGATCGTGTGCAAACCGGTATGGGCACCGTCGGCCAGCTCGGCCAGTGTTGGCAGAAAGCCGGCCATGGTCTTGCCACCACCAGTGGGCGCGATCAGCAAGGTTGCGGGGTCTTGCGCCCGGTCGAACATCTCATGCTGATGCGGGTGGATGGACCAGCCTTTGGTGGAAAACCACGTACCGATCCGAGCGGGAATCTGCGTCATGAACACAGATTACCCGCGCGGCAGAGGAATTGGCACAGCGTTATTTGACGATGTTCTCGTCTTTTACGAACATGTTGGCCCAGGCGCGGTCGATCAGATCGGGGCTCATCTGATAGGGGATGCCCTCAAACTCGCAGATCGAGATCATCTGATCGATCAGGAAGATCGGCTGATAATTGGCGTAGATGTTGTTGATGGTCGGGTATTTAACCTTCAGCAGATGCACCAGTGCCGCCTCATCCAGTGGCATGCCGCGTTTGCGGGCCACCATGGCAAAGATTTTCAGGAAGTTTTCCTGGTTCGGACCGTCGATTTTGATTTTGAAGAAGATCCGGCGCAGGGCCGCTTGGTCGAAGATCTCATTCGGGTGGAAGTTGGTCGAGAAGATGACCAACGTGTCAAACGGCACTTCGAATTTCTCACCCGATTGCAGGCCCAGGATATCCTTGTTCTCTTCCAACGGAACAATCCAACGGTTGACCAGCGCCTGCGGCGGTTCAGCCTGACGGCCAAGGTCGTCCACGATGAAGATGCCGCCGGTCGATTTCAGCTGCAACGGAGCCTGATAGGTCCGCGCGGTCGGGTTGTAGACCAGATCCAGCATGCTCAGCGACAGTTCACCACCGGTCACAACCGTGGGTCGTTCGCATTGCACATAGCGCGAATCAAACCGTTTGCGGCGACGCAGGCTGTTGGGGTCGTCAGGCTCTTGCTCGATCGCAGTGTGTACGATCGGGTCATAGACGGTGATCACCTGACCGGCATATTCGATGGCGTAAGGCACATATACATTGTCCCCAAGCGCGTCGCGTATACCGTTCGAAATTGAGGATTTACCGTTGCCCGGAGGGCCATACATCAGGATTGAACGACCGGCGCTGACCGCGGGGCCCAGATGATCCAGCAGGCTGTCGGGCAGCACCAGATGGCCCATTGCGCCAACCAGTTGTTCTCGTGTGACCTGAATGTTGCGGATTGACTGGCGTTTAACCTGCTCGCGGTAAACGTCCAGCGGCACGGGCATGGCACCGAAGTATTCTGACTGGCTCAGCGCGTCCAAGGCGCGGGCCTTGCCTGCATCGGTCAGCTGATAGCCCATCTCGTTGCCGCTGTTAGCATTCAGGGTCCCGGTCGCCTCCAGCAGTTTCTGATCGCGTGCGATGTCCACTAGTTCCTGCGTTACCGAACCGGGCAGACAAATGGCCGCTGCGATTTCGGAAACGGTGCTGGCATTTTTGCGGAAGACGGTTTTCAGCAGAATATCCCGCATCATCACCAGCGGAAGTTTCATTTCGCCCAGGCCTTTTGGGGCAGGGGGGGCCATAACTGCGGAAGTCTGCATATTCATGCGCGTTGCTCGTTTGTCAAAGTGTCACGCCAAATACCCGAATGAGGGCGGTTTGGAGGAAAAATGACCCAGCTTTGTGGCGGGACAAAGGCAATGACAAGGCGTGCTGATGATAGTTTACGATCCGAGAACAGTACCCAAAATCAAGTACATGGCCAGGGAACCAGCCAGAGCAAGGCCCATTGGAAACTGTTTGCCGCGATCCCAGCTTTCCCAATGCGGCGCAATGGCCCGCAGCGGTGTATGTTTAGCAAGCCGGTGTGTCACAACAGCGGCCAGAATACAGGCCATAAGGATCAGCATCATCACCCTGAGATCACCCAACCAGATAAAAGCAGATGCCGCAGCCATGAACTTGGCGTCGCCCGCACCCATGACCCCTGCAGCGTTCAGGATGATACCCAGAAGCAAGATCACCACGATATGGAGCAGTTGCCATGCATAAATCGGCAACGACACCGACAAAGGACCCAGATTGCCGCTTAGCCAGTCTGTCGACCAGGGTGGTATTGCGATCAGGCCGATTACAACAAAGACCAGCGTCAGCGCGTAAACGGCATGGTTCTTGATCCGCATGTCACGCATATCGGTGAAGGCGACATAAAAACAGATCGGCAGCACAAACGGCAGAAACCAGGCCGCAGCGGCTGCTGGAATGTGCATGTATCAGGCCCCTTCAAGCGCACGAAGCGAGCGGACCGCTTCGTCGAAATGCTGTGGATGGGTAGCGATTGCTTCGCGGAACAGGTTCTTTGCGGTTGTGACGTCGCCTTGTTTAACAGCTGAAATTGCCATTGTGTTCAGCAGCCGCGCCCGCTCGATCTGGGTCATCGGAACGACTGGTAGGCTATAGTTGCCCTGTGCCGAACGGGCCAATACCAGATTGTTCTTGGCGGTGAACAATGAGCTATCCTGACGGATGGCGTCAGTGAACAGGCGCTCAGCTTCGGCATATTCACCGCGGGTCAGTTTCGAATATCCCCAGTTGTTCATGACGCTGCCGGGCCGGGTGGTCAGGCCGACTGCGGTTTCATAAAAGTGGTCAGCACGCTTCCATTCTTTGCGCGAATCCGCGACCACTGCTTCAAGTCGATACCGCTTGAAGGTCTCAAAGGTTGGGGGAACTGTATCCAGAACTGATTTGGCCTTTGCCCAGTCGCCGCTCCTGACCAATGCATCCGCGTACTCGACCCTGTCCGCGGCGTTCGTGCCCTTCATTGTCGTCACGCGCTTCCACGCGGCTGCGGCTTCAGTCGTGCGCTTGGCACGTCCCAGAGAAATGGCCAATCCGCGTTGAAGGTCGATCCGGTCGGGATTTTTTAGCGCGGCACCCTGAAAATAGGTAACAGCTTCGTTTGGGTCAGCCGCGTTCAGAAGCACATCGTTCAAGTTTGTTTCGTCAATCACGTTCACTTCTTGAAACGTGCGTTCGACTTTTTCCTCTTCGGTTTCCTTTGCACAGGCCGAAAGGATCAGACCGCTGATAATGACAGTCGGAATCAAGAATTGCTGGCGCATTTTTGCGTCCTTTACTGCTCTTGCCTCAATTACTGGATCTTGCGGAGCGTAAATTGCCCGTCGCCACGCTGTTCCAGTGTGTATTCTTGTTCTTGAGTAGTAGTATTAACAGGATTTTCCATTTTTGCGAGTGCTAAGCGCAGATTGTCGCGGATTGCGTCACTTTCGCCATTGTCCAATGCAAACGCTCGCTGAAACACCTGTGCGGCCTCGGGATATTCCTGTTTTTCCATCAGAAGGACACCAAGATTGTTCCAGGCGACGGGCCAGTCGGGCTCGTTCTCAACAGCGCGGCGCAAAAGTGTCTCAGCCTGGCCCACCCTTCTTAAGCCAAGATTGGCTGTTCCCAGTGACGTCAGCACCTGTGTGGTCATACCTTGATCCAGCGCGGCGCGGGAAAACGACTCTAATGCCAGCTCGTATTCGCCAGCGGCCATCAATCTGTTTCCGACCGTTATGTTGTCTTCAGCCTCACCTTTGGGATCAAACCCCGGCGCGTCCAAGCCGTTTGACGACGACTCTTCCGTGCAGGAAGCCACCACAGCGCAAACTGTGGTGGCCCAAAGTATTCGGCGAAACCCGAAAGGGAAGCACCTGTTTTCAGCTTTCATAGGGTTCTATCCGCCCGCGCGTCCAAAACTCGAAATGACCCTTACCGACGGACCGATCAGAATGATCAGCAATGGCGGCACTGTCAGCGCCATTGTGACAAGAGTCATCTTTGTCGGCAACTTGTTCGCGGCCTCTTCGGCGCGCATGACGCGTTTGTCTCGCATCTCACCGGCATACACCCGCAGAGCTTCGGCAATGGATGTACCAAATGACGCCGATTGGATCATCACGGTCACGAATGAATTCACATCCTGCACACCGCACCGCGTACCGAAGTCGCGCAGAACCGTATCTTTGTCCTTACCGGCCTTCATTTCGTAGGCGACGATTTCAAATTCTTGCGCGATGTCAGGGTAGGAGGCACTCATTTCGCTGGCCACACGGACGATTGCCTGATCCAGGGATTGCCCGGCTTCGACGCATACTAGCATCAGGTCAAGCGTGTCGGGAAATCCTGCGGTAATGGCTTCTTTTCGCTCTTCCACTCGACGTGAGATCCAGTATTTGGGGGCGAAGTAGCCGATCGCGCCCGGAACAAAAACCCGGATGATCATCTGCTGACCGGTGAATTCCTGTCCACCGGAAAAGACGGTGATCAACAGGACTCCGACGAGAATCCCAAGAATACCCAGCGAAAACTGAGCGAAATGGAAGAACCGAACCGAGTCTTTCGACCGATACCCGGCCTGCCGCAGTTTCAGTTCGACCGCCGAATATTCTTCTTCGTTCTTAGGCTCAAGGAACGTTGCAAATTTCTCAAGCTGCTCGTTACGGCTTGAGTTGCGAAGCCGTTCTTTTTTGTCTTTTGTTTGCTTTTTAGGGGCTGAGTTTGATCTTTGCAGTTTTTTCAGCGGGTCTTCGGGCTGATTCATCATCAGCGAGACGGCCACAAGAATCATTATCAGACCCAGAATGCCGACAACGATAAGCGGTCCGAATTCACCCAGGTGTTGTGTCAAAAGGTCATTGATGCTGGTCAGAAATTCCATGATGCGCCCTCAGACCTTAATGTTGGTGATGATCTTCATGACGATCAGGTTCAGTGTCAGCATGATGGCGACAACGAAACAGGCGGGGATGAACCAGGGATGGTCCAACACCTCGTCATAATAGCCTGGGTCTTTAACCAGGATGAAAACCAGACAGGCAATCGGAAAGCCAGACAGGAACTTTCCTGACCACTGCGCTTCGGCGGTGATGGCTTTTACCCGGCGGAACAGGCGGAATCGGGCCCGGATGACCTGAGCCAGACCGGCCAGAATTTCAGCGAGGTTACCACCGGATTGCTGTTGGATACCCACAGCGACGGCCAAAAAACGCAAGTCCTGCATGTCCAGCCGCTCGGCCATATCTTTCAAGGCCTCACCAACATCGCGGCCATAGGCACATTCATCCGCAATGACGCCAAATTCAGTGCCCAGCGGATCCTGAACTTCGTTTGAAACCACCTGAATGGTCGACACGAACGGGTTACCCACACGCAGCGAACGCACCATCAATTCAACCGCGTCGGGCAGTTGTTCCTCAATCATACCCATGCGTTTCTTGGCCTTGTGATTGACCCATGCGTAAACGCCTCCGATGCCAATCGCGATAGAGATTACGGCGCGCAGTGCGGTATCTGTGGCAGTGCCAATGCTGAGCCCGACAAACGCCACGCTGGACACCAAAGCCATGATCATGATCAACTGACGCGGGGAAAACGCAATCGCCGCCTTCTGAGCCTTGTCAGCAAGCAGTGAATACAGAGGGATGCTCTGCGATTTCATATGCTGCTGCATTTCCTTGCGCAGCTGCTCAAGCACCTGTTCGCGCCCGGCACCCTTTTCCAGCATGTCCAGACGGCGGTTAACCCGGCTGTTCAGGCTGATGGATTTGCCGAAGGCGACAAGATAGATGCCCTCGACCAGGGCAAGAACCCCCACAAAGATGGCGACATAGATAATCGCCTCCATAGGCACATTCATGCGTGTTTCTCCTACATCGTGGTTGGGTCGTAGATCGACGCTGGTAGATCAAAGCCCCACAGACGGAAGCGTTCCGAATAGTGGCTGCGCACGCCGGTTGCGGTGAAATGACCGATGATCTTGTTGTCGGGTGTTAGTCCAACGCGTTGAAAACGAAAAATTTCCTGCATCGAGATCACATCGCCTTCCATCCCTGTGATCTCGGTGATCGAGGTCATCCGGCGTGAACCGTCCTGTAAGCGGCTGGCCTGCACAATCAGGTTCACAGCAGATGAGATCTGGCTGCGGACCGCCTTGATCGGCATCTCGATCCCTGCCATGGCAATCATGTTCTCTAGTCGCGAAATACCGTCACGCGCCGAGTTGGCGTGGATCGTGGTCATCGACCCATCGTGGCCGGTGTTCATGGCCTGCAACATGTCGATCACTTCGGCGCCTCGCGTCTCACCCACGATGATGCGATCAGGCCGCATACGCAGGGCGTTTTTCAAACAGTCGCGCGGGCTGACTTCGCCTTTGCCTTCCACGTTGGGCGGGCGGCTTTCCATTCGTCCCACATGGGTCTGCTGCAACTGAAGTTCCGCCGTATCCTCGATGGTCAGGATGCGCTCGGCATCGTCGATAAAACTGGACAGTGCGTTCAAAGTGGTTGTTTTACCGGAACCGGTACCGCCCGAAACGATTATGTTCAGGCGCGTTGATACCGCCGCCTGCAGGTAGGCAGCCATTTCTTCCGTGAAAGCGCCGAAATTGACCAGATCGTCAATGCCCAGCTTGTCCTTTTTGAATTTACGGATCGAGACCAGCGATCCATCCACCGCAATTGGCGGGACCATGGCGTTGAAACGCGAGCCGTCGGCCAGACGGGCGTCAACATAAGGGTTTGATTCATCAACACGACGACCCACAGCGGACACGATCTTGTCGATGATCCGCATCAGGTGTTTTTCATCCTTGAACGTGATGTCGCTGAGTTCCAGCTTACCCGCGCGTTCAACAAAAATCTGTTGCGGGCCGTTGACCAGAATATCGTTGACCGTGTCGTCTTGTAGCAGGGTCTCAAGCGGGCCGAGACCTGTCACCTCATCATACAGTTCTTTGTTCAGTTGAGACCGGTCTTCGCGGTTCAGAACGATGTTCTTGGTTTCCAGAACCTCGCTGGCAATTGCGCTGATTTCTGCGCGCAATTCGGCTTCGCCCGCGTTTTCCAAAGCCGCAAGGTTCAGGTTTTCCAACAATTCCTTGTGCAGCTCGATCTTGATTTCGCCCAGTCGTTCCTTTCGCTTGCGATCACGATCGGATCCAACGACCTCGCCGGGCTTCTTTTTTTGGGGTTTGCGTGCAACCGCTGTCGTTGTGGCAGCGGCCTGTGCAACGGGCGCTGCCGGTTCGGTGGCTTGTGCCGGCGCTTTTACCGGCTGTGCAGCGGACGGTTTCTTATATCTTGAAAACACGGCAGGTACCCCTTTGCAAAGATGTTACGCAGCTTCTTCGGCGCTGCCGCTACCAAGGCTGTGAAGCGATTTTGCCAGTTTCGCGATTTCCCGGCGCAACGGGTTCTTGGCGGCCGAATTTGCCAGTGGCAGACCGTGGTCACCGCTCTGCATGACCGGCTTACCCCCGTCGGGCAATTGCAAGTCGATCGAGATCCCAAGGCTTTCACCCATACGCTTTACTCGGCTCTTTCCGTTGAGATCAGTAAACTTGGGCGCTCGGTTCAGAGCAAAACGCAGTTTATTGAAGGGCAACTCCTCGGCCTGTAAGGCGCGCTTCAGGCGCAGCGCGTTCTGCGCAGAGCGCATGTCCAATTCGATCATCGCGAAATACACATGTGCCGCTTGCAAGACCGTTTCAGACCACAGAACCAGCGTCTTGGGCATATCGACGATCACATAGTCGAAATGTGTGCGGGCCATGTCGATAACGCGCTGAATATCATCTGGTGTAATCAGATCCAGCGGCACCATATCCGATGGTGCCGTCAGAACCTGAAGCTTTTCTTCATAAGTTTGAAGCGCTTGCGAGAAAACCTCGTTATCCATCGATTCGGTATCTGACAACATTTCAAAAACCGTTTCGCGCCGCGGCAGGTCCAGATAGGTGGAAACCGTACCGTATTGAAGATCCAGATCGATCAGGCAGACCGAAGGGGCATCTTTTTCCGACGCACAGGCCAACTCCCAAGCCAGGTTGACGGCCATTGTGGTCGCACCCACACCGCCAGCCAGCCCTTGTACAACGAACAAAGCCCCTTCCTTTGCCTCACCGCTTGTCAAAGGAACGGCGGCGGCCTGAGCCACTGCGACAGGATCGGGCTGCTTCATGCGCTCGATCGCTTCTTGCAGTTCGCCTTCCGGAAGAGGGTAGGGGACGAATTCGTCTGCGCCTTTGCGCAATAGCTGATGCAGTGAGGCTGGTGTGACGTCTTCAGCGATCAGGACAACTTTGATTTTCTTTTCTTTGGCCTGGGTGATGATCTCACCCATCAAAGAAAGGTTGTCTTCGTCCTCTCCATCAATTGCCAACGCCACAAATTCAAGAGATTCAGCTTCTGGCTGGCTGAAAAAGGCCAGCGCCTCGGCAAAGCCCAGATCTCCCCAGCGTTCACCCAGAATGGCCTCCATGTCTTCGATCAAAAGATCGAAATTTTGGACATCCCGGCTGATGGTGCAGGCCAAAATTGCTGTATTGTCATCTTGCGGCGTCGCGCTGGTCATAAACACTATCCTCGTCGTGAGGGCTCAGCATGTCATATGAACGAAATCCGCCAGATTGATGTGCTGTCGCCCCAATACGGTCAAATTTGGCCGCAGGTCACCCTATTGTTCACAATGTTGCTTTGAAGTTGGGCAAGAATTGGGCGCAAAAGAACCAATTGTAGGGAAATGGGCGACGATGCCGCCCATTTCGGATGTATTATCCATCATCGCCTTCTGACGCGGTCACTTCTTGGACCGTGCTCTTGAATGTCGCACTTTCCACATATTCCCGGTAGATCACATTTGCGTATTTGCCGTCCAGAAGCTGCCGGTTGCCGTCAACAAAGCCTGAAACCTCGGTCACAGTCCGGCGGTTCCGGCGGTCGCGCTGCTGTGTGGCAATCAAAGGCTGCGATTTGCCAAAGGACACAACTGCTTCAAGTCGCGAACGCGAGATTCCTTGGCGCTCAAGGAAGGCCACAACCGACTGGGCACGGCGCAAGCCGAGGCTTTTGTTGTAGCTGGTCGAACCCACAGCGTCGGTATGGCCGTATACCCGGAAGCGCGCTTCAGGGAACTGTTTGATCCAGTCTGCTTGCTGCAACAGGATTCGCTGTGCCGACGCGTCCAACTGTGAACTGTTAAAGGCAAAGTTCACCTGGCTTGGTACATCCGCCGCAAAGCGTTGGCCGAGGATCTGAGCGTAAGTCAGTTCACCGTTTTGTACCTGAATGTTGTTCAACGTTGCGTTGCCGAAAGTTCCAGCATCGATCTCGTATCCGGCCTCGCGCGTACATGCGGCAACTGCGACCGTAAGACCCAATGTGATGATCCACTTTTGCATTGGTCCTATCCTCCTGATCAATCTAGGACGTAGCCGTACGAGCTGCCGAAATCTTGTTTGGCAACTTCGGATGCTCCACCGGAACCGGCACGCTGAGTGCGTGCGATCTGCCCATTCACGAACAGATCAAATTCGCTGGGCGGCTTGACCCGGTCGGTTGGAAGGGCCAGCGCTTCGCCGCGCGTTGGCGAGACCAGGTGCGCAGTAATGATAACAACGAGTTCGCTTTGCTCACGCTGGTAGTTGGCGCTGCGGAACAGGGCCCCAAGAACCGGAACGTCGCCCAGCCATGGAACTTGGTTGCTCAGGTCTGCAAAATCATCCTGGATCAATCCCGCTATAGCAAAGCTTTCGCCGTCACGCAGTTCAATCGTCGTAGTTGCCCGGCGCGTGATGAAGCTGGGAACGGGGTCACCGTTAAGCGTGAAGTCAGAGCTTTGATCAATGCTTGAAACCGCTGTTGCCATTTCAAGGTTGATCAGGTCTCCATCTACGACGCGAGGGATGAAATCGATCTCGACACCGAACGCTTTGTATTCAATGGTTATGACGCCTTCATCCTGTGGTACTGGAATCGGAACTTCGCCACCGGCCAAAAATGTTGCTTGCTGACCAGATAGGGCTGACAAGTTCGGTTCAGCCAAGCTGCGGGCCAGCCCCTTGCTTTCAAGCGCCTCCAGCAACAAGCGAACCTGAGTTGAACCGGCACCAAACCCGAAAAGGATCGCGCCTGTGTTTGTTTGAATCGCAGGTATGTTGTTGTTGAGGGCATTATTAAGTGAAAGCTGGTTGTTGAGAGTGTTGAAACCACCTGTCACATCACTGCCGCCGAAACCCAGTGAAGCGGTCAAGCTCTTGGCAACGGACCGATTCATCTCGGCAAAGCGCACTTTCAACATCACCTGCTGAACGCCACCAACTGACATGAGGTTCGAGACGCGATCAGGCGCATAGCGTTCGGCTAACTCCAGTGCACGCGACAGTTTGGCCGAGCTGGAAACCGTACCGGACAGCACGATGCCATCATTGGCGGTGCGAACTTCAATGGGTTCTTCAGGCAGAATCTGACGCAGACGCTCCTTGAACTCCGAAACATCGGGTGAAACGCGTACGCGGACGTTGGCTAACAGGTTGCCGGCCCCGTCAAACAGGGTCAATGTCGTTAAGCCCGGAGCCTTACCCAGAACATAAATGGTCCGGTCCGACAACGACGAGATGTCCGCAATGCCTGCGTTGGCAATGCTGAGTTCAGCAAACGGTTGCTCGCTTTCAACGACGATTGCGCGGTTCATAGGGACATCCAGTGTTTCCACCGTACCCTTTTTAACCACGCGCAAAGTTTCAGCCCAGGCGGCGTCGCCAACCGGACTAATAACAAGCGACAACCCCAGCAGGGTTGCGCTGATCCAGGAACGTATTGTCATGTGACCTGCCTCTCCGATCACGCCTCGTTTTTTGGGTCTTATGCCCTATACCAAAGCAGACTGCGCGAATTCCAAATTTATTGCAATAATCAATGGTTTCCGGAATGTTCCTTATGTGGAGAATTGGCAACAACCACAAAAAAAGAGCCGCACCCTAGGCGCGGCTCTGATCTTGTAAGGTTCTGAATTAGCGTCAATTTGTGCAAGGGATAGGCACGTTGACAATCTCGCCGCCGCGTCTGATGCGGGTCGTGCAAACTTCTTCTACTTTCTGTTCCGGTTCCGGTGCTGCAGCTTGAATGCCAAGCAGCTTGCGCTGGTCAACTTCAATCGTAGATGCGACAGATTCATCTGCTACACCAACCAGTGCCAGTGACAGTCGGCCGGAATTTTGAGCTTGTGCCAGAGCGGCGACCTGTTGCGGAGTTACCGCAACTGTGACGGTCCGTGCGATCGTTGTGTTGGTGACGTCGGACCCCGCTGTTTGGTCAACGGCGATCAATTGTACATTGGTTTCGATCAGGCGGGTAATGCCCCCGTTGCCAGTGCCTTCAAGAGTGCCGCTGGAGCCTGTCCAGTAGATGTCCACATTATCACCAGGGCGCAAAAAGCCTGAAACGCCCGACGCAACATCAACACTGATTGCAAAGGCGCGCATCCCTTTTTCAAGACGCGAGGTCAGGCCAGCTTTTTCACCAGGCTCGGTAATCTTGACGCCCATGATCGCTTCGTCTTTTTCCATCGTTCTCAGAACAAAACGTTCTGTAGGACCGTTTTCAGGGAACAGAGCTGTGAGTTCAGTGAAGGTGCCTTCCGGAATCGCGTTTTCCGGCCAGTCCACAGCGCGGATGTCTTCCTGCGTTAGACGCTCGCCGTACTTAAGTGCGCGATTCGACACATATACTGTTACCGTAGGAATTACCTCGACCTGTGCGTTGGCCAGAGCCTCTTCTGCGGCAAGCCTTTGACGGGCCAGCTCGTTTTGGTAAGCCGAGATATAGTTGCGCGCCATATAGACTGCGCCTCCGGCCAGAGCTACGCCGACAATTAGGACAAGTCCGAATACCGCTCGCATGCGAGTACCTCTTTATTTAGTTTGGTCGAATACTAAGCTGCCGCAAGGGCGCTTTGAAACAGCCTAATCCTTAAATGCAAATTGTGTCGAAATGTGGGACAAATATGTCTGATTGTCAGTTTCTCTGCCAAAATCCACACAATTCTGCACATGATCTATCGAGCTTCACCCGACATTTGGGTTTGACGCAAAAAACGCCACATCCCAATGGACGTCGCGTTTTTTAATTTGGGGAATTGCTTTGCTCAGGCCGCCAAAAGCACCAAGCTGCGTGATTTAACCGCCGCCACCCGCGGTACCCTCGGTGACGATCCCGCCAGGAGCGCTGTTTGAGCCGGTGCTGACTACGGCAGCATTCATGGCTTCGTTTGCATTTCCGCCTAAGCTGTCAACGCTGGAACTGATGACGAGGTATGTCGCACCGGACAGGCCAATGACAACAGCCGTCAGCACTACCCAGTCGACTGTCACCGCGCCCGCTTCTTCCGATTTGAAGCGTTTTAGGAACTTGACCATGTTCTCTACTCCAATTGATTTTAACCATATTGCTGGCAGCTTTTATTCAAAAGATTGCGCGGGAATGGCGGAAATTGGGCAATAATAGGCTTTTTAGGATTGAACTTGGACAAACGCTGTTTTCGCGCGAGATTTAAGAAGCTTTGGGAACAAAGCCAGGTTGCGCGTGGTGTCGGGTGTTTCCAAGTTCTAATCCAAGACGTTGCCTGCTTAGTCTTGATGTGAGCATTAAGTTAGTTTGCAGGTCGCCCTGGACAAAAAAGGCCGCGCCAGACTGGCGCGGCCTCGAAAATTCTCTATGTCAACAACTTAGTTGCTTGTGCCTTCGGAGGTGATACCGCCCGAAGTGGTGTTGCTGCCGGTGCTCAGTGCCGCGCCGTTCAGCGCTTCGTTCACGCCGGTTGCCAGGCCAGTGGCGCCGGTTTCGATCTGCTGGTAAGCAACTGCGGCCAGGCCGATGACTGCTGCGGTCAGAACAACCCAGTCAACTGTTACTGCGCCGTCTTCGTCTTTGCGGAAGTTCTTGATGAACTTGATCATGTTACGTCCCTCCTAAAGGATCTAAATAAGTCTAATGAACCTCGGCGTCTTCCAGAGCTTCCTCTCTCAGTCCGCTCCCGTCCGTCTCGGTATGCATCTATGTTTGCCTGTGGTGCGTGGCAGGAATTGGGCCAAACACAGATTTTTTTTCGTGCAGCTTAACTTTTTAGTTAGAAAATGCATAAGCAACTGAAATAAAACGATTAAAAAAATGCAATGGTCAGATCATACCTGTTTGGACGGTGCAAAATTGCGTCAAATGAGGCGAAATTGCCCCATTTCGCTTTGTTTTTCTGGCTTTGCGCGAAGATTCGAGGTTCAAATCGCCTAAAAAGAAAACATGAGGCAGGCAAATGAACCTCCGGACCGCACTCCAATGCGCCGGTGTACTCGCGTTTCTAGTTTCGAGTGTCACATATGCAGACGCAACCGAAGTAGAACCGCGCGGCGTGTACAAACGGATCAAAGCACCCCAGCCGGGTGAACGCCCCCGCGTGACCGTACAAATCACTGCGGAGGAACATGCAACACAACCTTCTGCGCCCAGCACAGGGGCCGACCTATCGGTGCCAGATGTCATTGCGCGCACAGAAGTTGCCCAGCCGATTCCTCCAGAGGCACAAAACAAGCGTAATCCCAAAGGGTCTTATAAAGCTTTCTGGGACAGGATCTCGCCCGAGATAGGTCAGGGTGGTGCAGGACGTTTAGATGCCGCCATCTCGGCCCTTGCAGCCACGAGTGTGCGGTCTCCCCGACTTCAAACCCTTCAGAACATTGCGCAGCAGCAGGGTAAAGAGATTCTGCGCTCAACTGTCGGTACCAATGTCTCACCAGCGCTGGTCTTGGCAGTGATCTCGGTCGAGTCCGCCGGGCGGGTGGATGCGATCAGCTCTGCCGGAGCGCAGGGGCTCATGCAACTCATGCCTGCCACGGCGGCACGCTTCGGGGTGAAAGACAGCCTTCAGCCAGCACAGAACATCGCCGGAGGGGTGAAATACCTCAACTGGCTGATGGAAGAGTTCGGGAACGATCCAATTCTGGTATTGGCCGGATACAACGCAGGTGAAGGTGCAGTGCGTAAACACAGCGGTGTGCCACCCTATACGGAAACCCGGGACTATGTGCCCAAAGTTCTGGCTGCATTCCAGATCGCAAAGGCCTTGTGTGCCACCCCGCCTGATCTGATTTCTGACGGCTGCGTGTTCCAGACCTCAAACTAAATAAGGCCCGCCTCGATTCGGCGGGCCTTTGTTCTTTTAAGAAACAAGTGTCGCTTGTGTTGCTGCGCGCATCTCGTCTTCGCTGACACCATCGGCCAGTTCGACGATCTTCAGGCCGCCTTCGACCACATCCAATACACCGAGATTGGTGATGATGCGATCGACCACGCCTTTACCTGTCAGGGGTAGGGTGCATTCTTTCAGAACCTTGCTGTCGCCGTGCTTGTTGGTGTGATCCATCACAACGATGACACGGCCGACACCCGCGACCAGATCCATTGCTCCACCCATGCCTTTCACCAGCTTGCCTGGAATCATCCAGTTTGCCAGGTCGCCTTTCTCATCCACTTCCATGGCGCCCAGAATCGCCGCAGCGATTTTGCCGCCGCGGATCATGGCAAAAGAAGTGGCGCTGTCGAAATAGGCCGTTCGGGACAGTTCTGTGATCGTCTGCTTGCCTGCATTGATCAGGTCTGGGTCTTCCTCGCCTTCAAACGGGAAGGGCCCCATGCCCAGCATGCCGTTTTCCGATTGCAGGGTGATGTCCTTGTCGCCAACATAGTTCGCCACCAGCGTCGGAATGCCGATGCCGAGGTTCACATACATGCCGTCTTCCAGTTCCTCTGCCGCGCGCGCGGCCATCTGATTGCGGTCCCAGGGCATTATGCTTCCTCCTTCTTGCGGGTGGTGCGTTGTTCGATGCGCTTTTCGTGCTCGCCCTGAATGATGCGATGCACATAGATGCCGGGCAGGTGAATCGAATCCGGGTCAAGTGAGCCGCGCGGAACGATCTCTTCTACTTCGGCTACGCAAATTTTGCCGCAGGTCGCCGCAGGCACATTGAAATTACGGGCGGTCTTGCGGAACACGAGGTTTCCGGTGTCATCCGCCTTCCACGCCTTAACGATGGCCAGATCGGCGAAGATCCCTTCTTCTAGGATGTAGGTCTCGCCATTGAAGTCCTTATGTTCCTTGCCATCGGCGATCACCGTGCCCACGCCTGTCTTGGTATAAAAGCCGGGAATACCGGCACCACCTGCGCGCATCCGCTCGGCCAGGGTTCCCTGCGGGTTGAATTCCAGTTCCAATTCACCGCTCAGATACTGGCGCATGAATTCAGCATTTTCGCCGACATACGAGCTGATCATCTTTTTGACCTGCTTTGTTTGCAGCAAAATGCCGATTCCAAAATCGTCCACACCGGCATTGTTCGATGCAAAGCTCAGGTCTTTGACGCCAGACTCTTTAATAGCTTCGAGCAATAGTTCCGGAATGCCGCACAGGCCAAAGCCGCCCGCGGCAATCAGCATACCATCTGTCAGAACCCCATCGAGCGCTTCAGAGGCATTGGCATAGATTTTTTTCATGGAAAACTCCCCCAATGACATGGTGATGGGCAGGTTGTGCCGCCACGTCATGGGGAAGTCAATGAAACCAAGGGTGTGTTGGTATTTCTACCTATTCCGCCGCCTTCTTGGTTGCCTTCTTGGCTGCGGCCTTCTTCTTTGGGGCCGCCTTTTTCTTGGTGCCTTTCTTGGCGGCGCGTTCATTCACCAGTTCGATGGCCATTTCCTGCGTCACGTCTTCTGGCTTGATGTCCTTGGGAATGGTCGCATTGACCTTTTCCCATTTGACATATGGCCCATAGCGACCATCCAGAACTTGCATGGCGCCGCCGTCAGGATGTTCGCCCAACTCCTTCAACGGTTTCGCAGCCGCGCGGCGTCCGCGCCCTGGATTGGCGCGTTTTTCAGCCAGCAACTCGACCGCGCGGTTCATGCCGATCTCGAACACATCGTTGGGGTCTTTGAGATTGGCGTAAACCGGCTTTGCCTCTTCCGGCAGTTGGTGCATCAGGTAGGGGCCAAACCGCCCGAAATTCGAGCTGATCATGCCACCCTCAGGGTGTTCGCCGATCTGACGTGGCAGAGAGAGCAGCGTCAGAGCTTTCTCAAGGTCCATGTCATCTTTGCTCCACCCGCGCGGCAAAGAGGCGCGCGGTGGCTTCTTGTTCTCGGGCGTGGGTTCGCCGCGCTGAACGTAAGGACCGAAACGACCAGACTTCAGCCAGATCTCATCACCCGCATCTTCGCCCAACAAGCGTTCATCCCCTTCGGCACCTTCACCTGCGATGGGACGCGTATAGGTGCATTCGGGGTAGTTGCCGCAACCAACGAAACCGCCCGTGCGCGAGGTTTTCAGGTGCAATTGCCCAGTGCCGCACTTCGGGCATATCCGCGGATCCGATCCATCCTCACGCGGCGGGTACAGCTGCGGCGCGAGCGCTTCGTCCAGCTTGTCCAGTACTTCGGAAATTCGCAGTTCGGACGTCTCGCCAATTGCGGCCGAGAAATCGCGCCAGAACTTGCCCAGCAGGTCCTTATAATCGCGGTCCCCTGCGCTGACGTCGTCCAGTTCTTCTTCCAGATTGGCTGTGAATTCATAACCCACATATTGACGGAAGAAGTTCAGCAGAAAGATCGTGACGATCCGGCCCTTTTCTTCGGGGATCAGTCGGTTTTTGTCTTTGCGCACATATTCCCGATCCTGAATCGTGGTCACGATCGAGGCGTAAGTCGAGGGGCGACCGATGCCAAGTTCTTCCATGCGCTTGACCAGTGTGGCTTCGGTATAGCGGGGCGGAGGCTGCGTGTGGTGCTGCTGCGCCAGAACGGATTCGTTTTCGGACAGGATTGCGGCTTTTTCCTCGGCCTTCGCGAACTGACCTTTCAGTGAGGTTTTGGCAAAACGCGCCGGATCGCCCTGCATGATCTGCGGCAAGCGCTTTTCGTCGTCGTCGGCTACATCGTCGCGACCTTCTTCATAAACACGCATGAACCCGTCAAACATGACTACCTGACCAGTGGCGCGCAAGCCGACCTGACCGTCATCGCTGCCGATCTCTACGGTGGTCCGCTCCAGTCGGGCGGCGGCCATCTGACAAGCTATGGTGCGTTTCCAGATCAGGTCATAAAGCTTGCGCTGATCCTCATCGGTGACTTTCAGGGCCTTGGCATCGCGTGACATATCCGTTGGGCGGATACATTCGTGCGCTTCCTGTGCGTTCTTGGCCTTGTTCTTGTACATGCGCGGGCTGTCCGGCACATATTCGGCGCCATAGCGCTCCGCGATTGTATCGCGGGTGGCGGCCACGGCCTCGGGGGCCATATCGATACCGTCGGTCCGCATGTAGGTAATGTAGCCAGCCTCATATAGCCGCTGCGCCACCTGCATCGCGTGGCGCGCACCCATGCCGAACTTGCGGCTGGCCTCTTGCTGCAAGGTTGATGTCATGAACGGCGCGCTGGGGTTGCGTGCTGCCGGTTTCGCCTCGACCGAGGTGACGCTGAGCGCCCGACTTGTGATAGCCTGAACCGCCAGCTCCGCCTGCGTGGCGTTGGCCAGATCGTGCTTGTCCAGTTTCTTGCCGGCCAGAGTAACCAGCCGCGCCTCATAGGTCTGGCCGCGCGGTGTTTCGAAAAGCGCCTTAACCGACCAGTATTCGACCGGCTTGAACGCCTCGATCTCCATCTCGCGTTCGACGATCAGGCGCAGACAGACGGATTGCACGCGACCGGCGGACTTTGCACCGGGCAGCTTGCGCCAAAGGACGGGAGAAAGGTTGAAGCCCACCAGATAGTCCAGCGCACGGCGGGCCAGATAGGCCTCGACCAGCGGCATGTCGACCTGACGCGGGTTCTGCATCGCCTGGGTGACGGCTTCTTTGGTGATGGCGTTGAACGTTACGCGGCTGACCGGCGTATCTTTCTTGATCGAACGGCGCTTGGTCAGAGCTTCTTGCAAGTGCCAGCTGATCGCCTCGCCCTCACGATCAGGGTCAGTGGCGAGGATCAGTGCGTTATCTTCTTTCAGGGCATCGGCGATGGCTTTGACATGTTTGCGGCTGTCATTGCCAACTTCCCATTTCATGGAAAACTCATGCTCGGGATCGACCGACCCATCCTTTGGTGGAAGGTCCCGAACATGGCCGTAAGAGGCCAAAACTGTGTAGTCGGGGCCGAGATATTTATTGATTGTTTTTGCTTTGGCCGGAGATTCTACAACAACTACAGGCATTTAAGGGGAAACCTCGCTCGACGAATTTGGCGCCTTCTATGGTGGTGCAAAATGTGTGGGGCAAGCGGGAATTGTCAATGCGTTCCTTTTGCAGGTCGAAAAACGCCTTAATTTCAGGTCATTATTCAAGGTGCCGTGTCTCTGGAAGGGCCGACACCATGTTTCATGGAAGTGGTTCGATCAGCCTGCCAGGGACAATAGACCCCCGGGCTGGCGCTGGATTCGTCCATCCAGTTCCAGATCGACCAATGCGGGGCCAAGCTCGCCAGCCGATGCCGCGATGTCTCGCAGCAACTGGTCTTCCGCGATGGGTGAGGGGCCAAGTCGTTCAAGGATTTGAATGTGTAAGTCTTGGGCAGGGTGTGCGACCGGGGTAGGTGGCTGCTGGGGGCGGTGTGAAGGCAGGTTGTCCTTGTGGGGCAAGGCTTCAACCACGTCCTCCGCGGACCGGACCAAGATAGCCCCATCCCGAATCAACAGATTGCACCCGGCGGCCCGCGCATCGAAGGGGTGGCCGGGTACGGCCAGAACCTCGCGCCCCTGATCCAAGGCATCGCGTGCCGTGATCAGGCTGCCAGACTTTGCTGCGGCTTCGACCACGACAACAGCTTGCGCAAGGCCAGAGATGATCCTATTTCGGCGGGGAAAGTGCCGAGCCTGCGGTGTCACGCCCATCGGCTGTTCCGACACGCGCAACCCGTTGGAAGCGATGTCATGAGCCAGCTCTGTATTCTCGACTGGATAGACGACATCCACGCCGCCGGCCATGACGGCAATGGTGCCGGATGTAAGGGTCGCTATATGTGCCGCCGTATCAATGCCGCGCGCCAGGCCTGAGACAATCACATAGCCTTTGCTGCCCAAGTCAGTCGCCAAACCCCGGGCCATTCGAGCACCGAGCGAAGAACAATTCCGTGCACCAACCATTGCAACCGCAGGTTTTTGCAAGAGAGACACGTCACCGATTGCCCAAAGCATAGGGGGCGCATCATTCAGATCACTCAGAGCTGCTGGGAAATCGGCGGACCCAAGGCACAAAAGCCGCGCTTTTGCGGCTTTTGCGGCCTTGAGCTCCGCCTCAATCACGCCGGGGGGGCAGATTTCATACCCTTCTATTCCGGCAGCGCGTGCCATTTCCGGCAACGCGGCCAGCGCGTTCTGCGCCGAGCCATGTTCCCGCAGAAGCCGACGAAACGTCGCCGGACCGACCTTGCGAGAACGCAAAAGGCGAAGCCACGAAAACCGGTCCTCTTCCGTGGTGGGTGGGAGTGGGGGGTGATTGGAAGAAAGCTGCTCTTCGGTCATCCGTTGCTCCGCCTTGTTGCAAAACTGGTTTACAGGCGGGCGGGTTAACAGCTTGTAAATCGTGGAAAATTAGATGTGTTTTTGTTCGAACTTGTTCTATCCAGCAGAAGCATGCTTATGAAATAAAAGGAAAAATAAAAATCGGCCTTTTTGATGCAAAGGGATTTTCAACTGTTTGGGCGCTTTACGCATGGGCGCAAGGTTAACCATGCGCCCGTGTAACTTGGTCTTTTGCGACTCAGGTTGCCGACCCCCCAACTGTCAGTCCATCCATCAGAACGGTGGGTTGTCCGACGCCCACCGGCACCCATTGCCCGTCCTTGCCGCAGGTGCCCATACCGGGATCCAGCGCCATGTCGTTGCCAAGCCCCCGGATCCGTTTCAAAGCGGATGGCCCATCGCCAATCAGCGTCGCGCCTTTGACCGGGGCGCCGATTTTTCCGTTTTCAACGCGATAGGCTTCGGTGCAGGAGAAGACGAACTTGCCATTGGTGATGTCCACCTGACCGCCGCCGAATCCCACGGCCCAGATGCCGTCTTTGATATCTGCGACCAAGGCCGCTGGGTCGGACTCGCCACCCAGCATGATTGTATTGGTCATGCGCGGCATCGGCTTGTGCGCATAGCTTTGCCGCCGCCCGTTGCCTGTGGGCGCAACGCCCATCAGACGCGCGTTCTGACGGTCTTGCATATATCCGGTGAGGATGCCGTCTTCTATCAGCACCGTACGTGAGCTGGGCGTGCCCTCATCGTCTACAGTGATCGAGCCGCGCCGGTCAGCGATCGTGCCATCATCGACCACGGTTACGCCTTTTGAAGCGACCTGTTGCCCCATCAGACCGGCGAAGGCAGAACTTCCTTTGCGGTTGAAATCCCCTTCCAACCCGTGGCCGATGGCCTCGTGGAGCAAAATCCCGGGCCAGCCGGGGCCAAGCGCCACCTCCATCACACCCGCGGGAGCCGGGATCGCGTCCAGATTGACCAGCGCAATGCGCAAGGCTTCGCGGGCCTTGGCCTGCCAGTCTGCCGGATCAATCAATCCGCTCAGGCCCACGCGACCGCCGCCACCCGCCGAACCGCTTTCGCGGCGTCCATTTTGTTCCACGATCACTGAAACATTCACGCGTGTCATCGGGCGAACATCGCGCACCATCACTCCATCAGGTCGCAGTATTTCGACCTCCTGAGTGGCGGCCGAGATCATTGCGCTGACCTGAACAACGCGTGAATCCAGATCGCGGGCAAATGCATCAATCTCGCGCAGGGTTTCGATCTTGACAGGAAACGCGGCAGAATCGATGGGATCTTCGTCGGTATAAAGACGTGTGTTGGTGGATCGAGGTGCTTCGGCAAGGGTTCCGCCGCCATCCCCAACGGCCAGCCGCGCGGTCTCGGCTGCCCGTTTCAGCGCGGGAATGGAAACATCAGTAGAATGTGCATAACCAGCGACTTCCCCTTGAACCGCGCGCAGGCCAAATCCTTCGGAAGCGTCGTAAGATGCGGTGCGCAGCCGACCGTCATCAAACACCAGTGACTCGGATTTTCGACGTTCGACAAACAGTTCTCCGTCCTCGGCCCCAGCGGTCGCCGATTGCAATACAGACAGCGCTTCGTCATGCGCAAGAGCGCTTTCAAAGGGGCGAAATGGGGCGTCGGACATGAGTTGTGACCTTTCGGGTTTGATCCAGATCAAAAATAGCGTCTGTTTGACGCAAGCATTTTGCTTTATCTACCCGACGGAATATGGTTTTTAACGCGGCCAAAGACAACGGGAGAGGTGCGACCGATTCACACCTTTTCGCCAGGGACGCAAAGATCAAACGATCAGGACAGAAAATGAAGAATGCTTTGATGCTTTCAGGGTTTATGACAGCCCTCTCCAGCCTTCCCGCCATGGCTCAGGAGCTAGAGATTATTGGCAAGCCGGTCGACGGCGGTATGGGCTTCCAGCCTGCGGCCACAAGCTTGGCCGATGGAATTCAGCGGCTGGACACAATGATTCTGGTGATCATCACCGTGATCTGTCTGTTTGTTGCGGCCCTGCTGCTTTACTGCATCGTGCGTTACAACCAGCGCGCAAACCCGACACCGGCTCGGTTCTCGCACTATACCCCGGTCGAGATTGCCTGGACCCTCGGTCCGATCCTGATTCTGGTCTTCATTGGTGCGTTCTCGCTGCCGGTTCTGTTCAAGCAACAGGAAATTCCAGAAGGTGACATCACCATCAAAGTCGTCGGCAACCAGTGGTACTGGACTTACGAATATGTTGATCACGATTTTGCCTTCGACAGCTATCTTCTGGGCCACCCGGCAACTCTGGATGAAGGTGCGCGCCCAGCAGATGCGGACGTGACCCCGTTTGTTCTGGATGACGCCATGCGTGCCAAGCTGGCCGATGCCGGGTACAGCGATGACGAATGGCTGTTGGCCACCGACACCGCGGTTGTCGTACCTGTCGGCAAGGTCATCGTGATGCAGGTTACCGCCTCTGACGTGATCCATTCCTGGACCATTCCGTCCTTTGGCGTGAAGCAGGACGGTGTGCCCGGACGTCTGGCCGAACTGTGGTTCGAAGCCGAGAAAGAGGGCGTCTACTTCGGTCAGTGTTCTGAACTTTGCGGCAAAGACCACGCTTATATGCCGATCACTGTCAAAGTGGTCAGCCAGGAAGCCTACGACGAATGGCTGCAGGGCGCGATCGATGAATATGCGGGTCTGCCGCAAAACTATCAGGTTGCCTCGAACTAATCGAAGCGACATGGGCGGGGTAGACCCAGCCTAAGACATGACGCAGGCTGCGCGCGTGATCGCGCAGCTTTCGCCCAAAGGGACCGGAAATGACCGACGCAAGTATCAATGCCAGCACTGCGACCGCTCAGGCGGACGAGGCCAGCTTTGGCGATTACTTCGCCCTGCTGAAGCCTCGCGTGATGTCTCTGGTTGTTTTCACGGCGCTGGTGGGTTTGCTGGCGGCACCTGTTTCCGTGCATCCGTTTGTGGGTTTTTGCGCCATTCTGTTCATTGCCATTGGAGGCGGTGCCTCTGGCGCTTTGAACATGTGGTGGGACGCGGATATCGACCGCGTTATGAAACGCACCAAGGGTCGTCCGATCCCTTCCGGCAAAGTGGAAGAGGGTGAGGCGCTGGCGCTTGGGCTGGCGCTTTCGGGCCTTTCGGTGATCATGCTGGGTCTCGCAACCAACTGGTTTGCAGGCGCGTTTTTGGGCTTCACCATTTTCTTCTACGTTGTCGTTTACACGATGTGGCTGAAGCGTTCGACGCCGCAGAACATCGTGATCGGTGGCGCCGCAGGTGCTTTCCCGCCCGTCATTGGTTGGGTTGCGGCAACCGGATCGATGTCAGTTGAACCTTGGCTGATGTTCGCCCTGACCTTCATGTGGACGCCGCCGCATTTCTGGGCGCTGGCTCTGTTCATGCGCTCAGATTACGACGATGCGGGTGTCCCGATGCTGACCGTGACGCATGGTCGCCGTGCGACGCGGGTACATATTCTGGTTTACACGGCACTGCTGGCCATTTTGGCATTGGGAACCGCATTCTCTGGTATCGGTGGCCCAGTTTACCTGACCGTTGCTTTGGTGTTGAACGCGCTGTTCCTACACGGAGCATGGCGGATTTCACGCCGGACCGAGGAGGACTCGGAAGCCGACAATTTCAAGGTCGAGCGCAGCTTTTTCAAGCTTTCGCTGCTCTACCTCTTCCTGCATTTCGGCGCCATTCTGGTTGAGGCGTTGCTGAAACCCTATGGGTTGGGAGGCTGGTCATGAGCCTTCGAAAGAACCACGAGCTGCACCAACGGCGATTCAGCCGCAATCTGGGGGTTGGCCTGACACTGGCCGCCTTTATCGTGATCATTTTTGGGCTGACGGTCGTAAAGGTGTCGGGCACGGATTTCGGTATGGCAACACAGGAGGTTCAGAACTGATGGCATTGACTGGTCCCCAGAAAACGGTTGTTCAGACTGTGGGTGTGGTTGTTCTGATGGGCAGCTTGGCCTGGGCGGCTGTGCCATTTTATGATTGGTTCTGTCGGGTGACGGGGTTTGGCGGCACCACGGGTGTAGCCGAAGCAGCGCCCGAAGACATTCTGGACCGCACCATCACCGTTCGGTTCGACGCGTCCAAGGCCAAAGGCATGGCGTGGGAGTTCAAGCCGATTGAACGCGAGATGGAAGTGCGCATCGGCGAGACCGGTCTGGCATTCTACGAAGCATATAACCCAACCGACCGGCCCATCGCGGGGCAGGCCTCGTACAACGTTGCCCCATATTCGGCCGGTGGGTATTTTCAGAAAATCGCCTGTTTCTGCTTTGAAGAGCAGGTGCTGCAACCCGGCGAACGGGTTGAAATGCCAGTAACTTTCTTCGTCGACCCGGAACTGGTCGAGGATCTTGAAGCAAAGTATGTTCATACGATCACTCTGTCGTATACATTCTACGAAATCGACCTGCCCGAGGGCTATGCCGCCCTTGAAACGCAGGCAGACACAAACACGAACTAACGCCTGTAGGTGAGGGACGCTGATGGCACACGCTAAAAACCACGATTATCACATTCTGGCCCCGTCGATCTGGCCTCTGATCGGAGCCGTCGGTGGCTTTGTGATGCTGCTCGGAGCCGTCCTTTGGATGCATGGCATTACGCCGTGGATGTTCTGGGCTGGATTGGTCGCGGTGCTGTACACCATGTTCGCGTGGTGGTCTGAAGTGGTTGTTGAAAGCCGTCAAGGCGATCACACACCTGTCGTCCGCATCGGTCTTCGTTACGGCTTTATCCTGTTTGTGATGTCCGAGGTGATGTTCTTCTTTGCCTGGTTCTGGTCGTTCTTCAAGCATCGCATGTACCCGATGTACGACTATGCGGGCACCGAATACATTCAGCCAGACATCCACGCGGTTGACCCTTTCCACCTGCCGCTGATCAACACTCTGGTCCTGCTGCTGTCGGGCTGCGCGATCACATGGGCCCACCATGCGCTGGTGCATGACAATGACCGCAAGGCGCTTATAAACGGTCTGGCCATCGGTATCGTTCTGGGCGTGCTGTTCACCTTCCTGCAGGGTTATGAATATTACGAGCTGCTGGCCCATGAAGGCTGGGAGTTCGGTGGTGATCAGTTCTATTCGAACTTCTTCATGGCAACCGGTTTCCACGGCGCGCACGTGATCATCGGCACCATCTTCCTGACTGTCTGTCTGATACGGGCGCTTAAGGGCGACTTTACACCCGAGAAGCACGTCGGGTTTGAAGCCGCGGCCTGGTACTGGCACTTCGTTGACGTAGTCTGGCTGTTCCTGTTCTTTGCCGTCTACATCTGGGGCCAAGCTCCGCTGATGTAAAACCGGTCAAATGAGCCGATTGCGAAAGCCGCCTCTGGGGGCGGCTTTTTGCTTTTCCCGGCGCAAGATTGCACCCAATACAATTGTGTGGTTGCGTTTTCGACCGCTCCGCCCTTAACAAGGCGCCGGTTCCTGCAACGAGGTTTGATCTTGCCATGCGCCGCATTCTGTTTCTGCTGATCTTCGGCCTCGCCGGTTTGGGTGTGCTGCTGTCGCTGGGCATTTGGCAGGTGCAGCGTCTGTCATGGAAACAAGAGGTGTTGGCCGAGATTGAAAGCCGTATCTCGGCGGATCCTGTGGACTTGCCGGGGCGGGTGTCAGAAGACACTGACAAATACCTGCCAGTCACCATTTCGGGCGATATGGAGCCCGGGGAAATCCACGTTCTGGTTTCCGTAAAGCAGGTTGGCGCAGGGTACCGCATCATTCAGTCTTTCACCGCCGGGGACCGCACAATATTGGTGGATCGGGGCTTTGTTCCAACAACTGCCAAAGACGCAAAGCGATTGACCGGCCCGATGAAGATCACCGGTAATTTGCACTGGCCGGACGAGATCGACAGCTATACGCCCGAAGCCGACATTGACGCCAATATCTGGTTTGCTCGCGACGTGCCGAACTTGGCCGCAGCTTTGGGTGCCGAACCTGTGCTTCTGATCGCCCGGTCGGAAACGGACCCAAACATTACGCCTTTGCCGGTAGATACGGCGGGCATTCCCAACGATCACCTACAATATGCAATCACCTGGTTTGGTCTGGCTCTGGTCTGGGCCGCAATGACCGGGTACTTCCTATGGCGCAGCCGTGCCAATTCTGAGAGTGACACGATATGAAATACATCTCGACCCGTGGGCAGGCGCCCGAACTGACTTTTGAAGAGGCGATGCTGACGGGTTTGGCCCGAGACGGTGGCTTGTACTTGCCCGCCGAGATCCCGGTGATGTCGCAAGACGAGATCGCGGCGCTGGCGGGCTTGCCCTATGAAGAGATCGCTTTTCGCGTGATGTGGCCCTATGTCAGCGGCTCCTTTACCGAGGAAGAGTTCAAGGCGATCATCGCCCGCGCTTATGAGGGTTTCGGCCACGACGCCCGCGCGCCTCTGAAGCAACTCAACGAAAACCATTTTCTGCTAGAGCTGTTCCACGGCCCGACACTGGCCTTCAAGGATTTTGCCATGCAGTTGATTGGCCAACTTTTCCAGGTGGCTCTGAAACGCCGTGGCGACCGTGTAACCATCGTGGGTGCGACCAGCGGTGATACGGGTTCTGCCGCTATCGAAGCTTTCCGGGGGCTGGATGCGGTAGACGTGTTTATCCTGTTTCCGCATGGCCGTGTATCCGAGGTGCAGCGCCGTCAGATGACAACGCCTGCGGACAGCAATGTTCACGCTCTGGCCGTCGACGGAGACTTCGACGATTGCCAGGCCGCGCTGAAGGATATGTTCAACGATTTTGATTTCCGCGATGGGGTGAAATTGGCGGGTGTGAACTCGATCAACTTTGCCCGCGTTCTGGCGCAGATTGTCTATTATTTCTCTGCCGCCGTCAGTCTCGGCGCGCCGCATCGCAAGGTCAGCTTCACCGTGCCGACCGGGAACTTCGGTGACATTTTCGCGGGCTATCTGGCCAAACGTATGGGCCTGCCCATCGACCGTTTGGTGGTGGCAACCAACCAGAATGACATTCTGCATCGTTGTCTGTCAGGCGAGGGATATTTCAAGGGCGACACCATCCCGTCGATCAGCCCGTCGATGGATATTCAGGTCAGCTCGAACTTTGAGCGGGCTCTGTATTACGCCTATGGCGAGGACGGTAGCGCTGTGGCGCAGCTGATGGACGAGCTCAAGAATGGTGGCTTCAACGTCAGCCAGGGCGCGATGGAGGCACTGCGCGAGAGTTTCGATTCGGGTCGCGTGTCCGAAGACGAGACGCTGGAAACGATCAAGCATACGCTGGCGCATAGTGCGGAGCTGGTTTGCCCCCACACCGCTATTGGGGTCAAGGTTGGGGAAGACCACCGCGCCGCCGATACACCTATGATCACTTTGGCAACGGCGCATCCCGCCAAGTTCCCGGCGGCGGTCGAGAAGGCAAGCGACGTACATCCGCCTCTTCCATCCCGCATGTCTGATCTGTATGAACGTTCGGAACGGGTGACCCGCATTGCAAACGAACTGGGTACCCTTGAGGATCATATCAGAAGGCATATCGCTGAGTGACAGTCAGACAAGACCAACTGAAGAACGGCTTTCGTATCGTCAGTGAACATATGCCGGGGCTGCAATCAGCGGCCATCGGCATCTGGGTGACCGCCGGTGGGCGGCATGAGCGGATCGAACAAAACGGCATCGCGCATTTCCTTGAACATATGGCGTTCAAGGGAACCGAGCGTCGTTCTGCGCTGCAAATCGCTGAAGCGATCGAGGATGTGGGCGGCTATATCAACGCCTATACTTCGCGCGAGGTGACGGCCTACTACGCGCGTGTTCTCAAAGACGACGTCGCGCTGGCCATGGATGTGATCGGCGACATCGTTCTGAACCCGGTTTTCGATCCGCGTGAGATCGAGGTCGAGCGTGGGGTGATCCTGCAAGAAATCGGTCAGGCCTATGACACGCCGGACGACGTGATCTTTGACTGGCTGCAAGAGCAGAGCTATCACGACCAACCCCTGGGCCGCACTATTCTGGGGCCAACTGAAAAGGTCAGTGCGTTTTCACGCGAGGATCTGTCGGGCTTTGTAGCCGAGCATTATGGCCCCGAGCAGATGATCCTGTCGGCTGCCGGTGCCGTGGATCACGATGCGCTGATGAAAATGGCCGAAGAGATGTTTGGCCATCTGCAACCGCGCAAGGGCCTGATCCCGGACGCTGCACGGTTCACCGGGGGTGAGGCACGGCAAGAGAAAGAGTTGGAGCAGGCGCACTTTGCCCTGGCGCTGGAAAGCCCCGGGTACCGCGACGATGCGATTTATACGGCGCAGATTTATTCGACGGCTTTGGGCGGCGGCATGTCCTCGCGTTTGTTCCAGGAGGTGAGAGAAACGCGCGGGCTGTGCTACACAATCTTTGCTCAGACCGGTGCTTACGCTGATACTGGTACAACCACGATTTATGCGGGAACCTCGGCGGATCAGGTTGGTGAGTTGGCGACAATCACCATTGATGAGATGAAGCGCGCGGCCGAGGACATGAGCGCGGAAGAGGTTGCCCGCGCCCGTGCTCAGATGAAGGCCGGGATGCTGATGGGATTGGAAAGCCCTTCAAACCGGGCCGAACGTCTGGCGCGGCTGGTGCAGATCTGGGGCAGGGTGCCTTCGCTAGAGGATACCGTTGCCAAGATTGATGCGGTCCGCACCGAAGATGTGAAAGCATTTGCAGAAACCATGGCTGTACAGGCTCCGGCAGCTCTGGCGCTTTATGGGCCTGTGGCTGGCGCGCCGAGCTTGACCGAACTGCAGGAGAGGCGGGCGGCGTGATGCTGTTGGGCAGACGCAAGCTGAAACTCGAAACCGCGCGGCTCAGCATGCGCCCGCCTGTACATTCCGATTTCAATACCTGGTGCGCATTGCGGCGGGCTTCAAAGGATTACCTGACACCGTGGGAGCCGGTCTGGGCAGCGGATCACCTGAGCCGCAAGTCTTTTACCAATCGGGTCTATTGGGCGCAGCGCTCGGTCGCCAGTGGGACTGCGATACCTCTGTTCCTTTTTCGTCGCGAAGACGACGCGCTGGTTGGGGCCATCACGCTGGACAACATTCGGCGTGGTCCCGCGCAGGCCGGAACCTTAGGATACTGGACCGGTCAAGCTTTTGCCCGCCAAGGTTACATGCGCGAGGCAATTGGTGCCATGGTCCATCACGCCTTTACTCGGCTGGACCTGAGCCGGATCGAAGCCGCTTGTTTGCCTGAAAACCGGGCATCGCGCGGGTTGCTGGAAAGCTCTGGCTTCAAATACGAAGGTGTGGCGCAGTCCTATCTGCAGATCAACGGACGATGGCGAACGCATGTTTTGTATGCAAGCCTGCGGTCCGACAGGCGCGGAAAGACCGACGCGGGTTAGGGGGCTCTGCCCCCGTCGCGGCAGGCCGCGCCTCCCCCGAGGTATTTGGCGCCAGATGAACAAGGGGCATGACTTGGGCGTGTTCTGCGCTAAAGTTAAGTTATGCGCTGGTTGGTTGCGGCATTGATGGTGATTTCTGGTGGAGCTGCAGCGCAAGAGCGGCGGCCAAGCCATTGCATCGCCATTGCTGATGCCGCGCCGGGGATTGAGTACCTTCACAAAGCTGCGTGGCAAGATCCGGTGCCGGAATTTTCTGTGCGGATCAGCTATATCGCGCACGCGTCGTTTCTGATCCAGACGCGGGGCGGGTTGAATGCAGTCACCGATTTCACCGGTTTTATCGGCAGTGCGGATTTGATCCCTGATGTGGTGACGATGAACCATGCCCACAGCACGCATTGGACGGCCCATCCCGATCCGGCGATCCCACATGTTCTGCCGGGATGGGGTGAGTTTGGTCAGGGCATTGAGCATCATCTTGATCTGGGTGAGATGCTGGTGCGGAATGTCTCGACCGATATTCGTTCGGCTTATGGCGGTGTCGAAGAACGGGGCAATTCGATCTTCGTGTTCGAGGTTGAAGGGCTATGTATCGGTCATCTGGGGCATTTGCATCATGTGCCGTCAGACGAGCAGTTCGCCGCGTTGGGGCGGCTGGATGTTGTAATGGCTGCGGTTGATGGCGGGACGACAATGCCCTTGCCAGACATGATCTCGGTTCTGAAGCGACTGAAAAGTTCTGTCATCATTCCGATGCACTGGTTTTCTGGATTCTCGCTTGACCGGTTCCTTGTTGATATTCGGGATACTTTTCCGGTTGAACGCAACGGTATTTCGGAAATCACTGTCTCGCTTCGCGATCTTCCCGACCGACCTACGGTGATTGTTCTGGAGCCGCAATATCTGATTGATTTGGAATAGGGCTTGCCGCAGCCGCGTCGCTTGGGCATTGAAAACGTATGAATTTGAACCCCGCCGATGCCCGATTTGCCGCGCTGATCCAATCGACAATACGCGACGATGTCCTGCGCCCCGTTGAAGATCGGTATTTGGAAGAACCGCGCGGGCGGTTTTCCGGCCAGATCGGGGTGTTGGCTGTTCCCGACAGCACCGAAGAGGTTTCCGCACTGGTGCGGTTGGCTTCGGAGGAGCGGGTGCCGGTTGTACCCTATGGCGGTGGCACAGGATTGGTAGGCGGGCAGGTGATGTCAGATGGCCCACTCCCTTTGTTGGTCTCTTTGGAGCGAATGACAGCCATTCGGTCTGTTTTCCCGACCGAGAACATCCTGATCGCCGAAGCCGGGGCCATTTTGCAAGACGTTCAGACAGCGGCTGAGAATGCGGATCGGCTGTTTCCGTTGTCATTGGCGGCGCAGGGGTCGTGTCGGATCGGGGGCAACCTTTCGACCAATGCCGGGGGCGTTAATGTCTTGCGCTATGGCAACGCACGTGACCTGTGTCTGGGGCTTGAGGCGGTTTTGCCCAATGGCGAGATATGGCATGGGCTGAGCCGGTTGCGAAAGGACAACACGGGCTACGATCTGCGGGACCTTTTGATCGGGGCCGAAGGCTCGCTGGGGATCATCACGGCAGCGTCCCTTAAGCTGTTTCCAAAACCCGCTGCGCTGGGCACAGCGATGTATCAGGTGACTTCACCCGAGGCGGCCATCGACCTGCTGGCGTTGGCCCGAGATCAGGTGGGCGAGACTGTCAGCACGTTTGAGCTGATCCATCGGCAAGGGCTCGATTTCCTGACCGATGTCCTTCCGGAAGTTCGCCAACCTTTCAACACACCGCCAGAGTGGAGCGTGTTGATTGAGTTGGGACTTTCAAAGGGGCAATCATCGTCAGCCGCGTTGGAGGAGATTTACATCCGCGCTGAAGAGCGCGGTCTGGTTCAAGATGGGGTGATTGCGCAAAGTGAAGCGCAGCGCGCTGATCTGTGGGCGGTTCGCGAACGCATTCCCGAGGCCAACCGCCTGATCGGATCTGTTTCGAGCCATGACATCTCGATACCGATTTCCAGGATTCCAGACTTTATTCGCAAAGGTGGGCAGGTGATTGCTGGCCTCGGACCGTTTCGGATCAATTGTTTCGGACACCTTGGCGATGGCAATCTGCATTACAACGTGTTCCCGCCCAAAGGGCAAAGCCGATCAGAGTTTGACACGGAAAGGGGCGCGATCAAGCAGGCTGTACATGATCTGGTTGACGCTTTTGACGGCTCGGTCAGTGCTGAACATGGGGTGGGGCGTTTGAAAACGGACGATCTTGAACGCTATGGCGACCCGGTAAAGCTGGGTGCCATGAGGGCCATCAAGGCAGCTTTGGACCCACAGGGGATCATGAACCCGGGCGCGGTCCTGAAAGGGTGAACACGGCCCATGATACGGGCCGTGTCTTTAAACGGTGTTACGACGCAGGCAGGATCACTTTGTCGATCACGTGGATCACACCGTTCTTGGTTTCGATGTCAGCCTGAACAACGTTGGCATCATTCACCATCACACCCGAGTCCAGATCGATTGTGATATCACCGCCCTGAACGGTTGCGGCAGTCATATCATCTGTCAGATCACCGGACATCACTTTGCCCGGTACGACGTGGTAAGTCAGGATAGCAACAAGCTGGTCCTTGTTTTCCGGCTTGAGCAGGTCTGCGACTGTGCCTTCTGGCAAAGCGGCAAACGCGTCGTCTGTTGGGGCAAATACGGTGAATGGCCCTTCGCCTTTCAGCGTGTCAACTAGTTCGGCCGCTTGCACGGCGGCTACGAGAGTTTCAAAGCTGCCAGCGGCGACAGCGGTATCAACAATGTCTTTGCCATGGCCGTCGGCCAAAGCGGTAGTGCTGAACAGGATCGTGGCGACACCAGCGGCGGCGAATTTGCGGAACATATGAGGGTCTCCCTTGGTAAGAATGCTCGAAACAGCATCAACCGAGGTACGCGGCATCCTCACAGCAAGATCACTTGTTTTGCGCCGAATTGTGGGTTGAAGGAACCGAAAGCCGCGCTAAGCCAGCGTGGCTTCCATAGTCCAATCACGCTTTTGTGAAGATTTCTGTGTCAGAGCCCCTCAAATTCGCACAGTATGTGCACGTCCATTCCCATCTCTTCCAGAACTTTACGACCTCCGAGATCGGGCAAGTCGATGATGAACGCGCATGAGACGATCTCGCCCCCAAGCCGTTCGATCAGCTTGATGCCCGCCGCCGCTGTGCCGCCTGTGGCCAGCAGATCATCGACAACCAGAATCTTTTCGCCGGGTTGGATGGCGTCGTCGTGGATCTCAACAATCGCTTCACCATACTCCAATTTGTAGTCCTGGCTGATTGTGGTGCCGGGCAGCTTACCTTTTTTGCGGATCGGCACAAAGCCAACGCTTAGCTGATGCGCAATCGCACCGCCCAGAATAAAGCCCCGCGCTTCCAGCCCCACCACCTTGTCTATCCGCTCACCGGCATAGGGGTGCAACATCTGGTCAATCGCCATCCGAAACCCGCGGGGGTCGGCAAACAAGGTTGTCACATCGCGAAACATGATCCCTTCGTGGGGAAAATCGACAATGGTTCGGATGTAATCTTTGACAGATTTGTTTCTGGACATGGGCCAACCCTTTTAGCGTCAAAACACACCAAGGTGTTTGGCCCATCAAACAGCCCCGCGCAAGGTTCTAATCCGGCGCAACTTTCATGAGCGAGGGGTCATGATTGCCCGAGGCAAGCTTTTGTAACGATAGAGCGCAGCGGGTAACCAGGACAGGTGCGGTTTGCGCCAATTGCGTTGATCTCGCAATAGAAATGCCTGAGCAGTATGAAGGTTCATTGCCATATTCCTTTTATTGTTGTTAAGTGCCCGATAACGACAATCACTATGCTATGTATATACAATGCATCGCCGAAAATTGCAAGGTCTGTTGGGGGGCAACGCGCGTGGCAAAGAAAGACGGCAAGGGATCAAACAAGAAAAACAGTCAGTTGGTCCTGCGTCTGGATAAAGACGAACGGGACGCTTTTGTCGAACTGTGTAAAGAGCTGGATACCTCAGCCGCGCGAGAAATTCGCCGGTTTATCCGTGGCTTTATGAAAGAACACGCTGAGGATTAGAATGACCTCAGGCCGGGCGGCGAAGAACTGCCGTGGCGACTCCCATCCCTACCAAGGTCAGCCCGCCAAACCGTGTCATTGCTGTTATGACGCTCGCGCGGCCAATCAGGCGCCGCAGTCGATCGGCCAACAGCGCGTAAGCTAATGCGTTCAGCCAGGCCAGCCCCACGAATGTCACGATCAGGATGGCGAATTGCGGACCCAGCGGTTCGGTCGGGCGCAGAAACTGCGGAACAAAAGCGATGAAGAAGGCAATGGATTTCGGGTTTAGCGCGGTCACGGCCGCAGCGTGCCCAAACACATTGCGCGCAGTCACGTCGCGCGCGGTATCAATTGTGCCTAACCCTCCGGCAGGTGCACTGCGCAACAGTTTGATCCCGAGCCACACCAGATAGGCGGCCCCAACCCATTTGAGTACCGAAAACAAGGTCGCCGAGGCCAGCACCAATGCGCCCAACCCCAGCAATGAGGCTGTCATGGCCACCAGATCACCCACAGCGACCCCGGTCGCCGAAGCAACCGCGACGCTGCGCCCCTTGGACAGGGCATAGCTAAGCACCAGCAAAACGGTCGGGCCGGGGATAAGCAGTAAAGCGGTGGAGGCGGCAACAAAGGCCAGCCAAAGATCAAATTGCATCGCAGAAGTCCTGATTTGACGGTCTGAGATTGAGAGAATCAGCTTCAGGAATCAAGTCGCATATGCACGACGTATCAGCAGCATGCCTTTCGCGCTTGGCTGTGAAACACAAAAATACTCAAATACTTACTCGGGTTTTATTAGTTTCGCGACAAAACATTCAATTTGTGTTATGGTTGCGCCGCATTTTTTTGTTTCGATTTTAAAATAGGAGGTTCGTCATGAAACTTATCGTTTCCGTTTTTCTGTTGGGCATATTGCTGATCCCGACTGTCGCCTCTGCGTGCCCGGACGGCTACTTTAATTGCGGCGGAGACCTGTGCTGCCCCAATCCTCAGAACTAGTTCAGAGGATATGACATGCCTAAATTCAATTTGCGGTACGCCGCCGTCGTCGTTGTTGGTTTAGCTGCGTTTGGTGCTGGTAAAGCACTCCTGTTCAACGCCAACGAATCGGATTTGCGGTATCAGAAGTTCAGCGTATCCGAAGGTCAGTTGAACGGTCCGGTGCTGGGTGGTGCATTTGCGTATAACCACATTTCGGAAGAATTCGAACCACAGATGATTTGTGAACTTGTTGTCGGTGGCAACCAAGTTGGGCCGCATCCGGTTTCGATCCACAGTTCAAGTCTGATTGCCCTAGGTTGGAACGGTGCATGGGATTCCATCACGGAATATGTCGGCGACAAGATTGGTGAAGCTATGCAGATCTCTGGTGCTGACGCCAAATGGCAATTCCAGAAACAATTCTGGAAGGCAAAGAACGGTACATCATTCGATGAGTCCTGCCGTTCAAAGGTCGAGGAATTAGCCAGGGATCCGAACTTTTCGGTATTCTTGGTCGAAACACTGTTCTTCGATCAGGAGGCCCTTGACGACATGGAAATGGTGCAATTGTCGCAAACGTCGATAATCTTCAGCGGATGCGAACCAGAATGCCAAGCGCCGGTGCCGGTCAAATCAGTACTCAATCCCGGTTGGTTGACGCGGTCCAAGGACGAATGGGGTATCGTGCGTATCCATTAGTCGCAAGCATTCCCTTGATTGCCTCAAACTGGGACTAAAAGACCGCCCTGTGATTTCATCTAGCTTGGCTACCAACGCCAGTTGGCGCTGATCCGGCTTGGATAGTATCGCTATTCCGTTGCCTGATCGCTGCCATGCAGGCCAGACGCGTGCTAGATCCCAGTTGGCGAGTAGGCCATTGACCATTTCGAGGCTCAATCCAGTTGTCCGAGGACAGAATGCATCCCTGTCCAGTAAGCAATCCCATTCTTTTGACGCCGGGCGTATTCGTTCCCGGCTAATTGATGCGTTCTGCGGAGGAAGCTTCCGATTCAACGCCAGCTAGGTTCGCCTTAAAGCCAAGATTAAGTCTCCTCCATCTTCCTTGAATTGCAAACGCCCTCTACCAGTCTATGGTGCGAACAAGTCTAAATGAGGCTGTGATGGAACATAGCGAATACGCAACTCCCGGTAAGGTTCCCAGGACGGGTCTGATGACCAGCCGATGGAAAATCGCGGGCATTGTATCCATTGTTCTGATCACAACGCTCTACGCCGCTGTGGTCGGGTACATGTATCTGAACCAGCGCGCGCTGCTGTTCAAACCTTCGGGAGTACTTCCCGAGCCTGCCTCTGTCGGATTGGTCGATATCGATGTCATGACGAAGTCCATGGAGGATGGGACAGAACTGACCGTCTGGGCGGCGCCCGCGGCCACTCAAGGTGCACCGACCGTTTTGTTCTTTCACGGCCAAAGCGGTAATTTGGGTGACCGCGCGGACAGGTTGCGTGAGATACTGAACAGCGGGTATGGGCTGCTGGCACCCAGTTATCGCGGATACCCCGGCAGCACAGGCACACCTTCCCAAGCGACCTTGGTTTCGGACGGATTGGAGCTGTTTGACCAACTTTACGACGCCGGAGAGGCGGTTGTTTTGCACGGCCAAAGCCTCGGTACGGCGGTCGCGGCGCAAGTGGCGGCACAACGACCCGAAGCCACGATGTTGGTGCTGGAAGCGCCCTTCACTGCAACCGTAGATGTGGCGGCGGAACGCTATCCGTGGCTGCCGGTATCGGCCCTGATGCACGACCAGTTTGCCACCCGCGACATCATCGGGACAATCGAGGTGCCGACGTTGATCTTCCACGGCACAGGTGATCAAACCGTTCCAGTGCATCACGGCGCGCGCCTTGCCAAGATGGGCGGCGAGAGGGTTGAGTTTTTCTTGATTCCCGGCGGAACCCACAACGAGTTGTGGTCATACGGCCTGTGGCAGACCGTTCAAGACCGCCTGCCACAGTACTGATTTCAGAGAATTCGCCCGGCGACCGCGTCCAGCTTGGCCAAAAGCGCCGGGTCGCGTTTTTCAGGGGCAGTCAGGATTGCGTATTCCAAGGCACTATCACAGCCATGCGGGCAAGGTTCACGTTCAGCCCCCAGCAACGCGGGCAGACCCTTGACCAGAGCGCGACCCTTGTCGGCATTGCCTGTCAGAGTGGCAATGATGGTCGCAACGTCCACCTCTCCGTGGTCGGGATGCCAGCTGTCATAATCCGTGACCATCGCGATCGAGGCATAGCAAAGCTCGGCCTCGCGGGCGAGTTTGGCTTCGGGCATATTGGTCATGCCGATCACGTCGCAGCCCCATTGCTCACGATACATTTTCGATTCAGCAAGGCTCGAGAACTGCGGTCCTTCCATCGCCAAATAAGTGCCGCCGCGATGGATGGTGATGCCAGCGGCCTTGCCGGCGGTTTCGCAGGCATCCGACAGGCGCGGGCAGGTGGGATGGGCCACGCTTACATGGGCGACGCACCCCGAGCCGAAAAAGCTTTTCTCACGTGCAAAAGTCCGGTCGATGAACTGATCGACAATCACGAAGTCGCCGGGTGCCATGTGCTCGCGGAACGATCCGCAGGCTGAAACCGAGATCACGTCCGTCACGCCCAGCCGCTTCAACGCGTCGATATTGGCGCGATAGGGCACATCGGTCGGCGAATGCACGTGGCCGCGGCCATGACGCGGCAGAAAAGCCATTTCGACACCGCCCAGCGATCCGGTCAGGATTTGGTCTGACGGCGTTCCCCATGGGGTCTCAACCGCGACCCATTCGGCGTTTTCCAGCCCATCAATTTCATAGATGCCTGATCCGCCAATGACGGCAATCTTGGTTTGGGTCACTGTCCTGCTCCACGTCTTGCAATGCTATTGGATTTGTGCGGGCTTGCGCACAGTTTGACAAGAGGCCTAGTCCTGTTTTGGCAACAGGTTACGTTGTTGAGACTGCGCGGTGAAGTCAGCCCAAGCTGCGTCGAACATGTCCAGTGGCCACGTCAGATTCTGCGATTGTCCGTGCCTGTCGCGGAAAACAAAGCGATACGCATCCCCGGTTTGCATAGCATCCAGCAGGTCTTGTGCGCGTTGGTCTGCAAAGGTACAGCCAAGCCCTGTCAGGCATCCCGGACGCCGCGTGCGCCATATCGTTTCGTTATCTTTGTCGATGCGAAACCCTGACGGGTTGAAAATGGTGCCGGGCTCCATTCCGAATTCAATTCTGAAGCCTTCAGGTTCTGGCGTAATGAACACGAACTGAGCCGCAAACTTCGGCCGAAATGAGAAAACTTCTGCCCGCCGGATGTAGCACCGCTGTTTCAACGCACTATTTTGTTTGCGCTCGTCGCAGATTGAATTCCAGATCCCGAAAATCTCATGATGCGTCACGCGCCAGTTTCCGGCCGTGTCGTTGCCTTGCAAGTCCTGCGCAAGGGCGGGAAGGGCAGAGAAGAGAAAGAGTATGATCCAGCGCATGATCTCAGATTTGGTTGCTGGGCCACAGTCCCGCAAATCACGTTGCTGCGAGGGTGAGGTATGCGTCAAGCACATGGCTGCATCCCACTTGGTGCAGTAGCTTAAAACCCTCGTGTCCGCTACAACGTCGCCTTCGCGCGAACATAAAACCCTATAGGACTGACCAATGCCCCGAGCCTTGCTGGCAAGTTTTGCCAACCGCGTCGCCATGCCCGATCTGCGCTGGGTGCCTGATGAGGGGCTGACCTTCTCTCGCCTGCGGATCGAACTCTTGTCCGGCCTGACCGTGGCCCTTGCGCTGGTGCCCGAGGCTGTGGCTTTTGCCTTTGTGGCGGGCGTGCACCCTCTGGTTGGTCTGTATGCGGCGTTCCTGGTGGGCCTGATCACGGCACTGATCGGCGGACGGCCCGGTATGATCTCGGGCGCGACCGGCGCACTGGCGGTTGTCATGGTCGCGCTGGTGGCCGAGCACGGGGTCGAATATCTGTTTGCGACCGTAGTTCTTATGGGGATTCTCCAAGTCATTGCCGGGGCAATGCATTGGGGGCGTTTTATCCGTTTGGTGCCGCATCCGGTGATGCTGGGCTTTGTGAACGGCTTGGCCATCGTGATCTTTTTGGCTCAGATGGGTCAATTCAAAGTGCCGGGCACTATGGAAAACACCGGACATGGTATGAGCGGTGGTGAATGGCTGTCGGGGATGCAGCTATATACCATGCTGGGTCTTGTGGCGCTGACGATGGCTGTGATCTGGGTGATGCCGCGTGTCACACGCATCATTCCGGCACCGCTGGCCGGTATTCTGGTGGTCGCTGCACTGGTAATAGGTCTGGGTCTGGATGTACCGCGCGTTGGCGATCTGGCCTCGATTGAGGGCGGTCTGCCTGCGTTCCACATCCCGATGGTGCCTTTGAACTGGGAAACGTTTGAGATCATCCTGCCCTATGCCGTCATTCTCGCGGCCATTGGCCTGATTGAGTCCCTGCTGACCTTGAACCTGGTGGGCGAGATCACGGGCAAGCGCGGCGGAGCCTCGCAAGAATGTATCGCTCAGGGCGCGTCCAATATCGTGACAGGGTTCTTCGGTGGCATGGGCGGTTGCGCAATGATCGGTCAGTCGATGATCAATGTGAAATCCGGTGGACGCACCCGTATTGCAGGTATCGCAGCTGCGGTTTTCCTGTTGATCTTCATCCTGTTCGCATCGCCCCTGATCGAGCAAATCCCACTTGCCGCTCTGGTCGGTGTGATGTTCATGGTGGTGATCGGCACCTTTGCGTGGAACTCGTTCAAGATCATGCGCAAGGTGCCGCTGATGGACGCCTTCGTGATTGTTCTGGTGACAGTAGTGACGGTGATGGAGGACCTTGCAGTTGCCGTTGTGGTCGGTGTCATCGTTTCGGCCCTGGCCTATGCCTGGAATAACGCCAAACGTATTCACGCCGTTACCCGGGACTCGGAAACTGAAAAAGGCGCGAAAGTCTATGAAATCCAGGGGCCGCTGTTCTTTGGATCTTCTGATGGTTTCATCGAACTGTTCGACGTCCCGAACGACCCGGAAACCGTGATTGTTGATTTCGCCGAAAGCCGTGTTGTGGATCAGTCAGCCCTGCAGGCCATCGAAAACATCGCTTCGAAATACGAGGCGGCAGGTAAACGGGTCATGCTGCGTCATCTGAGCCGCGATTGTCACAAGCTGCTGAACAAAGCTGGCCACCTGATGATCGACAGTGATGATGATCCGGATTACGAGCTGGCGGTCGACTACTCTGTCCGTACCGGCATTTTGGGTGGACACTAGGCCTTTTGCGAGGCTCTGCCTCGCGCTCCGAGGTATTTTTGGCCAGATGAAGCAGGGGATTTATTTTTTATCTGGCGTCAAATACCTCGGGGGAGTCGCCCGGAACGGGCGGCGGGGGCAGCGCCCCCGGATCACGTCAATCGTCTGGGCGATTGAGTGAGAACAACTCGGACACGACCGAGTAATCCCGGTACCCAAGGCGTGCCAATGGTTGAAACGACGTCACATCAAACTTGCCGTCCCGGATGTGATCGTCGTGCAGGTGCACGCCAATTACTTCGCCAAATACAACTCGATTGGCTTCACCGAGTAGAGTGACGATCTGGGTGAGCTTGCATTCCAGTGCAGCAGGAGCCCCTGCAATCCGGGAACACGGAATGGTTTCGCATTCGATGGGTGACAACCCGGCATGTTCAAACTCATCAACGTCTTTCGGCAGTCCGGCCGAACTGGCGTTCATCGCGTCCCGATGCGCATGGGCCACCACGTTGACACAGAAAACGCCGGTCGCTTCGATATTGGCGATGCTGTCCTTGCCTCCGTTCTGATCGTGCTTGGTGCCGGTTGTGGCAAACATCACTTGCGGTGGCGTGTAGGCGACGCCATTGAAAAAGGAATAAGGTGCCAGATTGTTGATCCCATTTGCATCCCGGGTTGAAATCCAGCCGATTGGACGCGGTGTGATAATGGCGTTGAACGGGTTGTGCGGCAGGCCGTGGCCGTCTTTGGGGCGATAGAACATCTGATCTCCAAGCGTTTGCCCAAGGCGTAGCGAAGTGCTAGGGCGATTTCCAGCAAGGAAAAGAGGGCAGGGTGCAGCAATTCGGGATCAGGCCGGAAGAGCCAGACGATTGGTGGGAGGTTGAGGCCCTTTATGACCTGTGCTTTGCGCCGGGTCGTGAGGCTTTGTCGTCTTATCGGTTGCGCGATGATGTACCGCCGGTTGCGGGGCTGTCTTTGGTCGCGCGGGATGGTCAGGGTATTTTGGCCGGTGCAATCCGGTTCTGGCCCGTTCATGTCGGCGACCACGATGCCTTACTGCTAGGGCCGGTTGCCGTACACCCTACTCATCAGGGCGAGGGGCTGGGCGGGTATCTGATCCACGCAGGTGTTGACGCAGGGCGCACGCGCGGGTGGCAGCGGGTCATGCTGGTGGGCGATGAACCTTACTACAAACGTTTCGGATTCGCGCGTTTGAGTGGGGTCGAGATGCCGCCACCCACCAACCCTGACAGGGTTTTGGGATTGGAATTGAGACCCGGCGTATGGTCCGGGGTGCAGGGTGCAGTGACCCGTTGGAGCCGCTGACCTATTGAATCGGCGCCGCGCAACGCCGATGTTGATAGGCAGGAGGGCGTAGATGCAGAACGTGGTTCTTGTCGAAAACGTGGATGCCGAGGCCGAACTGGATCGTCTGGCGGATCACTACCGATCTGCCGGTGGTGCTGGTGTGAAACTCTTGAACAAGCTAGGCGGATCAGCCGAGTCTTTGCTTGAGCAGTTGCCGGAACCGGTGCGGCATGGCTTGACCGGAGCAACCGAGCAGGCTTTGTGGCTCGCGATGCACGCTGCACAGGGTTCGCGGCGCGCTGTCCCTGATCAGCAGCCCTGGGTGAACACAGCCGTGACCACGGCCATGGGTGCGGCTGGCGGGATGGGTGGTGTCTCGACAGCTTTGATGGAACTGCCCGCAACAACCGCCTTGCTGCTGCGCGCCATTCAAGGGGCTGCAGCCCGCGAAGGGTTCGATCCCGCTGCGGAGAATGTGAAATTCGATTGCGTGCGGGTTTTAGCCGCTTCTGGTCCTTTGTCGCATGACGATGGGGCGGATCTTGGCTTTTTTTCGGTGCGCCTGACCCTGACAGGACCGGCTATACAGCGCCTGATCGCTGCTGTTGCGCCGCGCTTTTCGATTGTTCTGGGGCAAAAGCTGGCGGCTCAGTCGGTTCCTGTACTTGGGGCTTTGGCGGGCGGCGGGACGAATTATGTTTACACGCGTTATTATCAGCAGATCGCGCGCGTGCATTTCGGTTTGCGGCGGCTGGCAATCGATGCCGATATTCCGCATGATGATCTGGTGCGGCAACTCGCGGCCCGTATGTAGATCACACTTCAGCAGACGCACCTGGCTTGGCGAAATCCACATCATGTGGTATACTTGTGGCAGCCTTCCACAAAATGAGTGTACTCGGATCTCATGTGCGAAGGGACATGGTACTGGCTGAAGGGGCCATCAAGCGATGAAGCCACGGCTGCTGCGTGTTGAACATCTCAAATCTGCGGAACAACCCGTTTTGCAGCAAGCTGCAGCGCTGTGTTACCGGATCAAGGGGAATCGCCCCGAGGTCTTGCTAATCACGACACGCAGGGCGCAACGTTGGATTATTCCCAAAGGCTGGCTTATCCCCGGCTTGTCACGGGCTGACACGGCACTGCAGGAAGCGTGGGAAGAAGCAGGTGTAGCCGGTCAGAGTTTTGGGGAGCAGGTGGGGCAGTTTCTGCACCACAAGCACCGGCTGAATCGCCCGCCTGTACCGATTCTAGTGGATGTATTCCCGGTTCTTGTGCGGTCCGTTTCGCAGGATTTCCCGGAACAGGGGATGCGAAAACGCAAGTGGTATCCGCTCAAAAAGGCGGCTTTGAAGGTTCATTCTCCGGGCCTTGCCGAACTGTTACGAGACTTTAAGCCTTACACACATTAAGATCGGGCCAGAGAGGCTTGATATTGTCATTCGGGTCGGTATCTATTCGCCAATCGATTTTTTGGACTGAACATGATTCAATACGCGTTGAAATGCAGTGAAGGCCACACGTTCGACAGTTGGTTCCAATCCGCCGAAGCCTACGACAAATTGGCTGCGGCAGGGATGGTTACCTGCGCGGTATGCGGGTGCGTGCACGTCGAAAAGGCGATCATGACACCGCGTGTCCGTCCGGCTCGAAACGCGAAACCCAAGCTTCAAGTGCCGCCTGCTGCGGATGAAAAGATCGACGTGGCCACACCTTCGCCCGAGATTGAGAAGGTTTTGTCCGAGATGCGGCGCCATGTCGAAGAGAACTCGGACTACGTGGGCAAGGACTTTGCCAGTGAAGCCCGCAAAATTCATCTGGGTGAGGCTCCGGACCGTGCAATCTATGGCGAGGCCAAGCCAGATGAGGCAAAGTCGCTGATAGAAGACGGCGTGCCTGTGGCGCCATTGCCCTTTGTACCCAGCAGAAAGACAAACTGAAACATGCACATCGTGATTACCGGTGCCAATCGCGGAATCGGCCTGGCGTTGTCCACGCGCTATAGTGACAGGGGCGACACCGTTACAGGAACCTCTCGCGATGGCAGCGCACAGCTGCGCCTTGATGTAACCGATCCCGCGCAACACGCTGCATTCGCAGAGCAATTGAGGAACCAACCCGTTGATATTCTGATCTGTAACGCGGGCGTATATTTGGACAAAGGTCACACGATCAACGACTACCCGGCCGACATGTGGGCGCAGAGCTTTGCAACCAACGTTACTGGGGTATTCCTGACGGTTCAGGCTTTGTTGCCCAATCTACAAGCGTCGCGCGGAAAGGTGGCCATCCTATCATCGCAAATGGCCTCGCATACCCGCGCACCGGGTGGCAGCTATATCTATCGCGCGTCCAAGGCGGCGGTGTTGAATTTGGGGCGCAATCTGGCGACCGACCTCAAAGACGACGGTATCGCCGTTGGAATCTATCATCCAGGTTGGGTCCAGACGGACATGGGCGGAGACGCAGCAGAAATCGACGTGGAACAGGCCGTATCGGGCCTGATCGAGCGGTTCGATGATTTGTCACTGGCCACCACAGGGTGCTTCGAAACCTATGATGGGCAGCCACACGCTTACTGAGAGCTCAGCGCAGCCTTGGGGATTTCGTAGACTTCGCCAGGATCAATATAGATCACCAACAGATCGCCGCGCGTTTCATAGGACATTTTTGAGGTCGAGCTGCTGGATTCAGGCACACCATCTTTGAAATAGATGTTACGCACCTGCCCGCCGCCTAGGCCGACTGCAAGTGTGATGTTGCCTTCGTCGTGGCGGCGCAACTCTGCATGGCAGCTTTGCAGAGGATCACCGGCGTTTGCGGCGCAAGGTACCGTGCCCAGTGCGTTTTGACCGTCGGTTCCAGCGACACTTGCGACCTGAGCCAAGGCTGGCGACGAAATTAGGGCGACGGCAAGGGCTAGGCGAAACATGAAGAACCTCTTGATATGGTTGTTGCCCGTAGGCTGACATCGCGTCTGCACAATGTAAAGCGGCCCTGCGCCGCAGGCTGGTGCCTTTTGCGCCCTTGCTCTTGGTGTGCCCCTCGCATATGAGGCACGGAACCTACAATCCAAGGCGCGGAGACTTTTGCCCCCATGCCCTTACTCGTAATGAAATTCGGCGGCACATCTGTCGCCAATCTGGACCGTATCCGCCGTGCCGCCAAGCGCATCGGCGTCGAAGTTGCCAAGGGTTATGACGTGATCGTCATCGTCTCGGCCATGTCGGGAAAAACCAACGAGCTTGTGGGCTGGGTGAATGAGACATCGCCGCTGTTTGACGCGCGTGAATACGATGCCGTTGTGTCTTCGGGTGAAAACGTCACTGCTGGGCTCATGGCTCTGACTTTGCAGGAAATGGACATCCCTGCGCGCAGCTGGCAGGGCTGGCAGGTGCCGCTGCTGACCACCAGCGCCCACAGCCAGGCCCGGATCGAGGAAATCCCGACCGAAAACCTGAACCAGAAATTCGGCGAAGGTATGAAAGTAGCGGTTGTCGCGGGTTTCCAGGGTCTCAGCCCCGAGGGCCGTATCACCACGTTGGGTCGTGGCGGCTCGGACACCACGGCCGTGGCTTTTGCAGCAGCGTTCGGTGCGGAGCGTTGTGACATCTACACAGATGTGGATGGGGTCTACACCACCGATCCGCGCATCTGCGAAAAGGCGCGCAAGCTGGACCGCATATCGTTCGAAGAGATGCTCGAACTCGCCTCGCTGGGTGCGAAAGTGCTGCAAACCCGCTCGGTCGAGCTGGCGATGCGCTATAAGGTGAAACTGCGCGTTCTTTCAAGTTTCGAAGAACAATCCGACGAGGCCGGTACTTTGGTCTGCGACGAGGAGGATATCATGGAATCCAATGTTGTGGCCGGTGTGGCCTATTCCCGTGACGAAGCCAAGATGACCGTCGTATCGGTGGCCGACCGCCCCGGTATCGCCTCGATCATCTTTACCGCGCTCAGTGATGAGGGTGTGAACGTCGACATGATCGTTCAGAACATCTCGGACGAGGGGCGCACGGACATGACGTTCTCATGCCCGACCGACCAGGTGGCCCGCGCAGAAAAAGCGCTGATGGCAATTAAGGAAGCTGGCGAGTTGAACTATGCCGAGCTGGTGGCGGACAATGACGTCTGCAAGGTTTCGGTTGTGGGAATCGGTATGCGCTCGCAGTCGGGTGTTGCGGCCAAAATGTTCAAGGTGCTCTCGGATGAGGGGATCAACATCAAGGTCATTACAACCTCTGAGATCAAAATTTCCGTTCTGGTCGACAGGAAATACATGGAACTTGCTGTTCAGGCGCTGCATGATGCCTTTGAACTGGACAAGGCGGCCTGAGCTTTTCAGCCAAGGGTTTCGCCTGACACACTAAACTGGGTGGGCCATGGCGGACGGCACCGAAACAGAATCCCGCAAGCTGCTGCGGCGGTTGCGCGAAGAGATGGCGAGCGAAGCCGCCGGTCAGGAACGTCTTGACCGGATCACTCACCTGATTGCCGACAGCATCAGGGCCGAAGTTTGCTCGATCTACCTGTTCCGCGATGATGAGACGCTGGAGCTTTGTGCAACCGAAGGTCTTTCTCCTGAATCGGTCCACAAGACGCGGATGCGTATGGGCGAGGGCCTGGTGGGGCGCGTTGCCAAATTCAGTAAGGTGGTCAATACAGCGGATGCGCCATCCGAAAAAGGGTTCCGTTATATGCCGGAAACCGGCGAGGAACGATATTCGTCGTTTCTTGGGGTCCCGGTACAGCGCCTTGGGGAAAAGCTGGGTGTTTTGGTGGTTCAGTCGCGTGAAGCGCGCGAATTTTCCGCTGACGAAGTCTATGCCTTGGAAGTGGTTGCTATGGTTTTGGCCGAAATGGCCGAGCTTGGTGCTTTTGTGGGCGAGGGTGCGGCACTGTCACCGCTTCACCAGCAATCGGTTCTACTGCGTGGTGGTCCCGCGCAGGAAGGATCCGCTGAAGGACATGTCTGGCTTCATGAGCCCCGCGTGGTCGTCACGAACCCAATAGCAGAAGACCCACACAAAGAACGCGAGCGTCTGATCGGGGCGGTAGATGAGTTGCGCGTCGGGGTCGACAAGATGCTCGAGATTTCTCGGGACGGTGACACCGAGCAGCTTAAAGTGCTTGAAGCCTATCGCATGTTTGCCAATTCCAAAGGCTGGATGCGGCGGATGGAAGAGGACATTGCCCTTGGCCTCAGCGCCGAAGCTGCGGTCGAAAAGGAACAATCGCAGGCGCGCGCGCGCATGGGGCAGGTCACGGACCCGTATCTGCGCGAACGGCTGGCGGACCTGGACGATCTCAGCAATCGCCTGCTGCGGATCCTGACCGGTCAGGGCAAGACCGACAGTTCCGATCTGCCGCCGGATCCGATTCTGATCGCGCGCAATATCGGCCCGGGTGATCTGCTGGAATATGGGCGCGCGCTGAAGGGGATTGTGCTCGAAGAGGGCTCGGTTGGCAGCCACGCCACCATCGTGGCGCGGGCGCTGGCGATCCCGCTTGTGGTGCATGTGGGTCGGATTACGACCGAAGCGTTGAACGGTGATCATATACTGGTCGATGGTGATCAGGGCGTGGTGCATTTGCGTCCTGAAGATACCGTGGTCAGCGCCTTTCGCGACAAGATCGCCATGCAGGCCAAGGCGCAGGAACGCTATGCGTCGATCCGAGAAACTCCCTGTGTCACACGGGATGGTGCGCGCATCAATCTGGTGATGAATGCGGGTCTGATGGCTGATCTGCCGTCGTTGGGCACATCAGGTGCCGAAGGCGTGGGCCTGTTCCGCACCGAGCTGCAATTCCTGATCCGAAACCAGATGCCGAAACGGTCGGAACTTGTCACCCAGTATCAGCGCGTTCTGGATGCGGCAGGGGACAAGCGGGTTGTGTTCCGCACCCTGGATATCGGGTCAGACAAGGTTCTGCCCTATATGAAGCATGTTGCTGAACCGAACCCTGCGCTGGGCTGGCGCGCTATTCGGGTGGGGCTGGATAAACGCGGGGTCATGCGGATGCAGTTGCAAGCGCTTCTGCGGGCTGCGAATGGACGACAGCTGACGATCATGTTTCCATTTGTCGCGCAGGCGGACGAGTTCCGCGAAGCCCGGTGGGAGGTGAACAAAACCATCGATCGCGAAAAACGGCTGGGTCATATCCTGCCTGAAACGCTTGAGGTTGGCGCGATGCTGGAAACCCCGTCGCTGGCCTTTGCCCCCCAGAAGTTCTTTGACGAGGTGGACTTTATCTCGATCGGCGGCAACGACCTAAAGCAGTTCTTCTTTGCTGCCGACCGTGAAAATGAACTGGTCCGGCGCCGTTACGACACGCTAAATGTCAGCTTCCTGAGTTTGATGGAGCGGATTGTTGAGCGCTGCGATATCTCGGACACTCCGCTCAGTTTCTGCGGTGAAGATGCCGGGCGCCCCGTCGAAGCGCTGTGCTTGGCGGCGATGGGCATTCGGACATTGTCGATGCGCCCTGCTTCGATTGGCCCGGTCAAAAGCCTGTTGCTGCGCTGTGATCTGTCAGAGGTACGTAAAATCATCGCCGATGCCCGGCATCGAGGTGAGCAAAGCGTACGCCCGGCTGTGATGGAATGGCTGCGCAATCAAGGATAACGCGCAAAACGCGCGGGTTTTCGGAAACTCTGCTTGATTTTTGCGTGGGGTCTTTCTAATACGCGGGCAATGTTAGCGATAACAGTCGCGGTATTGTGCAGTTTTGTACCATGCTGGGTTGGTATCGACACACTCAGAAGGAGCCCATGATGGTTTCACGTGTAATTCCGGTAGAACCATTCGACCTGGTTCTGTTCGGGGCAACCGGCGATCTGGCGCAACGCAAGATACTGCCGGGCCTGTGCCATCGTTTCGCGATTGGACAGATGCCCGAAGGCGCGCGGATCATCGGTACGGCACGATCAGAAATCGACAACGATGGGTTCCGTGATCAGGTCCGCAAGTCGATGCAGCAATTTGCACCAGACTTTTCTCCTGAGACGCTGGACCAGTTTCTGGCACATGTCGAATACGTGCCCGTGGATGCTTTGGGTGAAGCTGGGTGGTCCGGTCTCAAAAAGTTGCTGCGCGACGAGGTTGTCCGGGCTTTTTATCTGTCAGTGGGTCCAAGCCTGTTCGCTGGGATCGCGCAGCGTTTGCATGACACCGGCTTGGCCACGCCTGACAGCCGCATCGTCGTTGAAAAGCCGTTTGGTCATGATCTCGCCTCGGCCAAGGCACTTAACGAAGGTTTGCGCGCCTGTTTTGAAGAGCATCAGATTTATCGGATCGACCATTATCTGGGTAAGGAAACCGTGCAGAACCTGATGGCGCTTCGTTTTGCGAATTCGCTGTTCGAGCCGCTTTGGAATTCCACCCATATCGATCACGTACAAATCACCGTGGCCGAGACCGTGGGTGTTGAAGGGCGCGGGGCCTATTACGATCAATCCGGTGCAATGCGGGACATGATCCAGAACCATCTGGTTCAATTGCTTTGTCTGACGGCGATGGAGCCGCCTTCGAAATATGCGCCCAACGCCGTACGTGATGAAAAGGTCAAGGTGATCGAAGCGCTGGAACCGATCGAACCCAAGGATATCGCGCGCGGCCAATACCGGGCGGACAAGGGTGAGGGCGGATATGTCGATCATGTCGGCAACCCCGCCAGCCGAACCGAAAGCTTCATTGCCCTCAAGGTTCATATCGGTAACTGGCGTTGGGCGGGTGTGCCTTTCTATCTGCGCACCGGCAAACGTCTGCGCGCGCGCGAATCCGAGATCGCGGTGTTCTTCCGCGATCCGCCACATACCATTTTCCCCAATGTCGGCCCTCTGCACGGCAACGTGCTGGTGATCCGTCTGCAACCCGACGAAGGCATTACCCTGCGCACCACGATCAAGGATCCGGGGCCGGGCGGGTTCCGCCTGTCGGACGTGGCGCTGGACATGAGCTTTGCCGATGCGCTTGGGGCCGAGGCGCAAGCCCCAGATGCCTATGAGCGTCTGATCATGGATGTCATCCGAGGCGATCAAACATTGTTCATGCGCGGTGATGAGGCCGAGGCCGCCTGGGCCTGGGTCGATCCCATCATTCAGGGCTGGGAACAGCGCGGAGACCGCCCGTCCCGCTACGATCAGGGCAGTTCAGGTCCCGAAGAAGCACTGATGCTGATGCATCGCGATGGACGCCGGTGGCGTCAGATCGGAGGGTAATCATGGTAAATTCAGTTATTGCCGACGTCACAAAACGGATCATCGACCGCAGCGCCGATCTGCGCGGTCCGCATCTGGACCGAATGGAACAGGCCAAATCCAAGGGCCCGGCCCGTGCGCATCTGTCTTGCAGCGGGCAGGCCCACGCTTATGCGGGTTCGGGGGAAGACCAGCAATCGATGGCAACTGGCACGGCAGGCAATCTGGGAATTGTCACCGCCTATAACGACATGTTGTCGGCGCATCAGCCGTTTGAGCGTTATCCCGAACTGATCCGTCAGGCGATCCGCGCAGCCGGAGGCACCGCGCAGGTCGCAGGTGGAGTTCCGGCGATGTGCGATGGCGTCACGCAAGGTGAGGCCGGGATGGAACTGTCGCTGTTTTCGCGCGACGTGATCGCATTGGCGACTGGCGTAGCGCTGAGCCACAACACCTATGACGCGGCGGTGTTCCTTGGCGTTTGCGATAAGATCGTCCCCGGGCTGGTCATCGGCGCACAGGCCTTTGGCCATCTGCCTGCCGTCTTCCTGCCGGCAGGTCCGATGACCAGTGGCTTGCCGAATGACGAAAAAGCCAAGGTCCGCCAACAATTTGCCGCCGGAGAGGTCGGCCGCGAAGACCTGATGGCTGCCGAAATGGCCGCATATCACGGCCCCGGCACCTGCACTTTCTACGGAACGGCCAACACCAACCAGATGCTGATGGAGTTCATGGGCTTGCATCTGCCGGGCTCTAGCTTTGTCAATCCAAATACGCCCTTGCGTGATGCCCTGACCGAGGAAGGCGCACGCCGCGCCCTGTCGCTCAGCGCGCTGGGCAACCACTACACACCGGTCTGCCAGATTCTTGACGAACGTGCCTTTGTGAACGGCATCGTGGGTCTGATGGCCACAGGGGGATCGACCAACCTGCTGATCCACCTGATCGCTATGGCGCGGGCAGGTGGTATCGTGTTGGATTGGGAAGATTTTTCCGACATCTCTGCCGTCGTGCCTTTGGTTGCGCGGGTCTATCCCAACGGTCTGGCGGATGTGAACCACTATCACGCTGCTGGGGGGCTGGGGTATACAATCGGCACATTGCTGGACGAGGGGTTGTTGCACCCCGATACGCTGACCGTCGCGGGGCAGGGCCTCCAGAACTACACCAAAGAACCCAAGCTGCTCGATGGAGACCTCGTCTGGCAGGATGGGACTGACCGCAGCCTGAACGAAAAGATTTTACGCCCGGCCAATGATCCGTTCCAACCAACCGGAGGTCTGTCGCGCCTGACGGGCAACCTGGGCACCGGTGTCATGAAAGTTTCAGCCGTTGCCCCCGAACATCAGGTGGTCGAAGCACCTGTACGTGTGTTCCATGATCAGGATGACGTCAAAGCGGCCTTCAAGGCCGGAGAGTTCACGGATGACGTCATCGTTGTCGTGCGTTTCCAAGGCCCCAAGGCGAACGGGATGCCCGAGCTGCATTCTCTGACGCCTATCCTTTCAATTCTGCAAGGTCGGGGGCAGAAGGTGGCTCTGGTCACCGACGGTCGCATGTCCGGCGCGTCCGGCAAGGTGCCCGCGGCAATCCATGTCTGCCCTGAGGCTTTGGACGGTGGAGCCATCGCCTATCTGCAAGACGGTGACATGCTGCGCGTTGATGCGGTCAAGGGCGCGTTGAAAATCCTCACTCCCGGCGTTTTGGACCGGGCACCGGCCACCGCCGATCTTTCATCCAACCATCACGGTGTCGGTCGCGACCTCTTCGGTGCGTTCCGGCAGAACGTCGGGTCTGCCGACACAGGTGCCAGCATATTCGGAGCTTAAGACATGTCTAAAACCCAACGCACCCGCGAAATCTGCGCGCTGGCGCCCATCGTTCCGGTGCTCGTCGTCGATGATGCCGCACAGGCGCGCCCTCTGGCTGAAGCTCTGGTTGCAGGTGGTCTGCCCGCGCTGGAAGTCACTCTGCGCACTCCGGCTGCACTCGACGCGATCCGGGCAATGGCTGAGGTGCCGGGGGGCGTCGTGGGCGCAGGCACGCTGGTCACGCCCGAAGACGTCCGCGCCGCCAAGGACGCAGGTGCGCAATTCGGGGTCTCTCCGGGTGCAACCGAAACACTAATCGCGGCCTGTGAGGCCGAAGGCCTGCCGCTGCTACCAGGCGCTGCCACAGCAAGCGAAGCGATGGCCTTGCTGGAAAAGGGTTATGACATGCTGAAATTCTTTCCGGCCGAGGCGTCGGGCGGCGCACCCGCGCTCAAGGCGATTGGCGCGCCTCTGCCGCAGATCAGCTTTTGCCCGACGGGTGGTGTCTCTCCGTCTAACGCGCGCGATTACCTGTCGTTGTCCAATGTGATTTGTGCCGGTGGCAGCTGGGTCGCACCGAAACATCTTGTCGAAGCGGGCGATTGGGCTGGGATCGAGGCGCTGGCAAGCGAAGCATCCAAGCTGATGGATTGACGCCGCCAGAACCCTTGCTAGGTTGGGCGTCAATTCAAACAGGTTGACCTCATGACAAACAAAGTTTCGCTTGCGCAAGGGCGCGAGTATCTGGCTATTCCTGGCCCGTCGGTCATGCCCGATGCCGTATTACAAGCCATGCACCGTCCTTCACCGAATATCTATGACGGTGAGTTGATAGAAATGATGCCCGCGCTGACCAACGACCTTAAGCGTGTTGCACGAACCCGGCATAATGTGGCGATTTACATCGCCAACGGCCATGGCACGTGGGAAGCTGTGCTTTCCAACGTGATTGCACCGGGTGAAACGGTGCTGGCTCCGGCGTCGGGCCGCTTTACCCACGGCTGGGCCGAAATGGCTGAAGGGATCGGGGCAAAGGTTGAATTGATCGACTTTGGAACGGCTTCGGCGTGGGATTTAGACAAAATCGCTGATGCGCTGCGCGCCGACCAAGACCACCAGATCAAGGCCGTGCTGGCGGTCCATGTGGATACATCCAGTTCGATCCGCAACGACATTCCCGGGCTTCGCAAACTTCTGGACGATCTTGGTCATCCGGCGTTGCTGATGGCCGATTGCATCGCGTCTCTGGGTTGTGACCGGTTCGAGATGGATGAATGGGGTGTCGATGTGACGGTCAGTGCCTGTCAAAAGGGGCTGATGACCCCGGCAGGTATGGGATTTGCGTTCTTTAACGACAAAGCACAGGCGAAACGGGCTACAATGCCGCGCGTATCGCAATATTGGGATTGGCAGCCGCGCGCGAACCCGGACCTGTTCTATCAGTATTTCAATGGTACAGCACCCACGCACCACCTCTATGGCCTGCGTGCCGCGCTGGATCTGATCCATGCAGAAGGGATCGAGCAGGTTTGGGCGCGCCACGAGCACTTGGCCAAAGCAATCTGGAAAGCGTGCGAAACTTGGTCAGAAGGCGGTGCATTGCATCTTAACGTGACAGATCGTGCCCATCGCAGCCGCGCGGTCACGTCCCTGCGCCTTAGTGATGGCCGGGGCACCCCGCTGCGCGCCTTTACGGAGAACCAGTTGGGTTTGACGCTGGGCATCGGCCTGGGGATGGCGGACTATGACGGATATTTCCGCTTAGGTCACATGGGGCATGTCAACGGGCAGATGATCATGGCAATGCTGGGCGGTGTTGAAACAGCTTTGGCCGCGCTGGACATCCCCCGTGGCACTGGGGCGCTCGAGGCCGCCGCGGCTGTGCTCGCTGCCTGATCAGGGCAGCGGTCAGGCGGTTTGCGCCCGAGCTGCCGCCAGAGCCTTGGGCAAAGCCGCTGCAAATGCGTCCAAATCCGCCGCCTCTCCACAACTTACTCGAATGCATCTGTTTTGAGGCGCGGCAAACGGCATGCGTACGAAAATTCCCTGTTCGACCAGTGAATCCAACACCGCTTTGGCGAAATCCCCATTGTGCCCGCAGTCGATCGCAACAAAATTGGTGGCCGACGGCAGTGGCTGCAATCCATTGTCGCGTGCAATCGCGCCGATACGCTCTCGCGCGTCCGCGATCCGGTTCTGGACATGCGACAGCCAGTCTGCATCCTGGAGTGCGGCCAAAGCACCTGCCTGCGCTGCGCGGTTCATGCCGAAATGATTGCGCACTTTGTTGAAGGCCGAAATCAGGTCCGGCGCGCCTATGGCATATCCAACGCGCGCACCTGCCATGCCATAAACTTTTGAGAATGTCCGCATCCGGATGACGCGGGGATCATTTGCGTCGACTGGTGCCGCCGTCCCCTCGGGTGCGCATTCCACATAAGCCTCATCCAGTACCAGCAAACAGTTTTCCGGCAATTCCTTCATCGCATTTACGATATCGGCACCCAAATGCCAGCTGCCCATCGGGTTGTCCGGGTTTGCCAGATAAACCAACTTGGCCCCGACTTCAGCCGCCTTGGCAAACAGCGCTGTCGGGTCTTCGTGATCGCCGGAGTAGGGCACTTTGTGAAGAACACCTCCGAATCCGGCCACATGATAGTTGAAGGTCGGGTAAGCCCCGTCCGATGTCACCACCGTATCTTTGGGACCGACCAGCAGTCGGATTAGATAACCCAGAAGCCCGTCAATCCCTTCGCCCACCACGATATTTTCTGGCATCACGCCATGGTGCTTTGCCAGGGCGTCGCGCAGGTCATGGTTTTCGGGGTCGCCATACATCCAGATTTCAGACGCAGCTTGCGCCATCGCGTCGATAGCCTGTGGCGAGGGGCCAAACACACTTTCATTTGCACCCAGACGCGCACCAAACGGCGCACCGCGTTGCCGCTCTTGCGTTTCAGGGCCGACAAAGGGCACGGTGGCGGGCAGGGATTGGGCAAGCGGGGTGTATCGAGGTCCGGTCATGTGCGCAGATAACCCTAAGCCCGAAGATTGAGCAAGCATGTGCCATCCGGCGCGCCAGCAAAGACTTTGAATAAAGGAGCGCAGATGCGCATTCTCATAGCTGTCATTCTGTTGGGCCTCGCCTATCTTTTGTTCTGGCCCGTTCCGGTAACGCCCGTCGCAGTTGAAATGCCGGAAGATGCTGGGTTTACAGGAGATTTCGCTGAAAATGCGGCGCTGGATTCCGCACAGCTAGTCCGCCTGCCGAGGGATGAGGTCGGCCCCGAAGACATCGCGGTGATGCCCGATGGATCGGTTTATACCACCAGTCGGGCGGGTACCCTCTACCGCATCGAAGAAGAAGAACCTGTAGAGGTCGACCGTCTGGGCGGGCGCCCTTTGGGTCTCAAGGCCGGGCCTGACGGCGCGCTTTATGTTGCTGACAGCTTTCGCGGCGTGATGCGCTGGACTGGGCCGGGTACCTTGGAAACGGTGGTAGGTGACATCAAAGGTGCGCCAGTGATCTATGCCAACCAGTTGGATGTGGCACAGGATGGCACGATCTATTTCTCGAACTCTTCTGACCGTTTCGATCCCGAAACCATGGGTGGGACAAAACCAACCTCGGTTCTGACCATTTGGGAGCAGTCCGAAACAGGCTATGTCGCCCGTCGCACGCCCGATGGTACCACCCAGAAGATCGCCGAAGGGTTCGTCTACACCAACGGTGTCGCCCTGTCCCCGGAAGAAGACTTTTTGCTGATCGCCGAAACGGGTCGGGCACGGGTGCACAAACTGTGGCTGACCGGTCCGAAGGCCGGGCAGCAGAACGTCTTGATGGATAACCTACCCGGCTATCCAGACAACATCGAGGCGCAAGGCGATGGCACCTATTGGATGGCCTTCGCCAGCCCACGTGTACCGTCAGAGGCACTGATGCCGTATCCGTTTTTGCGTAAGATCATCTGGCGGCTGGGTCCAGCCGTCCGCCCTGCACCGATCCATCGTGGCATGATGGTGCAGTTCGATGGTGAAGGTCGTATTTTGCGCACGTTGCAGGATCCGCAGGGTCGTTTGGGAATCACGACCGGGGGTAAGATCGTGGCGGATCAGTTCTACGTCATGACGCTCGATTCCCCGTGGTTTGCGCGGATGCCCGTCAGCGATTTGCCCTGACGTCGCAGTGGTATTTGGCCGTCGGCCCGGGCATGGTTGCAACACGAATATTACGGGAGGTTCCCCATGTCACGCGTATCCGTCACCTACCAAGATCATGTTGCCCATGTCACCCTAACCCGGGGCGACAAGATGAATGCGTTGGATGATGCGATGATCAAGGCGCTTCTGTCCGCAGGGCAAGAAGTCGCGGCCTCGGACGCCCGCGCCGTGGTGCTATCGGGTGAAGGCAAGAGCTTTTGCGCAGGGCTCGACATGGCGAGCTTTGCCAAGATGGCGCACATGGACCCAACTGAATGGCTGATGACCCGAAGCCACGAGGACGCCAACGAGATGCAGGAGCTGGCACTGATCTGGCGACGCGTCCCGGTGCCTGTAATTTGCGCCATTCAGGGCGTGGCTTTCGGTGGTGGCCTGCAGATCGCGCTGGGCGCGGATATTCGAATTGCGCATCCAGAGGCCAAACTGGCCGTGATGGAGATGAAATGGGGGATCATTCCCGACATGGGCGGTATGGTTCTGTTGCCGCGCCTGGTTCGTTCGGATGTGCTGCGACTGCTGACCTACACCGCGCGTCCCATCGGCGCGCAGCAGGCGGCGGATTGGGGGTTGGTGACGCAGCTTTCTGATGATCCGCTGACCGAAGCTTTGGCCCTTGCCGAGAATATCGCCGGTCAAAGCCCTTCGGCTATCCGCGCCGCCAAACGCCTTATCGAAGTTGCCGAGTCGCAGGCGCGTGCCGACGTTCTGATGGCAGAATCCGCCGAACAGGTCGGACTGATCGGCAAGCCCCACCAGATGGAGGTTGTGATGGCGCAGATGCAGGGCCGCAAGCCCGAGTTCAAGTAATCAGCGCATAAAGGCCCGGCGTGCGTCGCGGGCCATGTTGTAGCGCATCTCCAAATCGGCAATGTGGGCCATCGCGGCTTTTCGCTTGGCCGGGTCAGTCAGGTTGGCATAGGTCTGCCGCGCTGCGTCGAGCTGCTTTTTTATGTCGAACTCTTCCGGTAACACACCGGCTTGCGCCATGATCCTGTGAACTGCGGCGATGGCCGGATCACTCATCGCTTCAGGCGACCTGTCAGGCAGTGGTTGGCCTTCACCCTCCAGCCCCTGCAATTGGCCCTCAGCCTGAGCCTTTTTGATCTGGCGTTCGACCAGTTTTGCCAATGCTCCAAACATGGGTTTACTTTAAGCGATCTGTGATACCAGACAAACCATCTATCTGATGCGTTGCGAGATCAGGTAGGCGACCCCGCCCGCCAGCAGCCCCCAAACAGCCGCGCCCAGACCAAACGCAGTAATGCCCGAAGCTGTTATGGCAAAGGTCAGGATTGCCGCTTCGCGCTCGGCTGGAACTTCAAGCGCGGCGAAGGTGGCGTTGGCCATCACTCCGATCAAAGCGACACCGGTCAGCGTCCCCATCAGCAGTGGGTCGGCATGAGCAGCGAAACCAGTGATGGCCACGGCGAAGACACCAAACAGGCAATAGAACAGCCCCGCCATGATCGCTGACCAATAGCGCAAGGCCCGATCCGGGTGGCTGTCTTCGTTGGAGCACATGGCGGCCGTGATGGCAGCAAGGCAGGTCGCGGGTGCCCCGAATGGGGCGGACAACAGACTTGCGCCACCCACTGACGAGAACAGCTTACCCGGTTCAGACGTGTAGCCAAAACCGCGCATGACCGCGATGCCGGGGATGTTCTGCGTGGCCATCGTGACGACAAAAAGGGGCAGACCAATGCCGATGGCCGACGCGAGCGAGAAAGTGGGCATCGTCCAAACGGGGGGCGCAAGAAAGCTTTCGGGCCGCACGGAGGTGCCTTCGGCGCTGAAGACGACAACCAGTGCTGCGGCAACCACTGCGGCGGGTACTGCGAACAGTTTGTTGAAACGCCCCGCGATGAACCATGTCAGGATAACGGGAAGGGCTTGCCAGGGCAGTTCGACTGCCGCCTTAAATGGGACGATGCACAACGGCAGCAGCACACCCCCCAGCATAGCTTGGGCCAGCGTCGTCGGGATTGCGGCGGCCAAACGTCCCAGCGGTTTCCAGAGACCGGCCAATACCGTCAGTGCGCCGGCGCAGAGGAAGGCCCCGATTGCGCCCGAAAAGCCTTCTGCCGGGGTGGCGGACACTGCCAAAAGGGCAGCACCCGGAGTAGACCAGGCGACGCTGATCGGCTGCCGATAGCGTAGGCTGAGAAAGATCGCAGCCAACCCCATCGCAATCGCTGCACTCATCAAGCCCGAGGCAGCCTCGGCTTCCGAAGCTCCCATGGTTTCAAGCCCTTGCAGAATAATGGGGAAGGAACTGAAGAACCCGACCACTGAAACGACCAGCCCGGTTGAAATGGTTTGCACTGGGGGAAGGGGCTTTGCCATCGGGGCCTCGGGAGTATTGGTGCTGAATTGCTAGCAACTGCTTGGTGTTGCGAACAAGGGGAAAGCTTTGAACGCAAACAAAAACCTCACCGCCGGTTAGGGCGGTGAGGCTGGGAATTCCGTATTTGGAACGAGAAGAAGATCAGGCGATTTCTGCCAGGCGGGCGAGCGCTTCGTTCAGTTTCGCCTCTTCCTCTTCACGGGCGGCAAGATTGGCTTTGGCTTCTTCGACAACCTCTTCCGGGGCCGAGGCCACGAATTTAGGGTTGTTCAGACGTCCGCGCAGACCGCCGAGTTCCTTGGCCAGTTTGGTTTTGGCTTTTTCCAACCGTTCTTTTTCTGCACCGATGTCGATGATGTCGGCCAGCGGCAGTCCGAAGGAGGCCCCGGGGGCGGCGATAGAGATGGTGCCCTTGGGCAGTTCGTCGGCCTTGGTCAGGCTGTCGATCCGCGCCAGGCGTTTGATAAGAGCCTCGTTTCGGTCCCACGCGGCTTGGCCGTTGGCGTCGATTTCGGTCACCAGCATCGGGACGTAGAGGCCAGCCGGTACTCGCATCTGCGCACGGGCCGAACGGGTGTTTTCGATCACCGAGATCACCCAGTTCATCTCACGATCTGCATCGGCATCCACCAGATCAGCGGTGGAATAATTCGGCCACTCAGCGTGGACAACCATCTTGGTTCGCGCGCCGGTCAGGCCCCACAGCTCTTCGGTGATGAAGGGCATGATCGGGTGCAGCAGGACCATGCACTGATCCAGAACCCATCGCATGGTGGCGCGGGTTTCGGCCTGTGCCTCGGCGTCGTCGCCTTGTAGCAGGGGTTTTGACAGCTCCACATACCAATCGCAGACTTTGCCCCAGACAAAGGCGTAAAGCCCGTTGGCCGCATCGTTGAAACGATAGCTTTCCAGCGCCGCGTCAACCTCTTCGCGCACGCGGGCGGTTTCACCGATGATCCAGCGATTCACGGCGGCTTTAGGCTTCAGATCGGCCACGTCTAGTTGAGGAACGGCGTCGGTGAAGACCTCGTTCATCTCGGCAAAGCGGACGGCATTCCACAGTTTGGTGCCGAAATTCCGATAGCCGGTGATGCGCTCGCGCGACAGTTTCAACACGCCGCCAATCGCGGCCATCGAGGCGTTGGTAAAGCGCAGCGCGTCGGCGCCGAATTCGTCCACGATCTCCAGCGGGTCGATGACGTTGCCGGTGGTCTTCGACATCTTCTTGCCCTTCTCGTCGCGGACGAGCTGATGCAGGTAGACGGTGTGGAACGGGATCTGATCGACCACGGCCAGTTGCATCATCATCATCCGGGCGACCCAGAAGAACAGGATGTCGAAGCCGGTGATCAGAACGTCCGTGGGGAAGTAGCGCTCCAGTTCCTCGGTCTGTTCGGGCCAGCCCAGCGTGCCGATGGGCCAGAGGCCGGAGGAGAACCATGTGTCGAGGACGTCGGGGTCGCGCCAAACCGGGTAGACCAGCTTGGTTGGATCCTGTTCGACTGCATATTGAGCCAGGCTTTCCGCAAATTGATGGATGGCTTCCTGCTTGTCAGCGACTTCGATAACCGTCGCGTGGCTCAATGGACTTGGAATGTTGGCATTATCATCCAGGAACTTCTCGGTAACGGCTTTCAGGTTCGCTGCGCACTCCATGACGTTGCCGCGGTGCAGCATGCCGCCTTCGTTCAGCAAACGGCCCAGTTCGACCAAATCAAGATCACCGTCGTTTTCGTCGTCCTCGAAGTTCTCAGCCGAGAGATCAAGGCCATACCAAACCGGAATCTGATGCCCCCACCACAGTTGGCGTGAGATGCACCAGGGCTCGATGTTTTCCAGCCAGTGGTAATAGGTCTTCTCGCCCGATTCAGGAATGATTTTGACCGTGCCGTCCTTGACCGCATCCAGCGCGGGGCCGACGACCTTGGCGGCGTCGACGAACCACTGGTCGGTGAACATCGGCTCAATGACGACTTTCGAGCGGTCGCCAAAGGGCTGCATGATCGGTTTGCTCTCGACCAGCGGGACCAACGCAGCCGGGTCGTCATCCTCGCCCAGCTTGGTGCCCAGACGCGGGTCATCCGCGCGAGTCATCACGGCCAGGCCGTCAGCGGAGATTTCTTCCACCACCTTCGCCCGCGCTTCGAACCTATCAAGCCCGCGCAGGTGATCGGGAATCAGGTTGATCGTGTCGATTTCGTTCTCGGTGAATGCTTTGCCGCGCGCGTATTCCTGCGCCTTGTCGGCTTCGTCGGCGTAAGGCGCGCCATCGGCTCGCATCGCGCCTTTGGTGTCCATCAGGCGGTACATCGGAATGCCGCCGCGCCTGGCCACCATGTTGTCGTTGAAGTCATGCGCACCGGTGATCTTTACCGCGCCCGAGCCGAAATCGGGATCGGGGTAGTCATCAGTGATGATCGGGATCTGGCGGCGATGCTCTTTCGGACCAACCGGGATTTCGCAAAGTTTCCCGATGATTGGCGCGTAACGCTCATCCGACGGATGGACCGCCACCGCGCCGTCGCCCAGCATGGTTTCGGGGCGGGTCGTGGCAATGGAAATATAATCCCGCTCCTCGCGGAAGATCACATTCCCATCTTCATCTTTTTCCAGATACTCATATGTCTCGCCACCGGCCAAGGGGTATTTGAAGTGCCACATATGACCGGCGACCTCAATATTCTCGACCTCAAGGTCCGAGATCGCGGTCTCGAAATGCGGGTCCCAGTTGACCAGACGCTTGCCACGATAGATCAGGCCCTTTTCGTACATATCGACGAAAACCTTGATCACGGCGTCGTGGAAGTTGGCCGAGTTCTCATGCCCGGTGCGTGGATCACCTGCAGCACCGGCCATGGTGAAGGCGTTCCGCGACCAGTCACACGATGACCCCAGACGCTTCAGCTGTTCGATGATTGTACCGCCATACTCGCCTTTCCATTCCCAGACTTTTTCCAGGAACTTCTCACGGCCCAACTCGCGCCGACCGGGCTGCTGCGTGTTGGCCAGCATCTTCTCGACCTGCATCTGCGTGGCGATGCCCGCGTGGTCCTGACCGGGTTGCCACAGCGTGTCGAACCCGCGCATTCGGTGCCAGCGGATCAGGATGTCCTGCAACGTGTTGTTGAACGCATGACCCACATGCAACGCACCCGTGACGTTGGGCGGCGGGATCATGATGGTAAAGCTTTCGTCGCGCGATTTGTTCGCGCCTGCCTTGAAGGCTCCGGCCTGTTCCCAGGCTTCATAGATGCGGGCCTCGGCCTCGGCCGCGTTGAATGTCTTTTCCATCGCCATGGGGTGCGTCCTGCGTCAACAAATTCGGGTCAGCGCCTGCAATAGCGAATGGAGGCAGGAAGGGAAAGGCCTTGCGCGCTTAGCTCATGCCAAAGCGGGCTTTGAAGTAGGCGTCCACGCGCTGATAGGCAGGTTCGTGGAAATCCAGCGTCAGCAGCGAGTGATCCCTGCCAGGATATTCCACTGTCTCCAACAGATCGCCGAAAGCCCGCTCCAACGCGTGCATCAGTTTCTTAGGTGCCAGTTTGTCTTTGGAATACCGCATCGCCAGCCCGGGCCCCTTCGCGGCCATGCCTGCCGACGCTGCGCCGATATCCTGCGTGCTCATGTGAAGATGCTTACCACCAAATATTGGCAAAGCAGGTTGACTGGCGACCCCACCAACAACGGCGTCTTCGGCCATCAAAGTCAGGGCAAAACTGCCTGTCAGGCACATACCGATGACACCTACACCGGCGCTACCTTCGCGCTGTTTGATCTCATGAGTTAGGGCACGCATCCACCCTGCGATGGGGCTTTGTTTGCCTCTGGCGAAGATGTTGAACTCTTTCCGAACGCAAAATAGACGGGCGGTGTTTTTGGCCATCTCGACCTTGCCGTAGGTGCCGAACAGATGTGGCAGGTAGACACGAAAACCGGATGCGTTCAGCTTTGCTGCCAGCGCCAAAGTCTCTGGTCCGATTCCGGGCAACTCCTGAAGGATCAGGATCGGTGGCCCCTCTCCGCCGACATAGACGTCATGTGTCACGCTCTGACCGCCAGTTAGCGGAGCGGAAAAAGGAAAAACGGTGTCGTGGGTCCAGGTCATGACCAAACCTACTCCAACATCTGGCAGGCACAAACGAATTTCCGTGAGCCCCGCTGGACATCGTCGGGGCACGGGCTAGGCTCGGCCGCAAGATCCATAAGGAGGACCGTCCATGGAAAAATTCGGCAGGAGCCAGCCCGTCAAACGGACCGAAGATCAGCGGTTCCTGACTGGGCAGGGGCGTTACATGGCTGATGCCGTGCCTGAAAATGCGCTGTTTGCTGCCTTCTTCCGCAGCCCGGTGGCCCATGGGGAAATTACAAGTTTAGATCTTGAGGATGCGCGCTCTGCCGAAGGTGTGCGACTGGTGATGACGTTGGATGATCTGGCAGCTTCGGGCATCGACACGGTGCTAAACGCCGCCGTTTTACAAAACCGCAATGGATCGAAGGCTGCGGCTCCGGAGCGGCACATGCTGGCCAAGGACCGCGTGCGCTTTGTCGGCGAGCCGGTGGTGGTTGTTATCGCGGACACGCTGGCACAGGCGCAGGACGCGGTTGAGTTGATCTGGATGGACACGGAAGAGCGCCCTGCCAAGCTGGACGTGAAGGCAGGCGGTGAGATTCTGCACCCAGAAGCCCCCGACAACCGGGCCTTTGATTGGGGGCTGGGTGACGAAGCCGCCACCGAGGCCGCTTTTCAGGACGCGGCTCATACCGTGTCGCTGAACGTGGAGGACAACCGGGTCATCATCAGCTCGTTGGAACCACGCGGATGTCAGGCCGATTGGTCCGATGGTCGTCTGCATTTTTCTTACGGCGGGCAGGGCGTCTGGGCGATGAAGGCGCAACTGGTTCAAAAGCTGAAGCTTGATGCTGAGGATATCCGGGTCACCACGCCGGATGTGGGCGGCGGATTCGGCATGAAAGTGATGCCATATCCTGAATATTTCTGCGTCGCTGTCGCTGCGATGAAGTTGGGCCAGCCAGTGCACTGGATGTCGGACCGGTCCGAGGCGATGCTGTCCGATCACCATGGCCGCGACCTGCACTCGTTGGCCGAACTGGCCTTTGACGCTGATCACAAGATCACGGCTTACCGTGTTCACAGCAAGGTCAATCTTGGTGCTTACAACAGCCATTTTGGTCAGGCGATTCAGACAAGCCTGTTCAGCAAGGTGCTGATGGGCGTCTATGACGTGCAAACCACCTATCTGCGGGTCGAGGGGTTCTATACCAATACAACGCAGGTCGATGCGTATCGCGGTGCGGGCCGCCCCGAGGCGATCTATGTGTTGGAACGCGTTATGGACCGTGCAGCGCGTGAGTTGGGGGTTGATCCGTGGGAGCTGCGGCGCAAGAACTTTATCCGCCCCAACGATTTTCCTTACACCTCGGCCACTGGCGAAACCTATGATGTCGGCGATTTCGACATGATCCTCAGCCGCGCAGCCAGCCAGACCATCGGCTTTGAGGCCCGCAAAACGGCGGATGCCGAGCGCGGCCTGATCAGGGGGCAGGGCCTTTGTTACTATATCGAAAGTATTTTGGGTGATCCTTCCGAGAACTCAAAGGTCGAGTTTTGCGAGGATGGCAGAGTGAACCTTTACGTGGGCACGCAGTCGAACGGACAGGGGCATGAGACGGTTTATGCCCATTTCTTGTCCGATCAGACCGGCATTCCCATGGACAAGATCTCTGTCATTCAGGGCGATACAGACAGGCTTGGCCATGGCGGCGGCACGGGTGGCTCGCGTTCGGTCACAGTGCAAAGCACGGCGACCCTGGCGACCATCGACAAGATGATCGCCGCATTCACGCCTTATCTTGCCGATAAGATGGGGGTCGAGGAAAACGATGTGAGTTTTGACCACGAGACATTCCGCGCGCCGGGGTCCAACCTGACGCCAACCCTGACCGAGGCGGCCGAGATGGCGCGCATCGACGGGCGTATGGATTTGCTACAGCATGAAGCCCGCGCTAACCTGGATGCCCGAAGCTATCCCAATGGCGCGCATGTTGCCGAAGTCGTGATCGATTCTTACACCGGGGAAACGTGGGTTGATCGCTATACGGTCGTTGATGATTTTGGTAATCTTATCAATCCGATGCTGGCGGAAGGGCAGGTTCATGGCGGGGTGGTTCAGGGCATCGGACAGGCGCTGAGCGAGCGTGTTGTGCACGATGCACACGGGCAGCTGCTCACGGCTTCGTTTATGGATTACGCCTTGCCCCGTGCGACTGACATACCCATGATTAAGTTTACCTCGGTGCCGGTTCCGTCAACCTCGAACCCGATGGGCATGAAAGGGTGCGGCGAGGCTGGTACAGTGGGCGCGCTGGCCGCGGTGGCAAACGCGGTTCAGGACGCGCTCTGGGATCACGGGGTGCGGCGGGCGGATATGCCTTTCACACCTCAAAGAGTATGGGAATTGCTGACGCATGAATCTGTCGCGGCTGAGTAGAAAGGTTCTGGGATGGCTCGGACGGCCCCTGCGGTCCGAACATTCTGCCGAGGTTCTTCACCGCGAACCGCTCAGCCATGTCATCATCCTTGACGGCACTATGTCGACGCTCGAACCGGGGTTCGAGACCCATGCGGGGCAAACCTTGCGGCTGTGTTGCGAAATGGGCAGCAAGGTTTCGGTTTTTTATGAGGCGGGCGTGCAGTGGGAAAGCTGGAAGTCCTCGCTGGATGTGATGATGGGGCGGGGTATCAACCGCCAGATCCGCCGTTCCTATGGCTATCTTGCCTCACGCTACAAACCTGGGGACCGTATCTATTTCATCGGCTATTCGCGTGGAGCTTATGGCGTGCGCAGTCTGGCCGGAGTGATCGACATGATCGGTTTGCTCAAGGCTGAACACGCGACCGAGCGCAACATCCAGCAAGCCTATCGCCACTATGAATGCAATCCCAGTGGCACCGCCGCGCGAGATTTTCGCCGCAAGTTCTGCCACGACGGGGTTGAGATCGAGATGATTGGGGTCTGGGACACCGTCAAGGCGTTGGGTTTGCGGCTGCCGCTGTTGTGGCGCTGGGCCGAAGAGCGCCACGCCTTTCACAACCATCAACTGGGCCCTTCCACCCGCCACGGCTATCACGCGATGGCGTTGGACGAGACACGCGAGGTTTTCGACCCGGTGTTTTGGAAATGCACGCCTGAGTTCAAGGGTCACGTAGAACAGGTCTGGTTCCGCGGAACTCATGGCGATGTCGGCGGGCAGTTGAACGGGTACGAAGAGGCGCGACCGCTCAGCAACATCTCTTTGATCTGGATGCTGGACAAGGCCGAGATGCACGGGCTGCCGCTGCCTGAGGGCTGGCGCGATCGCTTCCCCATTGATCCACATGCGCGTTCGGTGGGCACGTGGCGCGGTTGGGGCAAGATTTTCCTTCTGCGCAAACACCGCAAAGTAGGCCGCGACCAATCCGAGCGTCTGCACGTCTCGGTTTCACCAGACGAACTGCCCAGTTGGGTGGCGATGCCGAACCTGCCGTCACATCCTGCGCAGTAGGGATTAGTCAAAAAGCACTGTTGCAGACGAGTTGGATAGCGTTTCAAATGCTTCTGCAATGTCTCGTTCGATGTTTCGCGCTAGGGATAAGTCAGGCAGCTGAGACATTGGGAAAAACCCGACCGCGCTGGTTTCGCTTCCCGTCTTAGGGTCGTCCTGTCCTACCTCATCGCATAAAAAGAACAGCTTATAGAAATCACGCGCATCTGCCGGGTAAGGGTGTCGCGCCTTATGGCGCAAGGCGTACAGGTGTCGTGCCTGAACCCGAAGCCCTGCTTCTTCCCAGACCTCACGCTCGATGTTTTCCGCCGGAGAGCTGCCGATATCGGCAAAGCCGCCGGGCATCGACCACCGACCGTCACTACGTTCGCGCACCAGAAGGATGTGGTCATCCCGGATCACCGCGCCGCGAATGTCGATACTAGGGGTTGCATAGCCGCCCGCATGGTCTGTGATCAGCCCTTCTATCCGCGAAATCGGCACCTGACCGAGATCAGCCAGCATGGCGCGGGCCATGGCGGCGATCTCGTCGTAACGTTCCCGGTCAAAAGGGTCTTTGGTGAAATGCTGGCCGGTTTCAGACAGGGCCAGCAGGCGCTTTGCACGGGCTAGCCAGGTATCCTCCATTGCTGTCGGATCCTGGCGCATCTGTGTCACCGGCGTCGGTCGCGGCGCGCGCTCATGGGTTGGAAGGCCACGCCCACATGCGCTTCGCAATAGGGTTTGCCTGCTTCAACTGGCAGACCACAGAACCAGAAATCCTCGGTCGCGGGGTCGCCCACAGGCCATTTGCAGGTCTTCTCGGTCAGTTCCATCAAACTCAGCTTCTTGGCCTTCTTCTCGATCTCGTTGACCTTGGCCAGCGCCTCGGGGCTGATCTCATTGGCCGACGGCTGAGGAGGCAGTGGTTGACCGGCCGGGATGATCTGACGACGTGCCGGTACGGCAGGTTTCGCCTCGGCGGCAGGGGCAGGGGCCGGGCGCGCCGGTTCAGTCTTTGGTGCAGGTTTAGGCTTGGCCTCGGCCTTGGGTGCGGGGGCCGGTTTTTCCTTAGGCTCGGATTTGGCAGGGGACGCGCCCGCTGTCCTGTTGGACAGGCCCAGGCGATGCACTTTGCCGATCACCGCGTTGCGGGTCACGCCGCCCAGTTCCTTGGCAATCTGGCTGGCCGACTGGCCTTCGCCCCACATCTTCTTCAGCAGTTCTACGCGCTCGTCTGTCCAGGACATCGTTAGCCTTTCAAAAGCGGAAAGCGGCCCCGGATTCGGGCCGCCTTGGGAAATCGTCTCAGCCCCCTATTCTAAACACTGCAGCCCGAGTTACAAGCTGTCTTCGAATCAGGTTTGGGGCAAATCATGCAGAATTCCGCAGATCAGACCGCGCGCCGCTTTGGAGCCGTCAACTGGATGGGCCTTTACACGCTGGCGCAGCGTGAAACGTTGCGCTTTCTGGCGGTTTGGACCCAGACCATTCTGGCACCGCTTGTGACGGCCGGGTTGTTTCTGCTGATTTTTAATATTGCTATCGGCCCCAGCCGACCGGATGTCATGGGCGTGCCGTTTCTGGTCTTTCTGGCACCGGGGATCATGATGATGACCGTGATCCAGAATGCCTTTGCAAACACCTCGTCTTCGATGGTCATTTCCAAGGTGCAGGGCAATATCGTGGATACCCTGATGCCACCTCTGTCGCCGCTTGAGATCTTGCTTGGCTATCTGGCGGGGGGAATTGCCCGAGGCATCCTGATTGCATGCGTCGTCGCTGTTGCGCTGGCACTGGTTCTTGGCATCGTGCCACAAAACATCATTATCGCGATGATCTTCGTCGTTTTGGGCGGGGCTTTCATGGGCGCGCTTGGTTTGTTTGCTGGGATTTTTGCAAACAAATTCGACCAGATGGCGGCCATTACAAACTTCATCGTTACACCGCTGGCCTTCCTCTCAGGGACATTCTACTCGGTTCAGGCGCTGCCACCTGTGCTGAACCGTCTGACCCACTTGAACCCCGTCTTCTATCTGATCGACGGGTTGCGTTATGGCATGATCGGGGTCTCAGACAGCTCACCCTGGTTGGGTATGGTGGTTTGTTCCTTTGCAACCCTTTTGATCGGAGTGATCACCTGGCACATGCTTCGCACAGGGTACAGATTGAAGGCTTGAACAGCCCCCCCCCCGTGCAAACTGTCTTTTACCGGTCATTTTGGGCGCCTAACCGCTTCGCGCCAAACTAGAATCAACCCTCCGGTCAGAATGGTTAAAGACCCGATCAGGCTGATCCGGTCCGGGATCACATCGAATACCAAAAAGTCATAGAACGCTGCAAAAACCAGCGTGGCATAGCTGATCGGCGCCACAAAAGAGGCATCCGCCCGGGCCATGCCGTTGACGAAACAGGCTTGCGCACAGGCCATCAAAGCACCGATTCCAGCCAATGCTGCCCATTGTTCCGATGTTGGCGCCTGCCACACCGCAATCACCGCGACAGAGGCAATTACCAATCCCATCGCGTTGTTCACCAGCAAAATCTGGATTGGAATTTCGCGGCCAGACAGCTTTTTGATGAAAATCAGCTCCATTCCAATCACGGCGGCCGCGGTCAAGGCTAACAAGGCAGCAGGTTGAAAGCTGGCAGGGGTCGGGCGTAACAGAATCAATGCACCTACAAGGGCGACCGCTGCGGCCAGCCAACGCCAGGGACCGACCCCCTCTTTCAGAAGCGGGATCGCCAAAACCATGGCGAAGACCGGATTCAAGAAGGAAATCGCGGTGGCATCTGCAATCGGGATATACGCGACCGATGCGAACATAAGCGTAATTCCCAACCATCCAAAGCTGGAGCGCCCGATATGCAATCCCCAATGCGGGCGTTTGAGCTGTGGACGCAATATCGCGACCGCACTGATGATCACCAGAAAAGCAAACAAAAAACGTCCATGGCTGATCTGCATAGGGTGCAGCGGCGGGCCCAACGCATCCGTCCCAAGCGCCTTTGCCAGCAGTGTTGTGCCAGCCAACAGAGCGCTGGCGGCAAAGATCAACAGGGCTGCAAGGGCGGGGTTTTGGCGTGCAGGCGTCATGTCTCAGCGGTGCGGCAGATAGGCGCGAAAGACAAGAAGGAAATCCTGTTTCGAGCACCGCGTGGAGATAATTATCGACGATTCATTTAAAGGGTTCCCAGATCGAGCTTACGCCGCTATACGACCAGCATGATCAAAACCGCACATATCCTGCGACTCCGACGCCGACGCCTGACCGCGTAACCGGCCCTTTTGATCTATTGCGTGTTCAAAATCCGCGCAAATCCCACCAAATATGTTGACGACCAAGGCTCTGGTGTATCACTCACAGGGCTCAAGCAATTCGAAAAGGATGATCCGATGATCCCGTCCGTTCTGCCGACCTATAATCGCGCGCCCCTGACATTTGTGAAGGGCGAAGGCGCCTGGCTGACCGAGGCGGATGGCCGACGTTTTCTGGACTTGGGCGCCGGGATCGCAGTCAACGCGCTGGGCCACGCCCATCCTGCGCTGGTGGCCGCTCTGACCGAACAGGCTCATGCTCTGTGGCATGTCTCGAACCTTTATAACATCCCACAGCAGCAGGCGCTGGCGGACAAGTTGGTGGAACACACCTTTGCCGACACGGTTTTCTTCACCAACTCCGGTACGGAATCTTGCGAGCTGGCTGTGAAAATGGCCCGCAAATACTTCTATGACAAAGGTCAGCCCGAGCGGGTTGAAATCATCACCTTCGACGGCTCATTTCATGGACGTTCGTCGGCAGGTATTGCCGCGGCCGGATCGGAAAAAATGACCAAAGGCTTCGGTCCGCTTTTGCCGGGATTTGTACACCTGACCTTTGGGGACCTTGATGGCGTTACCAACGCGATTACCGAGCGCACCGCCGCGGTCATGATCGAGCCGGTACAGGGGGAAGGCGGCATCCGCCCCGTGCCTGATGCTGAGTTAAAGGCGCTGCGCCAGATCTGTGACAAAAATGGCCTGCTTCTGATCCTTGACGAAGTGCAATGTGGCGTTGGCCGCACCGGCAAACTCTTCGCCCATGAATGGGCGGGCATTACTCCGGATATCATGATGGTTGCCAAGGGCATTGGCGGTGGTTTCCCTCTGGGCGCTGTACTGGCCACCGAAGACGCTGCCAGCGGAATGACCGCTGGCACCCATGGCTCGACCTATGGCGGCAACCCTTTGGGTTGCGCTGTCGGCTGCGCAGTGATTGACCAGGTCGCAACACCCGCTTTTCTGGAAGGAGTCAATCGCAAGGCGGGTCTGTTGCGGCAGAAACTCGAAGGTCTGGTCGCAGATCACCCCGACGTTTTCGAAGAGGTGCGTGGCTCAGGTCTCATGCTGGGTCTCAAATGCAAGACGTCCAATATCGATATGGTCAATGCGGGCTATGAAAACGAGGTCATTACGGTCCCCGCCGCCGACAACGTCATCCGCTTGCTGCCGCCGCTGACGCTGTCCGAGGACGACATCGCCCAAGCCCTGATCCGCCTGGACAAGGCGGCAACACAGGTCAACTCACAACTCACCAGCGCCTGACCTTTCTTCTTGTTCCAAATACGGCGGGGGTGTGGGGGCTGGCCCCCACGCACCGCTCAGCCAAAAGCGAAACGACATGAACCACTTTCTCGATATCCATAAAACCGACGCCAACGACCTGCGGGCCATGATTGATCAGGCGGGCGCAATGAAGCGGGCCCGCCTGGGTCGCCCCAAGGCAGCACTTGATGAGGCACAACCGCTCAAAGATCGTATGGTTGCGCTGATCTTTGAAAAGCCTTCAACCCGGACGCGCGTGTCCTTTGACGTGGGTGTGCGCCAGATGGGCGGACAGACCATGGTACTTTCGGGTAAAGACATGCAGCTGGGGCATGGCGAGACAATTGCCGATACCGCGCGCGTCCTGTCCCGCTATGTCGACATGATCATGATCCGGACCTTTGATGAAACCATCCTGACTGAGATGGCGGAATATTCGGATGTACCGGTGATCAACGGCCTGACCGACCGGACCCATCCCTGCCAGATCATGGCCGACGTGCTGACGTTCGAAGAACATCGCGGCCCCATCGCAGGAAAAAAAGTGGTCTGGACCGGAGATGGGAATAACGTCTGCGCGTCGTTCCTGCACGCGGCGGGCCAGTTCGGGTTCGATCTGACATTCACAGGTCCGGCGCAATTTGATCCCGAGGAAGAGTTTATGGGCTTTGCGCGCCAGAAAGGCTCGCAAATCGTGGTGGAACGCGACCCGTTCAAAGCCGTTGAAGGAGCGGACCTGGTGGTCGCGGACACCTGGGTTTCCATGCATGATTCCCAATCGGCCAAAGAACGCCGCCACAATCTGCTGCGCCCCTATCAGGTCAACACGGAACTTATGTCACACGCCAAACCAGATGCGTTGTTTATGCACTGCCTGCCCGCGCACCGTGAGGAAGAGGCAACGTCCGAGGTGATGGATGGTCCGAACTCGGTCATTTTTGACGAGGCCGAAAACCGCCTGCACGCGCAAAAAGCTGTCATGCGTTGGTGCCTGGGCGTTTAGGCTCGTCGGCGGATATCCCAAACCTTTAGCTTGGCGAGCGTCCGTGCGCTCGCCAATAGAACCAGAACGCATAACGTGGTCTTGGTCATGGTTTCCATCGTTCCCTCGATCAGCATCGCGTGAACAACACTGCCGATAATCGTCACCATTGCTAGACCGGTATGGCTAAGCCGCCAAAGGCGAAACCGCAGGTTCAAACGTTGGCGCATGACACCCAACAGAGCCGCTGCAAAAGCTGACCACATCGCGATGACACCCCAATTCGAAAACGGGGTGGCTGAAACAAAAAGCAAGGCGTCGACTACGTCTGGCGGGCTGGTGATCCATAGACCTCCCACATGGATCAATATGGCCACGATCAGTGCCAGACCACACCGCCTGTGCCAATGGCGGCTGGACACAGGGGAAAGTCCAGGCAACCAGCGCCCGGCCAGCAGCGGTTGCAGCAGCAAAAGGCACATTCCGATAATGCCCGCAAATCCGGCGAGAATGTAGATCGGATCACGCCACGCCAGATAAGGGCTATAGGCCGCTGCGATGATCGGGATAGCAAGCGCGGCACTTAACAGCACCCAGATCAAACTGCGCCTCAACACTTCTTAAAGCGGCTGCAATACAAAATGCGCGGCTAGTGTCAAGTCATCTGCACTCGACATCACGGGGCGCAGGAAAACGGTCTCGAACTCCCCGCTGTCATAGGCCAAATGCCCGTGAGGTTGACCGAAGGCGGGCACGATCTGCGGCATCTCCAGCCGAAACTCACCCTTCGCATCCGTCAACGTCGCGCCATGGCTGTGCGGATCGCGCTCGTGCCCCTCGGTCGTGTGCGCCCAGATCTGAATGCGTTGGCCGGGCAGGGGGGCTCCATCGCCTGCACGCCGCACTGTGCCGGTCATCCAGAACCCACCGCCACCGATCTGGTTCACGATAGGTGCTCCGGGACGGTAATTGTTCGATCCGCCCCGCATCGATGGCGTTGGTGCAAGCCCGCTCGCACGTGCTGGTAACAAAAGCCCCGAGGCCCCAGTTGCCACAACAGCGGCAGCTTGGGTAATCAGTGAACGACGGGAGAGCAAAGCGTCAGCCATTGAGAAACCTCCAATCCGCGACCCTTTTCGGTCCGACAACGATACTCAAGATAGCATGGTTCCGATGGATTCCGAGGCGCACCGGATCATAAAATCCTACTCTCACGGTTCTGTGAGACGGACAGGGGCAGCGGCACCGAATCTCTTTGACGTTTCGTTTTACAAGGTGCGATGTTTGTATTCATCGTGTCTGAAACGAAAGGTCGTGCCATGACACAAGTGGATAAAGTCTCAGCCGAGGACATAGCTGCCTTCCGGCGCAACGGTGCTGTTGTCCTTCGGTCAAAGTTTTCGCACGACTGGTTGTCGTTATTGCGCGAAGGCATCGACGCCGACCTTGAAAATCCGACCGACAATTTCACACGCCATACCAAGGACCCAAGCGCTCCCGGCTATTTCGAGGATTACTGGGCCTGGAACAAAATTCCCCAATTTACCGAATTCGTTCATCACTCTCCCTGTGCACCACTTGCTGCTGAACTGCTTGGGGCTCCGTCTGTCAATCTTGTCATGGACAACTGGTTCTTGCGCGAAGCGGGATCAACCTCGCGCCCACCTTTTCATCAGGATCTGTCCTACTTCGATTTTGAGGGCACAATGTGCGTGCTGTGGCTGCCGCTGGAGCAGGTGACGAAGGAAAACGGTATCGCCTTCGTCAAGGGATCACACCTCTGGAACAAGCTTTTCATGCGGGTGCGCTTTGCTGATGGGCATCCGAGTTATGAACCGACTGAAGTTGCCGGGCAAACCTATCACCCGCCACCTGATGTAAACGCGGACCCCGAAGCGTATGACCTGTTGCAATGGGATCTGGAGCTTGGGGACTGCATCTTTTTCGATATGCGAACGTTACATGGCGGGCTATCCGCGACGACCCCGTCGGAAACGGTCCGCCGTTTCACCCTTCGCATGACTGCACCAGATGGAGTCATCCGATACCGCGGCGACTGGGCCAAAGATGAGCGCGCGCAGTTCGAAGCCGCGGGTTATGGCGAAGGCGATAAGATCGACGGCCCCTTTTTCCCCCGCTTATGGCCTCGCTAAGCGGGGGGGCAATGCACCCAATCTGTGCGTTTGCGCACTTTATTGGGCGGAATAAGCGTCTATCTCTTGTTTGAGCGAACGATGGATGGCTTTGCCATCTGCAACCAAGGGAGTGCTGAAATGAGTTGGAATCCGACCCATAATCCTGATTGCGTCTCGGAAAACCCGGCGCTGGACACGCTGATCATCCCGCGTGCCCGCGATCTGGGCGGGTTCGAAGTGCGCCGCGCATTGCCTTCAGTGAAACGACAATTGGTTGGCCCGTTCATCTTTTTCGATCAGATGGGTCCGGCCGAATTCATCACCGAAGGCGGTATCGACGTGCGCCCCCATCCGCATATCGGACTGGGCACAGTGACCTATCTGTATCAGGGCGAGTTCGAGCACCGCGACAGCCTTGGAACCCATCAGATGATCTATCCGGGTGAGGTCAATTGGATGGTCGCGGGGCGAGGTGTTACACATTCCGAACGCACAAGCGACGAAACGCGTGGTAAAAAGCATAGTCTTTTTGGAATCCAGACGTGGATCGCCTTGCCCGAAGCGCATGAGGATATGGCCCCTGATTTCGAACATCATAAACAGGCCGCGCTGCCGCATCTTCAGGACGCGGGTGCTAGCGCCCGGTTGATTCTGGGCTCGGCCTATGGCGAAACCAGTCCGGTGACTATGTTGTCCGAAACCTTCTATCTGGACGTGCAGCTTGAACCCGGTGCCTCGTTCCCGCTGCCCGATGATCAAGAGGATCGCGGCGTTTATGTCACTCAAGGCTCGGTCGAGATCGCAGGCGACACGTTTGACGAAGGCCGTATGATGGTTTTCCGCCCCGGCGACAAGCTGTCGGTCAAAGCGGGCCCCTTGGGTGCGCGGCTGATGCTGCTGGGCGGCGCGACGCTGAACGAGGACCGGTATATCTGGTGGAACTTCGTTTCCTCTTCGAAAGAAAAGATCGAAACCGCAACGCGTGAGTGGAAAAGCGCCGATTGGGCCAATGGTGCGTTCCATTTGCCACCGGGTGACGATCAGGAGTTTATCCCTATTTCTGAAGAGCTTGAACGGACCAAACCTCGGTTGGCACGTTGACAAGTGCCCCGAAAAGCGGCGGGGTTGTGTAACAGGTCGTTTGCGGTGATCCTTTCAGGTATTTCTGAGGGGGCATTATGAAACTCGTAATTGCAGGTGCGGGCAGCATTGGTTGTTATTGCGGAGCATTACTGGCTCGAGCGGGCCATTCCGTCACCCTGCTGGGCCGCGCCCGTGTGCTTGACCCGATCCGCCAACACGGGCTGACGGTTACGGATTTCGATGGGCTTAATTACACAGCACCAGCCAATTCCCCAGACCTCAGCCAAGATCCAACTTGTTTGGCTCATGCAGAATTGGTCATCGTCACTGTCAAATCGGGTGCCACTGCGGATATGGCCGAACAGATCGCTGCTGAGGCATCGTCGGACGCGCCGATTCTGTCCTGGCAGAACGGGATCGAAAACGCTGCGACCTTGCGTGCTGCCTTGCAGGGGCGAGATGTCCGTGCCGGAATGGTGCCCTTTAACGTGGTGCCTAGTGGACCTACTACCTATCACCGGGCCACCTCGGGCGAAGTCGTCATCGAAAATGGGCCCGGAGATCTGGCCGAGCGTCTCAGCAGCCCGGATCTGCCTGTTTTGGCGAGTGATCAGATCGAGGCCGTGCAATGGGGCAAACTGTTGATCAATCTGAACAACGCGCTGAATGCGCTGTCGGGTTTGACGATCGTGGATCAACTGAAAAGCCGCGACTGGCGTTTACTTGTTGCGGATCAGATGGCCGAGGCGCTTTTGGTTCTCAAGGCGGCGGGGCACCCAGTGGCATCGACCACGCCGCTTCCGGTTTGGATGACCCCGCATATCCTGCGGCTGCCGACTCCGCTGTTTACCCGCGTCGCCGCCCGGATGCTGACGATTGATCCCAGTGCCCGGACGTCTATGGCCTATGATCTGATGGCTGAACGACAAACGGAAATCGACAGTTTGCAAGGCCACATAATACGGTTGGGCCATGAAACCGGGGTGCCGACGCCCATCTGCATACAAGTGTCCGACCTGATCAAACACGCGCCTGATCACCCGCTGACCCCGGATCAGATCAGGTTGTAAGACCCCTTAGGCGAAAGCAGTTAGCATCCAAAAGATTATGGCTGACATGGTCGCGGCAGCAGGTACGGTGATGACCCAGGCCGCTACGATGGTCATAAAATGCGAGCGCCGCACCAGTTTACGACGGCGGTACTCTTCGGGTGCCAGATTATGCCCTGTTGCACGCAGCAGGTTGGCGCGTTTACGTCGCCGTTCGGAGTCCCACTCGCGGAAAAAGCCCACACCAAAAACTGCGCCAACTGCGATATGGGTCGAGCTGACAGGCAGCCCCAGCCAACTGGCCACGATCACGGTGATCGCCGCCGAAAGGGCGACACAGAAAGCCCGCATAGGGTTCAGCTTGGTGATCTGGCTACCGACCATCCGGATCAGTTTGGGGCCAAATAAGAACAGACCAAAGGAAATCCCAAACGCGCCGATAATCATTACCCAAAGCGGAATTGAGACCTTCGACGCGAAATCCCCGAATTCTGCCGCGTGCACAATCGCGGCCAGAGGGCCAACCGCATTGGCCACGTCATTTGCGCCATGGGCGAAACTCAGGAACGTGGCCGAGATGACCAGCGGCAAGCCAAACAGAGCTTTCAGTGACCGCGTTCGGTTTTCAAGCCCTTCGGACTTGCGTCGCACCCATGGGACGGTGGCGGACCAAGACAGCAGACCTGCGCCCAACCCGATTAACAGCGCCATCTCAAGTTCGATTTTAACGATGCGTTTAAGCCCCTTTACGGTAAGATAAGTGGCAAAGGCCCCTGCCATCAATGCCACAAGGATGGGCACCCATTTGCGGGCCGCCGCGATCTTATCATCCTGATTTTGAATCTTGGTCTGGATCAGCGCCAGAAAACCGGCGGAAATCAAACCACCCAGTACAGGCGAGATCACCCAACTGGCCGCAATTGCGCTCATCGTGCCCCAATTGACTGCACTTAGCCCCGCTGCTGCAATCCCGGCCCCCATGACGCCTCCGACAACCGAGTGCGTAGTCGACACAGGCGCGCCGACCCAAGTTGCCAGATTGACCCACATGGCAGACGAAATCAGTGCTGCCATCATCGCCCAGATGAAAACGCTGCTGTTCTGAACAGACGCAGGATCAATGATCCCCTTGGAAATGGTCGAAACCACATCACCACCTGCCAGCAACGCACCTGCGCTTTCGGCGATGGCCGCGATCAAGATGGCCCCGCCCATGGTCAGTGCGTTTGCACCAACGGCTGGACCCATGTTGTTGGCCACATCATTTGCGCCAATGTTGATCGCCATATAGGCCCCAAAAGCGGCAGCGGCGACCACGATGTAGCTGCCATCGGCCTGACCAAACAGAACGGCCGCTGTCAGTCCTGCAACGACCATGAACGCCAACGCGATTCCCGGTGCCAACAAAGGACGGGACACGTGTATGTTGGCGTTTTCAACGCGAGAAATGCGATGCAGGTCGCTGTCCAGCGCCTGCCAGCGCGGCTTGGGGTTTGTGTCAGACATGGGCTTGATCAGTTTTTCAAAGACGGCCCGCAGCTAACGTTTCGATGCTGCAAGGACAAGCCGCATGTCATCAATTTGTTGCGAAGTTGTTACATTTGACGCAGCAGCGACTGTAGTTCAGGTTCCTGCACCTGCGTGGCGGCTTCGGCCGGTGAAAACCACTTTCGTGTCCGCTGATGGGCTTCGGGGAAGTCTTCGACCAGTTTGCGCACCATAATCCGGTATACATTGGTCAGCACCGGTTGCGTCGACCCGTCCTTGAGGATTTTGTCGTAAGTAAAGTGACCGATGGGTTTCTTGTCCACCTTGTCCGCTCGCACTCCGGCCTCTTCCCAGGCCTCCTGCAGCGCCGTTTCGGCCCCGTCCAGACCGTCAATCGGCCAGCCCTTTGGAATGATCCAGCGCCCGGTATCCCGACTGGTGATCAACAGTACCTCATTTTGCCCTTTGTGTTTTCGGGTGCACAAAGCCGCGAACTGCACCCGTCTGGGGCGCAGGAACAAAGGCCGACCAACCTCTTCCCAGATATTTCGCAGTTTTGAACCCATCCGCAGCGTATCAACCATATCCTGTCATCGGAACTGAAGGGACGTAACAGTGGAAATGTTGAATTTCAATTAAGTCTTCAGATTTTCAGTATTCGTGAGCGGTTTTCGGTTCGAGTGGCTGAACACTGTTTCAGCCCCGGCCGGTCTTGCCTTAGCCGCGTCTGCGCTTTGCCCTCAACGTTGGGTCGGCTTGTGTTGGGTCTTCCGGCCACGGGTGTTTTGGATACTGGGCTCGCATATCCTTGCGCACGTCCGCGTAAGAGCCAGCCCAGAATCCGGGTAGATCGCGGGTGATCTGGATCGGACGTTGCGCAGGTGACAGAAGGGTAATTTTCAGCGGCGCGCCCCCGACAACCGGGTGAATCGAAACGCCGAACAATTCCTGCAACCGGACCGAGATTTCTGGCACCGCTGCACTGTAGTCAATCGGCACCTTGCGTCCTAGCGGTGTTTCAAACGATCCCGGTGCACGGCGGTCCAGTTCTTGCGTCTGTGCCCAATCCAAACGGGCGCGCAGGGCGGGTAACAGGTCGAAGCGCTTCCAATCTTCCGCGCTTTTGACGCCTGAGAGCATCGGCAGCAGCCAATCCTCCAAGTCGGCCATCAGGCCTTCGACCGAGAAATCGGGCAGGTCGGTCCCGTCTGCGCGCACCAGTTCGACCCGGGCTGCCAGTCGACCGGCGGCCCCGTCCAGTCGCAGCCCTAGGTCGCGGACCCCGTCCAGCATGGCCCGCGCGACATCTTCATCCGGGACTTCCTTCCAGATACGATCATCCAAGGTGATCGCACCGAACCGTTCCTGTCGTCGTGACACAACCCGGCGTTCGCGTTTCGACCACGTGCAACTGTCAACCCAGGCGATTTGATCGGAAAACAAATCCCGGATCTCTTGTTCCGAGATCTGCGTGGCCATGCGTACCTTTGCTTCGCGCGGGTTGCCATCCGTATCGTTCACAACCAAGTAAGGCGCGCCCGCCAGCGTGTCACCATTGTCCAGAACAACGCCCTTGCCGCCCGACAGCAAATAGCGCGGTGCTTCTCCTATGCGCCGCTGTCCGACGCGATCAGGGTAGGCCAGGGCGACCATGGCCGCAGGGCTCAGGCGCTCGGACACGTTCTTGGCCTGCGCCCGCAGTCTTTTGGTTTCGGCCTGGATACGGTCTATGGCGCCCATATTCACCTGCCATACGCGGTTACGCTGAAACGCCCGCACGTCGCGCAACGCCTCTTGCCGTAGCGCGATATCGACCGGGGCGCCGCGCAAGGGGTCACGTTCAGCCATAAGTGCCGCCAATGGCGCAGCTTGCGAACCTGCGCTTTCCAACATGTGACCCAGCCGGGGGTGCAGAGGTAACGCGGCCAAGGCTCGCCCGTGATCAGTGATCCGCCCCTTATCGTCCAGTGCGCCAAGCATCGTCAGCAATGCCCGTGCCTCGGCCAGTGTTCCGTCGGGCGGCGGTGTCAAAAAGGCCAGATCATTGGCGTCCGCGCCCCACAACGCCAGTTCCAACGCCAGTCCGGTCAAGTCAGCTGCCTCGATCTCGGCGGGCGGGTAGGCGGCCAGCGCGCCTTCTTCACCTTTTGACCACAGCCTATAACACACGCCTTCGGCCACACGGCCCGCGCGACCCGCGCGTTGCGTCGCTTCGGCCCGCGTCACGCGTTCTGTGACCAACCTCGACATGCCCGAGCCCGGATCAAACCGTGCCCGCCGCGCTTGCCCCATATCCACGACCACGCGGATATCTGGGATGGTCAAAGAGGTTTCGGCAATCGACGTCGCCAGCACCACTTTGCGCCCGCTTTTAGCGGGGGCAATCGCTGCGCGCTGGGCGGCAAAGGGCATTGCCCCGAACAATGGATACACGGCACAGGCTTCAGATAGTCTGGCTTTCAAGGCGGCCTCGGCCCGCCGGATTTCGCCTTCACCGGGCAGGAACACCAAAAGACCACCTCCTGTGGCGCGCGTTTCACGTTCGGCCTGTACCACCAGTTCTACCAGCGCATCCAAACGACGTGCTTGTAGCCCCAAGGGGCGATCCAGCCAGCGGGTCTTGACAGGAAAGCTGCGCCCCTCGGACGTGATCAGCGGGGCGTCCATCAATTGGCCAACGGGCTCGGCATCCAAGGTGGCAGACATGGCCAGCAGGATTAGGTCATCCCGCAGCGCACCTGCCACCTCGAGGCACAGCGCAAGCCCCAGATCAGCGTTCAAAGAGCGTTCGTGGAATTCGTCGAAAATCACCGCGCTGATACCGGGCAGGTCAGGGTCTGATTGCAGCATTCGGGTCAGGATGCCTTCGGTGACGACCTCGATCCGCGTGTCCTTGGACACTTTCGCATCGCCACGTACACGGTAGCCCACGGTCTGCCCCGCGCGCTCTCCCAAAGTCTCCGCCATCCGCTCTGCCGCTGCCCGCGCTGCCAGCCTTCGGGGTTCCAGCATCACGATCTTGCCGTCGCACAGATCGGCCTCGAGCATCGCCAACGGCACCCGCGTGGTCTTGCCTGCGCCTGGCGGTGCCTGCAGCACAGCGCGTCCACGGGCACGCAAGGCATTCCGCAAGGCGGGAACGGCGTCATCTATGGGCAGGCGATTGGTCATGCGCACCTTATCCGCCATCGTGCTGGCGGCGTCCAGTTCCCGCACTTGCACAAGCAGCAGGCCATGAACGAAATGCCGCAGGATTTGTGTTGCGCGCAATTCCCGTGCTCTTCGGTCTGGACAAATACCCCCCGACCACGGCAACTATTCCTGCCTCTGGGAACGGAACAAGCATGCAGACAGACAGTTTAAGTGACAGGATATTGAACGGCGAGCGTCGTGCGCTGGCGCGTGCCATCACTCTTGTCGAAAGCAATCGTGCTGATCATCGGGCGCAAGCCAGCGAGCTTTTAACTCAGCTTGCGGGATCGGGACGTCAGGCGTTGCGGATCGGTTTGTCGGGGACACCCGGGGTTGGCAAGTCCACCTTTATTGAAAGCTTCGGCATGATGCTGACTGGGCAAGGAATGCGTGTGGCTGTTTTGGCGGTCGATCCGAGCTCGGCACGTTCGGGTGGTTCGATTCTGGGCGACAAAACCCGGATGGAACGCCTGAGTCGGGAAAAAAATGCCTTTATCCGGCCTTCTCCCAGCCAAAGCCACCTTGGCGGCGTAGCCCGTCGCACCCGTGAGGCCATCGCCCTGTGCGAGGCGGCGGGTTATGATGTGGTGCTCATCGAAACGGTTGGTGTGGGGCAGTCGGAGACGGTTGTTTCCGAGCTGTCGGATCTGTTCCTGCTGTTGTTGGCCCCTGCGGGCGGAGACGAATTGCAGGGTGTGAAACGCGGCATAATGGAGATGGCCGACATCATCCTGATCAATAAGGCTGATGGCGACCTGAAGGCCACCGCCACACGCACCTGCGCGGACTATGCAGGAGCGTTGCGACTGCTGCGTAAACGTCCGCAAGATCCCGAGGGTTTTCCCAAGGCCATGACCGTATCAGCGGTTGAAGAACATGGGCTGGAGCAGGCGTGGGACGAAATGCAATCCTTGACCCAATGGCGTCGGGACAATGGCATTTGGGAAGCCAATCGCGCGGCGCAAGCACGGTATTGGTTCGACCAAGAGGTGCGTCATGCTCTTCTTGCGCGCCTCGACACACCGCAGGCCAAGGCCGAGATGGAGCGTCTGAACGCCGAAGTCTCAGCAGGGCATTTGAACCCGGCAAAAGCGGCAGAGGAACTGCTCGGTGCGCTGACCTGATGGTCGGGTTTGGTCGGGGAGCCTACGGGCTGTGCAAAATAAAAGATTTCGCGCGGCCTGTCTTGACCCTCCCGGCGATTCCCACTACACGCATCCAACCAGTTTTCGGGCGCGACTTCGGGTTGCGCCCCTTGTGATTTGGCCAAGGGTCTGAAGCCCGGCCTCCAGAAACAAAGGAAGAAACCATGTCGCGCCGTTGCGAACTGACCGGAAAAGGCCCGATGACTGGCAACAATGTCAGCCACGCCAACAACAAAACCAAACGTCGTTTCCTGCCGAACCTGAACGACGTCACCCTGCAGTCCGAGACCCTGGGTCGCGGTGTTAAACTGCGCATCTCGGCAGCTGCGCTGCGCTCGGTCGACCACCGCGGTGGTCTGGACGCGTTCCTGGCTAAAGCCAAGGACGAAGAGCTGTCGGCAAACGCTCTGAAAGTGAAAAAGGAAATCGCCAAGGCGCAAGCCTCGGCCTAAGCCTTTATTCTCTTACGTAATTCAAGGCCCCGTACCCTTTTGGTGCGGGGCTTTTTTGTTCTGTGGCTATATGGCGGCAATTCGCATTGTTCCCGAATTCGAAATAATTTTTTCGATTGGTGAATTTCTTCACATACAGAGATTCGAATCTGACTTAACGTTAGGTCATTCATCAGGCGGGGGCCCGAATATGTCGTTAAAAAGTTTCTACATTTTTCTGTTTCTGGCCGCTGTGCTCCGCAAGGCAATTGCAGCCTGTGCGCAGATGCAGCGCAAAGTGAACCGGTCGCACACCAGCTTTACTGCAAGCGAAGTGAAACGACCTGGGGTGGACTACTGAAAACCGCTTCAAGCGCGACCCTTTAGCGCTTGAAGCGCCTTTGCACGCTGACCTATACCAAGGTCAGGATGAGACCTAAGACCGCCAGTATTCTGCCGTTTGTTTTATCCCTGCTTCTGGTGCTGACCGGGCAGGGTCTTGCCATGTCGCGCGGCATGAATAGTGCTGTTGGCCAGATGGTATTGTGCACCGGAAATGGCCCGGTCGCTGTCTACATGGATGAAAGTGGGCAACCTACTGCGCCACCGCACTATTGCCCGGATTACGCGCTGTCCCTCATGGGGGCAATTGCCGCGACCCATCCCACATTGCCCGCAGCGCCGGAACTTGCGCAACCCGCGCCATTGCGAGATGTGGGCAACCAGATCGCATTGCCGGTGCCGCGCGCTCCGGCCCGCGCGCCGCCTTCTATTGTTTAAAAACCCATCTTTTCTAAAGTTTTGAACAACAAGGAGAGGCGCGATGTCCCTCAAATCCAAACTGCTTGCAACCTTGGCTGCAGTCACGCTGGCCGTTCCCGCTCTGGCCGATGGCACCATCAAGGTGGATGACGCTTATGCCCGCTCTTCGGGCAAAACGGCCAAGGCTGGTGCCGCTTTCATGATGATCGAGAATCAGGGCGTCGCAGATGACCGTCTGATCGGCGCAACTTCGGACGCCGCGGCCCGTGTTGAGCTGCATACACACGAGGTCGGCGATAACGGCGTGGCCAAGATGGTGCATGTGGAAGAAGGCTTTGTCATTCCCGCTGGCGAAACCTACATGCTGAAACGCGGCGGGGCTCATGTGATGTTCATGGGCCTGACAGTGCCGTTCGAGCAAGACGCAATGGTGCCCGTCACTCTGATTTTCGAGAATGCCGGTGAGGTCGAGATCGAGATACCCGTTGATCTGGAACGTCAAGACAAAGGTGGTCATGGCGGTCACGGATCTCACGGAGAGAGCACGGATTAAAGCGCGCCTGTCTTTGCGCCACGTTGCACCTTTTCCATGCATCAGGCCGGGCATTGCCCGGCCTGAGTGCGTTTGTTCAGGGGGGTGGCTTTTATTTATTCACGGTTTTTAGTCCGACCCGATCACCCGCTTTTCGGAACCGGGAGGCCAGCCAGAACATGACAGCAGCAATTGCAAGCGCCGAAAATGCGATACCCCACCCAAGCGCCACCAATGCCACCGCTGGCCAGATCATCAGAACCAGCCCGACAACCAAGGCAACAAAGCCCGAAACCCGCATTGATCCGCGTTGCGGGTCTCGCTGGTGCATCTGCTGAGCGGCGGCCAGTGAACCGATCCCGATGATAAGCGCCCATGCACCCAACAGGAAAAAGGCAAGCTTGACCGTGCCTTCCGGCCAGATCAGCAGGATCAGACCGATCACTAGCGCGCCGATCGCGGCACCTCCTAAAACACCACGGCGTCCAACCCCAAAAAGAGTCAGGCCGCCATCCAGGATCAACAGTACTCCGACCAGTTGCAACAGCACGGCGATGCTGCCAGAGGGCCAGAACAGCGCAGCTATGCCAACAATCCCCGCCAATGCTCCACGCAGTAAAAAGGTCCACCAGAGATTGGATAGCTGCTCGCCCAGCAAGTCGCGCTGGGCCATGCTGCCATCCTCCAGGATTTCGCCGGTTTTGGGTTCTTGGTCGGCCATGGCTGATCCTCCAATCGTTTCGGGCGCAATCTAAGCAAAAAATATAGTGTTGTCTGCATCTTATGAGGGTCGTGCCAGCAATTGCTCTACCCAGTGAGGCACCGTTTCTGACGCCTTGCCAAGGATATATGTGTCAAACCCCGAGGCCCCAAGCGTTGGCTCCAGATTAATCTCGACAGTTTGCGCGCCTGCCGCTTGTGCCTCGTGCACAAAGGTCGCTGCTGGATAGACCTGACTCGATGTGCCAATGGCTGCAAAGAGCGACGCGCTGGCCAGATGGTCGTAAATCTCATTCATGTGGTAAGGCATTTCTCCGAACCAGACTACATCAGGACGGGCTGTTGGCCGGTTGCAGGAGGGGCAGGGTTCTGCGACCGCCATCTCGGGCGGGGCAGTCCAGCGGTGCCCACAGTTCGAACACAACGCGCCGGCCAAGGTGCCGTGCATGTGAATGACATTCCGTGCACCACCGGCTTCGTGCAGGCTGTCGACGTTCTGAGTGACAATCACCACTTCACCGGGCCAGTCGCATTGTAGCCGGGCCAGTGCTTTGTGGGCGGCATTGGGTTTCACGCCAGCCGCCTGAACGCGACGGGCATTGTAAAATCCCTGAACCAAGGCCGGATTGCGGGCAAAGCCTTCGGGCGTGGCCACATCCTCGATCCGGTGCTTGGCCCACAATCCGCCCTCATCGCGAAAGGTACCTAGCCCACTTTCAGCGGAAATTCCGGCTCCGGTCAGAATGACAATCTTTTCCATGTCCTCTCCACACGGTACAGCTTGCATATGTCACACCGTATCCTCTTTGTCTGTTTGGGCAACATCTGCCGGTCCCCTGCGGCCGAAGGCGTCTTTCGCGATCGCGCGCCGCATCACGCAACCGACAGTGCCGGAACCATGGGTTGGCACGCAGGCAACCCGCCTTACGGCCCCATGCAGGCCGCCGCAAAAGCCAGAGGATTTGACCTTAGCGACCTGCGTGCCCGACAGTTTACAGCCGCCGACTTTGATCGGTTCGATCTGATCATTGGCATGGATGCCAACAACATCGCGGATATTGAGGATCTGCGTCCTACGGGCAACGCCACGCCTGTGCGCCTGCTGACCGACTTTGCCCATGAAACCCAGTCTGATCATGTGCCTGACCCCTATTATACGCGGGATTTCGATGGTGCGCTGGATCTGATCGAAACAGCAGTAGCCGGCTTGGCCGCTCATCTGGAGCGCTAGCCGCCGATCACCTTCAACTGACCGTTCAGCCAGGGCAGTTTGTTAAGGGCCGGTTCGATGATCTGGTTTTGCATCAGCCGACGTGTCATACCTGCGACCTCCTGCGGGACCTGATCCGACCAATCGGTGCGGGCCAAAAGCGAGATCGTGCGAGAGAAATCTCCAAACGGGGCAGGGTGCGCCTCCAACCCGTCATGGAAGCGTGCCGCGCGCATGAAGCCCAGCGGCGTCGTGATTGCCCAACCCAAACCCCGCGCGACCATGGCCATCAAAGCCATGTGTGAGCCGATCTCGAACCGTTCCTCGAACTCTTTCCCGTCGCGCGCCATATGCGCTTCGATCTGGCGGCTGATCAGTTGCTCGCGCGCGTAACGCAGAAACGGCAAGCTCTCTTGCACGGCCTCGACCGCGCCCGAACCCTTTGGGGCCACCAGAATGAACGGATCGCGGACCAAAGGATACTCGATCACGCCTTCCAGCGCCTCACCGCTATGGGCGGTGATCGCCATGTGGAGGCGCTGCTCGGCCAAAGCTTCAAACAGATCGAGGCTCGACAAGGTGATCAGTTTGAATTTCGAACGGGTCAGGCTATCGGCCAGCAATGTGGCCAACCGTGGAGTCAGATCATTGTCGAAATCGTCGATCAACCCGATGGAAAGCGTGGTCAGATGACCCAACTCCATGACCGAAAGCTCGCTTTGGGCCACCTGCAATTCGGCCAGCACAGCCTCGGCCCGCGCCAGAAAGCTGCGCCCGGCCTGGGTCAGCCGCATAGGCCGCCGCCCGTGATCAACCAGATCGGTGCCTAGCGCCTTTTCCAAATTGCGCAGTTGCTGGGATACGGACGGCTGGCTGAGCCCGGTGATCTCGGCGGCCTGCGCTACCGATCCCGTCCGCGCCAAAGCCTCGAACACCTCAAGGCCCCGCAGGGTCAGCCCTTTCATCACCATCGCACATCCCTTTCGCTGCAACTTTTCTGAGGCGCAGCGTGGATCAGGTCAAGGATTTGCGGTGCGTTAGCTGCAGATCGCCTGCGCCATCTGGCCGAAGTTTTGATACCGATCCCACAGCGCATCATCACGCGCCGTGCGCGACATTTTCAGCTCTTGCGCCTGATGGGGGTCTTCGAACCACTTCGAGACGGTCTTCTGGTCACTGCGCGTCAGTGCCTGATCTGCCACGCGCTGAATGCAGCTGCACCGATCACGTGTGGCCGCCGCCCGATCCGACGCCAGGCAGGCGCGCTTGATCTGCGCGGCCTCAACCTGCGGAGCGATGGCCGTCATCGTTGCGGCACAGAAAGCGATTAAGAGGAACTGTTTCATGCTCATGCCTCGTTTTTGCCTGCCCTGAGGGATCTTGTGCCCCTCTCAGTCTGAGCGGGAGTATGAATCAAAGTGGTTAACGGATCAATCGTACGTTGCAAAAAAGTGATTGCACGAGTCGGAAACGCCTAGCCCGCAGGGCGGGCTTCAACTCGGCATTCATCTGAAAGAGTGTAACCCGCACCCATCGCGACATAGCTTGATTGCTGGACTATTGGCTATACGGTTGTTCCAACACTCAAGTTTATGAACGCGGAAGTTTTAATGAAACTAAAAACAACAGGACTATTCTTAATCGCGACTTTGATGTTTGTGTTCGGCATGGCAGAGCAAAGCACTGCTCAAGATCGATCAGACGACCTGGATAGACCTGTCAGAGTGCTCATTTCAGGCATCTCCGGTCAACTCGCCACTGAAGTAACCGGCGGGGATTTCAATCAGAAGATCGACTTCAACTATCCTTCAAAACAACTTTCTGATTTTGACCTTATGGTAATTTTTACCGACCATTTTTTTGAGGCTCTCGATGAAGAAATCGTAAGGGCGCTCGGATTTGTCGAAAGCGACTTTCAAAGTAATGATGAAGACAATTTTCTAACCGTATTGACGGCGGAGTTTGAGGGGGATGAAACACCATTCCCAATCCTCGTGATTAACCGGCGCCACTTCTATGCTCGGGATCGAACTTGCCATGTTCCTTTGCTTAGGGACCTAATTTTGAAAGCTGATTGGCGTGGCGTTCTTGATCGAGAGCGGGACTATAAGCTGGCTTCAGATTGCGGGAATTCATCGTAGGCTCAAGCAATTGTCAAACGGCTTGCCGAGGTGAACAAGTCGAAGGACGTTGTATAGTATCGTCGGCGCACTCAATCCACCTTGACCAACCCACGATTCCTCTACATATCCCCAACCCATGACAGACCTCGCTCATATCCGCAATTTCTCCATCGTCGCGCATATCGACCATGGCAAATCCACCCTTGCTGACCGGCTCATCCAAGAGACCGGAACGGTCAAGGATCGCGACATGAAGGAACAGCTGCTCGACAGCATGGATATCGAGCGCGAGCGTGGCATCACCATCAAGGCCAACACGGTCCGCATCGACTATACGGCGGATGATGGTGAGCATTACGTTCTGAACCTGATCGACACGCCCGGTCACGTGGACTTTGCTTATGAGGTCAGCCGGTCCATGCGCGCGGTCGAAGGCTCTTTGCTGGTTGTGGACTCGACTCAAGGAGTCGAGGCGCAGACTTTGGCGAATGTGTACCAAGCCATCGATGCCGATCATGAGATCGTTCCGGTGCTAAACAAGATCGACCTGCCGGCCTCCGACTGTGACCGTGTGGCCGAACAGATCGAGGATGTGATCGGCATCGACGCGACTGATGCCATTCAGGTCAGCGCCAAGACGGGGCAGGGCATCCACGAAACGCTGGAAGCCATTGTGAAACAGCTGCCCGCACCGCAGGGCAATCTGGATGCGCCGCTCAAGGCGATGCTGGTGGATTCGTGGTACGACGCGTATCTCGGCGTGATCGTTCTAGTCCGCATCATGGACGGCACGTTGAAAAAGGGGATGCGGCTCAAGTTCATGTCGAACAACACGCTGCACCATGTCGACCGCGTCGGCGTTTTCCGTCCCGAGATGGAGATGGTCGACAGCCTCGGCCCCGGTGAGATCGGTTTTCTGACCGCATCCATCAAACAGGTCCGCGACACCCGAGTGGGTGACACGATCACCAATGATCGTAACGGGACTGAGGACGCGCTGGACGGCTTCAAACCCGCGCAGCCGGTGGTGTTCTGTGGCCTGTTTCCTGTGGACTCGGCCGAATTCGAAGACCTGCGGGATGCGATCGACAAGCTGGCGCTGAACGACGCCAGCTTCAGCTTTGAAATGGAAACCTCGGCCGCGCTGGGCTTTGGCTTCCGCTGCGGCTTCCTGGGGCTTCTGCACCTTGAGGTCATCCGCGACCGCATCGAACGCGAATATGATATCGAGCTCATCACCACCGCGCCGTCGGTGATCTATCACGTCTACATGAAAGACGGTGAGATGATCGAGCTGCACAACCCCGCCGACATGCCCGACCCGTCCAAGGTCGACCATATCGAGGAACCGCGTATCAAGGCGACTATTCTGGTGCCCGACGAGTATCTGGGTGACGTACTGAAACTCTGCCAAGATCGCCGCGGCATCCAACTGGACCTGACCTATGCCGGTAGCCGCGCCATGGTCGTCTATGACCTGCCGCTGAACGAGGTCGTCTTCGACTTCTACGACCGCCTGAAATCAGTGACCAAAGGCTATGCCTCGTTCGACTACCAGATGACCGGCTATACCGAGGACAATCTGGTCAAGATGTCGGTGCTGGTGAATGACGAACCGGTCGACGCGCTGTCGACCATGGTTCACCGCGACCGGGCCGAGATGCGGGGCCGGGCGATGTGCGAAAAGCTCAAGGACCTGATCCCGCGCCACATGTTCAAAATCCCGATTCAGGCTGCCATCGGAGGCAAGGTCATCGCGCGCGAGACCCTGAGCGCCCTGCGCAAGGACGTGACCGCGAAGTGTTACGGAGGCGACGCCACGCGGAAACGTAAACTGCTGGACAAGCAGAAGGCGGGTAAGAAGAAGATGCGTCAGTTCGGGAAGGTCGATATCCCGCAGGAGGCGTTTATTTCCGCACTTAAAATGGATTCTTAATCCATTTTAAGTGCGAGTGCGCGAAAGCGTTTGGCGCAGCCAACTGCGTGCCCACGCGGCGGGGCCATTGTGCCGCGATTTTTCTTTCCGCAACTTGCAATTCCTCATGCAAAGAGTGTGCTTGAGTGAAAGTGCAGACTGTGATAACTTATTGAAATACAAATATTTTAGGCGTTTCCAATGAGTGATTATGATCGGCACTTTAAGCTAACCGAAACACGCGACCATGAAATTGTAGTGTTCGAAGAACAGTACAGATCTCTCCGTAGAGAAATCCTTGATCGGCAACAGAGACGCTTCTTTATTGTTGCTGGCGCTGCGTTAGGAATACCTAGCGTTTCAGGTTTGAAAATTGCCGGTGTAATGGAAGGTACATTTTTGTACATCGTTCCACTTGTTGTTGTTGCAATGTCATTTCTGTTTGTCATTGAAGTTAATGGCATCGCGAGAGCCGGACGTTTCATTGAATTGCGTATTGAAAACCGGTTTAAGAACGTAGCGGGCTGGGAGCACTACCTGAAGGACCTAAAAGCCGCAAACGAGCTGACGCCTTCGGTCGTGAAGGTCGCAAACTCAAGCTTTCTGATCTTGATGGCCGTGTATTTTGTATTCTCGTCTCTAGTTTTCGCTTCCAGACTTTGGTTTCGAGAAGTTGGTGATGAAGGACGCTTTTTCGAGGCAGCTCAGACCAGTGGCGCATTTTGGTCGGTGACATATTCGGTATTCATGTTAGCAGTGTTTGTTGCCTGGATACACGAGATGTGGCCACACTTGAAGTTTTCGGCGGAAACTCAAAAGTAACCTCTTCAATCTCTCGAACTCTAACCACTTTACCGCCGGGCCGCGCCGACCTGCCCCCATGGGGCGGAGCGTTTGCGCCCCGTGGCTCCGCCCGTTCGCGGCTGAATTCGTCCACTGGACGAATTCCAAGACGCCGCTCACCCCCTCGGGCCGGCGCTGCCCTCAGTTCTGATGACCTACCAACTGTGACCAACCTCACAGCCCATAGTCCTCCCACCTGCTATACTTGACCCTACGGCAACCTCGGCGGGAGGCCCCTATGTCCACATCCATGATCCCACTCATCGCCCTCGGATCGGCGGGTCTTTATTCTGTGGCCATGATCTCGATGAAGTTCTGGTGGAAACTCCCCGGTGTTGGCCTGACCCTTCTGATCGTCGCCACGCTGCTGGCCGCCGCAACTCTGGAACTCGCCGCGCTGCGCAATGAACGGTTGGGCATCATCTATACCGGCATTCTGGGGGCTGAGGTCGTGTTGATCGCCATCGCCTCATATTTCCTGTTTGGCGAGAACTTTTCTTATCGCGAGGGGGTCGGCATCGCGCTGGTCATTGTTGGGACAGCTCTGGCCTGGGCCTGATGCCCCATTCTAAGCTCCCGGTGAACCAATCATGAAGTTTCCCTTAGGTAAGTTGTAACCTGTGAGCGCCCTCCCAATCTGTTGACCAGACGAAAAGGAGAGAGCCCATGACCAGATACATGACTGTCGGAGCAGCCGCTTTGGCCACGACCCTCACCCTTGGAACGGCCGCTCTGGCCGATACCACGCCCGACCTGCGCGGCACGTGGCTGGGGTCTTACACGACCGTTCAACCCAGCCACTACTACAAGGGCGATCAACCCCGGTTTAATCAGGCCGAATGGATGCTCGACGTCCAGATGCAGGAAGACAATGTCTTCTGGGGGCCCAGCAAGTGGCGCCGTGATGGCGATACAGAATGGAATGAGTACGAGGCCACCGGCACCATAAGTCTCGATGGCTCGGGGTCTATTGGCATCGTTGAAACCTCACCGCTGGTGATCGGAGCCAATGCGCTGATCGATGCGCGGTATGAGGATGGCAAGATCTATGCGGATTTCCGTAGCCTGCGGAATGGAACGACCTACAGCACCGTTCTGGAACGTCAGGTGAACTGAAGCGGTTCCGGCCCGGCCGGACAGTAGGGGGTATGGACCGCCGCCCGATTGTCTGCGCGGCGGAGGTGTAGGTTAGCCAGCCGGGCCGGGCCGCTTCTCAGTAAAGCAACCATTGTCTCCACCAGGGGAGGTGGGCCGGGTGGCGCGCATTGCCCGCGACAGGGTTCGGTTGGTTTTGGGTCAGAATGCGGTGTTCCTCGACCCACGGGCATCTGGACCTCGCGGACCTTCAGCGCGGCGTTGCGTGCGGTGACTTACGCGCCATCCGGTCCCAGTTCATGCGATAGTCTGTTTCTCTCGAGTCTGAGTGCGCGATTCGATAGTTTGAGGCGCTGAGAACTTGTCAAACCCGGTGTTTTTCGGCCTACAGAGTGCATGTTGGCGTTCGCGCTTGCAGCATTGCGCGGAAAAAGGGCGGTTTCTACCCGTATTGACAAATGCTCCATCAACTGTGCGCAGTGCCGTGCTTTCTCGGATTATCCACAGAAGTGTCCCTGCGGATATCAACATTTTATCCCCGTCAATTTTTCATGCTGCAGTGCTATTTTCTTGTCCGAAGCCGGCCGGAATGCCAAAGTCCTGACACCGCCCAGGATCCTCGGAGCCAAAGGCGGTACGCAAAGGGCCGGAGGGTTGGAGTGATTGAGAGGGTCTTGGGATTTTCTCTGAACTTCAAAGACTTACCGTTGAGGTCAGGTGATTGCGGGCAGTCCGCCCACGTCAGTTGATCATCCTCTTGGTTTACCGATGCATGCTGTGTTTCCCTATGGATTCTCAGCAATCGCCAAAGCCCCTGGTGGGGCTGAGGCAAAAGGATCGGAACGTCCCTCGGGGCGCGCCGACCCGGTAAGGCGTCAGGCGTATCCGAAAGGGTACATGCAAAGACCGCGTCTGCGCACCTGACGCCTTTTCCTTTGCCGGATCACGGTTTCATACAGGCTACCACTCACCCCTCTGCTGAACGGGAACGGGGCTCTTTTGCGCGAACAAAAGAGCCCCGGTATTTGGCTTGTGATCAAGTCGTAGGGCCAAGCGTCCAAGCGCGGATGCTTGGTAGTGACACAGGAGCCCGTCTTTCTTGAAATGCCGATGCTTGGTGATCAGGGTCAGAAACGCTTACAGGTTTTCCTGCACGTCTGTTGCAGCGTTCTGGATGGCATCCCCGGCTTTTTCGATGTCTTTGCCAGCGCCTTTTGCAGTTTCGCAGGCGGTCAGGGCAAACAGGCTCAGGCCAATCAGAAATACACGGATCATAGTCGTCTCCTTGGTGCTCGATAAATTTTCGGTAGCAGCTTTCTACTGACCAGACCAGTAGTTAGGAGGCGTCTCTGTCGCAGAATAGCTCGTAGACAACTTCAAGAATCCGACGTGGACGATCGTCTGCCAAACGATAGTAGATTGCTTTGCCTTCCCGCCGAGGTACGACCAATCCTTCAAGGCGCAAACGCGACAACTGCTGGGATACGGCGGCTTGCCGCGCGGACAAAAGCCCTTCCAGTTCTGTGACGGACTTCTCACCAGATACCAGATGGCACAAAATCATCAGGCGTCCTTCGTGACTAATTGCCTTTAGAAAATTAGATGCAAGCGCGGCGTTTTCTACCATGCGATACATGTCTTCTTGGGGCATGTCCTGGGACAACTGTGGAAGTGCCATCGTTCTAGTTCCTTGCTAACCCCGTCAATGGGTAACGTTATCATATTACGGCGCAACTACGCCGTTCACTCACCTACATGTTTCGTGCATTTTGTTCCATATGTATAAATCAAAATACCGTGATGAGTGAAAGGGGAACCCTCGCCGCTTTTCCCCGTATACTAAGGCTGTGTGGTTTAGGCGGTGGCTCAAAAGTATTCCGGATCGCGAACAACGGGTCGAGCTGTGCGGAATTGGTGTCATCCTACATTCCTTCATCGTTCTCGCTTGCCCCCCCTTGCAGCCCCCTCGAGCCAACACTAAGACTTGGGTAATACTTGTTGGGGTAGTGTCCCGATCCATAGCAAAGCAGGCAGGTTCCGAATGTTCGATCCCGTAGATACCTACATGAATACGCTCGTTCCCATGGTCGTCGAGCAGACCAGCCGGGGCGAACGCGCTTACGATATTTTCTCACGTCTGCTGAAAGAGCGGATCATCTTCATCAACGGCCCGATTCATGATGGAATGAGCCATTTGGTCGTCGCGCAGCTGTTGCACCTTGAGGCCGAGAATCCGAACAAGGAAATCTCGATCTACATCAACTCGCCTGGTGGTGTAGTAACAAGCGGTTTGTCTATTTACGATACAATGCAGTACATCAAGCCGAAATGTTCCACATTGGTGATCGGTCAGGCGGCGTCGATGGGGTCGGTTTTGTTGGCTGGTGGCGAGAAGGGAATGCGTTTCTCCTTGCCCAACAGCCGTATCATGGTTCACCAACCCAGCGGTGGCTACCAAGGCCAAGCCAGCGACATCATGATTCACGCAGCCGAGACGCAAAAGCTGAAGGATCGCCTGTATGACATTTACGTGCGTCATACCGGGCAGACCAAAAAGGCGGTTGAAAAAGCGCTGGACCGTGACAATTTCATGAGCCCGGAAGAGGCGAAAGACTGGGGCCACATCGACGAAATCGTCGAAAACCGTGCAAAAATGGACACAGATGAGGCCTGAGACCGACACTCCGCGCCTTGGGCGCGGGGTTCATTTTGAGATTGTAGCCGCCAGAGTGCTGGCCTAAGCTGCACAAACAGGCGTAAGCGCATCCCTGACGGGGTGCAGGGACGAGGCCCGAAAGGTAGATCATGGCGACGAATTCAGGCGGCGACGGTAAGAACACGCTCTACTGCAGTTTCTGCGGGAAAAGCCAGCACGAGGTGCGAAAACTGATCGCAGGCCCGACCGTATTCATCTGTGATGAATGTGTCGAGCTGTGCATGGACATCATCCGCGAAGAGACCAAGGCCAGCGGGCTGAAGTCGTCTGATGGCGTTCCAACGCCAAAGGATATTTGCGAGGTTCTCGACGATTACGTGATCGGTCAGGCCACAGCCAAGCGTGTTTTGTCGGTGGCGGTTCACAACCACTACAAACGTTTGAATCATGCTCAGAAAGCTGGCAGCGATATTGAACTGGCGAAGTCGAATATTTTGCTGATCGGTCCCACCGGTTGCGGCAAGACTCTGCTGGCTCAAACACTGGCCCGCATCCTGGATGTTCCGTTCACCATGGCTGACGCAACGACGTTGACCGAAGCTGGCTATGTGGGCGAAGATGTCGAAAACATCATCCTCAAGCTCCTTCAAGCCAGTGAGTACAACGTTGAGCGCGCGCAGCGCGGCATCGTCTATATTGACGAGGTCGACAAGATCACGCGCAAGTCCGAAAACCCATCGATCACGCGCGACGTGTCGGGCGAGGGCGTGCAGCAAGCGCTGCTGAAGCTGATGGAAGGCACCGTGGCCAGCGTTCCGCCGCAAGGAGGGCGCAAGCATCCTCAGCAGGAATTCCTGCAAGTGGATACCACCAATATCCTGTTCATCTGCGGCGGCGCGTTTGCGGGTCTGGATAAGATCATCGCGCAGCGTGGCAAAGGCTCGGCCATGGGTTTCGGAGCCGATGTGCGCGACAATGATGATCGTGGCGTTGGCGAGATTTTCAAGGATTTGGAGCCCGAGGATCTGCTTAAATTTGGTCTGATCCCAGAATTTGTTGGGCGTTTGCCAGTTCTGGCAACGCTGGAGGATCTCGACGAAGATGCTCTGGTCACCATTTTGACAAAACCCAAGAACGCTTTGGTCAAGCAGTATCAGCGCCTGTTCGAGTTGGAAGATGTCGAACTCGACTTTACCGATGACGCATTGAAAGCGATTGCCAAGAAGGCCATCGAGCGCAAAACCGGTGCACGGGGACTGCGGTCGATCCTAGAAGACATCCTGCTGGATACCATGTTCGAACTGCCTGGCATGAAGAATGTCAGCGAAGTTGTGGTGAACGAAGAGGCCGTCGCGTCCGAGTCTCAACCTTTGTTCATCTATGCGGATGCGGCTCCTGAATCAGCTTCTGCTGGGTAAGCTGCCCTGTCGCGGCTATTGTTTTTGACAATGCGGTTGGGGGCTTTGCCCCCGCCGCAGTTGATTTTCTCGGAAAAAAGTCAGGCCAAATGAACGCAGGGGTTCTGCGATGGGCATGGCGGTTTGCGGATTGCCAACAACAAAGAGGGAGCGATATGGCGATCCAGCGGATCTCATCAGGCGGCGAATTTGAGGAAAAAGTTGGTTACTGCCGCGCGGTCGTTGCCGGCGGGTGGGTTCACGTGGCCGGCACAGTTGGGCAAGGTGAAGATATTGTTGCGCAGTGCCGTTCCGCGCTGGCGACCATCGAAACTGCTCTGCAAAATGCCGGGGCAAGTTTTAAAGATGTTGTGCGGGTGACATACATGTTGCCGGATCGTACAGAGTTTGAGCCGTGTTGGCCCATTCTGGCTGAAACCTTCGGCGCAAATCCTCCGGCTGCGACTATGATTGAGTGTGGGCTGATCGACCCAAAATACAGGATCGAAATTGAAGTGACCGCGTTTCTGCCGGAGTGACGCAGGCGACCCCAGTGGCACTGGACCTTGGCGAGCCTTTGGTCCATACCTTTCCTCGACCGAAATGCCGGAGGCACCCGATGGGAATCCTGAACAGTCTTTTGCGAGCCGTGACCTGGTGGAACGGGTCCACTCTGAACACGCAGATCTATACGTCGCGTAAGGGCGTCAAAGTTGGCGAAGACAATGAAGGCAATGTGTTTTATCGAACGGCGGATGACAGCAAGCGCTGGGTGATATTCAACGGCGAGGCTGAAGCCAGTCGAGTTGACCCGGAATGGCACGGCTGGTTGCACCGCACCTGGGACGAACCTCCGACGGACAAACCTTTACCGCATAAATCCTGGGAAAAACCACATCAGGAAAACCTGACGGGTACTGCGCTGGCTTATACGCCGGCCGGATCGCTGCGTCGGGCTGAACCGGTTGAGCGCAAAGATTATGAGGCCTGGAGCCCGGAATAAGCGAGGCAAAGATGTCGAGCCATAATTGGACCGAAGTTGTTGTCGGTGGCGTCGTGTTGGCCGGTGCGCTGGCATTTGGTGTTTACGCCAGCCAATCGACGGGCCTGTCGAAGGGCGCGGCCGGATATGAACTTGGCGCGTCTTTCAGATCGTTGGAAGGGGTCGGTGTCGGGACGGATGTTCGTCTTGCAGGTGTCAAGATTGGAACCGTGACCGGCGTGACGCTGAACGCGGATACTTATCGCGCAGACACGACCTTCACCATTGCCGATGGCGTCCTGGTGCCGGATGACAGCGCCATTGTGATCTCGTCCGAGGGGCTGCTGGGCGGTAATTTCGTCGAGGTAATGCCCGGCGGGTCACCATTCTATTTCGAACCCGGAGACGAGATTGAGGATACGCAAGGCGCGGTCAGTCTGATCTCTCTGCTGGTCAAGTTTGTGGCCGGAGATGGCAGCGAATGATCCGCGCTGCTTTAATTGCCCTTCTTATGGTCGGGACCAGTGCTGTTGCTCAACAAAAGGTTCAGTCCGGTCCGGGGGCCATGCTGCGCGGGCTGGACAAAGTCAGCGGTCAAACCGTTGATGTTGAAATGCAAAGCGGTGAGACCGAAGCTGTTTTTGGCTTGGACGTTGCCCTGGGGGATTGCCGCTATCCGGTTGACAACCCGACGGGTGACGCGTTTGCCTATTTGACGATTTGGGAAACGGGGAAAGCTGATCAGTTGTTTGACGGCTGGATGATTGCAACATCCCCAGCCCTGAACGCGCTGGATCATGCGCGTTATGATGTCTGGGTGATCCGCTGTATTACACCTGCTGCGGACTGATCTATTGATGCTGTGAAATCGGCGCTGAGATTCAGAGCCTCTTCCAGTTCCTTTTTGTAAGCGCTGCGTGGAATTTCGATGGCACCCAATGAGGCCAGGTGTGCGGTTAGAAACTGCGTATCGAACAGGTGGAATCCGGTTTGTCGCAGGCGGTCCACAAGATAGGCAAGGGCGATTTTCGACGCATCCGTGCGGCGTGAGAACATGCTTTCCCCAAAGAATGCAGCCCCCAAGGTTACACCATAGACACCGCCCACAAGTGCGGCTCCGTCCCAGACTTCAAGAGAATGGGCATAGCCTGTTTGGTGCAATTGGCGGTACAGATCGTGCAGCTCTGCGTTGATCCAGGTGTCGGCCCTGTCGGCACAGCCATCCACGACGCCTGAAAAGTCCTGATTGATCGTGATATCGAACCCGCAATTGCGGATGCGGCGTGAAAGACTACGCGAGACATGGAACCCGTCCAACGGAAAGACGCCGCGAAACTTTGGATTGACCCAGAACAACTCGGGATCATCGCGATGTTCGGCCATCGGGAAAATGCCGATGGAGTACCCGTGCAGCAAAAGTTCAGCGGATAGGCTCATTTTGGGTAAGAGGGAACCGGAAGGCGTGCGCCCTCCGGTTCTTGGAGGTTACTATTCCATATTCTCCGCAAGCCAGCGCTCCAGCCAGTGGATGTTGTAATCGCCGCTGTGCAGGTCGGGTTCCTGCAGCAAGGCATGGAACAGAGGGACTGTGGTATCGATGCCGTCCACGATCAACTCTCCCAATGCGCGTTCCAGACGGGCCAGAGCTTCGGCCCGGTCGCGGCCCTGAACGATCAGCTTGGCGATCAGCGAGTCATAGTAGGGTGGGATCGAGTAGCCGTCATAGAGAGCTGAATCCATCCGCACGCCCAGACCGCCCGGCGCGTGATAGGCCGTAATCTTGCCGGGGCAGGGCGAGAAGTTGGGCAGCTTTTCCGCGTTGATCCGAACCTCAATGGCGTGGCCGTTGATTTCCAGATCCTCTTGCCCAAATGACATCGGTTCGCCTGCGGCCACACGGATTTGCTCGCGCACCAGATCGACGCCAAAGATGCCTTCGGTCACAGGATGTTCCACCTGAAGGCGGGTGTTCATTTCGATGAAATAGAACTCGCCGTTTTCATAGAGGAACTCGATTGTGCCCGCGCCGATATAGTTGATCTTGGCCACGGCATCTGCACAGATCTTGCCGATCCTGGCGCGCTCTTCGGGGGTGATGCAGGGGCCGGGGGCCTCTTCAAACACTTTCTGGTGGCGGCGCTGCAACGAGCAGTCGCGTTCGCCCAGATGCACGGCTTTGCCCTTGCCGTCGCCGAAGACCTGAATTTCGATATGGCGGGGAGTGGTCAGGTATTTCTCGATATAGACCTCGTCGTTGCCAAAGGCGGCCTTGCCCTCAGCGCGCGCGGTCATAAAGGCGCTTTCCATCTCATCAGCGTTCATCGCGACCTTCATGCCACGACCGCCGCCACCAGCGGTAGCCTTGATGATGACGGGATAGCCGAATTCCTCACCGATACGCTTGGCATCTTCCAGCGTGGGAACGCCACCGTCCGAGCCGGGCACGCAGGGCACACCCAGCGCCTTCATCGTGTCCTTGGCGGTGATCTTGTCGCCCATCACGCGGATATGTTCCGCGGTGGGGCCGATAAAGGTGATGCCGTGATCTTCGACGATCTGCACGAACTCGGCATTCTCTGACAGGAAGCCATAGCCCGGGTGGATCGCTTGCGCACCTGTAATCTCACAAGCCGAGATGATCGCCGGTACGGACAGATAGCTTTGCGGTGAAGGCGGGGGGCCAATGCAGACCGATTCGTCTGCCATGCGCACATGCATCGCGTCGCTGTCAGCGGTGGAATGGACGGCGACCGTCTTAATCCCCATCTCGCGGGCGGCGCGGATGACGCGCAGGGCGATCTCGCCTCGGTTGGCAATCAGGATCTTGTCGAACATGGGCCCGCCTTACTCGATGATGACCAGAGGGGTGCCGAATTCCACTGCGTCGCCATCGCCAACCAGAATGCGTTTTATCGAGCCCGATTTGGGGGCGTGGATGTGGTTCATGGTTTTCATCGCTTCGACGATCAGCAGTGTGTCGCCTTCAGAAACAGAAGCACCGACGCTAATGAATGCAGGCGCGCCGGGTTCGGGCTGCATATAGACCGTTCCAACCATAGGCGAGGTGACAGCGCCAGGGTGATTGGCCGGGTCTTCTTGCGCTGCGGGGGTTTCGGTTGCGACAGGGGCAGCCGCAGGGGCGACGGCTGGTGCGGGGGCCGCGGCGGGTACTGCGACCTGAACCGGAGCGGCTGCGGCCTGTGTCATGCGGCTGACGCGCACGTTGAGGCTGTCTTCCTCGCCATATTCGCGTTTGACCTGCAGTTCCGTCAGGTCGTTTTCGCGCAGCAATTCAGCCAGAGCCTTGATGAATGCCACATCCGCTTCGTGTTTGGTATCTGTCATGAGTGTCCTCGACGGTTCCCCTTTGGCCCGTCTGTTTTTGCGGGCTCTAATCAAATTACGCAGCGTTATAGGCCAAGCAGCCGTGCATGAAAAGCGCCGACTCGCACCATCGCGAGCTGGTTTGCCGCTTAAATTAAGGGGCCGAATGGGTCACAATGGCATTCCCGACAGCTTTGCGACCAACTCAGAAAGTTTTCGAGCGCCGAACTTTTCAAGCAAGCGGGCACGATAGGCTTCGATTGTCCGATAACTCAGCCCCAGTTCCCCACCGATTTCCTTAGCCGACAAGCCGCGACACGACAGGATGGCCACCTCGCGTTCACGTACCGTCAACTCAACCAGAGGCCGTTCTTCCGAGATGTCGGAAAAGCTCCAGATACCGTGTCGGAACGGGTCATCAGGGGTGAGTGAGCGGCCCCGAGCGCGGCACCAGAACAGATCGCCATTGCGCCGCCGCATGACGCGTTCATCGGTGTAGTATCCGGTGTCGCGCATCACTTGCAGGCTGCGCTCTCCGATCCGCTCCCAATCGGCGACCGAGGGATAGAGGTGCAGCAAAGGCATATTGCGATAGTCAGCTTCCTCACCACCGAACGTGCGCGAGAACTGCAGATTGCAGCGCCGGATAATCCGGTTTTCCAGCTCTACAAGGCCGATGGGTGCGTATTCAAAGGCGGGGTCGCTCATGTGGGTATCGTGCCGGGAAACAGCACGGAAGAGAAGGGGTGAAGCAACTTCTTACATGATGATGACAAGTTGCGCTGTCGTGGAGTGTGTCTGGATTGTGTAAACTATGTAAATCGAAATAGAAAATTTTGACCTAACTAAATGAGAAATATAGTATGTTTCGAAAATAACTTGGGGTGCTTAGCTTGTCGCGGGTCAGGAGGCAACTAACATGCGTGACGCTTTGACTGGAAGCCGCATTCGCGAGCGGCGGCAGATTGCCGGGCTTAAGCAAGCAGAACTGGCCCGTTTGGCGGGGATTTCGGCCTCTTACCTGAACCTTATCGAGCACAATCGCCGTCGGATCGGGGGTAAGTTGCTGGTGGATATTGCTGCGGCCCTGTCGGTTGAACCATCGGTGTTGACGCGAGGGATAGAAGCCACGCTGGTGTCGGCCTTGCGCGAAGCGGCAGATGATGCGGTTGGCCAGAATGCAGAGTTGGACAGCTTGGAGGAGTTCGCAGGGCGCTTTACCGGCTGGGCAGGTGTTCTGGCGCAGATGCATCGCCGTGTCGTCTCGCTCGAACGAAATGTTGAGATCCTATCGGACCGGCTGACTCATGACCCTCATCTGGCGGCCTCGATGCACGAGGTTTTGTCGACCGCGGCAGCGATTCGATCTACGGCCGCGATTCTTGCGGATACTGAAGACATCGAGGCTGAATGGCGCGAACGGTTCCATAAAAACCTGCACCAGGATGCCGAGCGGTTGGCGGACAGCTCCAAGGCGTTGGTGACATTTCTGGATGAAAGCGACGCAGCCGTCGACCCGCGTGGCGTGCCGTTGGAGGAGGTCGAAGCGTTTTTCCAGGCCCGCGATTATAGTTTCACGGAACTGGAAGAGGGGGGCGCTACGGATGCCGTCGATCTGAGCAGCCTAAATACCACAGCAGCCCAAACCTTGGCACGCGAGATGTTGGAGATTTACAGGGCTGACGCCCGGGCAATGCCACTGGATGCTGTCGCCGCTCGTGTTCGGGGCGCCCAACCAGACCCCGTTGATTTGGCCCATCATTTTTCTGTCGACATGGCGACCGTGCTGCGGCGTTTGGCTTTTTTGCCAGAAAGTGTTGTTTCTGAACCGGCGGGGTTGGTGTTGTGCGATGCATCCGGCAGCATCTTGTTTCTAAAACCAACACCAGGATTTGCCATGCCCAGACATGGCGAGGCTTGTCCGCTTTGGCCTGTTTTCACGGCGCTGAACCGACCTTTGGTTCCGGTGCGTAAGCAAGTCGAGCAAACCGGGCGGGCTTCGGCTGAGTTCGAGTGCTTTGCCTATGCGTGGCCCCATGCGGTGCCGGGCTATGATCAGGATCCGGCTTATCGATCCGTCATGCTGGTACGGCCGGTTCAAGAGCAAGCCGGTGATGCACCGGTTACGCAAGTTGGGCCGAACTGCCGGGTCTGCCCCCGCAACGAATGCACCGCTCGCCGCGAACCGTCGATTTTGAGCGAAGGTTTTTGACACTTTCCTGACAGAACGCTTAATCTGATCCTAATCGGTTGCGGGACGGACGACCGGTTTTGGGGAGGAACAGAAAATATGAGCCGCAAGGTTCTGTTGATCGAGGACGAGCCGAACATTGCCGAAGCAATCCGGTTCCTGTTATCCCGCGAGGGGTGGCAGGTCGAGATTCATGGCGATGGCACCGATGCGCTTGAGGTTATCCAGGGGGCTCAGCCCGACTTGGTTATTCTGGATGTTATGTTGCCGGGTAAAAACGGCATGGATATTCTGCGCGATCTCAGAGAGATGGAAGAACTGGCAAGCCTTCCGGTCTTGATGCTGACGGCGCGCGGGCAGTCGCGCGACCGGGAAATGGCGGAAAATGCAGGCGTTAGCCGCTTTATGACCAAACCGTTTTCCAACGCCGAAGTGTTGACGGCTGTGCGTGATCTTCACGCGCAGGCGACGCAAATGTAATGTCAGACGAGAGCGACAAAGGTCAGCCATCCAGCCCCAGACCCTCGCTTTTTCTGGAACGTCAAAGCTATCGCCGTCGCAGACTGACGGATGCGGCCCGGTTTTTGCCGTTTCTTGGGGCGCTCTTGTTCGCACTGCCGCTTCTTTGGCCCGACCGGTCCAGCGGAGATGCGGCCGTACCGCTTTCTTCGGCAATTTTCTACATCTTCGTCTGCTGGGGCGCGCTGATCTTGATCAGCGTGATTTTCGGCTTTGCCGCGCGCCGTATGCGCACGCCCGAGGACCCTGAAACAGGGGCCGAGTGATGACCACCGTAAACGTTCTGATTCTGGTTTGTCTGGGCTATGTGGTCTTTCTGTTTGCCGTCGCCTTCGCTGCGGATCGCATGGCTGCTGCTGGGCGTGGGAAATGGTTGCGCTCGCCGCTGATCTACACCTTGTCGCTGTCGATCTATTGCACCGCCTGGACCTTCTATGGCGCCGTGGGCAACGCCGCGCGGTCAGGGTTGGAGTTTGTTACGATCTACCTTGGCCCGACACTGGTCATGGTCAGCTGGTGGTGGGGGCTGCGCAAACTGGTGCGTGTGGGGCGCAGTCAAAGAGTGACCTCAATCGCGGACCTGCTGTCGTCTCGCTATGGTAAATCAAACACGCTGGCGGTCTGCGTAACCATTCTGGCGGTATTGGGCGGAACGCCATATATCGCGCTACAGCTGCAATCGATTACCCTGTCTTTCTCGATCTTTGCCGAAGCTGACCCATCGGGCCTGTATCGCGAAGGGTCCAGTGTATTTTGGGTTGCGGCTGGCTTGGCCGTTTTTGCCATCCTCTTCGGAACGCGTAATCTGGACGTGAACGAACGCCACCACGGGGTTGTTACGGCCATCGCGGTGGAGGCTATCGTTAAGCTGTTTGCGCTGATTGCGGTCGGCGTTTTTGTCGTGTGGGGCATCGCTGGCGGTATCGGCCCGATGATGGAGCGGATCGACGCGTCGGAAATCGGGCAGTGGCATGTTGATGCCGGGCGGTGGACGACCTTTATATTCCTGTCGGCGGCGGCCTTTATCTGTTTGCCGCGCATGTTCCAGGTGATGGTGGTCGAAAATGATGATGAAAGCCACCTTAGAACCGCGGCCTGGGCTTTCCCCCTCTACTTGCTGTTAATGAGCTTGTTTGTAGTACCGATTGCCGTAGTGGGTCTGGACCTGCTGCCCGAAGGGGCTAACCCCGACCTGTTCGTCCTGACCGTACCGTTGTCGCAAGGCAATGACTGGCTGGCGATGCTGTCTTTCATTGGCGGATTTTCTTCCGCGACATCGATGGTGATCGTAACAGCCATGGCTTTGTCCACGATGGTGTCGAACCATGTTGTCATGCCCATCTGGTTGAACACACAAGAAGGTACTGGCTCGGTCTCTGGCGATGTGCGCAATATCGTTTTGATGGCCCGTCGTGTGTCCATCGCGGCTGTTATGGCGTTGGGCTTTTTCTACTACCGCTTGTCTGGTGGCGGCGCAGCGCTGGCTTCAATCGGATTGATCGCTTTTGCGGGGATCTCTCAAATTCTACCGGCTTTGGTCGGCGGTCTGTTTTGGCGCGGGGCAACGCGAACCGGAGCTCTGGTGGGGCTGACGGTCGGTTTTGTTTTGTGGATTTACACCTTGTTGTTGCCCGGCATGAGCGGCGCGTCGATGCCGGAGTCGGTGCTGCAGAACGGGTTGTTCGGCATAAGCTGGCTGCGCCCACAGGCCTTGTTCGGGATCGAGGGGATCGATCCAATGGTCCATTCCGTGATGTGGTCACTTTTGCTGAACACAATCGCGTTCTGTGTGGCCTCTTTGCTGAGTTTTCCCAGCCCGTTGGAACGGTTGCAGGGCGCGCAATTTGTCAATGTATTCGATCATTCGGTCGCACCCCGTGGCTGGTCCGGATCGGTCGCGCAAAGCGAAGATTTGATGATCATGACCCAGCGGATTCTAGGCACCGGGCCCGCGCAGGAGTTTTTCCAGGCCGAGGCCAAGAAACAAGGAGGTCGATCGCATCTGCCCGAGCCCACGCCAGCATTCCTGGGCCGCCTTGAACGCGAATTGAGCGGATCAGTTGGAACGGCCACGGCTCACGCGATGATTGGGCAGATCGTCGGCGGCTCGTCGGTTTCGGTCGAAGACCTTTTGGCTGTTGCGGATGAGTCGGCGCAGTTGCTGGAGTATTCCAGTCAGCTTGAGGTGAAGTCCTCTGAACTCAGCCGGACGGCACGGCAACTGCGCGAAGCAAATGCCAAACTCACGCAGGTGTCGGCGCAAAAGGACAACTTTCTGAGTCAGGTCAGTCATGAGTTACGGACGCCGATGACCTCGATCCGCGCGTTTTCTGAAATCATGCGCGATACCGAAGGGCTGAGCAGGGATGAGCAGACCCGATACGCGACGATCATCCAAGACGAAGCGCTGCGTTTGACCCGCTTGCTGGATGATCTGTTGGATCTGAGCGTGCTGGAAAACGGGCAAGTCAATCTCAACTTGGGTTATGATAGTCTGCGCTCGGTCCTGGATCGGGCCGTGTCCAGCGCATTGGCTGGTGCTGGCCGCAAGATAAGCGTGCGTCGCGCCCGTGCGGCCGAACGGATTGTCTTGCACACGGATCTGGACAGGTTGGGGCAGGTGTTCATTAACCTTATCTCAAACGCACAGAAATACTGTGACGCGGACGAGCCCGTTCTGACCATTTCCGCATATGATGTTGGCGGGCGCGTCATCATAGATTTCATCGACAATGGCAGTGGCATTCCGCCCGGCGCGCGCTCGATGGTGTTCGAGAAATTTGCCCGCGTCGGCGGCGACAAGGCCGGAGGGGCAGGTCTGGGCTTGGCAATTTGCCGCGAAATCATGCAGCGGTTGGGGGGCGAGATCAGCTATTTACCGGGGCAGGGCGGGGCGGCGTTCCGAGTCAGCCTGCCATTGGCGCACCGACAGGCCGCTCAGTGAAGCGGTCATAAAGAACTTCGTAACGTCCGACGGTGTAAACCTGTTGCCAATTGCTGAAACAATTGGTGATCAGGCGTTATGTCAGAACCCGTCAATGCCGCATTGGTGCGCAAACTGTCCGCTGGGCAAAAGGATTTGGACGACCGGCCGCGCTCGGTTCTGCGGGCGCTGCGCTTGGGGTTCGCGCGGGCCGCGGGGGATCGCCTGAACTTGCCGCTTGCAGTGATCGGGGCCAGACAAACCAGTCAGTCTGCTGAACATCTGGTTGAAGCGATTGGTCAAGACTGGTTGCTACTGGTGTTTGATGGGCCACAGGGACGTGCAGCCACGTGCTTGGACCCGCACTTGGTGTCCGCCATCGTTCAAACGCAAACCATCGGTGAGGTGATGTCGGGCACGCCAACACCACGGGCCTTTACAGATACCGACGCCGCCATGGTTGCGCCACTGGTCGAAGCGGCTTTGGCTCGATCTGCGGGTCTAATCGACCCGACGACAGAACAAGTTTGCCTTGAGGGGAACGAGTATTCGTCACGCGCTTCAGATTTGCGGGGCTTGTCTCTGGCCATGACAGAAGACGAGTATCGCATCTTCGACCTGACCGTCGATTTGGCCAACGGGGTACGGCAAGGGCAGATTTCGGTCATTTTACCCGAAGCACCGGTTGCGCCAGAAGTTGTGGAGGAAACCCCAAGCCCTGCAGGCCCCCGCATTGAACAGTCTTCGGGTATGGTAAGGGCGGATTTGAATGCGGCCTTGTGTCGGATGACGTTGCCATTGTCCGCGTTGTCTGGGATGCAGGTTGGTGATGTCCTGCCGTTACGCGGCGCGCGCTTGGATCTAACTGAGGTTCTGACGATTGAACGAACGCGAGCAGGTGTTGGTCGCTTGGGGCAGTGCGGTGGTCTAAGGGCCATTCGATTAAACGAGCATGCTGCTTTACCAGCGCTGAGCGGAGCAGAAGCCCAGGAGTTTATCGAAAGCCGGGGAGGGCTAAACCCTCAGGGCAGCCTGGACGCGCCAATTGACAGCGCCGCTGAAATCACGCCCCCGGTGCCCTTGGCCGAGACCGGCGGGATCCTTTCGGGGGATCTGGTCCTTGGCGAGTCTGAGCAGATGGTGGCGGAAATCTCGCAGCTGGCCGGTCTGAACGCATCAGAACCAGGGCTGGGTGAACAGTAATAACGCTTTAGGTCTAACCAGCCTTACTGCGAAGTTGCTCGAGAGCAGGGCGCAGACCGTCCAACTGGTATCCGGCGTTTGTGGTCGCGGTCAGGATGTCATCCGTGCTCATATGTTCGCATTGACCCAAAGCCCAAATCACTGAACATCGCGTGCCCGAAGCGCAATAGGCCAAGACCGGTCCGCTACAATTTTCCGCCATATCGCGCTGACGCTGCACATTCTCGGGCGTCATGGTCTGATGGGTCAACTCAAGCACTTCGTATTCCATGCCCGCAGCGCGCACTGCATCACCGATCGCGTCGGATCGCATTGTGGGTGGAACTTCGACGTTGGGTCGGTTGCAGATCACTTTGACAAAGCCGGCAGCAGCTATCGCTGGCACATCATCAACTGTGATCTGCGGTGAGACGGCATAGCGGGGGGTGATCGGTCGAATCTCCATGCCAATTCCTTAGGCTGCGTTTGCTGCTCTGTCCAGTTGCGCGCCAAAGGTCGGGGCCAGGAACATACCAACCACCATTGCGACCAGAAAAACCAGTCCTCCAAGCCCACCATAACTCAGCGAGGCCATGGCCGGTCCGGGGCAGAGCCCAACCAGCCCCCAACCCATGCCGAATAGGACTGAACCCACAACCAGTCTACGATCCACTTCGGGCTTCGCAGGAGGCGGAAATTCATTCCCGGTCAAAGGCTTGCGCCCGGTCGTCAGTCGCCATGCGACCAGCATTGGCAAAATGGCGCCCCCCATAACAAACGCCAAAGTCGGATCCCAGTTGCCGAATACGTCCAGCCATCCTTGAACTTTTGTCGTATCGGTCATGCCAGAAATCAACAATCCGGCACCAAATAGTGATCCAGCTGTTAGGGCAACAAGAAGGCGCATCAGATCAATCCCCAGATATGGCGTAGCAGAACAAGGGTCACGCCCCCGGCGAGAATGTAGAAGACGGTGGCCACAATGCCGCGGAGTGAGAACCGAGAGATGCCGCAGACCCCGTGACCAGATGTGCAGCCATTGGCGATACGTGTGCCGATGCCAACCAGCAAACCAGCTATGACAACAAGGCCCAAGTTGCTGGTGAGATGCGTTTGGGCCTCGGGCGCGATCAGCGGTCGCAGCAGAAGAGGCATGCCGATCAGGCCTGCAACAAAGGCCAACTTCTCGGCCTTCGTATCGCGGGCGCTGCCGTCAACAAGGCCGCCCAGAATGCCGCTTGCGCCCATAACCCGGCCATTCCCAAGCAGGTAAACTGCGCCGCCCAGCCCAATCAGTAAACCGCCGCACAGGCCCCAGACCCATTCTATTTCCATAAGTTATATCCTTTTTTAACTCGCGTCAGAGCTTGTTGACCGGCAGTTTCAGAAAGACATCACCTTGCTCATCCGCCGGAGGCATCTGCCCTGCGCGCATATTCACCTGTAAGGAGGGCAAGATCAGGCGCGGCATCGCCAAGGTCGCATCACGTGCGTCGCGCATTTCCACAAATTCTTCGATACTACGCCCCTGTCCGATGTGCACGTTCAGCGCCTTTTGCTCACCTACCGTTGTTTCCCAAGCGTATTCTTCGCGGCCCGGCGCTTTGTAATCGTGGCCCACATAGATGCGCGTTTCATCAGGCAGGGCCAGAATTTTCTGGATCGACTCATACAAGGTTGCCGAAGAGCCGCCGGGGAAGTCGCAGCGCGCTGTACCAAAATCAGGCATGAACAGTGTGTCGCCCACAAAGGCGGCGTCGCCAATGACATAGGTTAGGCAGGCAGGTGTGTGACCCGGAGTGTGCAGCACGTCGCCGCGCATCTGGCCAATGTGGAAACTGTCACCTTCCGAGAACAACGCATCGAACTGACTGCCATCGCGTTGGAATTCGGTTCCTTCATTGAAGACCTTGCCGAACGTGTCCTGAACAGTAACGATCTGGGCACCAATCCCGATCTTGCCGCCAAGTTCCTGTTGCAGATAGGGGGCCGCAGACAGGTGATCGGCGTGAACGTGGCTTTCTAAAACCCATTCGACCTTGAGATCGCGACTGCGCACATAGTCGATGATTTGATCTGCAGATGTGGTCGCTGTTCGACCCGAGGCATGATCGAAATCCAAAACACTGTCGATGATGGCGCAGGCGCGCCCTTGTGGTTCGTGAACGACGTAGGACACCGTAAAGGTCTGATCGTCGAAAAACGCTTTCACTGCGGGCGTCATGAGGTCCTCCGTTTCCGTTGTGTATATCATATATGTAATTTGGAATGTGACACAACTGCCAATCTGAATTTGATGCCCGTCAAGGCAGGTTCGGTTAAATTGGCTTAAACTTTAACCTATCTGCGCCGAATTGCCGAAATTACGAATACGTCAGGCAAATTCCCGCACAAGTTCAGGTTAATATCTGTGGGTCGTATTCCCGTTACCTATATTTGGAATACTGGCAACACTTGGGAGGATGGTTATGACAGCAACTAATCTGTATTCCGAAGCAGAACAGCTTGAGCAGAAACTGGAAGGCGCGTGTCTGGACACGCGGTTGGCGCTTCAACCGAGTGTAAGCAAGGTTGTAGATCGTATGCGCCAGCAGGGGATGCATGTGCCATCTCGATTGCGGCGTCTCGATGCGGCGTTGTGTGAAGACGCTATGGAAGCGCAGTTCGACAACCTGCCGATCTGACAAGGGGGGTCATCCGAAGGAAATCCCTAGGATAACCATCATCAGTCCAATCACAGACAAGAACAAAGAGGCCAGGTTCCAGGGCAGAACGCCCTGAACCACCGCGCGCAACTCGTCATCCGACAAACCGGCCTTGCGCGCTTTCATCACGCGAAGAATACACCAGACCAGACCAAAGAGCCCGGCAAGGGAAAGGGCTGCACCGCCCCAGGTGATGAATTCGAACATGGTTCCCCACATCTCATCGTGAACTGACACCGCGCTTAACGGATCGAATCAGATCGTACAAGTGCGACCGGGGATTGGGTGCTTGCGACCCGGGCGGCAGCACTGTATCCGGCATCTTGCATCAGATTTTCAGCCTTTGGGAGAGACGCATATGGAAGATATCACCGAAGATCAGGCCGCCGCCAACTATCGCGTAACAGCAGGCGAGCTGCGCCAGTTCATCGAACGGTTTGAACGTCTGGATGCCGAGAAAAAGGACCTGGCCGAGCAACAGAAGGAAGTCATGGCCGAAGCCAAGGCGCGGGGCTACGACACCAAGGTCATGCGTAAGGTGATCGCGTTGCGAAAGCGGGACAAGGATGACATCGCTGAGGAAGAGGCGGTTTTGGAAATGTATAAAGAAGCGCTGGGCATGTGAGCCTTCCAAAAGGGCGGGGCAGCGCCACGCCCTTATTAATCGGGAAGAGGGATGTCTTGTAACTGGATTTCCCGACATATTTACAGCCGCATTTGCATCAAAGTGCATTGTTCTCATCCGGTTGTGATTGTAAGGGGAATGCAGGGCCCGACAAGGCCACGCCGTGCGGGCGTGATGGAATGGTAGACATATCAGACTTAAAATCTGAAGGGCGTATGCCCGTGTGGGTTCGAGTCCCACCGCCCGCACCAAAATTTTATCTAACACTCTGTAACAAATGAAAAAGAACCTTCCGCATCAATCCCCCAACTAGGCCCCGCAATCTGCGCCGGATATGCGGAAGGATCGGCAGAGGTCACAGCCTCGCGCCTGCACCGCCTTATGACGGCTTCGAGCCCACAACGGACGTCATTCAGGACCAAAACAGTTCGCCGTTTTTAGACGCCGGTCACAGACTGCAGGTTGTCTTGGTGCACGCCCTCATAGGCATCGAAGTAGGTCAACGAGCCTTCTTCGAACCAGACTTTCGCAAATTCCCGAAGCGTAAGATTGCTCCATCCTGCCCCATCGCGGCACTGCAAGAGCTTTGCAACATATTGCCTCGTAGCCGTTATGAATGAGCGATCATATCCACCTCCTGCGATCCGATCGGGGTCACCATGGCAGGGCAGGATGGCCGAAATATCCCAGGTGGAAAGCCGGTCAAGTTCGGCCAGGTGAATATCAAGGCGATCTGGTTCGGCGACATAGGTCACGCTATCTTCCAGTGCATCACCCGGCAGCAAGATCCTGGACTTTGGAAGGTAGAGCGCGACACCGTCATGACTGTGAATATCCAAAGGACGTAGTTCAATGTCGGTCGTCCCAACACTCAACGCCATTTCACCGTCAAACACAGTTGTGGGCATCACTACCGGCTTGATCGGCGGATCGCTCTTCGAATAACTTTCCTCTTTTTCTACCAGCGCCTTTGCCGTTTTGTTGCCCGCAATGATTTCGCAATCAGCAAACACCTCGGTTCCTGCGATATGATCCTTGTGATGATGGCTAAGCACAACCCGAATTGACGTCACCCCACGACGTTGCAGCTCGCTTCGTATCCAACGAGCGTGATCAAGCGAGATGTGCGTGTCATAGACCACAGCGTCAGTGCCATTGAGGATGGCATAGCTGGCGACCCCGAGTGTATATGCCGCGTCGTCCATCCAATTCCACGACGGAGAATGAAGTCGGGCCCCTGCAACCCGACCGTCATAAAACGCCAAAATATTGGGGGCTGGCTCCAATACTCGCAAAGTTGCAGTTGAGGTCATCAGCCCGGATTTCTGGCTGTGAAGAAATTCAGATTTGCCGGGATGCGGATGCCTCCGTTGACTTCGAAGCAGCGAAAATTGGCGATTACATAATCGGTTATCGCCTCGATATCTTCCTCGCTCCCGGAGTACTTCTTGAGTATCCTCGCTGCCGGGCCGATATTCGAAGCCAAAGCCGCAACACGCTCCAAGGGCCCGGGATGAGTTAGGTTTACCCTGATCGTTTCGCCGTTCACGTCTTTGAAACCAGCCTCTTCTAGAATTCCAGCGACATGGCCAGCGTTCTGAAAGCCCAGCGGTCCAGGGGCGTTGGGGTCTGAGCTTTCTAAAGGTCCCAGCCTGTCAACCGCACCGTCTTTGGGCACGTCAAACCAAGGATTTCCCTTGGCCGGTGCCCATGCAGCAAGAGCCATTCGGCCCGATGGCTTGATCTGGCCCCGAATATTGACGAAGGCAGCAACGGGATCGGCAAAGAACATTGATCCGAAGCGAGAGATCACCAAATCAAACGGCGCGTCAGGAAACTGGTCGGTTTGCGCATCCGCTAACAGATACTGTGCTTCAACCGTTGCTTCTTTTGCACGCTGGCGGGCCTGTTCGATCAAGGGTGCAGAAATGTCGACTGCGCATATTGTTCCGCCTGGTGCGACAAGCGAAGAAAACGTCCTGCTCGTAGCTCCAGTACCGCAACCTATGTCCAAGACGCGCTCGCCTGGCGAAGGCTTCGACCGCTCAACCAGCGCTTTGTCGACCGCGCCAAATACCACATCAAGTTCGCTTTCGAAATCTATCCACTTAAGTCCGCTCTTCGAACTCCAGTAGTCAGCCTGTGCTTGGTTATCTTGCATATGAGCATTGTGAAGGCGTTTGGCGGAAAAAAGCAAATGTCGGGTTTTTCCGCTAAGTAGAGGTTTAAGCAAGTTGACCGCATTTAGCCCAATGCAGACGCGCGATTTTGGACAGAAGCAATTTTCTTGTACAATAGATTTCATCAGCAAATCGGAGAAAACCGTGCGCCTAAGGTTGTTGCCGGTATTGAGTTTTGTATTTGCGTCGATTTGGTGCGGCGCAGCTTCAGCTGGTTCGTCCGGAGAGCGAAAGTTCTATTATCCAAACGCAGAGCCGCTCGGTGAAGCGGAGATGCGAGTTATCTCGCTGGGAACCGGAACACCTAATTTTCGACACTCTCAAGCGTCAGCGTCGTGGTTGGTTGAACTTGGCAATGGCGACAAGTTCCTCTTCGATGTCGGAACTGGTTCGTTAGCAAATTTGGCCGCGTTGGAAATCCCATACACTTATCTGGACAAAGTGTTCATTAGCCACCTGCACGTAGATCATATTGGAGACCTCGATGCACTTTTTGTGGGTGGCTGGGTGTCAAACCGAACGGTTCCCCTGCAGGTATGGGGACCAAGTGGCTTAAAGCCAGAATACGGGACCGCTGCGGCCATGGATGGCCTCCTCAAAATGTTGGGCTGGGACTTGGCAGGGCGGCGCGGGAATATGCCCTCGGCAGGTGGACACCTCTCGGTGACTGAGTTCGACTATTCTAAGACACAGATAGTTTATGAAAGCGATGGTGTTGTCATTCGATCTTGGCCCGCGATTCACGGCATAGACGGTTCAGTGTCCTACAGCTTGGAGTGGAAAGGACTTAAATTCGTCTACTCAGGTGACACCAACCCAAACAAGTGGTTCGTGGAAAACGCTAAAGAAGCGGATCTTGTCATTCACGAATGCTACTTAACGATCCAACAATTCATTGATATCAAAAACTACGACCCTGAACGCGCCCGATTGGTGGCAACGGTGGTTCACACGCCACCAGACGCGTGCGGAAAACTATTCGCGATGATTGAGCCGCGGCATGCGATTGCCTACCATACATTTGCCGATTTCGATATTGCTCCGGACACAATTGCAGCAATCCGAAAGACGTATGACGGCCCGCTCACTTTGGCTCAGGACATGCTTGTTTGGAATGTTTCGGAAGATGCCGTAAGTGTTAGAGAGATCGTCGGATCAGACAGTCCGTTGCCTGTTGACCCTCCAACTCCTGCGGGCCCACCTGACCCCAGCGAAAGAACAGAGCTGTCGGATTGGCTTAATGCGGGTCGCCTAAATCTTAACGGAGACTAGCCTGCAATGCGCTTCAGTGGGACTAGCGGCCGCTTAATTCGCAGAGCAGTCATTCATGCCCGGTGCAGTTAAGGTCTACTTGGAGCCCAAGAGCGTCAGATCCTGCACCAGTGGCGAATGGTGGTAATGCGCAGAAACCAGAATTTGCTAAGTCCGTGTGCGGCCCATAACAGAACTTGAACCGTGCTTCGAACAACGACGGCTTCGAAACATACCAACTCGCAAGGAGAAGTAGTCTCAATCCTCATTCTGCCACAAGTGCGACAATTGCTTCTCGAGGCTGGGAATGTTGGTTGTTTGCCTCAAGCGGTTTGTTGAGCTTGCCACGATACACCAACGCGAACACGGGTGGGGTGAAATAGAAGGATACGACAGTCGACAACAAAACGCCTCCGGCGATTGCAACGGCGAATGGCGGCCAAAATGCGCCTCCACCCATGATCAGGGGTAGGAACCCGCCGAAGGTAGTGACCGTTGTCGAGATGATGTGCCGACTTGAACCAGTCACAACGCGCGCCACGGCCGCTCGGTCGCCTTGGCTTGCGTCAACGTCTTGTTGCAACCCGGTCAGAATTATGATCGCCGCGTTGATCGAAACCCCGATCGAGCCGATGACCCCGATGATTGCTGTTATACCGAACGGGAATTGCATAACCGCCAGCGACAGCATTGAAAGGCCTGCAGACAACACGCACACGACCAAGGTCACCAGTGTTAGTCGGAACGAGTTAAAGGTCAGAACGATGGTCGCGAAGGAGAGTGTGACAATCAAACCAACAGAGGCAAGCAGATTGCCCACGGTGTTGGATCGGGCATCACTGTCGCCGCCTAAGGACATCGAATAGCCTTGCGGCAACACAAACCCGGACGCATCAAGCGCTTCTAGTATGTCCTGCAATGCCTCTTCGGGTAAAACACCGGGTACGATAAACGCCTGTATGGTGTTTTCGCGCACGCCATCCGTTCGAGTTATTACGCTTTCTGCCGGTTCAATCACGGGCTTGGCCAATTCCGACAGCGGTACCGCTGGGAAGGCTCCAGTCGCAGATATCGCAGCTGCATTTGGCAGTAGGATAGGCATACTGACAATCGTGCTTAGATCTGAACGCACCTCGTCACCTAAGCGAACGCGGACTGGTAACTGCTCGGTTCCTTCGATCAGCGATCCACCGGTAATGCCAACCAGCGCCGTGTCCAGCTGGCCAGCTATATCCGCCACGTCCAGCCCCAGCAGACGGGCTTTGACTTCATCAATCTCGAACCGGACTTGAGGGGTGCCGCCGTTCACACTGGCGCGTGCCTGAGTCACCAAATCGAGATTGGCCATGACTGAACGCACCTCGTCGCCCAGATTGCGCAATACCGTGATGTCTTGGCCCTGAATTTTGACTTCAACCGGTGCGGCGACCGGAGGGCCCTGAACAAGACTGCGAACGATGATCTGCGCGTCAGGAAAGCCAGTATCCAGACGACTCTGCAACGTTCCAACAAGGCGGGAGGCGTCGTCGGCCGTGTCGGTCGTGATCATAGCTTGTGCGAACCCAGGCTCGCGTGAGCGGTTTCCAACGATGTTGTAGTAGAATGCCGGACCGGACTCTCCGACGGTCCAGTAGACACTTTTGACGCCGTCGTCAGCCATCAGCATTTCATCGATCTGGCGGGCGGTTGCTTCGGTGGTGGCAATTGACGTTCCACCCGGCATATCGACTTCGATATAGAATTGGTTGCGGTCGACGCCCGGGAAGAATTGCGCGGTCAGCGTTGGAAAGGCCGCAAAGCCAAGCACCGGCAAGATCAATGCCAACGCGATGGATCGCACGGGATTAGCAACAGACAATCGAATTGAGGCCTCGAACATACGGGCAAGTGGCGGGATGCTGATACCGCGGCTCAGCATTCCTGCGTCTGGGCGATCGGACAGTAGCCAGCCCGCAATCGCCGGAGTCACAGTCAAGGCCACAACCAAGGACCAGACAAGCATAAGAACCACGGCGATAGCGATGGCGCCGACAAAATCGCCTGCGGGTCCCGGCAGCAAGATCATCGGCGTGAAGGCAAGCGCCGTTGTCACGGTCGATGCCAGCAGTGGCGCGGCCAACCTGCAAACAGCATCTCGCACGGCTGCAAGTCGCTCCATCCCATCCTGCAGACGACGTCGGATTTCATCGGTCATCACGATGGCTGCGTCAACGAGCAGTCCGAGGGCAACAATCAGTCCGGTCACAGACATCTGATGAATTGGCAATCCAATCATGTTCATCGTCGCCAGGGTCGCCAAGGAGACAACCGGCAAAACCAAAGCCACAATCGCGGCTGCCCGAACCCCTAACGTAACAAACAAAACTGCCACGACCAGAGCCACGCCAATGGCCATGTTGACCCCAACCTCTGACAAACGATCCGTCGTGTACTGGCTTTGATCAAATAGCAGTATTTCCTGCATGCCCAAAGGAACCGACGCGGCGCCGGCATCAAGCTCATCCCGAAGGAAGCCTGTCCAACGGTCGATCTGTACGCCGTCCTGCGCCAGAATCCCGACCAAAACTGAGGGCTTTCCGTTGGCGAACGCGATTGAGGACTGCGGTTCGCGTGCGCCACGATCTACGCTGGCAATATCTCCGAGCTTCACCACGGCACCACCTGCGTTTTCACGCAGGATGATGCTTCGAATGCGGTCCAAAGTCTCAATTTCTCCGCTGATGCCTATTGTCAGGTCGACATCGGACTGCAAACGCCCAGACTGGACCTTCCCATCTGCTTCGGCGATCCGTTGGGAAATCTCGGCTACGCCAAGCCCAAGCGCAGCGGCCTTGTCCATATCGACGCTTACGAGCACCTCTTCTTCTGGCTGACCGAAATAGTCCACTGCGCGTGTATCAGGTATCGCACGCAATCTGTCGCCCAGTGCTTCGGCATGACGTGACAACAAAGTTAACGGAAAGTCTGGATCCTCGGCCGCAACTGCAATGACCGCAGAATAGGCAGAAATGCCCTCGGCATCGAATTCCGGTGGCAAAACTCCTATGGGAAAATTCTGGCGCGCATCTTCGACGGCATCCCGAGCCTCGGCCCAAACCTGCTCAATGGTGGCTTCGTCTAGCGTTTCCAGCAATTCTACCGAAACGACCGACACACCCGAGCGGGAGACTGAACTGATCTCATCCACCTCGGCGATTTTCCGCATCTCTTCTTCGATTTCTGCTGTAACCAGCGCTTCAACCCGTTCTGGGTCTGCACCCGGGAACTGTGTCGTTACAGTTGCGAAGAGGTTGGTGATCGTAGGGTCTTCCTGTCGCCCAAGAGATAGGAACGAAGACAGGCCTGCAGATACAAGCACCAAAATGATGAGGGCAACCAGCCGGGGGTGGCGAAAGGTAAGGGTTTCCATCAGATCGCTCCGTTACTCGCCAGTGTCGAAGGCGACGCGCTGACCAACGCTGACTCGCTGCGGCCCCTGATCGATCAAGACTGTGCCTTCCGGAAACACTCCACGCACAAAGACACGGTCGTCTTCGGCATGCAGCACTTCGACCGCCGCTAGCCGCACAGTCTTTTGCGCGTCGGCAACGAGCAGGGTCCATTGCCCGCGTGTTCCTTCCTTAAGTGAAGTTGTGGACACCCAGGTTCCCGCACTTTGGACAGGTTCGAGTACATGCACACGTGCGGTTTGTCCGAAAGCAACGTCCGGCGCTTTCTTAAGGTCGAACAGCGCGGTTCGGGTTCGGGTCACCGGGTCAATATCAGGCCGCAAAGTTGTAAGCTCAGCCCTATATCTTTGACCTGCTACTTCGATCTCAACATAAGTCAGCAGAACCGGATCAACATCGAGAGGAACACCGATCCGAACCTGCGGCGACTCGACCTCGACCATACCCAGAACCAGCTCGCCTGAGCGCAGAGTTTCTCCACCGTCCACGTTTCGAGCGGTTATCTGACCGGCAAACGGAGCCTCTATACTGGATTTCTCGATCCGAACGGTTACATCACGCAAGGCCGCATCCAGTTCGCCAATTCTGGAAAGCAATTCATCTTGTTGGGAAACTGCCTCATCTAGGCGGGCTTGACTGGTAAAGCCTTGCTCGATGAGTTTAGCGTTTCGCTCGACCGTTTTCTTGGCAAATGCAAGCTGGGCTGCAATGGCATCACGTGACGCTGTGAGACGGTCGCGTTCGACCTCCAACAGAGCGACGTCCAATGTTGCGAGAAGCTGGCCCTTAGCGACCTCGTCTCCCTCATCCACCAGGATTTGGTCAAGCGTGCCATTCAATTCGAAAGAGATATCCGCTGAACGTTGAGGTTCGACTTGTCCGATGAATACACGTCCGACCGTGTAAGCGCTCTCCGACGTGATCAGCGTTGCGGAAACCGGGGTCACTGCGGCCGCTTCCGGTGAGGGAACAGCATCTGCCCTGCGAGTGAGCTCGGACGCGCCGAAGTAAACTGCGGCCGCTGCGACGGCTATGAAGCTGACGGTCATGCCGAGACGCGTAGTGCCGCGCAGCAAAAGCGAAAATAGGTTCGGTTTGATCGCTTTAGTAGATGAATTTGCAGGATTCGGCATTTGGGAACCTCATCAAGTTAGCGTCTCTAACATATGTTAGAAGTTCTCACTTTGACAAGGGGTACGTGATCTGGCACATGTTGGATCATGAGCAGCACCGAAAAAAATCACTCAACAACCATCCAGGCGACCGGTCATTCAATGAGCAAGAAGGCTTACCATCACGGCGATCTCCGTGCTGCGCTGATCGAAGCAACCCGACAGTTGGTTGAAGAGAAAGGACCTGACAGTTTTTCCGTATCTGAGGCGTGCAGACGCGCGGGCGTCTCGACTGCGGCACCGTACAAGCACTTCAAAGACAAGACAGAAATGCTGGTCGCCACTGTCCTTGAGGGAATGGATCGGCACCGAGACAAAATGCTTGCCGCACTGGAAGGCGTTCCTGAAGGATCCCCCGACCGCATTACCGCCATCGGGATGGAGTATATAGCCTTCGCTTTAAATGAGCCCGGGATCTTCAGGCTGAAATTTGGCGGCTTCACAGACCGCATCGCGGATCCCCGGCTGAAGGAAGGCGGCCAGCAAAGCTTTGCGATTCTGCTAGCTGAGGTTGCAAAGTGTCTCGGCGAACCGGGAATCACAGACGAAGTTCGCCGCCGCGGTTTTTTGCTATGGAGTTTCGTGCACGGGCTGTCGTTCATTCTGCATGACAAAGGACTTGCGGACAAAGGAGGAGAGTTCGATTTGCGTACTCTTCTCGAGGACGTTTCGGAAAGAATGCTCAGATGATCGTTCTCGGGACAAAACAAACACGACCCACCTTTGGTGGCGGACAAACCCAAGCATTAGATCGCCTACACCTATTCGACTGCTTTGGTTCAGGCAAATAACACTCTCCGGAAGCGCAGCGAATGTCCGCTATCCGAAATGCAAAGTCTATTCGTGAATGTCGCCTTCGTATTGAGCTAGTAGTAGCAGATATGGTGTACCGTAGAATCTTTAGTTCAAAGCCTCCGGTTCGTAGGCTGGCGCACTTTAAGCAGACTAGTTAGCTAGGAACGTCCGCAGGCGCCAGGATCGTCATTCCCACTCGACCTGCCACGGACATGATCGCCGGAATGTCTGGTGGTGCATCTGGCGCCGGAATATCGGTCGTGCCGTCAGGCATTGCTTCACCGGCTTCAGTAAAGAAAGTGTCATGCATCGCGCCGGGGGCATTTATACAAAGTAACCGGCCAGGCCGCTCTCCGGTGCATGTAAAGGCGTGCACTGCGCCGTCCGGAACCTTAACGAAGTCACCACATTTGACGTTGACTGTCTCACCATTCAAAAAGAACTCGAATTCACCATCGAGCACATAGAAACTCTCATCTTCACCAGCATGATGATTGGGCGGTGCACCGGCACCCGGTGCCGTCTTTATCTCAACAATTGTGCAACGATCTCCAGTCTCACTGGGAAAGGCATGAAAGGTCAAAAGGTTCCCAAGTAGATGATAAATTCGCGGGCGAGATTCAGTCATTATTGCGACTCCCTTTACTTGAAACAAACTGCCCTTATGATACACATATCCACTTATGAGACAAGTGTATTATAAAGGGTTTGGAATTGGCGCCTCGTACAAATCAAATCAACCGAACGCGAGAAGTACTTCTTTCGGCTGCACGTGACCTGATGTCGGAAGGCAAGGAGGTCACGCTAGCAAAAGTCGCTGAACGCGCCAAAACCAGTCGTGCGACGGTCTATCGCTACTTTTCTGACCCAAGTGTCTTGGCTTTGGATGCGACGCTCGATCTTGAAGTTACTCCAACGTCAGAACTTCTCGAGGGGCTGAATAACGTTAGGAGCCGTGTACATGTGGTCGCGCGCTACTATCTGGAATTTTCTCGGGTTAATGAGGCGCACTTCCGGCAGTTTCTGGCGGAATCACTCAAGGCATCTCTTGAGGATGGAACGGTCAAAATGCGTGGGGCCAGAAGATTAGCGGCTTTTTCGGAAGCACTTGCGCCAGTTCACCCATTGATGGAGCCGAAGGAAATTGACGACCTAGCAAAGCGATTGTCCATGACGACGGGCATGGAACAACTTGTCATTCTTGAAGACATTTTACGTGTGGACGAAGCTACTGGTTACCAACTTCAGAAAGGGTTGGTCGACGCTCTTTTGGATCGGTACTTGCCAAAAAACTGAGGCATGATTCAGATGCCGACTTTATCCTAAAACTGCTGGCAAATAGACAACTGTTCAACCTCCGTTTTGGGCTGGTCGCCGCCCTTGGCCCCCCACACGCCAATGACAAAAAGGTCCGCAAAGTGGACATCCGTTGCGACTTGGCGAAGGACCGCTTCGAGCGCAAAGCCCACAATCGGATCCCGTGGTAAAGAACAGTAGGCAAGGCCAGTGTTCCGCGTTGTCTAGTTCGCAGGACTGACCGCGTGCAGTCGCCAAGTATTTGGAACGCCCTTCAACTCGTGCTCACCGCAGTCTTGAAACTCGAACGGCGCACCAAGCATCAGTTGCCGCGTGAGATCGGATGCCAGAACCCGTCCTTCCTTGGCTTGGCCCATCACCCGCGCTGCTATGACCACGCCAAGGCCGCTGATATCCTCACCGCGAATTTCAATCTCACCAGTGTGAGCGCCGAAGCGTGCGTTAAGGTCGATTGCAGACAATGCTTCTTTCACAGAACCAGCGCAGGCCAGCGCGTTTGTAGGAGAACTGAACGTCGCCAGCACGCCGTCGCCAGTGAATTTCACCAGATGACCACCGTGTCGAGAGATCTGGTTTGCGCAAATGTCATCGTGGCGGTTCATCAAGTTGCGCCAACTCTCATCACCGATGCGTGCTTGTTGCGAAGTGGACGCGACCAGATCTGAGAATAGAACGGTAGCAAGGGTGCGCTTGGGTTGGATCGTCGCCGGTGCTTCGCCGGTGACAAACTCGACGATTGCGGCCGAATAGCTGTCCACGTCGCCTTCCCATGGCACATGCTCGTGGCCGGGTATGGTTTTGTATTTAGTGGATGGCATCAAACGCAGAAAATCTTGGGCGCAATCAGCCCCGTTGGGTTCTTCAAATTCGCGATGTATGACCAAAGTGGGTTGTGAAATAGAAGGCAGCAATTCCCGGATATCGATCCGGGCCGCCAATTCGAACAGGTTGGCGACTGTAATAGGGGTCGCGCTCATCCTTTGGAAATGCGCCCATGCTTCGTGAGCTTCAGCATCGTCCTCACTTGGGCCGAAAGCCGAGAATGGGTGAGGTTTATAGAGCTTCCCCCAATTCTCACGGAACTGTTTCAACGCGATTTCAAGGCTTTCGGGGGTCAGGTAACCGCGAGTTAGACGGCCTTGAGCGTACCCACCACACAAAGCCAGACGTTCGACGCGCTCGGGGCGCATCGCGGCATAGACACAGGCAAGGGAGGCCCCCTCGGAGAAAGCAATGACCGTGGCTGAGGTCATTTCAGTGACATCCATCACAGCCTCTATATCCATGACGCGCTCTTCAAGGGTTGGTGTCCCCTGAATGCGGTCTGACATGCCGTTGCCGCGCTTGTCGAAAGTAACCAATCTTCCCACCGAGCTGAGAGCAGTCATCCACTGCAGATAGCCCGGGTTTTCCATGGACGCTTCCAGGTGCGAAATCATTCCGGGGACCAAAACAAGATTGCGTGGCCCATCGCCCCAAACTTGATAGGCGATGGAAAGCCCGTCGCTTTCGGTGAAAAGGGTCTCCACATTGGCAGTCATGCGCCCCTCCCAGTCGTTCTTTGGCCGATGCTCCGCCCATGTTTTCAATGGTGTTCGCCGCGGGGCCAGCGCGTGATCATATTGAGGTTCGAATGGCCTATCGGTCAATGATCTCTTTGGTTGAGCGCAACGTGCGTCATGCCTTAACTGTGATAATCAGGTTAAGAAAACTGAAGGTCTGCACTTGTCCGCAAATCATTCATACAAACAAGTAGCAACGAACGATCGCTTCGAGTCCTGAGCAGTCATTCTAATATTCAAATTTGATTGTCATGGATCAAGGCGCCGAAACTATTTGTACCTCAATCTTCTCCAATCCAAAAGTAATTGGGAGGGGATTACTTATGACGACCCGACGTGATTTCATGAAAACCGTTCCGGCGATGGGAGCCGCTTTTGCCGTCGCGCCAACGTTCCTTTCAGAGGAAGGTTCCGCGCAAGCTCAGAGCGCCACACCTGCCGAAGGGCACTTTCATCCAAAAGGCAAAGCACCATCCGAGCACACTTTGAAAATCCTCGCCGAAGCGCGGGAGGCGCTGCCGTTCTCAGATACCCGCGATTTCGACGAGCAGGCTCGTGGTTTTATTGCGGCAATGCCCGAAGACGAGATAATGGCGGATGCGGGCAACATTGCTTGGGACATGGCAAGCTTCCGCTTTTTCGACGAGGACAAGGACTGGCCCAGCATTCACCCTTCTTTGCAACGTGTCTCACGGCTCAATCAGAACTATGGCCTCTATGAGGTGGTACCAGGTATATATCAGGTGCGCGGATTGGATTTATCCGATGTTTCCTTCGTACGTGGTGACAACGGATGGATTGTCATCGATCCGCTTCTCACGACTGAGCCCGCTCGCGCAGCGTGGAACCTTTTTCAAGAACATGTCGGTGATGGCCTTCCAGTCACAGCCGTTATCTATTCGCATTCACATGGAGATCACTGGGGGGGCGTCCGCGGGATAGTTGACGAAGCCGACGTACGCGCGGGCAAGGTAGAAATTATCGCGCCACGCGACTTCATGCAGTTCACAATTTCTGAAAACGTCTACGCTGGTAACGCGATGAACCGCCGCTTGTCCTACCAGTATGGACAACAGCTTCCTATTAACCCGTTTGGCTTTGCCGGTCAGGGTCTAGGGCATCGCGTTTCGCTGGGCGCTCTTGGGCTGATCGCGCCGACAAAGATAATCGAAGAAGACATCGAATACATCGACGTCGATGGCGTGCGAATGGTCTTCCAAAACACACCGGGCACTGAAGCGCCTTCTAATATGAATACGTACATTCCTGATATGAAGGCCCTCTGGATGGCCGAGAATATTACCGGCACATTGCACAACATTTACACCCTACGCGGCGCGCCGGTGCGTGATCCGCTGCGCTGGTCTAAGTACATCTCGCGTGCGTTGCACCTATTTGGCGAAGAAGCAGAGGTGATGTTCCAATCGCACCATTGGCCTCGTTGGGGCAACGACCGCATTCAAGAGATCATGCGGGCGCAGCGCGATATGTACGCGCATTTCAATAATCAGGTGCTGCACTTTGCCAATCAGGGCGTAACGATCAACCAGATCCAGAACGTCTACGAGATGCCCAAAAGCTTGCAGAACGAATGGCATTGCCGCGGCTATCACGGCTCGCCCGAGCACAACAGCCGAGGGGTAATCCAGCGGTACCTCGGGTTTTGGGATGCCAATCCCGCGACACTTATCCCGCCGTCTCCGGAAGACTCAGCGCCGCTCTATGTCGAGATGATGGGCGGATCGGACAAGATCACGGCCAAAGGGCAGGAACTTTTTGGTGCGGGCGAGTACAAGATGGCCGTCGAAATCCTGAACAGGCTTTTCCTGGCTGAAAACGATAATCAGCTAGCTCGTGATCTCTTGGCAGATTGCTATGAACAGCTTGGCTACCAACAAGAAAATCCCGGATTGCGGAATAGCTTCTTGTCGGGTGCTTATGAATTACGCTCCGGCATCTCAGATGCGCCGGTGCTTAGCTCGACCAGCCCCGACGTAATCCGCGCAATGTCCACCGAGCTGTTCCTGAACTACCTCGGCATCAAGATGGACAGCCGCAAAGCCGAAGGCATGCGGTTCACCATCAACTTGGTCACACCGGACAATGGAGAGAAGTTCATCATCGAACTGGAAAATGCCACCCTGACCAACATCGAGGGGTATCAAGCGAATGATCCGGACCTGACGCTTGTGATCAATCGCTCAGACCTCGAAATGACGATGATGGGTGCGGTAGAGCTGGAGCAGCAGATTGCAGATGGCACTGCTAAGATTGAAGGCGATGCCAACGTTCTCTCACAACTTGCCTCAACCATGGTTGACTTTGACCCATTGTTCGAGATCTTGCCCGGCACCGCGGCTGGGGAGGCCCAAGTCGTGGCGTCCAATGCGTATGAGGCTGTTCCCGGCGCGACAATCCCTGAATAACTCAGCTTAAGGCAAGGTGGACTATGTCACCTTGCCTCAATTTCCCTGTCTTTTGGAAATGACTAGATTTCGAACGGTAGCTTTGTCCGCTTAGCAGGCATTCATTGAATTCTGCCGAACGACCGCTTCGAGCCCGACGTAACCGTGCGTTTCAAGGCCGCTAACAAGAGGGTCAAATGTCTTTAACTTGTCGGCATTTCTTCGACTCACGTGTTGAATCGGTGTAACGCACCTTCGAAACGTCCGAATAGATGGCTTGGGTTTCCAAGCAAATCTCGGTCACGGTAGACAGCTTGTTGGGGGCCGGAAAGCGGACGAGTGCAGAACGCAAGTGAACGTTTAGGGCTTTGTATTTTGCCCCGTTGGCTGACCGCATGTGGGACAGTGATCGAACTGTGATATTGCTTCGGTGTGCACGCGGTTTCGGATATGATCTGCAGCGCGGCGCGACAGACCCAATTGCTTGCGAACGGCGTCAATTTCCTTCTCATCAGCCTCGCAGATATCGCCATCTTCCAGTGCTCTTCGAAATTCGAGCTCCAAGCTCGCACGTCGGCGGTGTAACTGGTCGTTTAGCCCGCTGGCGATGATACCTGCCGGCAATGCCGCCATTCCAATGCCAATCACTGTGATCGCAGCACCGAAGATCTTTCCGGCCACAGTAACAGGTGTCACGTCGCCATAGCCAACGGTCGTCAGCGTTGCCATGGCCCACCACATAGCCGCGGGGATGGAGCCAAACGCTTCTGGCTGCGCCTCGTGCTCTGCCAGCCAAGCGCCGCTTGCGGCAAAGATCAGCATCACCATCAGGATGAAGAAACCTGCAAAAAAAGCGCCGGCCTCTTCCTCGAACACGGCAAGCAACATGCCGAGTGCGGGCGAATACCGCGTGAGCTTGAGCAGTCGAAGCATTCGAAATGTCCGAAGAAGACGCAGATCAACCGGGAAAATCAGGTAAAGCAGCGCAGGTAATATCGCTAGTAAATCGATGATGGCGATCGGCGAGACGGCCCAGGCGGCGCGCGTTTTGTAACTTGGATTTTCGGTGGCGACCCACAGCCTTGCCGCGTATTCGACCACGAAAACAAACAGAGAAAGACCCTCAAAGAGGTTCAGCGCCAGGCCCCAACGGAAATATATGGAGTCGACCGTTTCCAGGATAACGGCGGCCACGTTCAGCGTGATTAGGGCAATTAGAGCTATTTCAAGCAACCAGGGACCGGTGGCCGCCCGGTCCGGGCGCTCGAGCCACCAATACACTTTCTGCCTTAGAAAGCCCGAACTTGTCACAGCCTCACTCATGTCGAAACTTCGTCCAGGCGCGCGTCAAGGGGATTGCGATTTGCGATAGCAAAGCGGTCCCCCAAATAAGATTGCCAACCAATGAGGGGACATGTGGGACGACATAGAAACAGGCAATAGCCAGAACAATCCCAAACACCCGTACATCCCAACGGCCGAAATCCGATGCCAAACGGTGTTCTGTGACGCTCTGAAGCACCCAAAGCATTGCGATATAACCAGCAAGACCGAAACAGCCAATGGCGGCATATTCGGTTGGATATGGTTCCCAAAATCCGACTTTGACCTCGGCAGCAAGAGCGACGCCGACCATGACGCCGCAAAGCATCAAGATCAGATGCGCAAGCCACCAGATGACCAATGTCGACACCTTTTTGTCCTTTGGTTTGGCATTGCCGACAAAGTCGAAATAGATCCAGCACATGACGAACATCGACACACCACCGATGACAAAATTGACCAGCACGTCGGGCGAAACTTTGTAGATGCCTTTCTCGGACAGGGTGACGACCAGTTTGAAGAACCCTTCGCCCAAAACGATCAGTGTCAGCAGAGCAAACCGTTCGGCCATGTGGCCAAGGCGGGGAACGAACCGCTCAAAACGCAGGACGGTGACACCGGGGATCATGTACATTGCCTGCGTGGCCACCATAGCTGCCGCGAATACCCAATAGGCAAGCGGAGTGGGCAAAAAAGCCGCGATGGCAAAGATTACCGCAAAGACCGAGAAATTGCGGATCTGGGCCGTCGACATCGACTCGCCTGAAGAATTGGCCCGCCGGGCTCGATAGTACAGCGCCGCGATCATGGCCCTGTTCGCGGCAAATCCTAACGCGAAGAAAACCCAACCCTTTCCGTCAATAGCCGGGATCGCCGCTGCCATAAACATCACGGTACAGATCATTACGGACATGATCAGGCGATGCCAAAAATCCGTACTGACGTAGATCGAGTTGAATATGCTGAGTTCGCCCCACGCGTACCAGAGCGTGATGAACACCCCGGCGAACACAAGAAACCCATGCAGATCGAGATGATGCGAAAGGTAATTGCCCAGCAGAAAGATCGTCACGACATGGATCAGGTCATAGAACAGCTCGGCCCAGTGGACATGATCATGTGCGTGGTCAAGGTCCCGGTGATGTTGGGGCTTTCGCCACATGGGGTGGTCATGCAGTGCCATAAATTAGAACTCTTCAAGGTTGAAAGGCTGTAGTGGCCGACATGCAGCCACCCCGACTGAATTTTTTCTATAACGGAAGGTTGTCGCGGAGACCTACGTCATGCAACCCCCACAATGGTTGTTCAGCGAGGGCATGCCGGGCAACATCCGTCCGATCGTGGATTTTTTGTGCCGGAAGGACACGGCATTCACGGGTGTCACGCGGCCCTGTCGTCTCGTAGTTGCAGCAGGATGCGGGTGTAGTTTTCTACGCCCTGCGCGCCGGTCACAAGGTGGCGTTGGTCGAACATCATTGCGGGCACGCCTCGAACACCTTGGTTGATCCAGATTTGCTCTTTCTGGCGCACGTGATTGGCCCGATCTTGGCTTTGCAACATGTCCAGCGCATCCGCGCGGTTCAGCCCGATGCCAGCAGCCGCGCCGGCCAGAACCTGTATGTCCGAGACATTTTCGCGGCGTGTAAAGAACGCCGAAAAAAGGGCCTGCTTCATTTCGTGGCCCTTGCCTTGCTCGGCGGCCCAGTCAATCAATTGATGCGCGCGGAAGGTGTTATATATCCGCATGTCATCGGCGTAATTGAACGTGAACCCCAGTGCTGCGCCCATCTCGGTCAGGCGGGCTCGTGCCTGGATCGACCCTTCCAACGTGGTCCCGTATTTCGATGCCAGATGGTCGCGCAGGTTCTCTCCGCGTTCTGCCATCTGAGGATTCAGCTCGAACGGGTGCCAGCGGATATCCAGTTCGACGCCGGTGTCGCGTGCGGCCTTGGCGAGCTGGTGGTAGCCAATCACACACCACGGACAAACAACGTCTGACACGACATCGACACGGAAAGAGGGCGCATCTGGCACGGTTCAGGTTCCTTTCACATCTCCGGAAAAACGCCCCGCGTTTTCCTTGGCAAAGGCGCTGGCATCCGCGTTAGCATCCCAGAACTGTGGGTTGGCCTTGGGGATGGTCAGCGCTCTCTGCACAGCGGGCCGGGCATCGATACGGTCAAACCAGGCGTTCAGATGCGGAAGGTCCGACACATCCACCCGGGCCCAGACATAGGCACGCGCCCACGGGTACAGCATCATGTCAGCGATGGTGTATTCGTCCGCTGCAATCCATTCACGCCCGTCCAGCCGTGTGTTCATCACCTCCATCAATCGGCGGCTTTCGTCCACGTAGCGACGGATCGAGAAGGGCTCTTCGTGGCCATTTGGCGCGGCGATATGCTGGAAATACATCGCCTGTCCCATCATCGGCCCCACATGGCCGACCTGAAACAGCATCCACTGCACAACCTCGGACCGCTTGACCGGGTCCGACGGCAGGAATTTTCCATATTTCTCGGCCAGATGCCACAGGATCGCACCGGATTCGAAGATGGCACGGCCTTCCGAACGGTCCTCAATCGTTGGGATCTTTCCGTTTGGGTTCAGCGCCAGGTAATCCGGCGCCTTCTGTTCCTGTTTGGAAAAGTTGATATGGGTCAGCTCGTAGGGGATACCTGCCTCTTCCAGAAAAATGACCGGCTTGTAGCCGTTCATCGTGCCTGCGGTATACAGGTGAATATCAGGCTGGGACATGTTCAACCTCGACAAAAGTGGATTTCAGATGCGCGTCAAATCGAGCGAAATCGGCCTCGATTTCGGGGTTCTTCATAACATCGAATGCCGCGAATGTCGGTAGGGCCTGCATACCGAAGAACTTGGCGTTCAGATGCATCGGGCGCAGCAGATCGTCAACGCTTGCTCCGGCAAAGAACGGCTCGGCGGGGTTGTCGAATGCTTCTTTCGGCGCATTAAATGTCACCGACAGCATGTATGTCTTGCTGTGCAGTGATCCACCCATGCCGTAGTTGGCTTTTGGTGCGTCGGCGGTGCGACCGTCGCCAGCGCATAAGCGGCCATCCATTCCGGCTGTGTAGACCTCATCCATATATTTTTTGAAGATCCATGGGACGCCCATCCAGTTTACCGGGAACTGCATGATGACCGTATCTGCCCAAACATGCGCCTCGACCTCTGAATTTGCGTCATAGCCATCAGCAACGGTGGTCATGCGTACTTCGTGGCCCATTGCGGCCAACGTTCTGCGTGCGCGTTCGACGAGGCTGGCGTTCAACTGTCCGGGGGCGAATTCGTAGGGCTGGGTGCCGTTCACGATGAGGATTTTACTCATGTCCATATCCTATATGTGCACTGTGTGAACCCCTTGACGTGGGAGGGGGTCGGGAGCATTTGAGTATTGAGGTGTGGAAAATCAACCAGTATACTTTTAGTAACCTTAAAAAATAAGGGGAAGGATAACGATGCGGGCGCGGGTGGACGAAGATGTGAAAGGGCGCCGAATTGTGACAGAGGCCTGCCAGGAGCCATGCGCAATTGAACGGGGCATGCGGATCATCGGTGGTAAATGGACCGGGTCCATCCTATGGCACCTGAAGGATCGTCCGGTGCGTTTCAACGATCTTGCTCGGTTGCTGGGTGGGGCCAGTAAAAAGATGATTGCCGAGCGGCTGCGCCAGCTAGAGGATCAGGGGTTGGTGAGCCGACACGTGATGGATACCGCGCCGGTTTCCGTGCAGTATTCTATCACTGACCTTGGCCGCACGGCACTTGGGTTTCTCGACGAATTGCGAAAGTGGAGCGAGGAATTGCCTAACGGCTTAAAGTGATGACTTTAGTCCGTGTTCAATGATCTGAAAGTCAGAGTTTTTCTGACGGCGTACCGAACGAGGTTTTCACCAATCTGAGGATGAAGTGACAAGGTTACTTAGAAAAGCAATCCAAGGGTTTGTTTTCCCCAAGAAAGTAGTGCGAATAAATTTCTGCGGGCCGCTCAGTGCCATTTGAACCGACAGGTGACGTAACAGCTGTCCCGCAGGCCACGAGTTTTGTTGAACCAAGTTCTGGCATCCTCAGCGAATGGCTGCTTTGCCAAGTAAACGGCAGCGAAAGCCAGTCGATATGCATTGCGATTTCCAATCTGTCCGCAAAGTGGTCGTCCATGCCAAGTGCAGCGAATGACAGCGTTGGAGTCCAAAGGCGACTTAGGTGATGAGCGCAGCATGTGTCGTTTAGGGCGGAAAGCGGGGGGTCGCTGCGCGCGCGGAATGACATGGTTCCAGCTGTCAAAGCTGGCCTTCGAATTGGATCTTCTATGGAAGTGCATTTGAATACCCCAGAACCAACAAGTGGCCCAAATGAAAAAACAATGAGTCGTTCCAATGCACCACCGCGGTGTTCACGGCAGCTTTCTTTGATAGCATGCAAGAAAACTGAGCAAATATTCCGCTACACGCAAAAATGAGCTGAGAAATTGGGCGAACCGGCAGTCCGATGACTGCATTCAATGACCTTGTAATTGCGATCAATGAGTCTTGGGCTCACTTGAGTTTCTATGAAACAACACCTGACTGTCGTTGTAGTAGAGCAGAATCAAGATCGTGCTTTTGCAATAGTAGATGCCTTAAAAGAGTCCGGTGACGTAGAGGTTTTTGTGATCGGCAACGTCTCTGGGCTGGCACGCAAAATCGCAACGCATGGCCCAGACATTGTCCTCATTGATATCGACAATCCCTCGCGCGATATGCTGGAAGAGCTGACCGTTGCGTCGGGTCCATTGGAACGTCCAGTAGCTATGTTCGTCTCGGGCGCAGCGGGCGGATTGGCGAAAGCCGCTGTTGAGGCTGGGGTGTCAGCCTATGTGGTCGACGGATTGCAGGCCGAACGCATCAAACCTGTGATCGATACGGCTATCGCCCGCTTTCAGGTCCTACGCCAAATGCGGACCGAACTGGCCGAAACCCGCCGTGCGCTGGAAGAGAGAAAAGTGATCGACCGTGCCAAAGGGCTGTTGATGAAAGCAAAGGGCGTGTCAGAGGACGAAGCCTATGCCCTGCTGCGCAAAACCGCGATGAACCAGAACCGCCGGGTCGCAGATGTGGCAGAAGCTCTGGTCACTGCTTCGGGGTTGTTATCATGAGAACCGTAACTCTGCCTGTTGCCTACATGCCCTTGGTCGACGCGGCCCCGCTGATCGTTGCGCGCGAGATGGGGTTTGATCATGCAGAAGGGATTTCGCTGGATATGCGTCCAGCTCCGTCATGGTCATCTCTGCGAGATATGCTTGCCTTTGGGCATGTGGATGCCGCGCATCTGCTGTCACCGGTCCCTGTTGCGATGGCCTTGGGTCTTGGTGGCATTGCGACACCTTTATCTGCTGTGTCCGTCCTGTCACTGAATGGCAATGTTATAGGCGTTGGAACTCGACTGGCTGGGCGGTTAACCGACCAAGGCTACGGCTTCGATTTCTCAGATGCCGCTGCGGCTGGGTCCGCGTTGGCAAAAGCCACCGGTGACGTGTTGGTCTTTGGTGTGCCTTTTCCATTTTCCATGCACGTCGAATTGTTGCGCTATTGGGTTGCGGGAACCGAGTTGGCCTCGAAACAGGTCGAAATCCGCACCGTCCCGCCGCCATTGATGGCGCAGGCCCTTGCCGGTGGCGAGATCGATGCGTTCTGCGTGGGCGAGCCGTGGGGCTCTTACGCCGCGGACGATAATGTTGGTGCACTGTTGCTACCGGGTAAAGCGATTTGGACCTGCGCACCGGAAAAGGTGCTGGCGGTCCGAAACGATTGGGCAGAGACCGAACCGCACCTGCTGGGTAGCCTCATGCGCGCGGTTTGGAAAGCCGGGCGCTGGCTGTCGAAGGCCGACAGCCGGACCACCGCGTCCGAAATGTTGTCGCGCAAGGCATACCTCAACGTGTCACCGGAACTGATTGACCGCGCCCTTATGGGAGAGTTCACCATCTCGGCGAGCGGTGAGCAGCGACAGGTGGACGGTTTTGTTGAATTCTTTGACGGTGCCGCGAGTTTCCCATGGCGCAGTCAGGCCAAGTGGATCGCGCATCAACTGGCGAAACGGAATGGGATCGATGTTAGCACTGCCGAACGTCAGGCCGCCCGAGTCTTTCGCAGCGATCTGTATCGACGCGAGCTTGTCGGCTTGGGTGTCGAAACTCCCGGCGCGTCGGAGAAGCTCGAAGGTGCGCTGCCCGAGTCGACCGCGGTGGCCTCGGTAAACGGAAGCCTGATTCTGCCGCCCAATGTTTTTTTCGACCGTCGCATTTTCGAGCCCGCTGGTTGAGAGTGCCTAATTTTTTTGCAATGCAGCATGAATTCATGCCGCATCGCAGAAAATTCGCATCCTGATGCCCAAAAGCGGATGACGGCCCGGTTCAGGGATGCCTAAATCAGGACATCGGCAGGCAACGACGCCCACCGACAGAATTCGCCCAAAGTATTGGGCACCTCACGAGAGCAAAGCCGCTCGACCAACTGCCAACTCCTCCTGGCGGTGTGTGTCGGCGGTTTTTTTTTGTTTGCCCAAGGGGTTGGGCTAAACCGAAAGGGATCGATATGAAAAAGCTTCTTCTGAGCCTCGCAGCGTCTACAGCGATTGTATCTCCGGCATTGGCTGAATTGGAACTGGAAAAAGACGAACTGACCTTTGGCTTTATCAAACTGACCGATATGGCGCCGCTGGCCGTGGCCTATGAGAACGGTTATTTTCTGGACGAGGGCCTTTTCGTCACGCTTGAGGCGCAGGCCAACTGGAAAGTACTGCTGGATGGCGTGATCGACGGCCAGTTAGATGGCGCGCATATGCTGGCCGGTCAACCGCTGGCGGCCACTATTGGCTACGGGACCGAAGCCCATATCATCACACCGTTTTCGATGGACCTGAACGGCAACGGCATTACCGTCTCGAACGAGATTTGGGAAGAAATGAAGCCCAACATCCCAAAGATGGATGACGGCCGCCCGCAACACCCTATCAGCGCCGAGGCTCTGGCCCCGGTGGTTGAGAAATACAAATCCGAAGGAAAGCCGTTCAACATGGGCATGGTCTTCCCGGTTTCGACCCACAATTACGAGTTGCGCTATTGGCTTGCCGCCGGTGGTCTGCACCCGGGGTATTACAGCCCCGAAAACGTGACCGGTCAGATTGGCGCGGATGTGTTCCTGTCCGTGACGCCTCCACCGCAAATGCCTGCCACGTTGGAGGCCGGCACGATCTACGGTTACTGCGTGGGTGAACCGTGGAACCAGCAGGCTGTTTTCAAGGGTATCGGTGTACCGGTGATCACGGACTATGAGCTGTGGAAGAACAACCCTGAAAAGGTGTTTGGCATCACTGCCGAGTTCGCCAATGAGTATCCCAACACCACGTTGGCCGTGACCAAGGCTTTGATCCGCGCCGCGATGTGGCTGGATGAAAACGAAAACGCCAACCGCCCTGAAGCGGTCGAAATCCTGAGCCGCCCGGAATATGTGGGCGCGGATTACGACGTCATCGCCAACTCGATGACCGGCACCTTTGAATATGAAAAAGGTGACAAACGCGAGGTTCCCGATTTCAACGTGTTCTTCCGCTACAATGCGACCTATCCCTTCTATTCGGACGCGGTCTGGTACCTGACCCAGATGCGCCGCTGGGGTCAGATCGCCGACGCCAAGCCAGACAGCTGGTATGACGAGGTTGCTAAGTCCGTCTACAAGCCAGAAATCTATCTGGAGGCCGCGCGCCTGCTGGTCGAGGAAGGCCTTGCGAATGAAGCCGACTTTCCCTGGGAAAGCGATGGTTACAAAGCGCCGACCCCGGCAGAGGATATCATCGACGGCATCGCCTATGACGGTCGTACCCCCAACGCCTATCTCGAAAGCCTGTCCATCGGTCTGAAAGGCGATCAGAAGATCGTCGGCTCGGACGTACAAGGCTAAGCCCGAAGCGCCGCGCCCGGTCAGCGCTGGGTGCGGATTCCAAAGTGCCCCGCCATCGCAAGGACACATCAGATGACAACGGTCGATCCCGAATTCAACGCTGACGCAGCCCGAGAGGAACGTCGCGCCCGCCTTTTCACCCGCATCAACGCGGCCGACAAATGGTTCCAAGTGCTGGGCCTCAGCTGGGCCACGCCTGTTCTGAAAGCCGCCGCCGGGGACAACCCGCGCGCCCAGATGACCGAGATATGGCGTCTTCTGGTCGTCCCCCTGCTGTCGATCTGCGCGTTCCTGCTGCTGTGGGGGACGCTTGCCCCGAAAGTGCAAACCTCTCTGGGTGCGGTCCCCGGACCGGCTCAGGTCTGGGAAGAAATGATCAACTTGAACGAGGACGCGCAGGCGAAGGCTGTCAAACGCGCCAAGTTTGAGGCGATGGTCGAGAAACGGAATCAAAAACTGATCGACGCAGGCCGCGCAGATGAGGTCAAGCAAGTCGCTTACACCGGTGCGCTGTCCTACTATCAGCAAATCTGGACTTCGATCAAAACCGTGTTTTTCGGGTTCCTGATCGCGACCGTTGTTGCCGTTCCGCTTGGGATCGCCGCCGGTCTGTCGCCGACCGCAAATGCGGCGCTGAACCCGCTGATCCAGATTTTCAAACCGGTCTCACCTCTGGCATGGTTGCCGATCGTGACCATGATCGTCTCGGCGGTATACGTGACCAATGACGGCTGGTTTGCCAAATCCTTCCTGATCTCGGCCATTACCGTGACGCTGTGTTCGCTGTGGCCCACCTTGATCAACACTGCACTGGGTGTAGCGTCCATCGACAAGGACCTGGTGAACGTCTCCAAAGTTCTGAAAATGAACACTTATACCAAGATCACCAAGCTGGTGCTGCCCTCGGCCTTGCCTTTGATCTTCACCGGTTTGCGCCTGTCACTGGGTGTCGGCTGGATGGTCTTGATCGCCGCAGAAATGCTGGCGCAGAACCCCGGTCTGGGCAAATTCGTCTGGGATGAATTCCAGAACGGTTCGTCCAGCTCGCTCGCCAAGATCATGGTTGCAGTCTTCACCATCGGCATTATCGGCTTCCTGCTGGACCGGGTGATGTACGCGCTGCAATCCCTGTTTACCTTCACGAATAATCGGTGAGCGCGATGAGCATTCTGAGCTTCACAAACACCTCGAAATCCTTTGGTGTAGGCACCGCGCGCACAGATGTTTTGAAGGGCATCAATCTGGACGTGCAAGAGGGCGAATTTCTGGTGATCCTCGGGTTTTCGGGCACCGGTAAGACGACCCTGATCAACTTGATGGCCGGCCTGGATATGCCGTCGAATGGCGAGGTCACCTTTAAAGGTGCCCCGATCAAGGGGCCGGGTCCCGAACGCGGCGTGATCTTCCAGAACTACTCTTTGATGCCGTGGTTGACGGTCAGCGGCAATGTGGGTCTGGCAGTGGATACGGTCTTTCCAGGCCTCAGCAAGGCCGAGAAAGCCGATAAAGTCGCGCACTACGTCAAGATGGTAGGACTCAGCCATGCCGCTTCGCGCCGCCCCGCAGAACTGTCGGGAGGGATGCGTCAGCGGGTCAACGTGGCGCGTGCCCTGTCGATGAACCCCGAAGTTTTGTTGTTGGATGAACCGCTGTCGGCGCTCGACGCCCTTACCCGCGCCAATCTGGCCGATGAGATCGAAAATATCTGGGAAGCCGACAAGAAGACCTGCGTGCTGATCACCAATGACGTGGATGAGGCGATCATTCTGGCGGACCGTATCATCGCTCTGAACCCTGATGGGACATTGGGGCAAGAGTTCCGCGTGTCGATCCCGCGCCCACGTGAACGTGGGGCGATGAACAACGATGAGACCTTCAAACACCTGCGCGCTGAAGTCACTAAATACCTGATGGATGTGGGGATCGAGGCCAAGGTCGAAGGCTCGCGCATCTTGCCGGATGTCACCCCGATCCACGGAGTTCCAACGGCGGTCGCCGAGGCCCAAAAGGGGATGATCGAGAGCCGCTTCCTCGACTTTTCACAGCTACACAAGGTGTATCCGACGCCCAAAGGTCCTCTGACCGTAGTCGAGGATTTTGACCTGAAGATCGACAAGGGCGAGTTCATCTCGCTGATCGGCCATTCGGGTTGCGGCAAATCCACGGTCCTAACCATGGCCGCTGGGCTGAACGACATTTCGAAAGGTGCGATCAAGCTGGACGGCCGTCACGTCGAAGGGGCCGATCCCGAACGTGCTGTGGTGTTCCAATCGCCCAACCTGTTCCCATGGCTAACCGCCAAGGAGAACGTCGCGATCGGTGTCGACAAGGTCTATCCCAAGGCCAGCATGGCCGAGCGGCAGGACGTGGTGGAGTACTATCTGGAACGCGTCGGATTGGCCGATGCGATGGACAAATCCGCCTCTGACCTGTCGAACGGGATGAAGCAGCGCGTCGGCATCGCCCGCGCTTTTGCCCTATCTCCCAAACTCCTGTTGCTGGATGAACCTTTTGGAATGCTCGACAGCCTCACCCGCTGGGAATTGCAGGAAGTGCTGATGGAGGTCTGGTCCCGCACCAAAGTCACCGCGATCTGTGTGACCCATGATGTGGACGAGGCGATCCTGCTGGCCGACCGCGTGGTGATGATGACCAACGGCCCGCAAGCGACCATCGGCAAGATCACCAAGGTCGACCTGCCACGCCCACGCACGCGTAAAGCCTTGTTGGAGCACCCAGATTACTACGCGTACCGGCAGGAAGTCCTCGATTTTCTGGAAGAATACGAACATGGCGCCAAACCCAAAACACCCGCCCCCAAGGCGATTGCAGCGGAGTGAAATCATGAAGCAAAGACTTGTAGTCATTGGCGCAGGCATGGCCTCGGGCCGGGTGCTGGAACACCTGACCGACGCCGCGCCGGATGCGTTCGACATCACCCTGTTCAACGCCGAGCCGCGCGGGAACTACAACCGGATCATGCTTAGCCCGGTTCTATCGGGTGAGAAGACATACGAAGAGATCGTAACCCATGACGATGCCTGGTACGCCGCGCGTGGTATTGCCTGTCGCTTTGGTGAGAAGGTTGAGAAAATCGACCGTGAGATGAAGGTGGTCGAGGGCGAGAACGGACATGTGCCTTACGACAAGCTGGTAATTGCCACCGGGTCGACCCCGTTCATGATCCCTTTGCCCGGTCATGATCTAGAAGGCGTGATTGCCTATCGCGATCTGGAAGACACCCAGCGGATGATGGGCATGGGCCCGGACAACAAGGTCGTTGTGATTGGCGGCGGTTTGTTGGGTCTCGAGGCTGCGGCGGGCATGGCCGCGCAAGGAGTAGACGTCACCGTGGTCCACATCATGGGTCATCTGATGGAGCGTCAGCTGGATGAAGCCGCAGGCTACCTGTTGAAGAAGTCGCTGGAAGACAAAGGCATCAAAATCTGCCTGCAAGCGAATTCCAAGGAAGTCCTTGGGGAAGACGGCAAGGTCCGCGCTCTGTTGCTGGATGACGGGACCAAGTTGCCCTGTGATCTGCTGGTCATGGCGGTGGGCATCCGCCCCAATACGGCGCTGGCACAAGAGGCTGGTCTGGCCACCGGGCGCGGCATTCATGTGGATGACCAGATGCTGACCTCAGACCCGGATGTCTATGCTGTCGGCGAATGCGTCGAACATGACGGAGAAGTCTTCGGCCTTGTTGCGCCGCTCTACGATCAAGCCAAGGTAGCAGCGCAGTCGTTGCTCGAGGAAGAGGCGGCATTCGTTCAAAAGACCCTCTCGACCAAGTTGAAAGTCACCGGTTGTGATCTGTTCAGCGCGGGGGATTTCGCGGACGGACCTGGACGTGAGGACATCGTCTTCCGCGATCCTTCACGCGGTGTCTATAAGCGCCTTGTTATCGAAGAGGATCGTCTCGTCGGCGCTGTCATGTATGGGGACACAGCCGATGGCAGTTGGTTCTTCGGCCTGATCAAAGATGGCACAAGCATAGAGGAGATGCGAGAAACGCTGATCTTCGGCCCGGCCTATCAGGGGGGCGACACCGCGGACCCTCTCTCAGCCGTTGCAGCATTGCCGCCTGAGGCGGAGATTTGCGGCTGTAACGGCGTATGCAAAAGCGAGATTGTCGAGGCGATTAATGCCGGGGCCGGCGATTTGGGCGCAGTGCGCGCAAACACCAAGGCCAGCGCGTCTTGCGGAACTTGCACGGGGCTGGTCGAACAGGTCTTGCAAGTCACTTTGGGCGACGCTTTCCAATTACCGACCGCGCAACCGATCTGCGGTTGTACCGACCTCAAGCATGAGGATGTGCGGCGTTTGATCAAGGGCCAAGAGCTGAAAAGCCAGGCCGCTGTCTGGCAGGAGCTGGGATGGAAAACGCCCGATGGCTGTCATGTCTGCCGACCGGCGATCAACTATTACCTGCTGGCCGATTGGCCACTGGAGTATCAAGACGACCCGCAAAGCCGCTTCGTCAACGAGCGCAAGCACGCCAACATCCAGAAAGACGGCACGTTCAGCGTTGTGCCGCGTATGTGGGGTGGCATAACCACCCCCGATGAATTGCGCGCTATCGCCGATGCGGCGGACAAATACGATGTACTGACCGTGAAGGTTACAGGTGGTCAGCGCATCGATTTGCTGGGCGTGAAAGGGGAAGACCTGCCTGCGATCTGGTCGGATCTGAACCAGGCCGGTCTGGTCTCGGGCCATGCCTATTCCAAGGGTCTGCGCACGGTCAAAACTTGTGTTGGAACCGATCATTGCCGGTTTGGCACGCAGGACAGCACTGGTCTGGGTATCAAGCTAGAGAAAATTCTCTGGGGGTCGTGGACGCCGCATAAGCTGAAGCTCGCCGTATCCGGCTGCCCTCGAAACTGCGCCGAGGCGACCTGTAAGGACATCGGCGTCGTCTGCGTCGACTCTGGCTATCAGATAAGCATCGGCGGGGCCGCAGGGATGGATGTCAAAGAGACCGAGTTACTCTGTCAAGTTCCCACCGAAGAAGAAGCGACCGAGGTCGTGATGGCCGTCACGCAGGCCTATCGAGAAGGCGGTAAATATCTGGATCGCCTGTATAAATGGCTGGGCAAGGTGGGCATGGATTGGGTCAAAGCTCAGGTCGTCGACGACGTTGAAAACCGCGCCGCATTGGTCGCCCGGTTCGAACTGTCGCAAAGCATCTACCGAAAAGATCCATGGGCCGAACACGTCAAAGAAAAAGCGCAGACTTACGCGCCGATTGCTGATTTCACACTGGAGGCCGCTGAATGAGCTGGATCGACATTGGACATATCGACGAGGTGCCCCTACGCGGGGCGCGGTTGGTGAAAACACATATCGGCTGCATCGCAGTCTTCCGCACAGCCGAGGCGGATGTCTATGCCGCAACCAACAGCTGTCCGCACAACGGCGGTCCACTGTCTGAGGGTATCGTGCACGGGCAATCGGTGACCTGCCCTTTGCACAATTGGGTCTTCGACCTTAATACCGGCGAGGCACAGGGCGCTGATGATGGCCGCATCACCACCTATCCGGTGCGCCTTGAGGATGGCCGTATTCTACTGGACGACGGCGCGATTACCCGGCGGAGCGCAGCCTGATGGATGGAAGTGGTCTGCCCGAGGTTCGCTCGACCTGCGCCTATTGCGGGGTCGGCTGCGGTGTGCTTCTACGGCCCGATGGGGTCGGAGGTTTGACCGTTCGCGGCGATCCGGATCATCCGGCGAACTACGGTCGTTTGTGCTCGAAAGGACTGGCTTTGGGTGAAACCGTCGGGCTGGAACACCGGTTGCTGGTTCCTCGCGTCTTTGGCCAAGACACCAGTTGGGACAATGCCTTGCAATTGGTCGCAGATCGGTTCTCTGCAGCTATCAAGAAGCATGGTCCGGACAGCGTGGCTTTTTATGTTTCAGGACAGTTGCTGACCGAGGACTACTATGTTGCCAACAAGCTGACGAAAGGCTTCATGGGCTCGGCGAATATCGACACCAATTCGCGGCTTTGCATGGCTTCAACCGTGGCCGGGCACAAACGCGCCTTCGGGACAGATACAGTACCCGGAACCTATGAGGATCTGGACGAGGCTGATCTGGTTGTTTTGGTTGGCTCGAATCTCGCTTGGTGCCATCCCGTTCTTTACCAGCGCGTCAAGGCTGCGCGTCAGGCGCGCGGCACGAAGATTGTTGTCGTTGATCCACGCCGAACCGCTAGCTGCGATCAAGCCGATTTGCATTTGGCATTGCAACCCGGCAGCGACGTTGCGCTATTTAACCGGTTGTTGAGCAGAATTCACCAGACCGGGCATGTGGCAGTGGATTTTCTGGATCGCAGCACTGGATTCTTCGAAGCACTCGAGCTGGCGCAGCTTGACGATTCTGACGCGACCGGGCTCAACCCCGATGAGATTGAGGCTTTTTGTGACCTGTGGATTGGGACTGAGCGCGTTGTTACGATCTTCAGTCAGGGCGTAAACCAATCCTCTTGCGGAACAGACAAGGTTAACGCGATCCTGAACTGCCATCTGGCCACCGGGCGGATCGGGCGCGCAGGGATGGGTCCGTTCTCGGTCACCGGTCAGCCTAACGCTATGGGGGGCCGAGAGGTCGGTGGCTTGGCCAACATGCTCGCATGTCACTTGGATATCGAAAACGAAGCACACAGATCAGCCGTCCAGGACTTCTGGAAGGCGCCAAAGATGCCAGAGAAGCAGGGGCTCAAAGCTGTTGACCTGTTTCGCGCTGTCGAAGGCGGTCAGATAAAAGCACTTTGGATCATCCACACCAATCCGGCGGCTACCATGCCTGATGCAGACCGAGTGATGGCGGCTATCGAAAAATGTCCATTCACAGTTGTAAGTGACCTGACTGCCCAAACAGACACCGCACGCGGTGCAGACGTTTTGTTGCCCGCTGCGGGGTGGGGCGAAAAAAGGGGTACAGTAACCAATTCAGACCGCACAATCAGCAGACAACGCGCCGTTCTGTCACCTCCGGGACAAGCACGCGCAGATTGGGATGTTATGGCCGAGGTGGGCCGCCGCATGGGGTGGGCCGAGGCATTCAGTTATGAGACACCGGCGCAGATTTTTCGAGAATTCGCAAATATGACCTCGCTTGCCGTGGCATTTGGCAAAGACCTGGACATTACAGAATTTTCGGACATTGATGACGCGGGCTACGAAGCGCTGAGCCCGACACGGTGGCCGACGACATCTCGCAAATCGGATGGTCGTTTTTTCGGTGATGCGCAATTTTTTCATCCTGATGGTAAAGCACGTTTTGTCCCTGTTACCCATCGTGCACCTCAAGCGACGACTTCTGAACAATACCCGTTTATGTTGAATACGGGACGAAACCGGGATCAGTGGCACACTATGACCCGGTCTGGGTTGTCACCCCGTCTTTCGGCCCATTTGGCCGAACCATATGTCGAGGTAAATCCGAATGATGTCGATCGGTTGGGCCTTGCTGCCGCAGATTTGGTCGAACTCAACAGCGTAGTAGGAAGCGGTATCTTTCGACTTCGCATCACAGACGCAGTCGCGCCAGGTCAAGTGTTTGCTCCTATTCACTGGACAGGTGAAACGGCGCCAACAGCCCGTGTGGATGCGCTTGTTCCAAGTGTAGTTGATCCAGTCTCTGGACAACCTGAGAGCAAGGCGGCGGCTGTTTCGGTGCGACGTGTGAATGCTTCGTGGTACGGTTTCGCCGTGTCCGTCGACGCGGCCTCACCAACGGCAGAATACTGGGCAATGAGCAAAACGGCCAAAGGTTACAGGATCGAGTTAGCAGGGAAGCAAGACATTGACGATTGGGAACACAAAGCCCGCGAGTGGTTTGGACTGCCCGATGCCGTAGTGACTTCAATCAAAGATTCCAAACGCGGCTCGCACAGGATCGCGCTGTCGGACGGAAAGCGCCTTTTGGCGGCGCTCTTCATCTCCCGCCAACCTATCACACTAATGCGAGAATATTTGGCAACTTTGCCTGAGGTCTCACTCCATCAGATTCTGTCTGGCCGGTCATCTGCTGCTTCTGAAGACTGTGGACCAATCGTCTGTTCGTGTTTTGGGGTCGGACTAAAAACCATCATCGACGCCATTCGCGACAAACGTTTGATCGATGTGGACGATATCGGAGATGCTCTTCAGGCTGGAAAGAACTGCGGTTCATGCAGGCCAGAGTTGGCTGACTTGGTCAGGGCGCATTCGAAGTTGAACCGCAATAGACCGAAGAATTGCCTGTTAGATCAATAAAGGTAGACGCGGGGTTTTCGAGCAGGACTGCGGTTTGCTTTAGTTAGCATTCAAATCAAGCATGGGTTCCATTCATTCTATACCACATATCCAATTTAGCTTATTGGGGTCAGGCGATGGCAACGTAGCACAAACGAGAACTCTAACCGACTCCTGCGCCAGTACTTCCCGAAAAGTACTGACCTCTCCGTGCACGCCCAAGAGCGTTTTGATGCCGTCGCCCGCGAACTCTACGAGCGGCCAAGAAAGACCTTGAGTTACTTCTCACCCGCAGAGACGTTCGAAGAGTGTGTTGCATCGATCGTTTGAATCGTACCGCAGAGCGGACGCCACCCAGTCGCACTTTAGCAAGGCTGCGATCCCACGCGGCTGCGTAACTCGAAAAGGCTCGGCCATCCTTGTGCCAGTGACTGGAAGAGCGGGCTGCTGACGAGTCGTTACGGGGGCTGGCGGGTGTTCGCTAGTGCTGGCGGGTGGGGTCCGTAGCGGAAATTTGTAATGGCGCTCTGTGTCCCAGTTCACAGAACCGCTCATTCATCCAGGTTAACGTAGCGTCACAAGAGGAGGTCGAAATGCTTCTTAAGGCTTTAAATACTAGGCACACTCGCACCGAACACGCTGTAACCATGATACACCCAGTTGTGCGTATCTTGCGTCATTGCAAGCAAATGCAACGCCAAGTGAACCGCTATTATTGAATTCGAGCGTGGGTAACCGTTTTTCGGAAGTCTGCGTAGGGTTCTGTGCGGTGCGAAAAGGTTTAATAATTGGTTATTTTGGATCCCAAGCGGCTAAGCCGATCCGTTAACGGCCGTTGCTGAGCGTTGATACATGACTTAACGCAAGAGCCGAATCGGACGTTCGAGCAAAGCGCGGCGAAAGACTAATTTGAGCCCTTAACAGAAATGCTTGAGGGGCAGCGTGCCTAGGGTCTGCTGTGCAGTTTAATTGCAGATAGGTAACTCCAATGGCGGCTGTTTGCGCAAGGATGCTCTCCAATTATTTATAATCGGTTGGAGGCTGCTTTTGGGCCAAAACTTCGGGGCGCCAATTGCTTGTAGGCAAACTGCGTTCCAATAAACTCCAGCTCGAGACAGTGACTTGCCTTTTTTTACCGCCTTAGCGACAGCGTTTATGTCTTTGGATTCTGGGTAGATGTAGAGCGTCGTCGGGTTCCCCTCAACAAGTGCCAAAATCTCTTTTGAGGCGGACTGAGACCAGGTTGTGCAACCATTGCTACGACCACCCGTATAGTTCACAAGTTTTCCGTAGGGGACATAGCCGTCGTTGTCAGCATGTGTGCTTCTAGGATTCTTGAATCTACATTGCCACTTAAGGAAGACAGCTGGATGGCCTCCGATGGCGCGCTCCCGAGCATTGCTCGTTTCTCCTTCCCCATCGAACAAAAGAAAAGTGCGGTAGAACGGCTGCGTTTTGCCGGAGTGACTGTAATAACCTTTGAACGACGTGCGGGTTTCAGCCGTCACATAGGCACCGCCGGCGGTAAGTTTAGATCCTTCTGCATTGCTGAAGTTCTTCGCGCATTGCCGACCATTCGAAAAATTGGCGTTCTTTAGTTTTCTGCCATTGCCATAGCCGGACGAAACCGCTCGGAAGGACTTTTGTGACTCGCAAATGACGTAAAACCGCTTGCCCGGATTGCCGTTTCTTGCAGTGCTGGGGCGGGTTGCATCCTTGGCAAGGTAGCAGGGGTTCTTTACTTCACCTCGTCGTACTTTCTCGATGTAAAGCGCACGCGCCCTGTTCAGAACAATTGGTGCGATTTGCCCATCACCTGTTCCCACGTGTTTTTGTAACCACGCTGGTATATCTTGCGAAAATGCTTCGACGCGGTCCGGCAAGAAGCCTACCGAGATGGCAATTGCCGCGGCAGAGAGTGTGAGACGGAGTGAATTCTGTAGCAACGGGAGATCTCCTGCTAGAATGTCCTCAAGGTCAGCCTACCACAGTTCTTACGCCCGAGAATGCCGGCCAAGTGTGTGACGAAGCTTTCTGTTGCCTGAAATCCCCGTGTTCGTTTTGGGAGGCATTTTGAGCATCTTCGACAAAAAAGCTTTGATGTTGCTTTAGTAACTGGACATTCGGATATTTGCTTCCAAATGACTGCCATGATCACACGTCGAAAGTTCCTGTTGGTAACGACAACCGCAATTTGTGCGCCGTATATTGGACGTGGACAAACGGTGGCGCTGAATGATGCAATCAGCGATCTTCAGCAGTTGCATTCACTTCAAATTCAACGCGGAGACGACGTCATTTTTGCTCAGGCTCGACAGGGTGCAGGCCTGGATAAACCAGCGAATATAAAGTCTTGTTCGAAAAGCATTGTGGCTTTGTTGCTTGGGACGGCGATCGACCGGCAGGAAATCCCGTCTGTGAATGCCACCTTGCAGGAGGTCGCTCCGCAACTCTTGCCCGCCAATGCCACACCCGGTTCTGAGAGCATTACAATGGAAGATCTGGTGACACTGCGGGCAGGGCTCGAAAGAACCTCTGGCAGCAACTACGGAGAATGGGTCAACTCTCCCAACTGGATAGCGGATGCTTTGACACGACCCATGGTTGCAGAGCCAGGACAACAGATGCTCTATTCTACCGGATCGACCCATCTGCTTGGCGCAGCATTGACTGTGGCGACCGGCCTAAGTCTTTTGAGATTGACGCGTGAGAGGCTGGGTGCACCGCTTGGTATCGAGATACCTGCTTGGACGAAGGATCCACAGGGTTACTACTTGGGTGGGAATGAGATGGCGATTACGCCGAGGTCGATGTTGAAGATCGCGGTGTTGCTTCGGGACCGCGGGGCTTTTGCCAACAGGCAGATCATTCCTGAGCGTTGGGTCTTGGAATCGACCAAGCCACACGGCCGTTCGCCTTTCTCTGGATTGGATTACGGCTATGGCTGGTTTCTGTCCCCTTCAGGATATGAGTTGGCGCGTGGGTATGGGGGCCAAATAATAGCGGCCCATCCTGATCGAAACCTTGCTGTCGCAATTACATCTGATCCTACGCATCCGGCGCGTTCTGGAGGGTATTTTGGAGAATTGGTCAGGTTGTTGGATGGTCCGATCCTGAACGCCAATTAGATAAAGCACTTTTTGAAAAACCTAGAGTGCGCTGTAACGGTCAATGTCCGAAGCGGGCGCGTAAAGCATTCAAGTCGTCGAAATACCTTGATCCAGACTCATCTGGTTGAGGACATTGACGCCGAATTTACTGGCCACGTCGACAACAAAGTCATTCCCAGTTTGGATAGGGCTCGCCGGACTGTCTCCTCCAACTCGGGCTTGCTATTAAAAATTCTTTCCAGAAAATCTATTACCGATTGGCCTTTGCGGCCAATTTTGACCAAGACTGTAAGAACTCAATGAATAGTCTGCTCAGCCCTGCAAAGTGGGCATCCGCCCCGATTATGCGAACGCCTGCATTGAACCCAATTCGGTCATTTTTCTACTCAGCACAACCGCAAGTGGCGGTTCAAAATGAAATTGAGCTTAATTGTTATTGTCAGGCAAGAGCAGCCTCGACTTAGAACCGTAGACCGAAGCCTATCGAAAAACCGGAAAATTCTTCGGCAACTATACCGTTTAACATTAAGCGTCCCGCTCGAACGGCCGGTAGGCCGGTCAAGCGAGTATCAATCTCAAGTCCGAAACCAGCCGTTGCTAGCCAATCGGTATCAAGAACGGTTGCGCTGTCACCGTGATACAGCACGACACCGGCATCCAGAACAAGTTGCGTTGGGAGTTCGAAAAGTCTGACGTTGTTCAGCGGATAGCGATGACGTGAGAACAAGGTTGTTTGATTGGAACTCGCACTTGCGTTCCCAGCCTGCGGCTCATTGATCGGGTTAAATTCCAAGAATGTTTGACGGAAACGGTATTCCACTTGCCACGGCCCAAATTGCGCCTCTCGGAAAATGCCAAGCGAAGCACCGATCCCGAATGCGTTTAAATTCCCATCGATCAGTTCGTTGGAGTTAGATCTCGGGCCCAGCAGTGGAAAGTCGGCAAAAATGGCATCTGCAGTCACTTGGCCAAGTGAGAAATGTCCGACCGGCCGAATCTTCCACTCGTTTATCAAGGGAAACTCCCAGCCGACGCCAACCGTTGCTGCCACGCTTGACCAAGTTACATCCAACTCAGTGCCGGTAGCGATCCCCGGGAAGAAGATTACCGGGTTGTACTTTTGGTAGGCAACAAGACCCTCTAAATAAAGCCCGTTTTCAAATGGCTTGTACCCTCCTCGCAGCTGGGTCGAGCGTAGACTTTTGGTACCTCCGGAAGCATCAAGAAAAGAAAACGAGGATAAAGTCTCATTTGGGGTGGCGGCGATACTCAAGACAGACAAAGCCGCTTGTGCAGCGGCCTCGGAGGCATCAGGGTTTATACTTTGAGCAAAGGTTGGACTGGTCGTATTTGCAGCCGACAGTGCGGCGAAAGCAAGAATTCGTCTCAAGGTATCGGCTCATTTGCCAGAAAAAAGAAGACCAAGCGATATCTCTTCATCTTAGCACTACAAGAACAAGAATACCGCGCCTTTTGCTGTAAATATTTTGTTGTTAGTCAATTTTGCCTGGTTTGTGACGCCTTAAGAAAACCCGCTCGAGTTCTTTCTGGGTTGATGGGTTGATCTCCCCGATTGATCGTTGCCGAAGCAAACGACAGCTTTGTCCGCAATTCAGTCGCAGCACATATTTTGTCGAACGACCGCAGATTCGTGTGAAACTGCAGTTGAAAATGCTTGTTTCTAGGTCTTGCCCCCAGAGTGCACTAAAATTGCTCCGTAAACGAACCGAGCCGCCACCGATCTAACCGCGAAGCTGCACGACCTTTGCCTCAGTCTGGGTCGCATAATCGGCCCACTACTGCATGAGGATGCGCCGCTTGGCTGTTCTCCGTTTCAAGCCGCTGACGCTAACGTTCCGAAATTGGATCTGCCCCCAGCGCTAGAACACCAGCCCAATACACACGTTGCTTTCTTGTGTCGGCCAAAGATACCTCTGGGATGTCTGACATCAGCACCTGTAGGCCTGATTGAAGGATTTGCATAACGGAAGGTTTCTGGCTCATCTGAACCGTTAAGGAGTGAAGATGAGACGGAAAGCTGGAACAGACAAACCGACGGCTGAACGGGTCGTCAAGGACATTCGCCGCAAGACGCGCAAGCATCATTCTGCGGAGGAGAAGATCCGCATTGTGCTGGAGGGTTTGCGTGGCGAGGAGAGCATCGCTGACGCTCTGCCAAAGGAACCGACGATGTTCTTCCTCAAGCCATTGCTGCCACCAGGGTACTCCGACCTACTGGATGCGCTTGCCCCAACAGAAGGCTTTTAGTCGCGAGGAAAAGTAGCCAGGTAGCCGTCATTTGTCTGTCTCAAACTTTTGTCGGGCTGGTTGGCGGCGTGTTTACTCGTTTCTATACAATCTGGAGTGGAAAAATGTTCAGATACGGTGGTTTACAAGTTTAATCAGTTCGTGAAAATATCAACGCAGTGCTTGCCACACATACCACGCAAATTTCATTTTTTATTGTTATAGTTCGATCGTTGCTCTGAAACCGATCATACCTGTCTGATCTAGACCGGATACCCAAGATCCTGGATTAACTTCCAAATGTCTCTGTTTGCCGCAGACAACTGATCAACAACCCCTTCGATCTCGCGCAGGGCTTTATCGTCTACTGTGTCTTCGCGGCCGAGTTTGATGTCGGTTTTGCGATCCGCGATGCGCATCAGGATGGTCTTTGGATTACCGCTTTCGGGGTCGAAGGAATAGATACAATGATTGTATTTGTTGCGGATGCCCGACAGCTTTGTCAGACGCTGCGTATGCGCAAGGATCGGGTCGCGGATTTGTGGCGGACGCCCCTCCATCTTGGCCAAGCGTTCGACCAAATCAATTCGGGCACGGGTGGTGTTCAGAGTTAGAAAGATGATGACGGAGACGTCTTTGGATGCCCCTGTTAGGCCAGCTATCAGATGGATCAACAGGCTTTCGGTGTTGGTCCACATATAGTTCAACCTACCAACCAATAAGATCAGGCGGTCGAACCGGGTTTCGAACGTGTCAGTCAAGGGCGGGCTGCTGCACCGCATGAGGTGCGACCTCGAAATAGAAATGAGCTGCTGCAGTTCGGTTATTGACGCCAATCTTGCCTACAACATTGTGCATGTGCAGCTTGACCGTATGTTCGGTGATGCCCAGCTTGGCTGCGATCAGCTTGTTGCTTTTGCCTTGCGAGACCAATTGCAGTACCTGTTTCTCGCGACGCGTCAGCTTGGCGTAACGTGAATTCAAATCGGTGCCATTTGGCGTGACTGAGGGCGAATGTGCAGCCGCCGGGGTCGGGTTCTGGGGGGGGACTTGTACGCAATCGGCCAGAAAGCTGGGCAAGTACAATTCTTCATGCATCAGCAGTCTGAGGATCGCGCGCCAGGCATCCGGTGCAACATTCATAGGTAGAAAACCGATCTCACCCAACCGGGCCCGATCCCACTGCTGAAACAGGCGACGCGCCAAACCTTCCTTACGATAGGCAAATGCAATACAGCCCGAGCCTGTACAATTGGTGTAGACGTCGGGACGCGACAGCAGATCTTCGATCATCATCTGGTCGACAACTATGATCTTGTTGCTGTTTTGCGCATTCGCGCTCATCGCTTCGAGGGATTCAAAGCGTTCGGCGCGGACGCCAAATTCGGTTTGAACGCTTCTGAGTGTTTGGTTGGAATAGAACAATTCTTTTCCGACAAAGACGATCGACAAATCTTCGGAATAATTGCCCTGAGTGGCAGTTTCATTCTGCAAAGACTTACTCATTATTGCCCCCTACAAAACAGGCGTAACTGGAATTTGATTCTTAAAAAATGGAACGAGTAAAAAACGTTAACTAATCAATAAATTATAGTCCTTTTATTATAACTCGAATCTTGAATGCCTACAACCTGATGGCGCAAGCCCACACTGGGATTCATAGAACTTTCGTTTAGGATTTTGCGGTCTCTTTTGTGTAACCGGCGGAAACAATTGTGTTTATTTTTTGTCAGTATCTCCGTCTAGAACTTTTGCCCCGGCTATGTGCTGGCTGAGATTGTTTTTGTAAAAAATACAATAAAAACAATAAAATAAACTTGTCAGAACTTTTCACTAGCTAGGCGCGAATCGGGGTCGCTGCAAACATGGGCGGGCTTCAATTTCAGAAGTGACTATCCCTGACGTGATCGCCCTCAGCGTATTTTTGCTTTGATTTGGAGGGTCACGTTTTCGGCTTAGCCGGGAAAGGAGGTGGCCCAGAGTAAGAAAACGAATACCGCATTCAGCGTCTTTTTCGCTGTGTGTGCTTTTTTGTTTCAACCGCGCCTGATACCGCTTTGTAGATGAATGGCGGTCTGGCGTTCCAGAAATGGGAATTTGTCATGAGACGTAATGTAAATAATACAAACGTAACGACCGTCGATGAAATTAACGTCGAAAATCTGGATGCACCGGTCAATGTTGAGATCCCTGTAGTAGAAGCCTTTGTCGAGGCCGATCTGACAGCGCAACAACAGCAGCAAGACCAGAATGTCGACAACTCGAATGATCAAGGTCAGGGTCAAGACCAAGGTCAAGGCCAGGATCAAGGTCAGGGACAAGACCAAGGCCAGGATCAGGGTCAGGACCAAGGCCAAGGTCAGGATCAGGGTCAGGGACAAGACCAGTCTCAGTCGCTGGATGCCGGTGACGACAGCAACGACAACTCCAACAACAACGCCATCAATATCGATTTTGGTGGTGGCGAGTGGATTCCGCGCGACGATGATCAAGTTGATCTGGATCTTGGGGATTCCGCGACAGTTGGCGATGTGATCACCGCAGGCCGTAATCTGAACTATGATCCCGGCGATGACATGAATCTGGACATCTCAATGGATGGTGCGGGCACCGCGATGTCATCAGTCAACAACCAGGTTGCCAGCCTGAGCGATGACGACACGCTGGAGTCAGCGAGCGTTGCGAACAATTCAGGTTTCTACCAGAACGGCGACGCCAATGGCGGCACAGCCACGGCTGCAGAAGGTATCCGGGCGAATGCAGATGGCGGAACATCGGGTGACGGTGGAACCACAGTAGGCGGTTCGGCAAACTCGTCAACGCTTGGCAGCCACGCGTGGGCCGCAGGTGGAGACACCGGCAGCGCCGATGCGGATTCGGCAGGCGGTGACGGTGGGTCTTCGGGTGACGCGTCCAACGCAAGTATGGGTATGGGTACATCCGATGCCAGCTCGACCGGCGATAGCTCGGGTGGCAATGGCGGAGATGCTGACGGCTCGGCCTCGTCGGACAACGACGGCAGCACAAGCGTAGACGGTGATGGAACCGGTGGCGCTGGTGGTAGCGCGGATTCGTTTGGTCTGGGTCTGGGTCTGGGTCTGTCCGGTGCAAGCTCTTCAGGTAACGCCGACGGTGGAGACAGCGATTCCGATTCCACCGGCACCGGTACCGGTACAGCGGATAACGCAACGGATGCGTCCGGAGCTGATGGTGGTGACGGCAGTGCTGCGACAGAAGGTTCAGCTTCGAACAGCAGCGACAGCGACACTGAAGCCAATGACGCCTCGGCAGGCGACAACACGGCGGATGGCACTGCAGACAGTGGTGCGGACAGTTCTGCTGATGGTGACGGCGGTGATGGCACAGGCGGTGACGGAACCGGCGGTGATGGCACTGGTGGTGACGGAACCGGTGGTGACGGAACCGGCGGTGATGGCGAAGGTGGCTTTGCCGCGATGCTTGAAGCTGCGATCATGGAGTTGCAGGAACAGCTGGGCATGATTGATGCCGAACCTGGCGAAGGCGGTGACGGAACCGGCGGCGACGGAACCGGAGGAGACGGCTCTGGTGGTGACGGAACGGCTGGCGATGGCTCGGGCGGCGATGGTTCGGGTGGCACTGCAGATGCAGATTCCGACGCCCAGGGTGTTGGCGATCAATCGGCAAGTGGTCCGGATATTGATCAAAGCCCAGGCGATGTGAACGGTTCAGCCAGCAATTCGCAAGCAACGGATGGCAGCGGTGGTGACGGCGGTTCAAATGCGGCTGACGGCGCTGCAGATGCGATGGGTTCCGGAACATCAGCTGCAGATGGTGACGGCGGTGCAGGTGGCAGCACCACTCCGACGTCTACTTCCAGCGGCAACGGAGCTGGATCTGCCGATGCAGCCAATACTGCAGGCGGCGGCGGTGCAGCGGATGTCTTCGGAGACGCGGACACAAACGGTGCGGCGGACAGCTTGGCCGAAGCCATTGCCGGTTACGGTGGCGCGGGTAGTTCCGACAACGACTCGACCTCGACCGGATCCGGTGACGCAACGGGTTCGGCTGATTCAGGCAATGCTGGTGCCGGTGGCGCGTCTGCTGCAAACGGCGGAACCAGCGGAGCCTCGATGGGCAGCGCAACCTCGGGTGACACCATGGGTGGCACCATTACGGGCGGCAGCGCAGCCGGAGCCTATTCGGGTGACGGTGGCGCAGGCGGCTCGGGCGGCAACTGGGGCGCAAACAATGGTGGCGATGGCATCGTGACCGGCGAATCCTACGCCTCGGCTGCGGCGGTTGTCGACACCTCGGCCTTCAACCAGTCGATCGTCATGGGTGCCAATGTACTTGGCAACTCGGTTGATACGACCATGGTTGGCGGTTCGATGACGTCCTCGTACGCAAGCGACGACACCGACACCTAAGTCACAAAAGCGGGGCCCGCATTTCCGGGCCTTGTATGTCTTTTGAAACCTGCCGAGGCCGTTTATCGCGGCCTCGGCCCAACTGAACCCAAAACGGAAATTTTGGCCGGTGCGGGTGTAAAGGAAAACCGACATGGCCCTTGACAGTATTTCCGAGACGATAGCGCATTTTGTTGGAACATTTGAGCTTACGATCGAACAGTCCCGGTTGCGGGATCAGTACGAGGAATTCACAGCGCTGAGGCGCAAAGCCGAAGTCGAAGGGCTGGACGATCCGGCCTCGATCCATATCAAGGCAGACTTGGATATTCCGGCAGGCGAGTACAAAGCTCTGCCCTACAGTTTTCAACCCTCTGAACCCGAAATGCCGCTGCCGGCTGCACCTCTTGGGCCGGTGTCAGAGGCGGTGATTGTTTTGGACGGTCCCGGAGAGCCTGTGCGTTATGTGCCGGAAAACGAAATAAGCGATACAGGCCCGTCTTCCTTTGTCCAACTGATCATTCTGCAACCGGAAACCGTGCCGCTGGGATCGGCCGTGACCGTTACCGTGCAGACGGTTTACATGCGCGACAATGACGTTGTGGGCGACGGAGATTTTCGAGACCCCGAAGCGCTAATGGTGCAGGGCGAGCAGATGCTAGACATGGCTCTGTCGCTTCACGCCATTGCCGCGCCATCATTTTCACTCGCGGACTACCAATCGACCGAAATGCTCGCGGCACTCGCCGATCAGATGGCGAACCCGATGATCTCGGACATTGAAGGCGTAACAGTGCATCAATTCCACGGCGACGATGCGATGGGTGTGATCGTCAACGGCGAATACGTCACGGACGCTCCGGAATGGAAAGATCTGCTTCCCGAATATCATCAGCCCGATGACACGGAAAACACGGCTGAGCTGCCGTATCCTGAAGAATGGGATCAGTCAAAGGACCCAGAATTTGATGACGGGCACCTGGTTGTGACCGGTGGCAACGTTGCGATCAATGCAATGGCGGCCACTGTGGCTTGGGTGGATGCCCCAATTATCGCGGTCGGAGGGCAGGCGGTCAGCCTGACGGCCATTAGTCAGGTCGCAGTTGTTTCCGACTGGGATCAAGGTGAGCCGGGAACGGGCAGTGGCACAAACATCGTGCAGACCTCGCAAATCGAGGTCGAATCCAAAACGGCACCTTGGCTGGGTGCATCATCTGGCGCTGCGTCTGCGGCACCGATTGTTATCGTGGACCATGTTCAGGGTGATCTGGTCGTCGCGAATTTCATCAAGCAGGATATCGATGCCACGGATATCGACCAAATCGAGACCGAAATTTCTGCTTCGTCAACCATGTATGCGCTGGGCGACAACGAGATGTACAACGTCTCGGACCTTATTCAGCTGGGCAATTATTATGATGTGATCATCATCGACGGAAACATGATCTCTGTGGACGTTGTAAACCAGACACTCGTGTTGGTTGACGACGATGTCATTAGCGGCGGCATGGACCCGGCAATGGACGAAGACGAAGCGGGTGGCGACGAAAACCTCGTGATGAACGAAGCCTCTGTCAAAACGGTAGGGGATGACACCTATCAGGACATGTCCCAAGAAATGTCGGACACTATGGCGCTGGCTGATGACGACATAGCCGCGCTTGAGGATGCCTTGATGAATAATCCTGATTTCGCCGGGATGGAGCAAATACGCGTTCTCAAGATCGACGGCGATTTGGTGCAGGTCAATGTCGTGGAACAGACAACCGTGGTGCAGGATCAGGACGACATAGAGCTATCCGGCCCCGATGCATCCCAGACAGAAGTGGTTGCTGGCAGCAACGCCCTGTTGAACAGCGCAAGCGTGACCAAGATGGGTGTGGATTCGACAATCATGGCCGCAAACGGAGCGTACTCGGATCTGCTTCTGCATCAGGCCAGTCTGCTCGACATGCCCACCAATGAAGACATAACGGCAATGACCAATGAAGCCATCGCCGCAATCATGAGCGATATGAGTGTCGCACAGCCTGATGCAGCGTTGGCTTTGACCGCTCCAACAACTGATACCACGACCAACTACGATGGCCTGCAAACCGTGCTGGCTTGATTTTTTCGTTTTTTACCGAGTGACCAGAAAGTTAGTAGATGTCGATCGTATTTACGTCGCGCCGCCCGTACTTATCCAGCCCCTTGGACAGGCAGGGCGGAGGAAGGCCGCAAAGCCAAAATCTTGGTGAAAAGGTGAAACCCACGCCCGAAGGGCCCAAAATTGCGCCGCGTCTGCATCTGACAAAGCAGATGCGCGTGTCGGACCCGAAAGCAAAACAGTCAGTGAAACCTGAGAAACTGAAGCAATCCGAAGATCACGACCACTCACGCGAACAACTGCGCGCTGATCCTCCCCATCAGTGTGCAAAGCCGCAACCCGTGCAAGACAAAGACCCAACGGGTGGCGGCAATGGGGTGGCTGATGCTGATGGCCCCGGTCAGGTAACCGCCGAGGAAACGACTGCGCGCAAGACCCCCTCTGCGCGCGCGGCCGGCGAAAACCGCATGGGCACCACGATCGAGGCCAAGGCAAACCAACCTCTGCCGCAAAATCAGACTGGTGGCGGAGACGGCAAAGGGCCACCCCAAGCCTTTCACAAGCGCACCCCGCCCGAGGACTTTCAGCGCACCCTGCGGGTGTCGATCCGCGCGATCTGGCGCAACCTAGCTTTTGTGCTGGTTCTGACTTGCGCCACGAACATTTTGATCCTGGCGATCCCGATATACCTGTTTCAGATCAGTGACCGCGTTCTGACCAGCCGGTCTCTGGATACATTGATCATGCTGACCGCAATTGTTGCGGGCGCGGTGATCTTTCAGTCAGCCTTCGACGCGGTACGCCGTTTCATGCTGATGCGCACCGGGGTCGAAGTGGCAGCCCGTTTGGGCGCGCCGGTTCTCAGCGCGGCGGCCCATGCGTCGCTGCATGGCAACGGGCGCGAATACCAGACGTTAGGCGATTTGCAGCAACTACGTGGCTTTCTGGTTTCGGGCACTCTTATCTCGTTCCTGGACGTCCCCTTCGCGCCCTTGTTCATCCTGATGATTTTCCTGGTGCATCCGCAGTTGGGCATGATCGTTGTCGTAACCGCGCTGCTCTTGATGACGATTGCCCTGATCAACCAGAAAATGACGGCCAAACCCTTTGCCGAAGCCAACAAGGCGCAGTCGCTGGCGAACCAGCATCTGGATTCGATGTCACGCAACAGCCAGATCATCAACGCGCTGGCCATGATCCCCGAAGCTGTGCGGATCTGGGGCAGGGACACCGCTCAGTCTTTGACTTGGCAGGTGCGCGCTCAGGACCGCAACGTGATCTTCGCAGCGGTTTCACGCGCTGTCAGGCTGCTAACCCAAATCGGTATTCTGGGGTGGGGTGCCTATCTGGCGTTGCAAGGAGAGATCACCGGCGGGATGGTGATTGCCGCTTCGATCATTGCGGGGCGCGCCTTTGCGCCCATCGAAGGCTCGATCGAGGGTTGGAACAGCTATCTGCTGACACGCGGCGCATATGGGCGGATCAAGGCTTTGCTGTCGACCTCTGCCCTGCAATACGAAAAGCTGCGCCTGCCGCGTCCCGAAGGCCGCTTGGATGTTGAACGCTTGCTGTATGTGCCCGGTGGGACCAAACGGGTGGTTTTGAACGGGATCACATTCTCGCTGACACCCGGAGAAACGTTGGCCATTATCGGCAATTCCGGTGCGGGGAAGACGACGCTGGGGAAAACACTGGTCGGGTCTATCCTGCCCACTTCGGGCAGTGTGCGGCTGGACCTGATGGATATTCGCAACTGGGATCCGCGCCAGTTTGGGGAAAGCATCGGCTACCTTCCGCAGGATGTCCAACTGTTCCCCGGCACGATCAAGGACAACATTGGTCGGATGCGGGCAGATGCGACCGACGAACAGATCCACGATGCTGCCGTTTTAGCCGATGTTCACAACATGATCGCGACCCTGCCGCAAGGGTATGAGACGGTGGTGGCCGCAGATGGCGCGCCTTTGTCTGGTGGGCAAAAGCAACGTATAGCGCTGGCGCGGGCGTTCTTCGGCAACCCGAGAATGGTTGTGCTGGATGAGCCGAACTCGAACCTCGATGTTGCCGGTGACAAAGCGCTGGCCCGGGCGATTGAGCAGGCGCGCGAAAGCAAGATCACCGTAGTTGTCATCACGCAGAAACCGACGCTGTTGAACGTAGTCGACAAGATCATGTTGCTGACCGATGGGCGCGTGGCCTTGTTCGGTCAACGCGATCAGGTTCTGCAACAAATCAACGCGCCGCGCAAACAAACCCGAATTGAAGGCCAGCAGGGGGGCTGAGCATGAACGACCTCGTACCTGTGAAGAATTCTGCCGACGAACCTCAACTTTGGTATGCCGAGGTTCCGCGCTCGATCAACCGGCTGATTGCCATCGGACTGGTCATGCTGCTGGTGTGCTTTGGCGGTTTCGGGGTCTGGTCCTTCAGCGCCCCTCTGGCGGCTGCGGTGATTGCGCAGGGCAGTTTTGTTGCAACCGGTCGCAACAAGATCGTTCAACATCTCGAGGGCGGGATCATCGAAGAAATTAAAGTAGTCGAGGGGCAGTCGGTTCAGGCCGGGCAAGTGCTGATGACGTTGGACCAAACCTCGGCGCAGGCCAACGAGCGTGAACTGTTCATCCGCAAGATACGCCTGCAAGCCATGACCCAACGGTTGCTGGCGGAATATGGTGAACGCGAACGCCTTGTCTTTTCTACGGACCTTCTTGAAGCTTCCCAGGATGTCGAAGTCATGGCCATTCTGGACGGGCAAAGGCTCAGCTTTGATGTATCGCGCAAGACGCTTCTGAACGATGTCGCCTTGCTTGAGAGGAACATGGAGGCGCTGAAGATCCGGTCAAGTGGGTTTGAGGCTCAGCTGGACAGCATGGTGCGGCGCGCCGAGATTTTGCATGAGGAATATGAGGCCAAAAGCCAGCTTTACGAAAAAGGTCTTGTTCGCAAAGGAGAGCTCAACGCGATCCGACGCGTTCAGGCCGAAGCTGAAGGGCAACAAGCACGGTTGCAGGCTGAGGCAGCCGAGATCAACCAGATGCTACTGAAATACGAAGAACAGATCACGCGCACCCGGTCTGCTTATCGCGAGGCTGCGCTGGATGAACTGGGCGTGATCGAGGCCGATCTGGAAAGTGTGCGCGAAAAGTCTCGTCAAGCGCGCAACGTTCTAGAGCGAGCCGTAGTTCGGGCCCCTGTGACCGGTACGGTGGTGCGATTGCACTATCACACGCCGGGTGGTGTTATTGAAACCGGCGAACCCATTGCCGAAATTTTGCCCGCCGATGCGCCCCTGATCATCGAGGCACAGATTCCCCGCACGGAAATCGACAGCGTAATAACCGGGCAGACTGCCTCGGTCCGTCTGATTGCTTTGAACCAACGCACGACTCCAGTGTTATATGGCGAGGTTTTCTATATTTCTGCTGACGCTTTGCCCGAACAGACCTCGGGCAGTCCGCAGGAAGTGTATCTGGCGCGCATTTCTCTGACACCGGATGAGTTGCAACGGGTCAGTGGCTTTATTCCTACGCCTGGGATGCCGGCCGAAATTATGATCCAGACCGAAGAACGAACTTTTGCCGCTTATATCGCCAAGCCCGTGTCAGACAGTATGTCACGCGCGTTTCGCGAGCATTAGGGTAGGGCTTTCAGGTCACCTCTACACCTTCCAAATTCCGCATGTTACCCTTTGCCGGTGAGGTGAAGGAGAAGATACATGCCGGTGACGGTCAAAGACATGATGGAGGCCGCTAATGCGGTGGTCGCGCGGATCGATACCGCGCAGGCAAAGACTATTCTTGAGCAGGGCGGGCTGCTGCTGGACATTCGAGACGCGGCAGAGCTGCAAGCCACGGGTCGCGCCGCAGGCGCGCACCATATCTCACGGGGAATGCTGGAATTCCGGGCTGATGACACGTTGCAATCCCATGACCCGGAACTGCGTAAAGATCGCCCTATCGTTCTATATTGCGCCTCGGGGGGCCGAGCGGCGTTGGCTGGCAAGCTGCTGAAAGACATGGGATATCGACAGGTCTACAACCTTGGCGGCTTGGCGGACTGGGTAAACGGGGGCGGTGAACTTGTGGGGGCTTGATACAAAACCGTTCTGCATCTGACACAAATCAAGGCAAAACACATTCGAATTGCATGATATATGGCCGGAAGTTACCTAAAGGAAATCCGGACATGTTTCGTCTTGCCGCAATGCTGTATTCACTGATTGCAACTGCCCTGTCGGGTTCGGCTGTGATCGCAGTTTTGACTGCTGGGATGGTTTCGGTCAGCGCAATTGTTGGGGCAGCAGCAGGGGCCGTGATTGCCGCGCCCGCGTCTTGGATGGTAGCCAAGCGGCTGTATCAGGGCGCTTGATCAAGCATTCAGAAACGTTCTGACGGCCGCTTCGAACTCGCGCGGTTTCTCGGCGTGCAGCCAATGCCCAGCGCCTGGGATTTTGGCAAACCGTGCGCTGGGAAACAGCGCGCGGATTTTGTCGCGATGCTCTGGCAGGACGTAATCAGATGCACCACCGGACAGGAACAATGCAGGCCCGGTCCATGATGCAGTTAGCTGGGGAAAGCCCATGATATTGGGCATTTGGTCCGCCAATACATCCAGGTTCAGCAACCAACGTTTGCCATTGATGTCCAGGGATTGCGTAAAGAAGCTTTGCAACGCTTTTTCAACACCCTGTTCGGCCAGTTGTTGTTCTGCGTCCGAACGGCGTTCGATGCGTGAAAAATCAACCGCCCGCATGGCCTGGATGAACTGGATTTGACTGTGCGTGTATTTCACCGGCGCGATGTCGGCGACCACCAGTTTGTTCACCAAGGCCCCATGGTGCAGCGCTAGGGTCATCGCAGCTTTGCCGCCCATGGAATGCCCAAGCACATCGGCCTTACCGCCGACCTGTGTGATCACTTCGGCGATGTCCTGCGCCAGGTGAGGATAGTCGTGCTCGGGGTCCCACGCGCTGCGGGCGTGGTTGCGCATATCCACGGCTACAACTTGCCGTTCGTCCGATAGCCGTTTGGCTATCACACCCCAGTTGCGGGCAGAACCATACAGGCCATGTGCAATGATGAGTGGGGGAAGGGCGGTTGGTGCGCCATGTACAATCGTATTTAGCATAACCCGAGTGATACTCGCGCACATCGCGGACGACCACCCCCATTGTAGGTCTACGAACCAGTCGCTAGATTGCGCGGCAGGAGGCCACCCATGTCGCAAGACCCAGACATTCAGACCCGGATTGCCGATACCGTGGCCTTGTTGCGTGCCAAGCTGGGCGTGCGAGACAAAACCCTTGAGGCATCAATCCGAAAGGCCAAGCGGCGCTTACCGCGTCGTGTCTACAAACAGGCTATGGTGCTGGCCCGAGCCGAGGCGATGGCGGCACATCCGAAACTGAGGCAGGTTCTCGACACACCCAAGCTGATCCGGGCAGCAGATGTGGTGCAGGGGCATCTCAGCGCGATCAACCTGGCCGACCGCAGATGGGGGTGGTTTCTGGGGATGCTTGGTGGCTTGGCTTTTAACCTGCTGGCCCTGACGACACTGCTGCTGGTCTTTCTGTGGTGGCGCGGCTTGATCTGATCTTGGGTTTTAAGCTGCGTACTGTAGCCCAGCGGGAAGAAAAGACTTGAAAAGGCCCTCAAGTGAACCAGCGACGCGCACAGTAGTTCTGCGGATAATCACAAAAAAAACGGCGCCTCGGGGGCGCCGTTTTCTGATATGCTGAACTTCTTACAAGTTCGTATAGATCGGGAAGCGTGCGCAGAGTTCTGCGACTTCGGCTTTGACCTTTGCTTCGACGGCAGCGTTTCCGTCTTCGCCATTGGCAGCCAGGCCGTCGACCACTTCGATGATCCAGTCGGCGATCTGGCGGAACTCGGTCTCGCCAAAGCCGCGGGTGGTGCCGGCGGGTGAGCCCAGACGGATGCCCGATGTCACGGTCGGCTTTTCAGGGTCAAACGGCACGCCGTTCTTGTTACAGGTGATATGCGCCCGGCCCAGGGCTTTTTCGGTCGCGTTGCCCTTCACGCCTTTGGGACGCAGGTCGACCAGCACCACATGGGTGTCGGTGCCGTGGGTCACGGTGTCCAGACCGCCCTTGATCAGTTGATCCGACAGCGCCTGCGCGTTGGTGATGACCTGCTGGATATAGGTCTCGAACTCGGGGCGCAGCGCCTCACCAAAGGCCACGGCCTTGGCCGCGATCACATGCATCAGCGGGCCGCCCTGAATGCCGGGGAAGATGGCCGAGTTCACTTTCTTGGCGATCGCCTCGTCATTGGTCAGGATCATGCCGCCGCGCGGGCCGCGCAGGGTCTTGTGCGTGGTCGTTGTGGCCACATGCGCGTGCGGGAAGGGGCTGGGATGCTCGCCTGCCGCGATCAGACCGGCGATATGGGCCATGTCCACGTGCAGATAGGCGCCGACCATATCGGCGATCTCGCGCATGCGGGCAAAGTCGATGGTGCGCGGGATGGCCGAGCCGCCGGCGATGATCAGCTTAGGCTGGTGCTCTTTCGCCAGCGCCTCGATCTGGTCATAGTCGATCAGGTTGTCCTGCTTGCGCACGCCGTAATGCACCGCGTTGAACCACTTGCCCGATTGGTTCGGGGCCGCGCCGTGGGTCAGGTGGCCGCCCGCATCCAGGCTCATGCCTAAAATGGTGTCTCCGGGCTTGATCAGCGCCTGGAACACACCCTGGTTGGCCTGGCTGCCCGAGTTGGGCTGCACGTTGGCAAATTCACAGCCAAAGAGCTGCTTGGCGCGGTCGATGGCCAGGTTTTCGGCGATGTCGACGAACTGGCAACCGCCATAATAGCGCCGACCGGGATAGCCTTCGGCATATTTGTTGGTCATCACCGAACCCTGCGCTTCCATTACGGCGGCAGAGACGATGTTCTCGGAGGCAATCAACTCGATCTCGTCGCGCTGACGGCCCAGTTCCGACGTGATCGAGCCAAAAAGCTCAGGGTCGCGGTCAGACAGGGATTGGGTGAAAAATCCGGTGTCACGAAGATTGGCGTTCATGGGCGCTCCACATGGCTGGGTGAAATCTTGCGGATTTCCTATCGGAAACGTTGCTTCTCCAAAAGGCTTAAAGCGACGAATTTCTAAGCTGGCGCGTCAAGACTGGCCTATTGGGGAAAGGTATGTTTGTTTCGGAACCAAATGCGTAGGACCGGAAACCGTAAAATATGAAAAAGAGAATCGCCTTTCTTGCCAGTGAGGTCAAAGTGGCGCAGACGGCCCGGGATGCTCTGGTGGCTAAACACGGAAACGCTGCACCGCGCGACGCAGATGTTGTGGTTGCTCTCGGCGGGGATGGCTTCATGTTGCACACCCTGCACAACATGCAGCATCTCGACACACCGGTATACGGTATGAACCGGGGCACGATCGGCTTTTTGATGAACGAATACCACGAAGACGACCTGATCGCGCGTCTCGAGGATGCCGAAGAAGAGGTTATCAATCCGCTGGCGATGCGCGCAATGGATCAATCAGGCAAGTTGCACGAGGCGCTGGCCATCAACGAAGTGTCGCTGTTGCGGGCTGGCCCACAGGCTGCAAGGCTGAAGATCAGCGTTGACGGTCGCGTGCGGATGTCGGAACTGGTGTGCGATGGAGCCCTGCTGTCGACACCCGCCGGATCGACGGCCTACAACTATTCGGCACACGGGCCGATCCTGCCAATTGGTTCGGACGTTTTGGCGTTGACTGCGATTGCCGCGTTCCGTCCCCGCCGTTGGCGTGGCGCGCTGCTGCCCAAGATCGCAAAGGTTCGATTCGACGTTCTTGATGCCGAAAAGCGCCCGGTCATGGCGGATGCCGATTCCATTTCTTTCCCGGACATCGACTGGGTCGAGATCAGGTCGGAGCCGGCAATAGCCCACCGCATTCTATTTGATCCGGGCCACGGGCTCGAAGAACGCCTGATTTCTGAGCAATTCACATAAAAGCTGGCCGCCGTGCACTTTTTTTCGGTTTATGTGAACCAGTTCACATGGAATTGATTGCCGTTTTAGTAATCTTAACTTGCCTGGAGAACACGCCAAGGTGGGAGTGAGTGGCCACCTGAACGGCGTTTTCGAATGATTGTGCAAATTTTGCGCTGGCGAGGGTGGGTGGTGCTACGCTCGTCATCAGATTTCCGGGCTTATTTTAGCAGTTGGACCTCGGGCACAATGACCCGGGGTCTATTTCTTTTTGGAGCCAATTATTCGCTTTTCATTTGATCCCAAAGCGCGGTGCACATTTGACCCACGCGGGTTTCGATTGCCGCAGCGGCGTCTACCGCCAGATCTTCGCGCCATCGCTGCGCTGCAATTTGAACATTAATCGGTTGTGGTCCCTTCGGCAGATCGGCCAAGTGCGCGGGTACGCAGGCTGCCGGAAGCCCCAGGAAGTTCATCGCGTAAGAATACACCGCGCAGCCCAGAACCTCATGCACGCCTTCAGCCCCTTCCGTATCGCGGTCGGGCTTGAAGAAGGGCTGCGGCAAGAAGGGTGACAAAACCAGCGGATAATCTTGCATGAACAGCGACCATTCGCGCGCGTAGTGGCTGCGTTTGGCCAGCATTTTTACCAGCTCGGTTTCGACGATCGGCGGGAATTCCTGAAAGTAGACGTTGAAAATCTCTTGGATGGTTTGCGAACCGGCCGCTTCGATATCCGATTTCATCAGGGTCAGCACTTCGCCCATAAGTGCGCGATAACCGACCCGCCCACATTCGAAAACGTCCGGCGGATCGACCTCATCTACGGCATAGCCAGCATCAACCAACGCGTCGCGCGCCGTATCAAGGGCCTTTTCGACTTCGGGATGCAGAGCATAGCCAAAAGTGTTTTTCGTGAATGCCACCTTGATCGGACCAGCCGGGGATTCACCGCGCCAAGGCATTGGCACATGGAATGGGTCGCGCGCGTCTGCCGAGATCAGGCTGGGCATCGAAAGGTGCAAATCTGCTGCAGTCCGGGTAATCAGGCCCTGAACAGACATTGACTGGGCCAACAAGCCGCGCTCGACCTTTTGGCTTGGGTTCCAGGCGGGAACACGCCCCAGCCCTGGTTTCACTGTGACCGCCCCGTTGGCAGCTGCGGGAAAGCGCAGGCTGCCGCCGATATCATTGCCATGGGCCAGCGCCCCGATACCTGCCATCACGGCCGCGCCCGCTCCGCCCGATGATCCGCCGGGTGAGATATGGCTGCCCCATGGGTTATGTGTGCGCCCGTAAAGCGCGTTGTCCGTATCGGCCCGAAACGAGAACTCCGGCGTGTTGGTTCGCCCGATTACAATGGCCCCAGCCTTTTGCAGATTGCTGACAACCGGTGCGTCATCCGGCGCGATGACGTCTTTCAATGCCACGACGCCGTTGGTGGTAGCGTGACCTTTCTGATCCACATTCACTTTTATCGTGACCGGTACACCATGCAGTGCTCCGCTCGGTTGCCCGCTTGCACGCGCGTTATCCAAGAAATGTGCACGTTCCAACGCCTCTGCGCGCAGATCTTCGACCACGGCATTCAGGTCGGGGTTGACTGCATTCATCCGGTCAATCGAAGCCTGTACAACCTCAGTCGCACTTAGATCACCGCGTCGCGTCAGGGTGGTCAAGTCTGTGGCGCTGAGACGCCAGATGTCGGAATCTGTCATGGGCCCTCACTGTGTTACAGCGACAGTAGGGGGCTTTGTTCCGGTTGCAAGGGCAGACGTGAAAAGGGCGGCCTGCGCCGCCCCAAGATCACTTTGCGTAACCGATTGTTTGTAAGGCGTCCTTGATTTCATCAAGGATGGCAGGATCGTCGATGGTAGCAGGCATTTTATAGTCCTGACCGTCAGCAATCGAAACCATCGTGCCGCGCAGGATCTTGCCCGAACGGGTCTTGGGCAGCCTGTCGACGATCACTGCCAGTTTGAAGGCTGCAACGGGGCCGATCTTTTCGCGCACCATCTTGATGACCTCCTGAACCACATCACCGTGGTCCCGGTCGGCGCCGGCATTCAGGCATAGGAACCCGACAGGCATCTGACCCTTCAACTGATCCGATACACCGATCACAGCACATTCGGCCACGTCCGGGTGGGCGGCCAGAACCTCTTCCATCCCGCCGGTCGAAAGGCGATGACCCGCCACGTTGATGACATCATCAGTTCGCGCCATGATATAGAGGTATCCGTCCTCGTCGATCATGCCTGCATCGCCCGTTTCATAGTAACCGGGGAAGTGCTCCAGATAGGATTTCTTGAACCGTTCCTCTGCGTTCCAGAGGGTCGGCAGCGTGCCCGGAGGCAACGGCAGCTTGACCGCAATGGCGCCCAGTTCTCCCGCTTTCATCGGGTGGCCGCCTTCGTCCAGAATTTGCACGTCATAGCCCGGCATCGGTTTGGCGGGTGAGCCCAGCTTGATCGGCAGTTCTTCGATGCCCAGGGGATTGCCAGCGATGGCCCAACCGGTTTCGGTTTGCCACCAATGGTCGATCACAGGAACGTTCAGCGCATTTTGCGCCCAAATAATCGTATCGGGATCGGCACGTTCGCCTGCCAGATACAGGGCGCGCAAATGCGACAGGTCGTATTTGGCGATCAGTTCACCCTTTGGGTCTTCTCGTTTTACGGCGCGGATCGCCGTGGGTGCGGTGAAAAAGCTTTTGACCTTATGCTCTGATATCACGCGCCAGAAGGTGCCAGCGTCGGGGGTGCCAACCGGTTTTCCTTCGAAAACGATGGTTGTGTTCCCATGGATGAGCGGTGCGTAGCAGATATACGAATGTCCTACGACCCAGCCCACATCGGATGCCGCCCAGAACACATCGCCTGGATCGACGTTGTAGATGTTCTTCATCGACCAGTTCAGCGCCACCAGATGTCCGGCAGTGGGGCGCACAACACCCTTGGGCGCACCCGTGGTGCCAGAGGTGTAAAGGATATAGGCCGGATCGTTACCATCGACCGGTACGCATTCTGCAGGTTCAACGCCGTATTGAAAACCGTGCCAGTTGAAGTCGCGTCCTTCAATCAGTTGAGCAACCTCTTGTTCACGCTGGAATATTACGCAGAATTCTGGCTTGTGATCAGCCAGGTCGATCGCGCCGTCCAGCAGAGGTTTATAGTGCACCACGCGACCGGGCTCCATCCCGCACGACGCGGCGATGATCGCTTTGGGTTTGGCGTCATCAATACGAACGGCCAATTCGTTACTTGCAAACCCGCCGAACACAACCGAATGCACCGCGCCCAGTCGTGCACAGGCCAACATTGCCTCAAGCGCCTCGGGGATCATCGGCATATAGATGATGACGCGATCACCTTTCTCGACACCTTTGGCTCGCAGCGCACCGGCAAGGTTGGCCACACGGTTGCGTAGCTCAACATACGAAATCTCGCGCTTGGTATGAGTGATGGGGCTGTCATAGATGATGGCCGTTTGCTCTCCGCGACCGTTTTCCACATGACGGTCTACCGCGTTCCAGCACGTATTTACCCGCGCGTCGCTGAACCATTCATACAGTGGGGCATTGTCGTCGAACAACGCTTTGCTGGGTTCTTTTACCCAGTCGATCCCTTTGGCGGCGTCCATCCAGAACGCTTCGGGGTCAGTTTTCCAGCTGTCATAAACGTCCTGATACGCCATCTCGTTCTCCTCACAACGACTTGAATATTGTGTTAGGACCCAGAAAACTTTCGGGCAAGCGTGTCAAATGGCGACGCGTCAGTTTATCGCAAAATATTTGCAGGAAACCGCTGAAGAGGCTGCAAAGTTTTGCAAACCTCTTTTCTGCCAGCGGGAAACAAAGATCTCAAGGTCGAGTTTGCAAATCTGCAAACCCTGCGCTGCAAAAACAGGAACGGGCTACGACTCAACAAAACTCGAAGTGTTAAGCGCGTTTGACTACTGCCGACAGAACAACCTTTAGACGGCCACAAGTTATCGGCCATTCGTAAATTGCTGGTAAACCGCACCCCATTCCAGAGTGCGGTCCGGGTTATCATTGCGATTGCTCAGCCGTAATGCGCAACCGGAGTGCCAGCGATGGCAGCCATATTCAGCAAGCCGCGCGCGGTGATCGACGGCGTTACAATATGAGCTTTGTTGCCCATGCCCATCAGAATGGGGCCAACTTCGATTCCATCAGCTTTCATCTTAAGGATATTGCGCACCCCGCTGGCAGCGTCCGCATGAGCGAAGATCAGCACATTTGCTGCGCCTTCAAGACGCGAAGCCGGGAAAATGCGCGCCCGAAGGTCTCCGTCCAAAGCGGCATCCAGGTTCATTTCACCCTCGTACACGAAATCACGCGGCTGTTGATCCAGAATGTTCAGCGCCGCACGCAGCCGTTTGCCGGACCCTTCGGCTTGATTGCCGAATTGGGATTGCGAACAGAATGCAATTTTGGGCTCGATCCCGAACCGGCGCACGTGCCGTGCCGCACCAATGGTGGTTTCGGCCAGCTCTTCAGGGGTGGGCAATTGACGAACATGGGTGTCGGCAATGAACAGGGGCCCGTCTTCCAAAATCATCAGGGACAACGCACCATGCGGACGCAGGTCGCCATCGTCCAAAACCTGTTCGACATAATTCAGGTGCCAGCGATACTCGCCGAATGTACCGCAGATCAGACTGTCCGCTTCACCGCGATGCACCATAATGGCGCCGATCGCGGTGGTGTTGGTGCGCATGATTGCCTTGGCCAGATCCGGTGTCACGCCGCGGCGCTGCATGATCTGATGGTACGAGTTCCAGTAATCGTAATAGCGCGGATCGTTTTCCGGGTTTACGATCTGGCAATCCGTTCCAGGGCGTATTGTCAGGCCCAGCTTTTCACAGCGCGCTTCGATCACTTCCGGGCGTCCGATCAGGATTGGTGTCTCTGTTGTCTCTTCCAGGATGGCTTGTGAGGCGCGCAGCACGCGTTCATCCTCGCCTTCGGCAAAAACGATCCGGCGGGATGCGACCGCAGCGGCCTCGAACACAGGGCGCATCAGTAGGGCGGATTTGAAAACGGTCTGGTTCAGCTTTTCTTTGTATGCCTCAAAATCTTCGATTGGTCGTTTGGCGACACCGCTTTCCATGGCGGCCTTGGCTACGGATGATGAAACGACCCCAACCAAACGAGGGTCGAAAGGTTTGGGGATCAGGTAATCCGGGCCAAAAGTCAGTTGTTCACCTTTATAAGCGGCCGCGGCTTCTGCGCTTGTTGTCGCGCGTGCCATTTCCGCGATGCCGTCAACGCAGGCGATCTGCATCTCATCATTGATCTCGGTCGCGCCCACATCCAGCGCGCCTCGGAAGATAAAGGGAAAACACAGTACATTGTTGACTTGATTTGGAAAATCGCTGCGACCCGTGGCTATGATCGCGTCTGGGGCAACGTCGCGCGCGGCCTGTGGCAGGATTTCCGGCGTCGGGTTGGCCAACGCAAAAATTATCGGACGGCTGGCCATTTTTGCAACCATCTCGGGTTTAAGGACATTCGGACCGCTGAGGCCGAGAAACAGGTCTGCTTCTCCGATGACCTCATCCAATGTCCGCAGATCCGAGTTCTGGGCGAACTGGGATTTCTGCGGGTTCATATCCTCGGCGCGGCCTTCATAGACAAGCCCATGAATGTCGCATAACCAGATGTTCTCGCGCTTGACACCCAGTTTCACCAGCATGTTCAGGCAGGCAATCCCCGCAGCTCCACCTCCGGTCGAGACAACCTTAATGGTGTCAAAGGACTTTCCGGCCACGTGCAGGGCGTTTTTGGCAGCGGCCCCAACGACAATGGCGGTCCCATGCTGGTCGTCATGGAACACAGGAATGTTCATGCGCTCACGGCAGAGCTTTTCGACGATGAAACAATCGGGGGCCTTGATGTCTTCCAGGTTGATTGCGCCAAATGTTGGTTCAAGCGCGCAGACGATATCCGCCAGTTTTTCAGGGTCTGGTTGGTCGACTTCGATATCAAAGCAATCGATGCCTGCGAATTTTTTGAACAGGACGGCCTTGCCCTCCATCACCGGCTTGGACGCAAGCGCCCCGATATTGCCCAGCCCCAGAACCGCTGTGCCATTGGACACCACCGCGACCAGATTGCCGCGCGCAGTGTACCGTTCTGCATTTGCTGCATCTGCCTTGATCTCAAGGCTGGCCTCGGCCACGCCGGGCGAGTAGGCGCGGGCCAGATCGCGCCCGTTGGCCATCGGCTTGGTCGCCTTGATCTCAAGCTTTCCGGGTTTGGGATGGGCATGATAATCAAGCGAAGCCTGTCGCAGGCTAGGGGTGTCGGACATCGGCGTTTCTTCTCCCTGAAAAATTTAATTTAACCTTAAACTATTTCTTTTGGCTTGGCTACGTTGCGTCACTTCGGCGAGTTGTCGCAACCGTGAAGTGTATAAAGCTTGATTTTTGTCACAAAACATTTACGTCTAGGCAACTTTGCAACCCATAACACCACTCAGGCAAGAACAAGCAGTTATGACAATCAAGTTTAATGAGCAGGTCGGTGGCCTGTCCTACGGCTTTATGTCGCGTGCCCAGTATGCTCGGCTGGCGCTGTGGGGTTCAGCGTTGTTGGCGGGTGCTCTGGTCAGCGTTATTCTTGTGTGGCCCGAGTTCGCGGCGAAGTTCAACCACGAAGGCGGCCCGATAGAAACAGTCTCGGCCGCAGGTTTGTTTGTCGCGGGTCTTGCGGCGCTGTGGCGGTACCGGGGCGTGACCCGTGCCTATATCGGCCTCACATGCCTTTTGCTTGCTGAGCGAGAGTTAGAGGCTGACATCTATTCCGAAGGAAGTCTGCCATTTGCGATCCTTCATGGGTTGGACGTGTTTCTGGATATCGTATGGGTCAGGGTTGCGCTGATCCTGTTGGTGCTGGGCGGTGCGATCTGGCACGGCATTCCAACAGGGTGGCGTGCGTTCAAGCAACGCAACCTGTCATTGATTGTGTTCGTTGCGGCGGGATGCGCGGCCGTGATTGCTCAGCTGTTGGAAGAATTTGTCGGGCTGTACAGCGGTGCCTTGTCTGACCTCATGCAAGTGCGGCTTTTTGTTCTGGAAGAAACGCTCGAGATGTTCTTTTCGATTGGCCTTTTGGCCTCTGTTCTGATCGGATGGCCGAAAACACAATCCAACGGAACGCCCCATGACCAAGACAGCCGAGCCATCGCAGACATACGCTGAATTTCGCCTGCCCACGCAAGAGCTGCGTGACGACATCCCCTTTTACACAAAGACGTTGGGGATGAAGATGGACATGATCTATCCCGCAGACGATCCGCGCATTGCGGTGTTCTCAGGGCATGGTTTGCGGTTGCGCATCGAAAAGGATGCACCTGAAAGCGCCGGAACGCTGCGTATTCTGACCGATGACCCAGAAGGTTTCGCCAACGGTGAACGGGTTCTTGTTGCGCCAAACGGGACCCGTGTCGAAATCGAAGAGCGTAACCCGCCGCTTGTGATGCCTGAAACGGTTCATTCCTTTGTGGTGCGCAGGCTAAAGGATCAGGCTCCTTGGATCATCGGGCGCGCCGGAATGCATTACCGCGATCTGGTGCCGGATCGGCTCGGCGGTTCAATCATCGCAAGCCATATTCGTATTCCAGACGGCGGCCCCGTGCCTGACATGGTGCATTTTCACAAGGTTGGGTTTCAACTGATCTTTTGCATCCACGGTTGGGTCGATGTGGTCTATGAAGACCAGGGCGAAAAGATGCGGCTGACGGCTGGCGATTGCTTTATCCAACCACCGGAAATTCGCCATCGCGTGCTGGAAGCATCCGACAATGTTCAGGTCATCGAGATCGGTGTGCCGGCAGAACATGTCACGGAAATCGACCATGACATGCAGCTCCCAACCCCGCATTTTCGTCCCGATCGGGAATGGCAGGGGCAACGCTTTGTCTACAATCAGGCGAAGGATGCCGAATGGGTGCCGTTCCGTTTGCCAGGTTACATCTGCCGCGACACAACGATTGCCGAAAACACTAAGGGGGTCGCCGGGGTTCAGGTCGTGCGCAAAGGGCAGGGTGAACCGGAATGGGCCAGCCATGACACCGATATCCATTTCACCTTCGTGATGGACGGCCAAGTTGCGCTGGAAGGCGAAGGTCGCGAACCCTACCGGCTGGAACAAGGGGATGCTTTTGTCATTCCACCGGGCATGCGTACGCGTTTGTCCGCACCATCGGATGATATGGAATTGCTGGAAGTCACCTTGCCCGGTACCTTCAACACAACACTGGGGTGACTGAAAAACAAGGTAAGGGGGCTTCTATTCCCCCGCCTTTTTCCGGTAGGGTCCAATTTTCTGACCAGATGATCAAAAATGAGGAATCGCCATGTCGCTGAAAGACGCTGCCTTGTCCGTCCGGGAAAACGCCTATGCGCCTTATTCGAACTTCAAGGTAGGCGCGGCGCTGCGGTCTTCCTCGGGTCAGATTTATTCTGGTTGCAATGTCGAGAACGTCGCATACCCTGAAGGCACCTGTGCCGAGGCCGGTGCGATTGCCGCGATGGTTGCCGCAGGCGAACAGCACCTCACTGAGGTCTATGTGGTCGCCTCGAGCCCGCAACCCGTGCCGCCTTGCGGTGGTTGCCGACAGAAACTGGCCGAGTTCGGCAAGCGTGATGTGAAAGTCACTTTGGCAACCGTGGATGGTGCCGAGTTCGAAACCACCATCGGAGAATTGCTGCCTGGCGCGTTTGATGCCTCTCATATGGAAGATGTCTGACGCATGGATGCCCGTTCGATCATTGCAAAGCTGCGCAGGCTTGAGGTGCCGGGGCGCGAAGAATTGATCTGGTTTGCACAGGGGCTGGCCGATGGCAGTGTCAGCGACGCGCAGGCCGGGGCCTTTGCCATGGCCGTCTGCATGGGCGGTTTGGGCCCGCAGGGGCGCGCGGATTTGACAGTCGCGATGCGCGACAGCGGTGATGTGCTTACTTGGGATGTCGACGGGCCGGTGATCGATAAACACTCGACCGGCGGAGTCGGGGATAGCGTTAGCCTTGTACTTGCTCCGGCGCTGGCGGAATGCGGGGCATATGTTCCAATGATCTCGGGCCGTGGGTTGGGACACACTGGAGGCACGCTGGACAAGCTTGAGGCGATACCAGGTGTCAGCACACAGATCGGGCGGGATCGCCTTGCGCAGATCTTGCGCGATACCGGTGCGGCCATTGTGGGTGCAACGGGGCAGATCGCACCGGCGGACAAGCGCCTATATGCGGTGCGTGATGTAACCGCGACTGTCGAAAGTTTGGACCTGATCACGGCTTCGATCCTTTCCAAAAAATTGGCGGCCAGCCCGGACGCACTGGTTCTTGACGTCAAGGTCGGCAGCGGTGCCTTCATGAAAACGATGGAAGATGCTCAAAAGCTTGCCACAGCATTGACCGAGACTGCAAACGCGGCGGGGTGCCGGACGTCGGCGGTGATTACGGATATGAACCAGCCACTGGCCCCCGCGTTGGGCAATGCCTTGGAAATTGCAGAAGTTATGAAGGTCCTGACCGGATCGCAATCTTCACCGTTGGCAGACATCTCTGCCGAGCTCGGAGGGGTATTGTTGACGGATGCCGGAATGTGCGGGTCGGTCGCGGAAGGACGCGAACAGATCGCCGCAGTCATCCGGGACGGGCGCGCCGCAGAACGGTTTGGTCGCATGATGGCTGCGGTCGGCGGCCCCGTACAGTTTGTCGAAACCTGGGCCCGGTTCCTGCCAGAGGCCAACGTCATCCAAGAGGTTCCCGCCCCCAGGGATGGTTACGTCTCGGCCATCGACGGAGAAGCGCTGGGTCTTGCCGTGGTGGCGCTGGGCGGTGGTCGTCAGGTCGAAAGCGACCAGATCGATCCAGCGGTTGGGATCTCTGGTATTCTCCGGCTGGGGGATCGTGTATCCAAAGGGGCACCCATCGCTGTAATCCATTCAGCACGGGAGGACGCCGCGCTTCGGGCTGCAAAAAGCGTTCTCAGCGCTATTACGATCAGCGATACACCTCCATCGGTTCCTGATCTGGTTCGCGAAAGGATCAGCGTATGACCCGCGCGTTCCTTGTTGTCATGGATTCCGTCGGTATAGGCGGGGCACCTGATGCCAGTCAGTTCTTCAATGGCAGTATTCCGGACACAGGGGCTAATACTCTGGCCCACATCGCACAGGCTTGTGCCGAGGGGCGGGCAGAAGGCGGGCGATCAGGCAATTTGACCTTGCCGCATCTTGACGCATTGGGTCTGGGTGCGGCTGTGCGCTTGGCGTCCGGGGACGAAATTCCGGGGTTGGGCGCAGAACCCACCGGCCTGTGGGGCTGCGCGCGCGAGCATTCGCCCGGCAAGGACACGCCCTCGGGCCATTGGGAACTGGCAGGCCTGCCAGTGCCGTGGGACTGGCATTATTTTCCAGACACGGTTCCAGCCTTTCCAGCGGACCTGAGCCGTGCCGCGGCTGAAGCGGCAGGGACCGAAGGCGTCCTTGGGGATTGTCACGCTTCGGGCACTGCGATCATCGCCGAGTTGGGTGCCGAGCACATGCGGACCGGTTGGCCGATCTGCTACACCTCTGCCGACAGCGTGTTTCAAATCGCTACCCACGAAGAAAGCTTCGGGCTAGACCGGCTGCTGGACATGTGCCGCACGCTCGCGCCGCGATTGCATGAGATGAAAGTGGGTCGTGTTATTGCGCGCCCCTTTATCGGCACGCCAGAGACTGGCTTTGAACGCACGACCAATCGCAGGGATTTCGCTATTTTGCCGCCCGCACCAGTGCTGACCAATTGGGCACAGGATGCGGGACGGAAGGTGCACGCCGTGGGCAAGATCGGCGACATCTTTTCGATGCAGGGCATCGACACGCTGCGCAAAGGATCTGATGCCGAATTGATGCAGCACCTGTCTGATCTCGTGGACGAGGCGGAAGACGGCAGTCTGACCTTCGCCAATTTCGTAGAATTCGACAGTTTGTATGGCCATCGCCGCGACATCAGCGGTTATGCCCGCGCGCTTGAATGGTTCGACCGGGAAATCGGGAAGATTCTGGCGAAACTCCGCCCTGGAGACCTGTTGCTGCTGACCGCCGATCATGGCAATGACCCCAGCTGGACCGGAACGGATCACACGCGTGAACAGGTGCCGGTTCTGATTGCAGGGCAGGGCGCGGGGAAGATCGGACAAGTGGATTTTGCCGATGTCGCCGCCAGCATTGCTCATCACCTGAACATTCCGGCGCAAGGGCCGGGTAGGAACTTTTTATGAACGTCGCCGACCTTCCAAAAATCGAACTGCACCTGCATCACGAAGGCGCAGCGCCTCCGGCATTCATCCGTCAACTCGCGCATGAAAAGCGCGTGGACCTGGGCGGTATCTTCAAGTCGGACGGATCTTATGATTTCCGCGACTTCGCGCATTTCCTGAGCGTGTACGAGGCCGCTTGCGAAGTTTTGAAAACGCCCGAAGATTTTCGACGGCTCACTTTGGCCATTCTGGAAGAAAGCGCCGAGAATGGTGTGGTTTATTCCGAGACTTTTCTCAGCCCGGATTTCTGCGGTGGCGGCGATCTGCACGCGTGGTGCGATTATCTGAACGCCATCCAGGATGCCGCAGACGAGGCCGAGCGCAAGTTTGACATTACGCTGAGGGGCGTGATCACCTGCGTGCGCCATTTCGGCCCCGAACAGGCCAAGCGCAGCGCCCAATGTGCAGCTGAGACCGCTGGCGACTGGATCACCGGGTTCGGTATGGGCGGGAACGAATCCATCGGTGCGCAAGGTGATTTCAAATGGGCCTTCGATTGTGCGCGCGAAGCCGGTCTGCGTCTGACCACACATGCGGGTGAGTTCGGTGGCCCTGACAGCGTGCGCGATGCCATCCGTGATCTGGGGGTCGAACGCATCGGTCACGGCGTTCGCGCCATCGAAGACCCCGACCTTGTTCGCGAATTGGTGGATCGGGACATCACTCTTGAAGTCTGCCCAGGGTCGAATGTGGTTCTGGGCCTTTTCCCGGATTTTGCAGCGCATCCGATCGCACGCTTACGCGACGCAGGCGTAAAGGTCACGGTGTCCACAGACGACCCTCCGTTCTTTCACACGACCATGCGGCGGGAGTATGAGATGTTGAACGCAGCTTTCGGCTGGGAGGCCGAGGATTTTGCGACACTGAATGAGATGGCCCTGAACGCGGCCTTCTGCGATGAAGATACCCGTACGCGGGTCAAGAAAAGACTGGAGACATCATGAGCGAACACCTGACCGTCGTCGATCACCCGTTGGTTCAACACAAACTGACGCTCATGCGAGACAAGGGCACCTCAACGGCTGAGTTTCGGCAGTTGCTGCGCGAAATTACGCTTTTGCTGGCTTACGAGGTCACGCGCGAAATCCCGTTGACCACGCGCCATATCGAAACGCCGATGGAAGAGATGGACGCCCCGATCCTAGCGGGCAAGAAGATGGCTTTGGTGTCAATCCTGCGCGCAGGAAATGGGATGTTGGATGGGGTTTTGGAACTTGTGCCCTCCGCGCGCGTTGGCTTTGTCGGGCTGTATCGCGACGAAGAAACCCTGAAGCCCGTACAGTACTATTTCAAGGCACCCGAAGGCCTGAAAGACCGTTTGGTCATTGCCGTGGATCCGATGTTGGCCACCGGCAACAGTTCGGCCGCTGCCATTGATCTGCTGAAAGAGGCGGGCGCAACGGATATCCGCTTCCTTTGCCTGCTGGCGGCACCCGAAGGTGTGGCGCGAATGAAAGAAGCGCACCCGGATGTGCATATTGTCACCGCTGCACTGGACCGCGAGTTGAACTCGAAAGGCTATATCATGCCGGGCCTGGGCGATGCGGGCGACCGCATGTTCGGCACCAAATAAGCCTGATTATTCGCCGCAAATGTTCTGAAGTCGGACCCAGTCGCGGTCCGGCAAAACTTGTTCAAGGGTGCGACCCGCCATCGGGTCCGCCTCGATCAGTCCCAAGACAGTTTCACCTGTTATATCTCGGGCATATGCATAAGGCGTCGAGGGCAGGGCGGCTTGTGCAAAGACCGCCAAAAGCTGGTCATCCAAAAGCGAAGGCCGAGGGTCTGATACAACTTGTTCGGTGTAGTTGTCGATGATGGCAGGCGTCAGTCCGCCGGTTGTCAGCAAACGGAAGGCCGAAGATGCACCGGTTCGATCCAGAAGATCATCAAGCGGGTCCGTCTGTTCCATGCGGGCGCGTTCCGCGATGACATAACCCGCGGCGACGGCAGGGTCTTCATAGTCTTCCACCAACGATTTGTTCAACACAACCGTGCCGCCGGGAAGGCTCAGACTGTCCTGTACGCCTGCAGGCAGGATAATGATCTGGCGTACACCAGTCCGCTTGGCCAGCCGATCCAGCGTCCCCTGCGCATCCACCGAAGAACAGGCGCGCCCTGAGACACGTTCGATCCTGTGCAGTATGGTCTCACCGATTTCCTGCCGTTTTACCTGAGGAACGACGGAAACGACGTGGCTCTGCAATGCGCCGGGCAACCAAAACAGCAGCAGGGCCAATACAGCGACAACAACGCCCCCGACACTCAACCACCGCAGACGACCGGGGTGCGGGCGCGCGCGATCAATGGCGCGTTGCAAGCGGTCAATGGCGTCCAGCATAGTGGTTTCGGTTTCCGCCAGTTCCAGCGTTTCGTCCGGGTCGCCGTCGGGGTTGAAAACGGCCGGAAAAGACCCTGGGTTCTGTCGTTCCAGTGCAGCCAAAGACCAATGGGTCAAGGCCCTGTCATTGAAGTCGGAAATCGTCAGAGTGGCTTCACCGATCGATACCACAACCTCTCGCCGCTGTTCATCGGGCGAAGGGCGCCACAGACCGGTGGCTTCGATCCGCTGGTACTTTTTCAGGGCCGTCATCTTGATGGGGTCTGCTCAGAATTGTTTTGCTACAGCTTAGCATGGTGCATTCGTTAGGCGCAAACCTGTTGCGCAGCTAAAGCAAAATGTGCTGGATACCCGACAAGAAAAAGTCCCAGAACTTTGATCGCAATCGAGGCACTTACATGCAGGATCATTCAACAACTTCGCCGGTTTTGGCTTCGGGTTTGATGATTGGCTCCATGGCGATCATTGGCGTGATCGACAATGTGGTGGTGCTGTTGGCCGAAACGGTTGGCTTGTGGCAGTTCCACCTGACCCGTGCCTTGCTGATGTTTCCATTGATCGTCGGTCTTTCTGTTGTGGGTTTGGGTCGGCTGCGCCCACGCCGTTGGAGACCCGTCATTTTACGTAGTGTTTTGATGACGGTCGCCATGCTGTGCTATTTTGCATCTTTGGCGATGATGCCCATTGCGCAAGCGTTGGCAGGATTGTTCACGTCGCCGATCTTCGTGCTGTTGATTTCATCTCTGGCGCTCAGGCAGACGATTGGCCCCTGGCGCATTCTGGCCGTTCTGATGGGCTTCACCGGTATTTTGTTGGTGCTGCAGCCAAACCCGAGCGACTTTGATACGCGGACGCTGTTGCCGGTTGTGGCCGGTTTTTTCTATGCGTTGGGCTCGATCCTGACACGCACACATTGCTCGTCAGAAAGCACGGTGGCCATGTTGGCGGCCATGGTTATCACATTGGGCACAGCCGGAGCGATCGGCGCCATGGCTTTCACGCTTTCCCCTTTTGACACTCCTGACGGACCGGAAGGCTTTGTCACGCGGGGCTGGGTTTGGGCATTCGGACCTGCGATGCTTTGGATCGGTATCCAGGCCGTTGGTTCGACGGTCGCGGTCTTCATGTTGATCAAGGCGTATCAGGTGGGTGAGCCATCTTATGTGGCTGTCTTCGAGTATTCAGTCATGATCTTTGGCCCGCTTTTTGCTTTTGTAGCACTTGGGCAGTCCATCGGCGTCATGCAAGTTTCGGGCATTGCCTTGATCGCATTGGCGGGCGCATTGTTGGGATGGCGGGCTAAACGCTCTTCCTCCTTGCAAGAGATGGCCTAACGCTCACAAAGGGCCGAATGGCGAGGATTCGCCACAGCCCGCACGGGTCTTTCGTTTCAGAAATGGCAAAAAAGCTCGAATTTACGGAGTGAATGTTTACAAAAATACAAGGGGATGGGGCAAATATTGCTCAAATCAGGCGCAATTATGTCTGAAATAAGACAGCCTTCATTTTTTGGTGCTAGCTATTGGGCATAACCAATTTGTGCCAAAGGGGGTTCGGCACGTGTCTGAGGTTACGAGTATTTCTGTTTATCTAAATCAATCGCCCGAGTTTGAGCCAATCAATCCAAGTCACGCGATGAACGCGCGCCGTGGCGGATTTTTGCAGGGCACGAAGATTGCCACCACCAGTGGCTGGAAGCCAGTCGAACGGATCGCTGTAGGTGATCTGGTTCGAACACTCGACCACGGTTTCAAAGAGGTGCGCCGCATCTCGACCAGTACCGTGGTCATTCCAGCAGATGAGCGGCGCGCTGAATATCTGCCGATCTTTGTACCGGCCCGTGCTGCCTTTAACGGGCGACCAGTTTGGTTGATGCCTGAACAAGGTATGGCACTTAGCTTGTCCAAGATTGATGAAGGGGCCGAAGGAATTTCGGTGGTGCCCGCACGTGTTCTGAATGGGGCTGGGCGCATGATGTCTCAAGCTCCGGGATCATCTTTTGAAGTCAGTTCGCTGTTCTTTGACGAGGATCAGGTGATCTTTGTCGAAGGGGGCTTGCAAGCGTTTTGCCCTTCGGGTCGCTTTTCGATGCGGGGGACAGCCCAAGTACAAGCATACAAGGTCGTGGACGAGACTGCCGCAGAAGACCTTGTCAATTCGATTGCTATCAAGGGCGACATGTCGGCCCTAGCAAACCCATTGGGTGCACTGCCTGCGCCCATTCCGCAGGACCCGATATTTCCGATCCGCCCGCCATCTGGGGTCAGGCGGCCTGGTCGACCGGGGCGCCCGAACGCGCCGGTTCTGTTCCTGCGGCCCGAATGGCAGATCTAACCAAACACTGACAAGAACGATGCAGGCGCGTGGTTTCACGCGCCTGCATCATTGTTTCAAGCGGCTTTTGCTTCGGGATTGAAGCGGCCATAGAAGCTCTGACCTTTTTCGGCCATTTCACGCAGCAGCGGCGGGCAGGTGAAGCGCTCGCCGTAGGTTGCGGCCAGTTGATCGCACCGCTCGGCCGCATAGGGTGTGCCGATGATGTCCAGCCAGCTGAGCGGGCCACCGGACCAAGGCGCAAAACCCCAGCCTAGAATAGCACCCACGTCACCTTCACGGATGTCTTCCAGAACGCCTTCTTCCAGCGCGCGCACCGCTTCTAGCACCTGCGCGAACATCAGGCGTTCCTGGACTTCGATCAGGTCAGGCTGCTCGGCGGCCAGCGGGTACTTGTCTTGCAGACCCTTCCAATATTCGACGCGCTTGCCCTTGTCGTCATAGTCGAAGAAACCCGCATTGGCCTTGCGACCCAGTCGGCCCTGTTCCTCCATCCAGAAGATCAGATCGTCCGAGGGGCTTTCGGGATAGGCATCGCCCATGGCCGTCTTGGTGGCGCGGGCAATCTTGGCGCCCAGATCAATCGAAGTTTCATCAGTCAGTTGGATCGGCCCAACTGGGAAGCCAAGCTGACGCGCGGCGTTGTCGATCAGAATCGGGCTGACGCCCTCGGTGATCATGCGCGCACCTTCGTTGATATAGGGGATGATGCAGCGGTTGGCATAGAAGAAGCGCGCATCGTTGACCACGATCGGCGTCTTGCGAATCTGGCGCACATAGTCCAGCGCCTTCGCTACCGCGCGATCACCGGTTTCCTTGCCCTTAATGATTTCGACCAGGAACATCTTCTCAACCGGCGAGAAGAAGTGGATGCCGATGAACTGTTCGGGCCGCACCGAGGCTTTCGCCAGATCTGTGATCGGCAGCGTCGAAGTGTTCGAGGCAAAGATGCAATCCTCGGGGATGATGGCCTCTACCTTCTTGGTCATCTCGGCTTTCACACCGGGGTCTTCGAACACGGCTTCGATAATCAGATCGCAGCCTTTCAGATGTTCCAGATCGGGGGTCGCGGTGATGCGGGCCAGCAGGGCTTCTTTCTTCTCAGCCGTGGCTTTGCCGCTCTTGATGCCCTTGTCCATATAGCTTTCGCTATACGCCTTGCCCTTGTCGGCGGCTGCCTGATCACGGTCGATCAATACGACCTCCATCCCGGCCTGAGCGGAAACCAGAGCGATACCGGCACCCATCATGCCCGCGCCCAGAACGCCGACCTTTTTAACGCGCTGATCTGGTACATCCTTGGGACGCACAGCGCCTTTCTCCAACGCTTCCTTGTTCAGGAACAGCGACCGGATCATGGCCGACGAAGACGGGTTCATCAGGACATTGGTGAACCACCGCGCCTCGATCTTCAGGGCGGTGTCGAAGTCAACCAATGCGCCTTCATAGATCGAGCTCAGCAGAGCTTTGGCCGCCGGGAACGCACCCTGCGTCTTGCCGTTCACCATCGCGCTTGCACCCACGAAGGTCATGAAGCCAGCAGGGTGGTAAGGTGCGCCGCCGGGCATCTTGTAGCCTTTCGCGTCCCAAGGCTTTACCAAATCGGCATCCTTGGCGTTCAGAACCCATTCCTTGGCTGCGGCAACCGGATCATCAGAAACTGCGTCGATCAGTTGCGCACCCTTGGCTTTCTTCGGGTCCATCATCTTGCCTTCCAGCAGCACCGGAGCGGCAGCCATCGCACCAACCATGCGGCTGTAGCGCATGGTTCCGCCGCCACCTGGGAAGATACCCAGCAGAATTTCGGGCAGACCGATCTTGGATTTCGGGTTGTCGGTCATAACGCGGTGATGGCAGGCAAGGGCGATCTCGGTCCCGATCCCGGCGCATGTGCCGTTGATTGCGCAGGCAATAGGCTTGCCGCCCTTCTTGGTCTTGGGGTCCATACCTGCCAGTTCCAGCTTGCGCAGAATGTGGTGGCCACCCATGACGAAATCGAACAGCGCTTGCGCCGGTTCTTCACCCGCCTCCTGGCGAATGGTGGCCAGCGTATTCAGGTCCATGCCGCCTGCAAACGAACCCTCTTTGCCCGAAGTGATGACGATCCCCTTGATCTCAACATCGTTCAGGGCCTGATCGATCAGTTGGCTGACCTCCTGAAACGCCTCGCGGGTCAGCACGTTCATGGATTTGCCCTGGGCGTCCCAGGTCACGAATGCGACGCCGTCCGCGTCTTTGCTCAGAGTGAAATCAGTCATTGTCATCTCCAATCTGGTCAGCCGTCAGCGGGCTGCCGTCTTTCCGGGTAAAGGTGTTCCCTTCATCCTTCACCATCATGTCTAAGTCGCTGTAAAAACAGGTCTCGGTCGGGGTCCGAGTGCCCACCACCAGAAAGGTCGCAGGCGCATCGGTTTTGTTCACAAGGTGATGGCCGTTGGCTTCACCAGCGGGCCAGGCGGCGCAATCACCGGGCTGCATCTCATGCTCTCCATCGTCGTCGATCAGCACGCATGTACCGCTGAGCATGATGGCAAACTCGTCCTGCTCCATGTGGTAATGACGCAGCGAGGACAGAGCTTGTGGCTCAAGCCGCACGATGTTGACCCCGAACTGGGTCAGCCCACCCGCATCTCCAACGCCCTTTTTGAAACGGCCTCCGACCGCCTCAGCCAGCTTGCCAGGATAGGACGAGCCACCCTTGAACGGGATCTGAGAGAGATCCAGCTTAGGCATCAGATCCGCTCGATAATCGTTGCTGCACCCATGCCGGACGCGATACAAAGCGTGGCCAGACCGGTTTCCTTGTCCTGACGCTCAAGCTCATCCAGCAGTGTGCCGATGATCATCGCGCCGGTTGCACCCAACGGGTGACCCATCGCGATCGAGCCGCCGTTCACGTTCACAAGGGCCGGATCGACGTCGAATGCCTGCTGGAACCGCAGCACGACCGAGGCAAATGCTTCGTTCACTTCGAACAGGTCCAGATCGCCGATCTTCATGCCATTGTCGGCCAGGATCTTTTCGGTCACCGGAACCGGGCCGGTCAGCATGATGGTCGGATCGGTGCCGATCTTGGCGGTTGCCTTGATACGGGCGCGCGGCTTGAGGCCGTATTTTCCACCGAACTCTTTGTTGCCGATCAGAACGGCCGCCGCGCCGTCCACGATGCCCGAACTGTTGCCCGCGTGGTGGATATGGTTGATCCGTTCCAGATGCGGGTACTTGATCATCGCCACCTTGTCGAAGCCGGGCATCTGCTCGCCCATCATCTGGAAGGACGGGTTAAGCGCGCCGAGGCTCTGCATGTCAGTACCGGGGCGCATGTATTCGTCGCGATCGAGAATGGTCAGGCCGTTCTGGTCAGTCACCTTGATGACAGATTTCTCAAACCGGTTGTCTTCCCAGGCCTCTGCCGCACGCCGTTGCGATTCAACGGCCAGCGCGTCTGCGTCGTCGCGGCTAAAGCCATACTCAGTAGCGATTATATCCGCTGAAATACCCTGCGGAACGAAATAGGTCTCCATCGCCAGCGAAGGATCAACTGCAATCGCCGCGCCGTCGCTGCCCATAGCCACACGGCCCATCATCTCAACACCGCCAGCGATATAAGCTTCGCCAGCGCCGCCTTTGACTTGGTTCGCCGCCAGGTTCACGGCTTCCATGCCTGAGGCGCAGAAGCGGTTGATCGCCAGTCCTGGGATCGACTGATCCAGGTCCGAGGCCAGAACCGCCGAGCGGGCCAAACAGCCGCCTTGTTCCATCACTTGCGTGACGTTGCCCCAGATCACGTCCTCGACGGCGTGGCCTTCAAGGTTATTGCGTTCTTTCATCGCGTTCAGGGTCAGGGCGGACAGGCGCACCGAGGTAACCTCGTGCAGGCTGCCATCCTTGCGGCCCTTGCCGCGCGGGGTGCGCAGGGCGTCATAAATGTAAGCTTCGGTCATGGGTCTTCTCCTTAAGCTCGATCCGACGGGTTGCCGGGCATCAGGTCATAGGGGTGTTTCCAGCCGGGCTGCTCGGATAACCGGGTCAGCCAGGCGTCGATATGGGGCCAGTCGGCGCGGTCAAAGCCGAATGGTTCGGGATAGTAAAGGTAGCCGCAGCAGCTGAGATCGGCGTTCGTAACGCCGTCACCGACGATCCAGTCGCGACCGTCCAAATGGGCGTTCAAAACTTGGTAAGCTGCCTTCAGGCGCCCCTGGTTAAAAGCAATTACGTCCGGGTTTCGGTGCTGTTCGGGCAGGAAATTGATCAGGAACCGCGTCAGCCCGGCCATTGAACTGAGCTTGTGGTTGTCCCACAAAACCCAGCGCAGGATGTCGTAGTTCTCATCCCGATCCTTGCCGCCGAATCTACCGGACTTCTCGGTCACGTAAGCCTGAATGGCACCGGACTGGCTGGTCCGAAAATCACCGTCGATCAGTACAGGCGCTTCGCCCATCTCATTCACTTCGGCGCGAAACTCCGGGGTGCGCGTCGCACCGTTGAAAAAGTCGACAAAGACCGGTTCCCAGTCCAACCCGGACATTTCAAGAGCGAGTGCGGCCTTGTAGCTATTTCCGCTTTCTCCGAAGCAATGCAGCTTTATGGTCATTCAATCGCCCCTCCCGTGGCGTTTGTGGATCGGTCGGTAGTTCCGTATTTGAAACGAGAAGAAGGGCAGGTTTACACTTTTCTCGTAACGGTTTCTTAAGGTTAATGCGGTTTCGTCCTCTTGCGGTACAGGCTGCCGAGCCGATGACCGTACGAGGAGAAGCCCCGCCGTCCCGGCTGAGTGCCACCTAGTGAGATCAGTTCCCGGATGGCGGGGTGGACGCGCATCCATATCTTCTTCTTGTTCCAAATACGGCCGCCGGAGGCGGAGTGATCGGTTGGCTTGTGTGTGCCATAGGCTTGGCGTTCCGACGTCACCGCTTTCGCGCTTCAAGTTCAGAGTTGAAAATCCGCAAGCGATGGGTCAGGTTTTCCTCATCAATCACGCTGTTGAAATTTTCGAACAGAAAAGACAGTGCTTCACCTTCGTCCAAACCGGCCTCACGCGCGAAGGCTTTGAGTTTGCGATATCCGTCTTCCGTCATGGCGACGGGAAAACGGCGGGTCAGGCGAAAGCGTTTTGGCATCTTTTCTCCTCCGGGTGCGGGCTCGGGCAGCTTTGCCCGAGCCAAGATTGAGATCAGAAATTCGCTGCGTCCAGTGCCATGACCGTGTCCGCGCCTGTCCGGATGCGCGCAAGGTGCATCGCCGTCGCAGGCAAGCGTCGAGCCATGTAGAAGCGGCCGGTGTTAATCTTGGTTTCGTAGAACTCTTTGTCCGACGCACCTCGGTCCAGCGCATCCTGTGCGGCTTTTGCCATTTGCGCCCACATCAGGCCCAGGCAGACATGACCGAACATGTGCATGAAGTCGTACGAACCTGACAGCGCGTTGTTCTGGTTCTTCATACCTTCCTGCATGAAGTACATGCCAGCGGCTTGCAGGTCCTTGGATGCAGCTTTCAGCGGTTCGATGAAGGCCTTGTCATATGCTTCGTCCTTGCCACCGTTTTCCTTGCAGAATGTTTTGACCATCTCAAAGAATGCCATGACGTGCTTGCCGCCATCCTGCGCTAGTTTGCGGCCGACAAGGTCAAGCGCCTGAACGCCATTCGCGCCTTCGTAGATCATCGCGATACGGGCGTCGCGGGTATATTGCGACATGCCCCATTCTTCAATGTAGCCATGGCCGCCATAGACCTGTTGAGCTTGTACGGTCATGTCATAGCCCTGATCCGTCAGGAAACCCTTGATGACCGGGGTCAGCAGCGAGATCAGACCATCCGCGTCCTTGTCACCCGCGCGGTGCGCTTTGTCGAGCATCGTCGCGCCCCACAGGATGAACGCCCGCGCCCCTTCGGTAAAGCTTTTCTGGTCCATCAGGTTACGGCGGATGTCAGGGTGTACGATCAACGGATCGGCAGGACCGTCCGGGTTCTTCACGCCGGTTACGTCGCGACCTTGCAGGCGGTCCTTGGCGTACTCCAGGGCATTCTGGTACGCGGCCTCGGCCTGTGCCAGACCTTGCATCCCCACACCAAGACGCGCTTCGTTCATCATGGTGAACATGGCGCGCATGCCTTTGTGTTCTTCGCCCAAAAGCCAACCGGTGGCCTCGTCATAGTTCATGACGCAGGTCGAGTTGCCGTGGATGCCCATTTTCTCTTCGATCTTGCCGACAGAGACGCCGTTACGCTCACCCGGTGTGCCGTCTTCGTTGACAATGAACTTTGGCACGATAAACAGCGACACGCCCTTGATGCCCTCGGGGCCGCCGGGAATCTTGGCCAGCACCAGATGGACGATGTTGTCGGCCATGTCATGGTCGCCGGACGAGATGAAAATCTTCTGCCCCGAGATCTTGTAGCTGCCATCGCCCTGTGGTTCGGCCTTGGTGCGCATCAGGCCCAGATCGGTGCCGCAATGCGGCTCGGTCAGGTTCATGGTGCCGGTCCATTCACAGCTGACCATGTTTGGCAGGTACTTGTTCTTCTGTTCGTCAGTCCCGTGCGCCAGGATGGCCGAGGCCGCGCCATGGGTCAGGCCCTGATACATGGTGAATGCCTGGTTGGAGCCTGAGAACATCTCGCCGACGGCGGTGCCAATTACATAAGGCATGTTCTGGCCGCCATATTCGTCCGGCATGTCGAGGCCAGTCCAGCCACCTTCCTTCATTTGCTCGAAGGCGTCTTTGAAACCGGTAGGAGTGTACACAATACCGTTTTCCAACCGGCATCCTTCTGTGTCACCCACGACATTCAGCGGATGCAGGACGTTGGTGGCAACCTTGCCAGCCTCTTCCAGAACCGCGCCGGTAAATTCGGCTTCCAATTCGTTATAGCCGGGCACATCCGACTGCGAGATTTTCAGAACGTCATGCAGGATGAACTGCGTGTCTTTGGTTGGCGCGTTGTAAACGGGCATGTGAAGCTCCCTTAATTCATATGTCCGGATGGCGGGTCGAGGTTATTCGGCCGCCTTCTTTTCCTGTTTCATCGAGGCGATAACCTTCTCGCCCCAGCGCAACTGCTCTTTCAGATCGTCGATGGCTTGCGTCAGTTCGCGGCGGCGTTCTTCCATGTCGGCCAGGCGTTCTAACGCGATTTCATAGGTGCGGGTCATCTGAGTGACTTGCTGGTCGCCCACATGGTACAGATCCAGAAGTTGGCGGATTTCTTCCAGGCTGAAGCCAAAGCGTTTGCCACGTAGAATCAGTTTCAGCCGCGCCCGGTCACGCTTGGTGAACAGACGTTTTTGGCCTTCGCGGATCGGGAACAAAAGTTCCTTGGCCTCGTAAAACCGCAATGTGCGTGGTGTGACATCATAGGTCTCGCACATCTCGCGGATTGTCATCACATCTTCGGTCATTCGTCATACTCTCGTCACTGGCGTCATGAAACATGAGTTGCGCAGTTGCTTTGCGCTTTACAACACGTGAGTGACGTTTACGTAATTCAGACGCTGCGTCATTTCAAAGTTGACGTAACATCCGAACGCGTAAACGCTGATTGATGAAATTTTCTTTCCCTAAGGTCACGCGAAAACCCAGCCTTTTGCGTGTGTGAAAGTTGTTCTCACACGCATGAGGTGTGCTGAGCCGCGCTGACTTGGCGAAGCAGACTTAAGAATGCGGGGGGTTATTCCAGAGACTTTGCCGTCTGATCGCGCAGACGCTTCAGCTCATCCATCGCTTCGTCCAGTTGCTGGCGCTGCTGTTCAAGCTCGCTCATCTGACGATCAGCCATTTCGACAAATGTGGCCATTTGCGCCGCGTTGCCCTGATCTTCATAGATCAACAGCCATTGGCGAATCTCTTCCAGTGGGAAGCCAAACTTACGGCCACGCATGATCAGCTTCATCCGGGCGCATTCCCGCGCACCGTAAAAGCGGGACCGACCTTCGCGGTCCGGCTGCAAAAGTTCGATGTATTCGTAATAGCGCAGGGTGCGCGGCGTTACGTCGAACTCGGCACACATCTCTTTGAATGACAAACGATTGTTGGACATTCCTGATCTCCTCGCCAGCAACCTAGGCGGTCCCGATCCCAAGCGCAACAGGTGGGCTTGCCCTTTGCCGATGCAGCGGCTCATAAAGGGGGCGCAGAGAACAGGACAGATAACGATGGTCGACAAGACAGTTTTAGCCCGCCAGTTTATCGAGGCGATCCCTCATGCGCGGGCTTTGAACCTGACGCTGACCCATATCGGCGAGGGTGAGGCAGAGATTACCCTGCCATACAACGAGGACCTGATCGGAGATCCGCGCACCGGCGTGATCCATGGTGGGGCGATCTCGACCATCTTGGATACATGCTGCGGCGCTGCTGTCATGAGCCACCCTTCCGCGCCCGGCGGGACAGCAACTATCGACCTCCGGATCGACTACATGCGTGCGGCAAAGCCAGGTCAGACCATTACCGCCAGCGCGACCTGCTATCACATCACGCGGAACGTTGCCTTTGTTCGGGCCACTGCAGTGGATAACGACAAGGACTTACCGGTGGCGACTGCGGCCGGCTCTTTCACGGTTGAGGGGAAGTAACATGGCAAGACCGCGTCCAGAACCCGTGCAGGTGGTCAAGCAAAGGCGTGATGCGGCATTGCGCGCGTTGGTTGATGGTGTTCCTTACATCCGTTTTCTCAACATCGGCTTCGACCGACGCGGTGATGAATTGACCGGTGTTCTGCACTTTGATGACAAGCTGATTGGCAATCCGTTTCTGCCTGCGATTCACGGCGGCGTGACAGCTGCGTTTCTCGAAGTGACAGCCGTCATCACGCTTAGCTGGGAACACATGTTCCCAAGCATAGAAAGCGGAGAGATAGACGCCGAAGCCATCGTGACGGACAAGAGCATTCGCTTTCCCAAGACAATCGACTTTACCGTTGACTACCTACGCTCAGGCTTGCCACGCGATGCCTATGCGCGGGCCTTTATCAGCCGATCCGGTCGGCGCTATGCCTCGGTCCGGGTTGAAGCCTGGCAGGACAACCATGCAAAACTTTTTGCGCAAGCGTCCGGGCATTTCCTGATGCCTCAACCTCCCAGAGATAAGGGCTGACCATGCAGGACGCATCGGCGCCCATCACGCATAGGCGGGTGCTGAAGATCGCAGTCCCGATTGTTCTGTCGAACGCAACCGTGCCCATTCTTGGCGCGGTCGATACGGGCGTTGTGGGGCAAATTGGGCAGGCCGCACCGATTGGTGCCGTTGGCGTGGGCGCGGTCATTCTGGCCTCGATCTATTGGATATTCGGTTTTCTACGCATGGGCACGACCGGTTTGGCTGCCCAAGCGCGCGGGGCAGGTGACGTGGTGGAAACCCGTGCTTTGCTGATCCGGGGCTTGATGTTGGGTGCAGCGGCCGGTGTGTTCTTTGTTCTTGCGCAAGCAGCGGTCTTTGCCGGGGCATTTGCCCTGTCACCTGCCAGCCCCGAGGTTGAGGCATTGACGCGCACCTATCTCGAGATTCGTATTTGGGGTGCTCCGGCCACCATTGCTTTGTATGCCGTGACCGGATGGCTGATCGCGGTTGAACGGACGCGTGGCGTTTTCATTCTGCAAATCTGGATGAACGGGCTGAATATCGTTCTGGACCTTTGGTTTGTTCTGGGGCTGGGATGGGGCGTGGAGGGCGTCGCTGTGGCCACCCTGATCGCCGAGTGGACTGGCTTGGCGCTGGGCTTGTGGCTGTGCCGGGACGGATTCGAAGGCAAAATCTGGCGTGACCGGGCCCGGATTTTCGATGCCGCGCGCCTGCGTCGAATGATGCAAGTCAACGGTGACATCATGATCCGTTCCGTCCTTTTAACAGGCTCGTTCACGACCTTTTTGTTTGTCGGCGCGGATCTGGGCGACGTGACGTTGGCCGCCAATCAGGTTCTTCTGCAATTCCTTGAGATCACAGCCTTCGCCCTGGACGGGTTCGCCTTTTCGGCCGAGGCTTTGGTCGGTGGCGCAGTCGGTGCGCGGGATCGGCACCAGCTGCGACGCGCCAGTATCATGGCATCGCAATGGGGGCTTGGTGGAGCCATATTACTGGGGGCTGTGTTCTTCCTGGCTGGCCCGGCCCTGATTGATCTGATGTCAACCTCGCCCGAGGTGCGTTTGGCCAGCCGTGACTACTTGTTTTGGGCGGCGTTAGCGCCAGTTGTCGGTGTGGCCAGTTGGATGTTTGATGGCATCTACATTGGTGCCACTTGGACCCGCGCCATGCGCAACGCAATGATTCAATCCGTAGCGATCTATGTGGTCGCTCTGTTCGTTCTGGTACCGAGCTTTGGCAATCACGGCCTTTGGGCCGCACTGATGGTTCTGAACATCGCGCGGGGTGCGACGATGGGCTGGCGCTATCCCAAGCTTGAAGCGCAAGTGGCCTAAAGCAAAGCCAACAGGTTCTCCGGCGGACGCCCGATGGCAGCTTTGTCAGCGGCAATGGCCAGAGGCCGTTCGATCAGAATGGGGTTCTCGGCCATGGCGCGGATCAGCTCGTCATCCGATGCGGTTTTTGCCAGCCCCAATTCCTTGAACCGCTTTTCGCCGGTACGCACCATGTCAATTACAGGCAGTCCCAGTGCTTTCTGAGCGGCCCGCAACGCATCGGCCGAGGGCACATCTTCAAGGTATTTTCGCAATGTGATCTGCGCACCCTTTTCTTCCAAAAGCGCCAGTCCGGCGCGGGATTTGGAACAGCGGGGGTTATGCCAGTATTCGATCACAGCCAGTCCTCTCGTTTGCTGCCCACGGCCTCGGCAACGCTGTCATAGCCATCACGCGCCAGCAATTGATCTAGCCCATGCGCGATATCAGCAGCAAGTGAGATCCCACCGTAAACCATGGCGGTATAGAACTGTACAGCAGACGCCCCGGCGCAGATCTTGGCGTAAGCCTGTTCTGCGTTGCTGATGCCGCCGACGCCGATCAGCGGGATTTCTCCACCGGTCAACTGGCTCAGCTTTGCCAGCACGCGGGTGGATTTTTCGAACAAAGGCGCGCCAGACAATCCTCCGGCTTCACCTTTATGCGCGCTACGCAACCCGTCACGCGACAGGGTGGTGTTGGTGGCGATCACCGCATCCACGCGGGTTTCGCGAGCAACCTCAGCAATGTCCTGCAACTCAGGCTCGGTCAGATCAGGCGCAATTTTCAGAAAGATCGGAAGCGGGCGGGGCAGTGCATCGCGTATTTCGATCACACCATTCAACAGCGCGGTCAGCGCGGCCTTGCCCTGCAAATCGCGCAGTTTTTCCGTGTTCGGTGACGATACGTTTACGGTGGCGAAATCCAGATGTGCCGCGCAATGTGCCAGAACTTTCGCAAAATCACCTGCTCGGTCTTCGCTGTCTTTATTGGCCCCAAGGTTCAGGCCGATCACAGCGTCTTTGGGGCGCTCTGCCAGCCGTTTGGCCATCACCTCCATGCCTTCGTTGTTGAAACCAAAGCGGTTGATGGCTGCCTTGTCCTCGGTCAGACGAAACAGGCGTGGTTTGGGGTTTCCTAGCTGCGGACGGGGCGTGACTGCGCCCACCTCGATAAAGCCAAACCCGGCGCGCGACAGAGGTGCGAGGACCTCACCGTTCTTGTCGAAACCAGCGGCCAGGCCGACCGGATTTGGCAGATCCACACCCGCCAAGTTGGTTTTCAGGCGCGGTGTTGTCACAGGCCCCGGCGCGGGCGTTAGACCGGATTTAAACGCCTTGATCGACATGCCATGAGCAGCTTCGGGGTCCATGCGGTGCAGAGCGTTCAGCCCCAGTTTTTCAATCAGTTTCATCCGAAGGCCTTTCCGCTTTCCCCTGATCCGCACCGGATCAGGCGCGAGGTTTCGACCGCAGCCTGACGATGGATCACCGCCGCCCGGTACACCGGGTCTGTCACCATTTCAAGGAACGCGTGTGCTGTCGGATAGCGTGCGATAAAGACGGCATCCCATGTTTCATCCGACGGCCCAATGAGAGTTGTTTCAAACACCCCACGCCACAAAATGCTTGCCCCGATACGTGCAACAATCGGCGCAGTTTCAGCGCCGTATTTCTGATAGGCTTGTGCCCCGGTCAGCCCCGCGCCCGCCAATTCATGCGCAGCAGGATACTGCGCTGTGGCCCGGAATTTCACCAGATTGAGCATTTCAATTGGCTGGTTCCGGTCCAGAGCCTTAAATGCCTCGAACTGATCCCGTTCCGGGTCGATAAAGGACGTCATTCCATATCCTCGGGGAACTGGTGAACAGCACCGTCAAACGGCAGGGGGCGTGACCAGACAACGTCGCTAAGCCGGATCTGGCGATAGAGATGCGGGAACAGGGCACCGCCGCGCGATACTTCCCATTTCAGATCGTCGCCCATGGCGTCGGCATTACAGGCCAGTAACGTCAGATAATCCACACCTGCGAAGTGTTTCGCCGCCGTCTCAGCAGCTTGTTCAGCCGTTGAAAAATGGACAAAGCCATCGGTGACATCAATTGGCGCGCCATCTGTCGCGCCCTTGTCTTGCAAGGCGGCCCATTCATCGGCCCGGAAAATTTTGTAAATCAGCATATCGATCTGATGCCCCGCGCAGCGCTTGGAATCAAGCTGGATTTCCTCTTTGACTCTTGGGCGTCATAGGCGCACGATCTCTGAAAATATAAACAGGGAGATTCAGTATGTTGACCCGATTTCTGGCGTCTACAGCAATTCTTGGCCTGACTGCCGGCGTGGCAGCGGCCGAATACAAGCTAACCATTCTGCACACCAACGACATTCATAGCCGCATCGAGTCGATAAACAAATACGACTCGACCTGCGATGCTGAGGATGAAGCAGAAGGTAAGTGTTTTGGCGGGGTTGCGCGCCTCAAGACGATCGTTGATTCCCGCCGTGATGCGCTGGCGGATCAGAATGTTCTGCTGCTGGACGCCGGGGACCCGTTCCAGGGATCGCTGTTCTACACCACCTACAAAGGTTCAGCAGAAGCCGAATTTATGGAAGCGATCGGCTATGACGTCATGGCCGTGGGCAACCACGAATTTGACGACGGCCCGGAAGGGTTGGCGTCGTTTATTGAAACGGTCAGCTTTCCGGTGATTTCAGGCAATCTGGACCTGTCATCGTCGGCCGAGCTGAAGGGCAAGGTTGAAAACCATGTGGTGCTTGATGTCGGCGGACAGAAAGTGGGCATCATCTCGGCGTTGGCTACGGATACGGTCGAAACGTCAAGCCCCGGCAAAGATGTCGTGTTTCAGGACGAGATCGAAAGCCTGAAAGCGGATGTGGCCGCTTTGCAGGATGAAGGCGTCAATATCATCATCGCGTTGAACCATGTGGGACTGGCCAAGGATCTGGAAATTGCAGAACAGGTGCCGGGGCTTGACCTTGTGGTCGGTGGCCATTCGCACACGCTTTTGTCAAATACACAGGAAGGCGCCGCCGGGGCATACCCGACGATGGTCGGCGATGTGCCGGTTGTTCAGGCGTATGCCTATTCCAAATACCTGGGCGAAATCACACTGACCTTTGATGACGATGGCAATCTGATCGCCGCAGAAGGAGAGCCCATACTGCTGGACGCCTCAGTCACACCTGACGAAGGCATCGCGGCCCGCGTGGCCGAAATGGGCGCGCCAATTGAAGAGATGAAGCAACGCGTTGTTGCAAGCTCGGCCGCCGCGATTCAGGGCGACAGGTCGGTCTGTCGGGTACAGGAATGCGAAATGGGCAACCTTGTGGCCGACGCGATGCTGGCCCGTGTCGCCGATCAGGGTGCGCAGATTGCGATCGCCAATTCAGGTGGCCTGCGCGCTTCGATCGATGAGGGCGACGTGACCATGGGTGAAGTTCTGACGGTGCTGCCGTTCCAGAACACGTTGTCCACTTTTGAGATCACCGGTCAAACCGTCATTGATGCGCTGGAGAATGGTGTTAGCCAAGTTGAAGAAGTAAAAGGCCGCTTCCCGCAAGTCGCGGGCCTGAGCTACACTTGGGACCCAAGCATGGCCCCGAACGAAGGCCGCATCAGTGAGGTCATGGTGGCCGAAGGTGATGGGTTTGTTCCGATTGACCCGAACAAGACCTACCTCGTTGTGACCAATAACTATGTGCGCAACGGCGGCGACGGGTACTCGATGTTCGAAGGCGACGACAAGAATGCCTATGATTTCGGCCCCGATCTGGCCGATGTCACAGCTGAATATCTGGCGGAAAACGCGCCGTATCAGCCTTATCTGGATGGGCGTATCAAGCAGAAGTAAATCTACCGTCTGAAACAAAAAAGCCGCATCCAGGTGATGCGGCTTTTTTTGTTTCGCTGCGTGTCAGCTGAAATCGTATTCCGGCCAGAGTTTCGGGTCAAAGCCGTCCAGCATTGCCGTTATGTGATCGGCCACTTCGCGCCAGCCGCCAATTGACTTGGTCGAGATCTTGCTTCGCACTTGATCCACACTGGCCGTGCGAACCTGTTTTGTGTTTTTCTCGGGGTGTACCATCGACTCGTGCCAATCTACTCCGCAAAATTCAGCCACGCGCTGGCTGTGGGTTTTGGGATCTGCCACCAACTCTTCGTAGGGCAAAGTTAGGATCTTACCTTCGAACACCGTGTCCCAGTGCGCTATATAGCGGCGATAGAGATTGGCGGAATGTGCAATGGCGTCCAGACTTGAGGCGTAGTTCATGCCGCCTGCGGGAAAACGTCTGATCCATTTCGACAAACCGACGTCTCTGGGATCGCGCAGCATGTTGACAATCTTGGCGTTGGGGAAGGCGGCCAGAATAAACCCAACGCGCTGGTAATTGTGCGGCAGCTTATCGACAAACCCAATCGAGTTTTCCGGTATGTTCGGCATGTTTTCCCGATACGAGCGCGCGATGTCTTTTGCGGCTTCCGCGTCAAACACCTTGTCGGTTGCGTGGAAATTGTTTGTCAGTTCCGGGATCAACATCAACTCACCGCACCCGGCGATGTCGGGGGCCGAACTCAGCATCATTTCCATCAGGGTCGTGCCGGATCGCGGCTGTCCAATCACAAAAATCGGCAGCGGCGCTTCGGACTGGATACCTTCAAAGGATGATGTTCCTTCGGGGAACAGCTCGATGATTTTGTGCAGCTTTTCTTCTTCTGCTGCAAAGTCATAAGGCACCGCGTCGTGTTGTACGGCATTTGCTTTTGCAAACTGGGGCAAAGCCGCGGCGATACCGTCGGTTTTTTGGACAAGATGCGCCTTGGCAAATTCTAGCTCTTGCAGGGGTTCATCTTTTTCAGCCGCCGCAGCCTCGACCGCAGACATCAATTGCGGCACGTTCTCTTTTGACGCCATTGTGGCCGCTTGCAGCAGAGCATTTGCGTGATGGGGTTGAGTGTTCAGGATGTCGTTTAAGATACTGAACGCCATTTCCTTGTCGCCAGAATGATGCAGATTGAGCGACTTTTGGAAAGCGACCATGATGTTTTCCGGTGCCAAGTCATAAGCGCGTTCTATGTCACGCGTGCTTTCCTCGACAAAGCCCATCTGAAGATAAGCCCGCGCCCTTTTTGCAAGAAGTTCCGGGTTGTTAGGGTCCGAAGCAAGGCTATGCGTTGTGAACTCGACAATCGAACGCCAGTTTCGGCCTTCGCGCTGAATCTCGTCAATGACCCGGCGAAGTTCCTTGTTGTTGGGAAACTGTTCCACCTTTTGTTCGGCATATGTCAGTGCGCGCGTGATTTGTCCCGTTTGCATCAGGGCATTTGCCAGGTTTTCGGCAAATTGCGGATCATCGGGTTTCTTGCGCGAGGCTTCCAAAAAGTGGGGTATGGATTTCTTGTACTGCTTCAGCTCTGTCAGAACAAAACCGGCGATTGCATGAAAATCCGAGTCCTTGGGGAATTTCTTGACCCCAAACTGGGCTTTCTTCAAGGCCTGTTGCAGTTTGCCTGTTTCCAAAAGGGAAATTGCTTTGCTCTTGAGGGTTTGAGCGGTTTGGTTTTTCATGTGACCCGAAAGATCCTGCGCCTGTATCAAGAATATATCGATGGTTCATTACCTATGTGCGGACGGTTTGCAATAACTCTTCCCAATGACGCCATGGCGCAGCTGTTTTCTGCACGGCCTGCAAACTCATTACCTGCCGTTCCAAATTACAATGTTTGCCCGACAAATCAGGTACATGTGGTGCGCAGTGGCGAGACCGGTCGTCATTTAGATGCGCTGCGTTGGGGGTTTTTGCCACATTGGTACAAATCCGAAACAGCCGGACCATTGTTGATCAACGCCCGGTCAGAGACTTTGGCTGACAAACCAGCCTTTCGCGACGCTTGCCGATCGCGCCGTTGTTTGATCGTGGCTACGGGGTTCTATGAATGGACCAAGACCGAACAGGGAACCCGCTTGCCGTGGTACATCCATCGCAAGGATGGGGCACCGATTGCCTTTGCTGGGGTTTGGCAGGACTGGGGCCCTCAGGAAAGCCGACAGGGCACCTGTGCGATCGTGACGACAGGTGCAAATGAAGGCCTCAAGGGCATACACCATCGGATGCCCTTGATCCTTGAGCCTGAAGATTGGCCATTATGGCTGGGCGAGGCGGGAAAAGGGGCCGCGCGATTGATGCAGCCGGGGGCCGAGGATGTGCTGACCTTTCACCGCGTCGACCCGGCAGTGAATTCGAACCGGGCCAGCGGACCTGAACTGAATGAACCTTTTGGCGGGTGAGGGCGCGTGGCCTTTCCTTTCGAAACACAGCAAGCTAGACCTCTGGTATGGCTTTGAAATTCCCCGATCTGTCCCAACTTTACGCGCATGGTTTTGACACGGTTATCGACGTGCGCAGCCCGGCTGAGTATGCCGAGGATCATTTGCCGGGTGCGATCAACTTGCCGGTTCTGAATAATGAGGAACGGGCGCGCGTCGGGACCATCTATGTGCAGGAAAGCCCCTTTCTGGCACGGAAACTTGGGGCGGCGCTTGTGTTCCGCAATGCAGCCAATCACATCGAACAGCACCTGAGCCAACACGAGGGCAGTTGGCGCCCCTTGGTCTATTGCTGGCGCGGTGGCCAGCGTTCCGGATCGTTCACCTGGATGTTGCAGCAAATCGGTTGGCGCGCTGATGTGGTCGAAGGCGGCTATCGCACCTATCGCCGGTTGGTGAATGCGTATTTGTACGACGATCCTCTGCCGCATCGATTGATCGCCTTGGATGGCTATACCGGAACGGCCAAGACGGATCTGTTGGCTCTGTTGCAAAGGCGCGGCGTACAGGTTCTGGACCTTGAGGCATTGGCCAATCACAGGGGATCTTTGCTGGGGGAAAGGCCAGGTGGACAGCCTGCGCAAAAGGCGTTTGAATCGGCATTGTCCAGCGCGCTGTGCGCAATAGATCCAGCGCGTCCTGTTGTAGTCGAGGCGGAGTCTTCGAAAATCGGCAGTCTGATCCTGCCGCCCAGCCTTTGGACGGCGTTGTGTGCGGCCCCCAGGGTGCAAATCACAGCGCCGATTGAAGCGCGGACCGCTTATCTGGTGAGGGCCTATGACGATATCCTGTCCGACAGTGATCGTTTGCGGGATCGGTTGTCCCCGCTGCGTTTTCATCGCGGTCACGAGGTCGTCGACGGGTGGATGTGCCTGATCGATGCGGGTGAAAAACACGCGCTGACACAGGCGTTGATGGAACAGCACTACGACCCGGCCTACACCAAATCACGGCTATCCCGGTCGGTTGAGGTGCTGGCCAATCTCGACATTGCGTCCTTGGACGACGGCGGCCTTTCAGCGGCCGCGTCCCAAATCGAAAGCCTGCTGGATCAACTTTGAAGCCGCAGGCCCGGTGTTTCAGTCAATTCGCCTATGATCACAGCCGGATAACCCGCGGCCTTCAAATCCTTGATCAGGGCATCGGCCACTGACGGATCGACAGCGGCAAGCAAACCACCAGCCGTCTGAGGATCAAACAGCAAAGCGGCTTTGCCTTCGGCGGGCAGGTCCATGGCAATCACCCGGTTGTCGGCAAAGATGGTCGAGCGCACGCCCTGATCTGTCAAAGTCAACGCGCCGTCCATTACCTCGACCGCGTTCAGATCAAGTACTGCACCACAGTTTGACGCGTCGCAGATACCGTGCAGGTGCCCGGCTAAACCAAACCCGGTCACGTCGGTCATCGCATGGGCCTTGGCCAGTATTCTTGATGCTTTCCCTTGCGATTGGGTCATGTGCTGATAAGCGGCCGCGACCCAGGCTCCATCTGCCAGACCGGCCATTTCGGCAGCCATCAGAACGCCGCTGCCCAAGGGCTTGGTCAGGATCAAACGGTCTCCCGGTTGCCCGCCCGACAAAGTGATGGGCGGCGTTTCACACAGGCCGGTTATGGTAAAGCCGATGGTCATCTCATCGCCCATGGAACTGTGGCCACCCACGATCTCAGCCCCGGCCTCTCTCATCACGTCGCCTGCCACTGCCATGATTTCTGACATGGTGCGGCCCTGAAGACTGGCAGACATACGAGGAAGGATGATCGTCGCAGTTGCGGCCTGAGGTGCAGCCCCCATGGCCCAGATATCCCCCAAAGCGTGAACAGCAGCGATACGCGCCATCAGGACGGGATCATTGGTGAAAGCCCGCAGGTGATCTGATGTCATGACCTGCTGAACGCCACCTGTTTGTAGCAAGGCTGCATCGTCTCCGGGCAGGGGGATGATGTCTGAACGGTCAGGTGCGGGCTGGGATTTCAGTGCTGTCTGCAACGCATCGCGCCCGACCTTGGCGCCGCATCCTCCGCACATGGGTTTTTCCCCAAGCGCCTCATCCAGCCCGAAGGCCCGGTCGTGTGGCAATGCAGAAAGCTTCATTTGCGGCAGGTCTCGAAACCTGTTCATGAAAGTTTGGTCGATGTGGTTCTTCCATTTCCACATGATCGGGCCGCTCAAGGATGTACCTAAACGCTCACCCAGCGCGGATTTGCCGCCCAACGAGATCAGTTTGAGGTAATCCTTCTGCGGGACATATCTGCGCATCCGTCCCGCACTTAGTGCAGCACGCAGATTGTCGAAAAGAACGGGTGCTTCGCGCACCGCGTAAACGCCTGCCTTGGGGCGCGGATTTTCTGACAGATGAGCGCAATCCCCGGCGGCAAAGACAGCAGGATCGCTGGATTGAAGATAGCTGTTCACCCGGATGTACCCGTCTTGCAGATCCAGCCCTGTACGTGCGATCCAGTCATAAGGGCGCGCGCCGGCGGCTCCGGTGACGAAATGGGCGGGGATAGCGCGGCCGTCCTGCAGTTGGACGTGATCAGCGGCGATCCGGGTAATCACTGCGTTTTCGATGACTTCCACACCCAGATCCTGCATGGCGCGACGGATCGTGGCCTCCGCCTTGGGTTTGGTAGCCGCCAGGATTGAGGCATTGTCGATCAGCGTGATCCGCGCCGCGCGCTCCTTTGCTTTGAGAGCGTGGGCCATGGCCATGACCAATTCGGCCCCGGCAACGCCCCCGCCGATCACCGCGACAGACGCAGGGCCATCATGATTCAGATAGTCAGCCCATCGCGCGGCAAATCGGCCCAGAGGTTTGGCTGGAATGGCATGTTCGGCAAAGCCCGGCAGAGCGGGCATGTCCGAGGTGATCCCAACATTGACCGAAGCCACATCGAACCCGACTGGCGGGTGCCCGGAAACATGCACCTGATGGCTATCAGTATCGATCCCTTCGACGGCACCCAGTATGACCCGCGCATCTGCAAAGCGCGCCAGTTTTACCAGATCGATGTCCAATTCCCATCGGTCGTAGTGCCCGGCGACATATCCCGGCAACATACCGGAATAAGGAGCAGTAGGGCCTGGATTTATTACAGTGACCCGCGCACCTGCAAGAGGAGTCATCCCCCATTTTCGCAAAAGCAGCGCGTGGGTGTGACCTCCGCCAACAAGAACCAAATCGCGGGTCAGGGGCAGCGGAGGTGAATGCATAGGAATTAGTTCGCGCTATGGTCCGGGACGTCTTCGACCTGCTCGACCGCGTGGGTGGCCCAAAGCTCATCCTCACCGGCATCCGGCAGACCTTCGGGCATTTCATGACGGTGAATGTGCCATTTGGCAATGAACAGGGCCGTGATCGGAGCGGTCAGGAACAGAAACAGCGTGATCAGCAGCTCGTGCATGGACAGTTTGCCCTCCAGCAGCACCGAATGCGCTATTGAAGCCAGCAAGACGCCGCCCACTCCCAACGTTGTCGCCTTGGTCGGCGCGTGCAGGCGCGACATTGGATCTTTCAGTTTGATCATCCCAAACGAGCCGACAAACCCGAAGATACCCGACATGATCAGGAATACGGCGATCAGCAATTCGACGAGAAATGTCATGTCGCCCTCACTCGATGATGTTGCCGCGCAGCATGAAGCGCGCATAGGCCACGGTTGAAACAAAACCCAGCATGGCAATGATCATGGCGGCCTCGAAAAAGATCTCGGTACCTTGATCCAGACCATAAAGGATCATCAGGGCAATGGTGTTGATCACCATCGTATCCAGCGCCAGAACGCGCGTGCCGACGCCGTCAGCGGTGATGATCCGCCACAGGCACATCATGATTGCGGCGCCAAAACAGGCGAAGGCGAAGTAGATGGCGTATTCGATCATTCGAAAATCTCCTTCAGGCGGCGTTCATAGCGTTGTTTGATCTGATCGCGAACCGCCTCGGGGTCGGGGGCGTCAAGGCAATGGACCAGCAGGTTATGCCCTTGTGCCGACAGATCGCAGCTGACCGTGCCGGGGGTCATGGTGATTGTTCCGGCCAACACGGTAATCGCCTCGGGGGTGCGCAGTTCCAGCGGGACGCAGATCCAGTTGGGTTGGCGGTCGGCATCCCGCTTGAACAGGATGATCCGGGCAACGGTCACGTTTGCAACCACAATGTCCCAAAGCACGACCAGCATATACTCTGCCACCATCCGCCAATTACGCAGTTTGGGGCGATCCGGCCAATAGGGCTGCGTTATGAAGGGGATGATGATCCCCAGGATCAGGCCAAAAACCAACGAATTCAACGATCCATTATTGGCCAGCAAAACCCACACGAATGTCAGCAAGAAAGTCAGATGAGGGTGCGGAAAAATCCGGCGCAGCAGTTTCATCACTCTTCCCCTCCCAATACGGCAGAGATGTAGTTTTCAGGCGCAAACAACTGGCCTGCCGTTTTGCTTGTGTATTCCAATGCAGGGCCCGCAAACAGGGTCAGAAGGATCAGACCTGCCACCAACCCAAACACGGCTGTGATAGCAAGGCCCGGTTGCGGTTCCGGGGCAACCGGTGCGGGTACCTCTTCACCATCGACAGGGTCTTCTACTGTAAACACCTGCGTGTCGTGGCTTTTCCAGAAGATCAATGTGCCCGCGCGCGCCAGCCCAACGATGGTGACAAAAGATCCGATCAGAATAACAGCCCAGACCGCAGTTGCGTCCGATGCATCGCGAGACGCGTCCAGCACCAGCAGTTTACCGATGAATCCCGAAAGCGGCGGCATACCTGCCATCGCGATGGCCCCGACAAAGAACAGGGCCGAGATCAGGCCGCTTTGCGGCATGGGCGCTGTTGGTGCAATTGCCCCGCCGCGACGCTCCATCACCAGATCAGCAACAAGGAACAACAGCGCAGTCGCCAAGGTCGAGTGGAACACATAATAGAGTGCTGCAGCCGTCGCATCTGGCGTGAATTGTGAGATCGCGATCAGCAAGGTCCCCATCGAGGCGATGGCGCAAAACGCAACCATGCGAGCTATGTGTTGCGATCCCAAAATTCCGATGGCCCCAACGGCCAAAGTCACAAGCGCTGCGGGTTGCAGCCAATCGCCCACCAAACCTTGCGTCGCTTCGACCTCGGGTCCGAAGGCCAGCGTATACATGCGAATGATCGAGTAAGCACCAACTTTGGTCATGATGGCAAATAGGGCAGCCACGGGTAATGGCGCATTGGCGTAGCTGGCTGGAAGCCAGAAATGCAGCGGCAAAACGGCGGCCTTGATACAGAACACCAAAAGCAGGAGCACTGCGCCAACCCGCAAAAGGGCGGTGTCCTCGGCGGGGATTTCGGCAACGCGCACAGCGATGTCTGCCATGTTCAGCGTACCGGTGACGCCATAGATTGTCCCCAATGCAAACAGGAACAGGGTCGAACCCAAGAGATTGTACGCAACATATTGCACGCCGGATTTCAACCGGACCGAACCGCCTCCATGGGTCATCAAACCGTAAGAGGCGATTAGAAGGACCTCGAAGAAAACGAACAGGTTGAACGCATCGCCTGTCAGGAAAGCTCCGCAGACGCCCATAAGCTGGAAATGGAACAGAGCGTGGAAATGTTTGCCGCGCTCATCCCAGCCCGACGCGATGGCATAAAGCACAATCGGCAGGGCCAGTAGTGCCGTTAGCAGAACCATCATGGCCGACAGCCTGTCCAGCACCATGACGATGCCGAATGGCGCTGGCCAGTTGCCAAGCTCGTAGACCAGAATTTCACCGCCCGAAGCCTGCGCGGTAATGGTCAGCGCTATGCCAAGCAGGGCAATAACGCCCGAGACCGAGAAGATACGCTGCAGGTCCAGATGATAGCGCAGGACCATGATGATAAACGGGGCCAGGATCGCGGGAAGGACGATCGGCGCAACGATCCAGTGGTTCATGCGTCTTCTCCCGGCGCGTCTACGCTGTCCTGTGGGCTCATGTCGATATGGTCATCCTTCGAGGACAAATAAGCCGAGAGCGCGATCATCACGATTACGGCTGTCATTCCAAAAGAAATCACGATGGCCGTCAGCACCAGCGCCTGTGGCAGCGGGTCGGTATAGGGCACGTCTTCGTATTTGTTCAGAACGGCAGGCGCATTCAGCGCGAGTCGCCCGGTGGCAAACAAGAACACGTTCACAGCATAGGTGATGAGTGACAGGCCCAGAATGACCGGGAATGTCCGACGACGCAGGATCAGGAAAATCCCGGCGGCGGTCATAATGCCTACGGCAGAGGCTACGAGCGCTTCCATCAGGCCTGCTCCTTCTCTTTGTCTTCATCTTCAGAGGAATCCCGCAGCGGGTTGATATCCATTGGGAATTCCTGTGCCATGCCCGGCCGCCAGGCAAAGCGTGACAGGCTGTCCAGCGCGAGCATCACCGCCCCAAGAACGGCGAGAAAGACGCCCACGTCAAACAGCATGGCCGTGGCCCACTCGAACTCTTCCAGCGGCGGCCAGTTGATGTAGCCAAAATCGCTGGTCAGGAAGGGGCGTTCGTTGAACCAGGCCCCCAATCCGGTCGCCGCAGCTATCAGCACGCCCCAGCCGATGGTTCCGTGATAGTAGAACCTTTGCCGTTCGATGGCCCAGGTGTAACCGCTGGCCATGTACTGCATCAGGAACGCAATCGCGACAATCAAGCCCGCGATGAAGCCACCCCCGGGTTGGTTATGTCCGCGGAAGAAGATGTAGGCGCCCACCATCAATGCGATTGGCATCATGACGCGAGTGACCACAACCATCATCAGCGGATGTGAGTCCCCAGATTGAGGCCAGTGCGGTTTGCGGTTCAGCAAATAGCCGCGCACATTTGTACCCAGAACCGCTTCGGTCAGGGCAAAGATGATCAGCGCCGCGATGCCCAGTACGATGATCTCGCCAAAGGTATCAAAGCCCCGGAAGTCGACCAGAATGACGTTCACGACGTTCGTGCCGCCACCACCTTTGTAGGAGTTCGCCAAATGGAAGTCCGAGATCGTTGGGAACGCGAAATCCCGCAGCATGATCGCGTAGATCAGTGCGCCGGTCCCGATGCCCGCGACGACAGAAATCGCAGCGTCTCGCCACCGCCGTGCGGCTGAACTGTCCCACGGCGTTTCCGTGGGCAGAAAGTTCAGCGACAGCAGAAGCAGGATCATGGTTACAACTTCAACCGAGATTTGCGTCAGCGCCAAGTCCGGCGCGGATAGATAGTTGAAGGCGACTGACACGATCAGGCCCACAACGCCAATCAGAACAAGCGAGAGCAGGCGGTTGCGGTGGAACCACATGATGCCCAGCGTCGCGCCGACCAGACAGAGCCAGCCGACGATCGGGATGATTTGCGCAGGCAGTGGAACGCGGGTTTCAACCCCAATGGTACCGGTAGAATAGGCGTAGTAGCCCAGCCCGACCGTAAAGGCGATGAAGATGATCGCATAACGGCTGAGGACACCGTTGTGCAGCTCATCCGTAACCCATTGGCTGAGGCGCGTGAAGGCGTGGATGATGGTTTCGAATATCACCTTGGCTTCAGGGCGTGGCAGGGCATTCCAAAGCTGCTCTCCGCGTTTGTGCATCGACAGCAGGAACAGACCGCCCAGCGTTGCTACGATCGACATGTACAGCGCGGGCACAAAGCCGTGCCACAGTTTAAGCGAATAGTATGGCAGCTTTTCCCCACCGATCACAGCGCTGGACACCACGGCGACCAACGGACCGACAATGGCGGCTGAATAGAGACCGATCAGAACGACCAGCACGACAAGGAAAGCGGGGGCAATCCAAAGCCCAACCGGCGGATCATGCGGATGTGCAGGGTAATCGTCGCGCTGCGGGCCAAGGAACACGTGGCTCACGAAACGGAAGGAATAAGCTGCGGAAAACAGAGATGCGAGCAAGGCCAGGCCCGGCACCAGATAGGCTGAGTTCAGCCATGTGGTGTGCACGGTTTCTTCCAGCATCATCTCTTTCGACAAGAAGCCGTTCAGGGGTGGCAAACCAGCCATTGAAAGCGCGGCGATGGTGCCGATTGTGAAGGTGATCGGCATCAAATGACGCAAACCGCCCAACCGCTTGACGTCGCGTGTTCCGGTCTCATGATCGACAATCCCAGCTGTCATAAACAGCGCTGCCTTGAAGGTCGCGTGGTTGATGATGTGGAACACCGCTGCCACGGCTGCGAATTTCGTGCCGAAACCCAGCAACATGGTGATCAGGCCCAGATGCGACACAGTCGAAAACGCCAGCAGCGCTTTCAGGTCATCCTTGAACAGCGCAATCACCGCGCCCAGCAACATCGTCACCAGACCGGTAGTGGCCACGATATAGAACCACGCATCCGTCCCGGCCAAAACCGGCCACATCCGCGCCATTAGGAACAGACCGGCCTTCACCATGGTGGCCGAGTGCAGATAAGCAGATACGGGTGTCGGTGCCGCCATCGCGTGCGGTAGCCAGAAATGGAAAGGGAACTGCGCCGATTTGGTGAAAGCGCCCAGCAGGATCAGGATCAGTGCGGGAAGGTAGTAGGGCGAAGCTTGGATCAGCTCTTTGTTCTGTAGAATGACACTCAGGTCATATGAGCCCACGATGTTTCCCAGGATCAGCATCCCGGCGATCATTGCCAACCCGCCGCCTCCGGTGACGGCCAGCGCCATCCGCGCACCTTGACGGCCTTCGGGCAGGTGCTTCCAATAACCGATCAGCAGGAACGAGCTGAGCGATGTAAGTTCCCAGAAAATAAGCAAAAGCAGGATGTTGTCTGACAGAACAATCCCGACCATAGCACCCTGAAACAACAGCAGATAAGTGTAGAACTGCCCCATCGGATCTTCGCGCGACAGGTAGAACCGCGCGTAAAGGATGATCAGCAGACCGATACCCAATATCAGTAGGGCGAACAGAAAGCCCAACCCGTCCAACATGAAGTTGGCATTCAGGCCAAGACCGGGAATCCAATCGAAGCGGGCGGTCACGACGTCTCCGCGCATGACCGATGGGATGTGGATCAGCAAACCCATTAGGGCAAGAAACGTGGTTAACGCCGCAGCGGATGCTGCCGCGTTTCTGCCTGCTCGGATCAGCAGAGCAGGGAATACAGCACCAAGGAAAGGAAGGGCCGCGATAAGGAATAGGGACAAGTGCGATACTCCGGTCTGAGCGGTCAGGATGAAGCCTATTTTGTAAAGATATTTCCTAGGCTGTCCAGATTTTGTAACTTCTTCACTGATAACTAGCGAAACATTTAACTGTACGGTAGCCCTGTGAAAAAATGACGCAATCTTGATCCTGTGCATAGGTTTTAAGGCATCCGTTTCCACCCAAATGTGCTAGATGAATGGGCATCGAACAGGAGGCTATCGGTGATCGAAAAAGTGAACCGAACCCGAAGGTGGGTGTTGATCGGCGGTGGTGTCTCGATCGCCGCGGGCTTTGCGATCCGGGAATATCGTTTGATCCCCGAAGATCACAGGGGCGGGCGGATCAGCGTTGAAATGGCGCATGAACAAGCCCGCGAAGGAAAAATACTGTTGGTCGACATACGAACTCCGCGGGAATGGCGCGCATCGGGCATTGGCGAAGGTGCATCGCCGCTTGATATGCGGCGCGAAGACTTCGTTGAGACCTTGCAGCAGATGACCGGTGGGAGGCTGGATACGCCAGTGGCGCTCATATGTGCGCGGGGGGTGCGCTCAGCGCGTTTGAGCAACCAACTTATTGCAGCGGGTTTTACCCAGATCATTGACGTGCCCGAGGGTATGCTGGGCTCGGCCGCAGGCCCGGGTTGGGTCAGGGCCGGGCTGCCGGTTCGAAAGTTTAACGAGGATGCAGGATGATCCGAACACTTAGTCTGGCGGCACTCATTGCGGCCGCCGGGCAGGCCGCTTGGGCCGGATGCGCCGGTCAAGACATGGTTTGCGAAACACCGATGGGCGCGTATCATCTTGAGCTGCCCGAGGGGGACAACCCTCCGATGGTGGTGTTCCTGCACGGCTATGGTGGCAGCGGATCGGGCACGATGCGCAATCGCTCGATGGTCGAACCTCTGCTGAAGCGTGGCTATGCGGTTATGGCGCCTGAGGGTTTGGAGCGACCGGACCGTGGCGGCACCAAAAGCTGGAACTTTTATCCGGGTTTTGGTGATCGGGACGAAACCGCCTTTCTGACCGAAGTCATGCAAGATGCCGCAGACCGGTTTGGCGTCGATCCTGATCGGGTTCTGCTGGGTGGATTTTCGGCAGGCGGCTTTATGGTCAACTACCTGGCCTGTGACGCACCGGATACATTCTCCGCTTACGTACCGGTGTCCGGAGGGTTCTGGCGTCCGCATCCTGAGACGTGTGAAGGCCCGATCCGCATGTTCCACACCCACGGTTGGACAGACAATGTCGTACCGCTTGAAGGGCGATTGCTGGGCGGTGGGCGCTTTCAACAAGGCGACATCTTTGCCGGGCTTGAAATCTGGCGTGAAGCCAATGGCTGCGTCGATCACAAACCAAGCAGTTTCACTGTGACGGACGACTTCATGCGTCGCCGCTGGACCGGTTGCGCCGAAGGCAGCGCGTTAGAATTCGCGCTGTTTCCCGGGGGGCACAATGTTCCTGCCGGTTGGGCAGACATGATCGTCGATTGGTACGAGGGGTTACCCGGCAGCTGATTATTCTGCCGGGGTCATGTTGCCTTTGCCTTCGACCAACCGCTTCAACTCATCCCGATAACGGCGGGCTGATCGAGTGATGGCGGGTTCGCTGAAGTCTTCGCGCATTCCGACCATTCTCCGGGCCGCGCTTGCCGAAACACCGCTGAGGGCCGAAAGCGGTATGGCCAGCGCGAGGCTAATGGCAATCGGGGCCAACCAGATCGAAACCAGACCGGACAGGATACCCACGCTCAGCGCGATGCCACTGATCGTTTCCAATGCGTGGCACAGCACCAACGTACCGAGCCCATAGCTGCCGCCATCGCGGGCTTGCGGAGACCAGCCGCGTTGGATGCCAAAGGCCGTGCGGAAGACCGCAATCATCTGCTGCACCATCAGAATAGGCGCGTACAGAATAGAAAGTAGAACCTCGGCCAGGAACGACGTCAGAAACTTGCGCGCACCACCAAAGTCGGAATAGCGCACACCGCTGAGTGGCAGAGCCAAAACACCCAGCACTTTGGGGGCCAGCAGCATGGCGTACATGACCAGAATAATCAGCACATGACGGGTTTCCGACATCTCGGGCCATTGGGGGAACAGCGGATTGTCAGGGCTGAAATAGTGTAGGACGGATGCGTCCTGACCTTGACCAATCAGCGCCCACATCAAGAGCAGTGCGAACCACAAGGGTGACATCAGATATCCGATGGCGCCATGGAACATGTGAAAGCGCGACACAGCGCGGAACCCGGTTGACCCCAGCAGTTTCAGGTGTTGCAGGTTGCCCTGACACCAGCGGCGGTCCCGCATGGCATGATCGATGAGGGTGGGTGGTGTTTCTTCGTATGATCCGCGAATACGCGGCAGAAAGCGCACGGCCCAACCCGCGCGGCGCAGCAATCCCGCCTCGACAAAATCGTGGCTCATGATCAGCTTGTCCTGACCGCTGAATGAACGCAGCTTGGGCAGGCCAGCGCTTGTGGCAAAAGCCTTGGTGCGGATGATGGCGTTGTGGCCCCAATAGTTGCCTTCTTGCCCGCACCAGCGCGCCAGACCTTCGGCAAAGGCGATACCATAGACACCGTTGGCGAATTGCTGCATCCGGGCAAAAACTGACTGCGCGCCAATGAGCTGCGGGTAGCTTTGAATCAATCCCGCACCGGGATCACGCGCCAACGCATCGGTCAGACGATAGATCGCGCGTCCGGTCATCAGGCTGTCGGCATCCAACACCAGCATCGCATCCCAGTCCGCACCCCAGCGGCTCACCCAATCGGCGATGTTGCCTACCTTTCGGTCAGTATTCTGTTCACGGCGGCGATAGTACAACTCCAGCCCCGGTGCCAAAGTGGTGCGCAACGCCTCGACACTGGCCTGTTCCTGCGCTGCTATCTCGGGGTCCCGCGTATCGGAAAGGATGAACATGGCATAGTGGTGCCGCCCACCACGGGTTTGTAAATCTTCAAGCATGGTGCGGGCGTTGCCCAGTACGTTCCACGGCACCTCGTTGTAAACCGGGGTCAGCAAGGCCACACGCAGCGGCTGCGCGCGATGGCTTTTTTGGGGACGGTCCTGCCTAGACAGGGACACCATACCCAAAAGCACCGTGCAAACCGTGAAAGTGATCCAGAAAAAGTTGAACGAGATCAGCGCCAGCAGTATCGCTTCGACCAGATTGATCCCCTCGGCGCTGAACCAGTCACTCATCACCCAGAGCAGACCCAGTGTTGCCGCCATTGCCGGGGAAAACGCCAAAGCACGCCAGAACCCAGCCGACGAGCCGCGCTTGCCGGAAGGCGCATTCGCATCCCGGAACCGCGCGCTGAAGTTCTGCGCGGGCATCGCCAGAGGGGCTTCTGGCGGCATGATATGCAGATCGCGGCTCATGTGGTCCAACGGTAAAGCCAGACCTCAGAGGCAGGCTGTTTGTCTTTCAGAAGCTGAGCGCGCAGTTCGACATGATTGCGATCTTCAGGCTGGAAAGAAAAGGCCAGACGCAGGCCACCGGTATCGGGATTGCGTTGCAGAACACCTTCAGAAGTTTCGGCATGAGGTGAGTCAACAAAGATCGAGATCGCGTCGATGTCCTCGAACAGTTCACTGTCTTCAAAGTCGATGACTGCCAGACGACCCTCACCAAAGGTATTTTCGCCCATCGCGCTGTTGATGACACGCGGCATTGGAGTGCGTTGGGGTTCTTCCCCCCAGATCAGGCGATAGGACAGATCAACTTGACTGCCCGCCGCATAGGGCTCTGATGGGCGCCAATAGGCGACGATGTTGTCATAGATTTCCTGATCTGCCGGGATTTCAACCAGCGTCACGGTGCCTTTGCCCCAATCCTGGTTGGGTTCGACCCACAGGCCAGGACGTTTGTGATAGTTGGCCTCAAGGTCTGCGTAATCCGAAAACTCGCGCTTGCGTTGCATCAGACCGAAACCACGTGGGTTCGTGTCCACAAAAGACGAAATTTGCAGACGGGTCGGATTGGCTAGCGGCCGCCACAGAACTTCGCCTGCGCCATTGCGGATCAGCAGCCCGTCGCTGTCATGAACCGCCGGGCGGAAATCGTCGAACCGGCTGTGGTTGGTCTGATCGAACAGGAACATCGACGTTCCCGGTGCGATACCGACATGAGACAGATCTTCGCGTGGGAACAGCGTAGCTTCGACATCCATGATGCAGTCTGCACCTGCGGTAACGTTGAACCGATAGGCACCGGTCACGCTGGGGCTGTCCATCAGCGCGTGGACGACCATATTACGCTGGCCGGGTGCGGGACGTTCCAGCCAGAAGCGGATGAATTCGGGGAACTCCTCACCATCCGGATCGCCGGTTTTCAGCGCCAGACCACGCGCGGACAGGCCATAAACTTCGTGCAGGCCGATGGCGCGGAAATAGCTGGCTCCCTGCCAGACGCAGAATTCATCTGTCTTGCCGGGGCGGTGCATCTCGGTCCGAAGGCGCAAGCCCGAAAAGCCAAGCGTGTCGTCGATCGGCAGTTGCGGCACATCTTCGGACTTGTCGAACATGTCCAGATCGAAGGCGACCGGTTTGGTCATTCCATTCTCAACCGTTTCAACTTTGACAGTGCGCGGGAAATAGAGACCTGGCGTGAAGAAATCGACGTTGAACGGCGTTTCGGTTTCGTACCATAGAGCACGATCCAGCCTGAACCGGATCGAGCGGTACTGCTGATAGGTCAGATCCTGCCATTCCTGCGGCACCATCTCGCGTTCTGCATAGGGGCGGCTGGCCAGGTCGCGGGCCATTTTGATCACATAGTCGCGGCCAAACGGAACCTCACCGCCCGTTGCATAGGCAGACGGGGCAAAGGCCAAGGCGGTCGTCGAGACGAGGAATGCGCGACGGGTAAAGTTCATTTCTTTGTCTTCCAGGGTCGTGACTTGAACCACGCGGCCAGATAGGCCACGCCGATGATCATCGCAAAGCCAATCATGTTGGCGATAAAGACACTGGCAACATCCCGCCCAGATTGGTCTAGCGCCACGCCGATCAAGCGGGCTGCGGCCATGGAAAACACAAAGACGGCAAGGGATTGCTGACCGACCTTTGTGATAACTGCCAGCAGGAATTGCCAGACACGCGCGCCCATGCTGTGGCCGGTTGCGATCAGGCGATGGCCATGTTCGCCGGCTGCAACCCAGCCCAGATAGGCCAGTGACAGGAAGTGGACATAGCGCAGAAGGCCAAATTCGGTTTTGCCGCGCAGCTCTTCAGTCAGGGGCCAGCCCTTGCGGATCACAGCGCCAAGCTCGGGCGCGGCAGTGTTGATCCAGGTAAAGACCTTCCACGACCCGAACGGAGCCGACAAGACAACAAAGGCGATTGCCGCCCAGATCAGTGCCTTTGATACCGGCGGGGCTGGAATCCAACCGCGCATAAAAGCGAACCCCGTGAAGAAAAGCAGCTGCCAACCAAATGGATTGAAGAACCACTGACGGTCTGACCACGGTTCGGCCGGCAATGCCAGCGCACCGGTCTGAGCGATAAACCAGATCGCCATGCAAACCGCTGCCATCAGCCAGAAACTGACACGGTAGAGCGCCATGTACAGCGGCATCAGCGCCAGGACCACCAGATACATCGGCAGAATGTCAAAGTAGTTTGGCACATAAGTCAGCGTAAAAATTCCAACCATCTGCGGGGCCGGATCGTTGAAGAAATGCTGCAGGTTGAGGGATGAGATATAGGTCTTTTCAAACCACCCTGTCTGATCTAGCGCGGCCATGGTCATGGCTACAAAGAAGAACAGGCAGATATGCGCCCAGTAGACCTGCCAGATACGGAAGGCGACACGCGCTGTTCCCATCCACCAACCTTTGCGCAGAAATGCGCCGCCAAAAGCAATGGCCGAGGCCATGCCCGAACAGAACACAAAGATCTCGGTCGCGTCTGAATAACCGAACCGCGCGGGTATCCACCTGGCCCAGGGATCGTTGGGAATATGGGCAATCAGAATGATGAACATCGCGATGCCACGATAGAAATCCAATCGCGGATCACGCGTGCGGGCAGGAGCTGCGGCCGGGGCCGATGCAGATGCAAAATCAGAAGCGGGCGATATGGTCGCCATACGTTTTCTGTCCTTCTTGGTCGTCTTGTTATTCTGCGGGAACGCTTTGAACGTCGCCGCTGTCTCGGGCCGCGTCGATCAGGGCACGGCGCGCGACGGCATAATTGTCTTCGCCTCCGGCACGCTTGGCGCGGCGGTCGTCCAGAATGCGCTCGACCGCGTCCAGACGTCCGGCGCGCAGGCCAGAATCGATGGTAATGCGTTCAAATACATCACGTTGCGCGTGGCTGCCACCGGCCAGTTGCATCGATCCACGCGCCGTCAGCAGGTGATCGAAGGCGGTGCCATAATGGCCGTCTCCGAAGGCTTCCAATCCCATGGCTGCTGAAACACCCGGATCAGCCATACGACGGGTGGCGTCATCATTGGCTTGGGCGGCATCACGGTTCATCCGGCTCAGCATCTTGGCGGTGGAATCGGCGCGGTTATCGCCCGTCAAGGCCAGCAGGTAATGCAGGTCCGCAAAGATCAGGCAGCCATCTTCGGTGCGCGCAGCACTCAGATCAGCCAGTTCTTCCCAGCGGTTTCCAACATTTACGCCCTCAAGCTCAAGCCGAGACAACAGCGAGGTTGCATTCGAAATGTCGCGGTAGTCGTCGGTTTTATCCTTGCGGATATGGGCGTCATACAGCTCCATCACCTGATCGACCTGGCCCAGATCAAGATGCATCAGGGCTTTGTGCCACCAGACGTGATAGCGGAAATTGTTACAGTGCGCCCAGGCGTCTTCGCGTCCGGCCAACCAATCCAGACCCAGCTGTGCGTTGCCGGTCATCTCATGAACATGGGCCACCGCGTGCAGACCCCATGCATCATCCGAAACCATCCACAACGCCTGACGGCCAGCGATCTCGGCTTTTTCGTAGGCACCAGTTTCCTCCAGCGCAAAGGAGTGGCAGCCCAACAGATAACCCCGACCGGGATGGTCGGGATCATAGGATGGCATCACGCGTTCAATCGACCGGCGCATCCCATCGGCATCACCCAGTACGAATCGTGTCGCATGGCTCAGTTTCATCGCCAATGTGTCCTGCGGGTGTTCGCGCAGAATGGCTTCGAATTTCTGAACCGCCTGCGTCTGTTGGCCTGTCAGAAACAGCGCCAACGAGTCTACGTACAGCTGCTCTCGGGCCGAAATCGGTTGCCGCTCGGACGCGGCATTGGCCGCAGCCAGAGCCTCTACCGCGACCGCCATCATCTCGCGCCGACCCAGCAGAGCCATGAACAGACCTTTGACCGCATGACCCAGCGCAAAGTCGGGCTCAAGCTCAAGCACCTTGCCCAGATGTTGGGGCGTGACTGCCGCATGCGCCATGAACCCAAGCAGAACACCATTCCATGCATCCACAGCCGCTGGCTGCGTCAGGGTGTTCATCTGTCCAAAAACGTCTTGTTTCATACTTTGGTCCAATCTGATTGCGGTACTTCACACTGTTCGATGTAACAGAGTGTGAGGGAGGGGCGTAACAGTATCGACCCTGCTCTCGAATTGGTGAAATGCCGTGTGCGAAAAAGGCGAAAAAAACCGCCGATTCAAGAGCATGTTTCAGCGAGTTGCTGCCTAAATGTGCAAGTATTTCAATCTTCGAAAGGGTTTTCGGCGCTCAGAACCGCCTGAGTATCCGCCCCGCAGACCGGTGGCGCGCTGCGATATGTTACAGGCGTACGAGACAAGTTGAGTGGATTCCCGATCAGGTTGACCTGACCAGGTTGGGCTTGCATTGCGATCTGCATCTGCCGCGCGGCCACCTGTTCAGTATCAAAGACCTGATCAAGCGTCTGAACCGGACCAACAGGAACTTTGACGGCTTCAAGTCCAGAAATAACGGCCTGTGTGCTCAACGTTTTAACCGCAGGACGAAGAACCGCGTTCAGCGCATCTCGATTTTCCAAACGGGCTGGATTGGTTGCAAATCTGGGGTCGTATGCCAGTTCTGCTCTTTCGATAAAGCTGCAGAGTTTTCTGAACTGACCGTCATTTCCAACCGCGAGAATGACGTGCCCGTCAGCGGTTTCATAGACGTCGTAGGGTACGATATTCGGGTGCCCGTTGCCGCGCCGCTGCGGGACATCGCCTGAAGTCAGATAATTTACGCCTTCATTGATCAGCCACGCGATCTGAGCATCCACCAAAGCCAGATCAATCTGCTGCCCTTCGCCAGTCAGGTCGCGGTGACGTAGTGCGGCAAGGATGCCGACGGTTGCGTACATACCACACATCACATCTGCGATTCCGACGCCAACTTTCATGGGCGCACCTTCCGGATCGCCGGTCAGTGACATGATCCCACCATAGCCCTGTGCCATCAGATCGTAGCCGGGCTTGCTGGAATTGGGGCCTGTCTGTCCGTAGCCCGATATTGAGCAGTAGACCAAATCGGGAAACTCTTGCGACAGGGTGGCGTAGTCGAGACCGTATTTCGCCAGCCCGCCGGGCTTGAAATTTTCGATAAGGATATCCGCATGTGACGCCAGCCGCCGAATTTCCGCCTGGCCTTCGGCTGTGGCGATATCCAGAGCGACGGATTTCTTGTTGCGGTTGGCTGACATGAAATACGCACTTAGGTCCGAGCGGTTGCCCTGGGCATCTGTCACATAGGGCGGACCCCATTGCCTTGTGTCGTCGCCGCCTGTGGCGGGGTTTTCAATCTTGATGACGGTTGCGCCCAGATCGCCAAGCAACTGCGTGCATGTGGGCCCTGCCAGAATCCGGCTAAGATCCAGAACCTTGACGCCGTTCAGGGGGCCTTCAGATGCGGCCATCATAACCTCCGCGCTCAATTTCAGCAGCAATGACGGTAAATGTCTCGGCCTTTACAGCAGCTTCCAACGCTGCGCGCAACTCTGCCCTGTTGCGAACGGTTTGGCCATTCCCACCAAAGGCTCGGCCCATGGCAGCGAAATCATGGTAGCCAAAGTCCACGCCCTTGTTGCCCATTTGTCTTTGACGCTGTTTCAGTTCGATCAGAGCAAGGCTTGCATCCACAAAGACCAAAAAGATCGGGTTGCCTCCCATTTCGGCGGCGGTCGACAATTCACCAGCCACCATCAGAAAACCGGCATCGCCTGAGAAGCTGATGACCGGGCGTTGAGGTTCGGCCAGTTTCAGGCCGATTGCCATCGGAACCGCGCAGCCCATAGTACACAGCGCCGAAGACTGGATCAGCCCGCGCTCTTCACTGCACCCCCAAATCTGACTCAGCAAAATACGATGTGCGCCGCTATCTGCGGTTGCCAGAGTTTCAGGGGGCAAAACCGCCCGGGTTTCAGCAATGACTGCCGCCGGTCCCCAGGATTCGTCATTTGGGAAAGCCTCTGCCAAAGCAGTTTTGACCTGTGAGGGCTCGCCATTTGGCCAAGTTGTACGGGCGGGGTTGCCTTTGGCGATGGCTTCCAGCGTTTCGCCTGTATCGGCAACAAGGTTTAGACCCGCCTGATGCATGTAATGATCGTTCACCACGGCAGAGATGTCGATGACGCGCTTGGTTTCGGGATCCCAAATCTCGCGCCAACCGGGCCGCATTTCGATCGGGTCATAGCCCAGGCACAGCACCAAATCGGATTGTTCGACCAGCGGCACCAGATGTTTGTCCGCCAAAGGAGACAGGCCCGCACCGCCCAGACACAGGGGGTGATCCTCGGGCACCACGCCTTTGGCTTTGTAGGTCGTCACGAAGGGAATGCCAAAATGTTCCAAAAACGCCTGCACCACACTGCGCGAGTCATCATAGAGGACATCCAGACCGATGATGGCAATTGGGCGCTCGGCCTCGGCCACCCATCGGCGGGCCTTTTCCAGACACTCCCCCCCCGGGCTTACTGGCGCGACCTTGGCAAGACGGCGGCGTTTCACACCGATCACTGGCGTGTCAGCAACCGAGATAGGTACATCAACATGAACCGGGCCGGGGCGCGGCTGCATGGCCAGAGATACCGCCTTGTCGGCCACCACGTCCGCGCCGTTGGCGGTCAGCGTGAAGGTACCCTTGGTGATCGAGCGGTATACTTGGGCGTGGTCCATGACCTGATGCGTGTAGGTCAGGGCCTCATCTGCGTCGACACATCCGGTCAGAACGATCATGGGCACGCGGTCCTGTAGCGCATTTGCAACGACGTTGATACCGTTCATCGCTCCCGGACCAAGTGTGGCCACCAATATCGCAGGTGCGCCATCGCGGTGATGCACCGCCTCTGCCATAAACCCGGCAGAATTTTCATGCTTGGTCAGATGGAAGGTGATGCCTGCCTTCTCTAGTGCGTCCACCAGCGTAAGAACCTCACCCCCTGGCATCCCAAATGCGTGGCGGCACCCCGCTTCGTACAGTCGTTGGGCCAGAAGATCCGCAGCGCGGGGCGAAGAGTCCTGCATCAGTCATGCTCCGAAATAACCGTTTCAAAGCAGATTGCGGAGGACGCCCACAGACGCAAGCCGGTTCACGCCAGTGTGACTATTTGACTGCGTCTTCGGCGACAGATTGAAACTTTGTGTCAAGTTCTGCGGAAATGTCCAGCAAGGCTTGCCCACCTTCCGATGCGTATGGGGCAAAAACAAAGCTGGGAGTTTTGTAGGACAGAGTGGCAGAGCCGTCCTCGTTTTCGGTGACATAAAAGCGGATGGGCGCTTCGATCATCGCATGGGTCGAGGTTTCAAGCACCCGCACTGCATAGTCATTGTTAAAGGCCCCGATCACCCGGTTGCCCGGAATGGTGATCCCGCGCGCAGCCGCCGCCTTGGTGGGGCCAGCCTGAGTTACGACGATCAACCCGTTTTCCTTGATGGCGGCTTTGGTGGCATCGACCAGTTCGGCATAGGGCTTGTCTGATGGGTGTACGACCCAACCCTTGGGTATGTCTTGTGCCCAGACGGGCAAAGCGATCAGGCAGAACAGGGGTATGAGCGCTTTCATCATCACGTCTCCGAAAACTTGCTGAATCATGTGTGCCAGACTTGGCCGTGTAGCGCAGTCACAAACCCGTGTTCGGCTCGCGCTTTTATGCGGCGCGCTTCTTTAACAGGTAGATATCCATGATCCAGCCGTGATCGGCGCGGGCTTTGGCTCGGGTGTCCAGAATCCGCTGCGCGACCTGATCCAGCGGACCGCTGATCAGCAGCTCTTCTTTCATACCCACATACGCGCCCCACCAGATGTCGAATTCCGCCATCTCAAGGGATTGGAACGAGCATTCTCCATCTAACATAACCGCTACTTTTGAGCCGGTTGCGGGCCACCCTTCATCCCGAATGCGGCGGCCTGTTGTGACGACATAAGGCGCACCCAGATCATTGATCGGGATCGCGTGGGCCGCAGTCAGCGCTTGCAAGGCAGTAATGCCGGGGATCACTTTCGTGTTGGGTTTGGGGTCCAGCCGCGACGCGATGCGCAGCGAACTGTCATAAAGCGACGGATCTCCCCAAATCAGCAAGGCCACATGTTGTGCCGTTGGGTGGGTATCCATAGCCTCTTGCCAGCGCAGGGCAATGGCATCGTGCCATTCGTCAACTCCGCGCAAATAGCCATCGTCAGCGCGGCGTTTGGGGATATCGAAGTAAGCGATCTGGGGCGCGGTATCGGTTACTTCGGCAATGATTTCCTCGCGCAGCCCGGCCAGATCGGCTTTGTTCTCCCCTTTTCGCGGAATCAGAATCAAGTCCGCCGCCCGGATCGCCTTCGCCCCTTGAAAGGTCACATGATCGGGGTTTCCCGTGCCGATGCCGATCAGGCTTAGGTCAATCATCTACGAACTCCGCCAGTGGGCCATACAGGATCAGCGCCGGAGCTTTGCCAATCTCGGACTTCAACTGATCCGCCAACGCGCCGATGGTAGCGCGCCGGAGCTTTTGATCCGGGGTCGACACGGATTCAGCCATCAACGCCGGAGTGTCCAGTGGCAGGCCATGAGCATTCAACGCTTGAACCAGCAGCGGGAAGGTGCGCTTGCCCATGAACACAACGGTGGTGGCCTGAGGGTCAGCCAAAGCAGTCAGGTTCAGATCGTCCGGCAGTTCGCCGCTGACGTCATGACCGGTGACAAACTGTACCCGCCGTGCGGTCAGACGGCGTGTCAGCGGAATACCGGCTGCAGCCGCCGCCGCAATGGCTGAGGGGATGCCAGGAATGATCTCATAGGCAATACCTGCTTCACGCAGGGCCACAAGCTCTTCTTCCAGACGCCCGAACATCCCGCCATCGCCGGACTTCAGCCGCACAACGTGCTGGCCGGTCTGGGCATAATCCACCAACAACCGGCTGACATGGTCCTGTTTGGGCGAGGGGCGTCCAGCCCGTTTGCCGACCCCCACAAGATCCGCATCCTCGCGCGCGTGGCTCAGAATGGGCCCGCTGCTCAGGTCATCAAACAGCACGGCATCCGCTTTCTGCATCCGGTCCACGGCCTTCAGTGTCAGCAGTTCAGGGTCTCCGGGGCCCGAACCGATGAAAGAGACAAAGCCGCTCATGCCGAGGCCTCTGCGATCAGGTGAAAGAACGTGCCGGTGACATTGCCGCGCACCGAGCCTGTCTGCGGGCCTTCTGCGCCTTCTGCATCAAACACACGCGCAAGCGGGGCATCAGGTTGCTCCACAATCGAAGAATAGTGGAATTCGTGCCCGCGCAGTGCAGCGCCTTCAGCAAAACCGGGCATGGGCGCAAGAAGCTCGGCCTTGCGGTAGCCCAGGTTGAACTTACGCTTTTGATAAGATGTCACCAGTCCCAGCAAACCTGCCATTTCATGCCGCGCTCCATCCTTGTCCATCAGCGCTGTCCCAAGCGCCATATACCCCCCGCATTCCCCATGAACGGGCTTCGACACAGCATGCTTGCGCAGACCCGTCAGAAACGTGTTCGCAGCGGCCAATGTTCCAGCGTGCAGTTCCGGGTATCCACCCGGCAGCCAAACCAGATCGGCATCCGCCGCCGGGGCTTCATCGGCCAGTGGCGAGAAAGGCAGGATTTCGGCCCCGGCCGCGTGCCAACCTTCCAACAGGTGCGGATAGGTGAACGAAAAGGCCGCATCCCGAGCCAGCGCAATCCGCTGAGCAGGAGGGCGCGGCAGCGCGGCTGACGATGGCCCGCCGGGGCCTGAGGAAGCCGCCCGTTTGATCGCCTCAAGATCAACATGTTCGCGCAGAAACGCCGCATAGCCGACGATTGCGCTTTCCAGATCCGGATGCTCAACCGCCTGAATCAGACCCAAATGCCGTTCGGGTAGGGTCAGGTCGCCTCGGCGCGGCAACACGCCCAGCACCGGTAATCCTGCGCGTTCCATGCCCAGTCGTGTCAAACGCTCGTGCCGGGGGCTGGCGCAGCGGTTCAGGATCACTCCGGCAAAGGGCAGATCGGGGTTGTACATCTTGAACCCCAACGCCGTCGCTGCCGCCGATTGCGCCTGACCGCCGACGTCCAGAACCAGCACCACCGGCCATCTCATCCGCGCAGCAGTTTCCGCACTTGACCCGTGGCCCAGCTCTCCGGGTTTGGCGACACCGTCGAACAGCCCCATCGAACCTTCGGCCACAACGATATCCGCGCCCTCGGCCTGCGCCGAAATCGCGCTCAGAAGGGGCTCGCCCATCGCCCAGCTGTCTAGGTTGAACGAGGCTCGTCCCGCTGCCGCCCGATGGAACGCAGGATCAATGTAATCCGGCCCGCTTTTGAACGGTTGAACGGTCAGACCATCCTCGGCCAAAGCCCGCAACAAGCCCAACATCACCGTTGTCTTGCCGGTGCCCGACGACGGGGCCGAGATCAGAACGCCGGGGGGGTTAGTCATCGCCATGGCTCCAGCTGGACCAGGGACTTTCTGCGCTTTGCGGGCGATAGCGGCGGTCGTAATCTTTTGAATACAGGCAGCTTTCGTCAAAGCCTTCGCCCGCCAGCGCCGGACCGACCATAATCAATGCAGTGCGTGAGATTTTCTCGTCCAGCGAGTCTTTGAGTGTTTCCAACGTGGCTCGAATGATCTGCTCATCCGGCCAGCTGGCGCGGTAAACTACGGCTACCGGGCAATCTGCCCCATAGGCCGGTGTCAGATCGGCGATGACCTTGTCCAGATTGCCGATCGACAGGTGAATAGCCAGCGTCGCCCCTGTGCGCGCGAAGTTTTCCAAGGTTTCGCCTTCGGGCATCGAGGATGCTCGTCCCGGTGTTCGGGTCAGCACCACGGATTGCGCCAGACCCGGCAACGTCAGTTCCGTACCCAGCGCAGCAGCGGCAGCGGCAAACGAAGGCACGCCCGGTGTGACGCTGACCGGGATGCCCATCTCTTTCAAGCGGCGGATTTGCTCACCCATAGCCGACCAGACCGACAGATCACCGGAATGAAGGCGCGCCACATCCTGACCCGCTTTATGGGCCGCGTCGATCTCGGCCATGATCTGATCCAGATCCATCGGCGCTGTGTTGATGATCTTTGCGCCCTCGGGGCAGTGGCTCAGGATCTCTTCCGGCACCAGAGACCCAGCGTAAAGGCACACAGGACAGGATGCGATGATATCGCGCCCGCGCAGTGTCAACAGGTCGGCGGCGCCCGGTCCGGCGCCGATGAAATGAACGGTCATGTTTGTCCTCCGATGGCTATGGCGCAGGTCGCCAGCCGGTCGTCTGAAATCTGTCTGGGTGAGAGCAACCGCGCGCCCGAGCCAACAAGCTTTCCGGCGGCAGCCAATGCGGATGCTTCGGCCACGCTTCCGGTGCCATAGGTGGCCCGGCTACGGGTCGAGCAAGTGAGCGTGCGTTGCCCGGCCAGATCAGCTGCGGCAACGAAATGCACGGGCAGAGACACCTCTTCTGCAAAGGATGTCAGTGCTGAATGGCCTTCCTTGTCGGCGACAGTCGCTAAGGCTGCCACATCATGGTTCGCAGTCGCCGCGTCAAACGCTTCACGCAAGCTGTCGGCTGTCGCAGAAGAGGAGAAACCGAGGCCAGCAACGATCATAGCGTCACGCTCCACTGCACCACCGGATAGGCGGATTTCCAGCCGCGCCTTGGTCCCAGCGGGGCTGATTGTGCAAGTTCTATCCGAAGCAGGTCACCGCCCAAGTCTTCGTGCCAACGTGCCAGCAGGGCCTCGCTTTCCAATGTGACCGCATTGGCGACAAGACGTGTGTCTTTGGGAAGCGCATCGCGCAGCCACGCCAGCAGATTGGCGCTCAACCCTCCGCCGATGAAAACGGCATCCGGCAGGTCGACATCGGACAGCGCTTCTGGTGCGGTTCCGTGTACTACATTCAATCGATCCTGCCCCAACGTATCTGCATTTCGGCGGATACGCTCGGCCCGGTCAGCACGGGGCTCGAAACACGTTGCGGAAAGGGTCGGATCACACATCAGCCATTCGATGCTTATTGAACCCGTGCCGCCGCCGATATCCCACAGATGTTCGCCCCGTTGCGGGGCAAGCGCTGAAAGGGTCAGCGCTCGGATGGGGCGTTTGGTGATTTGACCGTCGGTTTCAAAGATGTCATCGGGTTTGCCAGACGCTTTGGACAGGGCCGGACCTGAGCCAGTGACGTCCAGGCCAACGCAGACGGGATGGTCGAACGTGCCAAGAAGGGCCTCGGTCAGAGTGACGGTTTTGGAGCTTTCGCGCGGACCGCCCAAAGCCTGCATAACGTGCAGAGAAGAATCTGCAAAACCGGTTTCAGTCAAATATGTTGCTAGTTCCGCCACAGCCTTTCCGTCGCGCAGCAACAGAATCGCGCGCAGACCAGGGGCCAGATGGGGCCGCAAACGGGTCAGCGGCGCGGCGTGCAGGCCAAAGGTCAAAGTACTTTCCAAGGGCCAGCCGAGCCGTGCAGCGGCCAGCGAAAAGGTGGATTGGCCGGGCAGGGCGGTCCATTCACCGGCATCGAAATTGCGAGCAATGACCGAGCCCGCGCCAAACCAGAACGGATCGCCCGAAGCCAGAACAACGGTCTGTTTCCCGCGCAAACCTTGCAGGATCGGCAAGCCATCCGAAAACGGCACCGGCCATTCAATGCGTTCCGCCCAGGTTTCGGGCACCAGCGACAGGTGGCGCGGTGGCCCCATGATCACTTCGGCCCGGTCCAGCACTTGACGGCTTGTTGGCGACAGGCCATCAAGCCCATCTTCGCCCAATCCCAGAACGGTCAGCCACGGAGCATCAGACATGACTAATCTCCTGATCCCCAATGTGTTGCTTCTGGGCGGTACGACCGAGGCCAATGCCTTGGCTAAAACCTTTGTGGAACAACGAATTACGGCTGTCTATTCCTACGCAGGACGGGTGGAAACGCCACGCCCGCAGCCTTTGCCAGTCCGTGTTGGCGGTTACGGCGGCTCGGAAGGTTTGGCGGATTTCATCCGCGACAACGCCATCACTCATGTCGTGGACGCAACCCATCCGTTTGCGGCCCAGATGAGCCGGAACGCGATCGAGGCGTGTTGGGCAACGCAGATGCCCCTGGCCGCGCTGACCCGCGCGGCGTGGACGCCGCAGACCGGCGATAACTGGCATCACGTCCCTGATATCGCGGCGGCTGTCGATGCACTGTCCGGGGACGCACAGCGGGTTTTCCTGGCCGTTGGCCGCATGCATCTTGAGGATTTTGCCGCCCAGCCCCAGCACAATTATCTGCTGCGTCTGGTGGATGACCCCGACAGCTTGCCCCTGCCGAATGCCGAAGTTGTCGTTGCCAGAGGGCCCTTTACCGAAGCCGACGATCGCGCGCTGATGCAGCGCCATGGGACGCAGCTTGTCGTCTCCAAGAACGCGGGAGGCACCGGCGCGCGGGCCAAGCTGGATGCGGCGCGCGCGCTGGGCTTGCCCGTGTTGATGATCGACCGCCCGGTTCTGCCGCAACGGACCGAGCTTACGACTGTCGCACAGGTTCTGGACTGGCTGTCTCATCCCTGATCCTTATCAGGGGTAAAACGTGGGGTGTAGACGATTGGTGTGCCTTTGCGCTCGATCACGCGGGTGCGGGACGAACCCACAATGACCACTGTCTGCATATCCGCCATCTCGGGCGTGGCTTCGGCAAGCGTCGAAATTCGGATCGCCTCGTCTGACCGCGAAACCGCGCGAGCGAACATAATCAGGCGCTCGGGCTCGCATTCGTCACGCAGGATTTCCAATGTCTTTACAAAGCCTTCCGGACGAGACTTTGAGCGTGGATTGTAGAAGGCCATCGAGAAATCGGCCTGTGCCGCCAGACGCAGACGCTTTTCGATTAATGACCACGGTTTCAGATTGTCGCTGAGGTTTATGGCACAGAAATCATGTCCCATGGGCGCACCCGCCCGCGCAGATGCGGCCAACATTGCGGTGATGCCCGGCAGTACATCGATCTGAAGTTCGCGCCATTCAGACGGGCCGCTCTCCAGCGCCTCAAAGACGGCTGCGGCCATGGCAAACACACCGGGGTCGCCTGAGGATACGACGACAACTTTTTTGCCCTCGGCAGCCATTTGCAATGCGTGTTGCGAGCGGTCGATTTCGACCCGGTTGTCGCTTGCGTGCAAGGTCAGGCCAGGGCGTTCGGTCACACGCGCGACGTACGGGATGTAACCTACCACATCGGTGGCCTCAGCCAGCGCCGCAGTGACTTCTGGTGTCACCAATGCCTCGTCGCCCGGCCCCAGCCCTGCAATCTTGACCCAACCGCTCATGGCCGCCGTCCCTGACCATGCACCACGATGATCGAGAAATACGGGGTGATCTTTTCGCATGCCTCCGACAGTTTTGTCACCGTTTGGTTCGGCATCTGTGCGTATTCGACGATCCACGCCCGGTCATAGAGGCCTGAGGTTTTCAAAGCCCGCTTCACCTTCTCGATGTTCCGCCCGATCTTCATCACAACGAGCGCATCAGTTTGCGCCATACGCTCGGCCAAAGTGTCTTCCGGCAAGGTGCCAACCAGCACGGTCAACACGTCATCACCCCATGTGATCGGGTCACCTGTCGCGGTCCACGCACCGGACATGCCGGTGATTGCAGGCACAACCTCAACCGGAGCTTCATTGCGCAACCGGTTGTAAAGATGCATGAAAGAGCCATAGAAGAACGGATCGCCCTCGCACAGAACCACAACGTCTTCGCCCTGTTCGGACAGTGTTTTCAGATGGGCAGTGCAATCCTCGTAGAATGCGGCCAGCAACTCATTGTAACGCGGGTCCGTGACGGGGATCTCGGTGGTTACGGGGTATTCCATCGGAAATTCCACCGCACCTTCAGGGATCATGCCGTTGACGATCTTGCGGGCCTGACCGCTGCGGCCCGGCTTGCGGAAAAAGGCCACATGCTTGGCATTGCGCAACAGACGATCTGCCCGGACGCTCATCAGATCCGGGTCGCCGGGGCCAAGACCCACGCCGTATATGGTGCCCATGCTCATTCTGCCCGGCTTGCGATGGCGTTGACGGCGGCCACGGTGATGGCACTGCCGCCCAGACGACCTTTGACAATGCAGGACGGCACCGGTTGTGCCTCCCACAGCGCATCCTTGGATTCCATTGCGCCGACAAAGCCCACGGGGCAGCCAATGATCGCGGCAGGGCGCGGGCAGTCGGGGTCTTCCAACATGTTCAGAAGGTGGAACAGGGCCGTCGGCGCGTTGCCGATGGCGACCAATGCACCGTCCAGATGCGGACGCCACAGTTCCAGCGCGGCAGCAGAGCGGGTGTTGCTCATCTCGGCGGCCAAAGGGCGCACGCGTTCGTCATGCAGGGTGCAAATCACTTCGTTATCGGCGGGCAGGCGGAAACGGGTCACACCTTCGCTGACCATACGCGCATCACACAGGATCGGTGCGCCATTTTCCAACGCCGTGCGGGCATCCGTCACAAAACCAGGCGAGAAATGAATGAACTCTTCCAGCCCGACCATACCCGCAGCGTGGATCATCCGGACGGCGACTTGCTCTTCATCGGCATCAAAACGGGCCAGATCAGCCTCGGACCGGATGGTGGCAAAGCTTTCCTTGTAGATCGCCGCGCCATCGGTTTCGTATGTGTAGGGCATCAGGTGAAGTCCATAGTCATGAGTGTTTCGGGGTCGAGCCCGCGCTGGCAGGGCTCATCCCCTGCGCGGCCTTGTTTTACAAGATCAAATCGTCCGTTTGCGCCCACCAATGTGATGTCGGCAGGTCCCATCCGGGCACAACCCTTGGCGCAGCCCGAGACATGCAGGCGCCCGGGTACGCGCGCAGCCAGGGCGCGGGCGATGTCGCGGGTTTCCACCTGCGCCTGTGGGCAGAACGGTGCGCCGGGGCAGGCGTCGGTGGTCATCAGCGGGTCAGAGGCATCCGTGACAAACTTTGTTGCGGGTATCGCCGCCCCGCCTTCCAGAAGGATCAGCCGCCACGGCGTGACGCGCAGGGCAGATGCGCCGCTGTCGTCAATCAGATCATAAAGCTTGCGCGCGGGCAGCGATCCAAAAGCCGCGCCATACAGCGCGCCCAGATCACACGGGCCAGGTTGCAGTTTTGAGCCAACGGGACCAGGCGCATGTCCTTGCCATTCCCGCGGCAACGCGTCGACGACCCGCGCCATGCGGCGAGTTTCGGACGTGTATGTCTTTGAAAACCAACTGGCCAACGCGATGACATGATCGATGGCATCGACCTCGGTCACAGGTCGCCCCGTTTCGCAGCCATCGGCGCGCAGGATCAGGCCGTCAACGCTTGTTTCCAGACGAATATCTGCTGAATCCGCGTTCAAAAGCCGCGCGGGTCCGGTGTCGATGGCAAAGCCGAACTTGGCGGGAAGGGCAGGCAGCTCCGCCAACCGGTCGATCAATTCCTGCGTTAGGCGCGCAGTCAAATCATCGGCCTGATACAGCGGAGTGACCAGAATATTGCGTCGCACCTCGATGCCGGGTTCTGCATCTAGAAGGTTCAGCGCTGCAAGCTCCTTGAGCAGCGGCTGATGGTCATAGTCCTCCACGCCGCGCAGTTGCAGATTGGCGCGGTTGGTCAAATCGATCGACCCGTTGCCAAACCGATCTGCAAGGTCGCACAGACCCAGCGCCTGATCAGCCGTCAGGCGTGCCAGCCGGGGCCGGACCCGCACGACCAATCCGTCGCCGGACATCATCGGGCGGTGGGCGCCGGGGCACCAACCCTGAACGATAGGAGCGCTCATGTCAGGCCCTCCAGATCCGCCCGGATCGAGTTTCGGCGAGTGTTCCAAAGCCCGGCCTCCAGCAAAGCGCGGAACCGGTCCTGCATCGCTTGATGGGCCAGGGGATTGGCCTCTTGCAGGAAAGTGTCCACCTCTTCGTTGCCCAATGTGGCATCGTGGTAAAGGTCGAACAGGTGCGGCGCGACTGTCCCGGACAGATGCGCGAAGGACGCCATGTGATCCAGCGTCGCCGCGATTTCAGCCGCGCCCCGGAACCCATGCCGCTGCATCCCTGCGATCCAGCCGGGATTTGCGGCGCGAGCGTGAACGACGCGGCTGATCTCTTCCGGCAGGGTTCGGGCGCGCGGGTTTTCGGGGTTGGTGTTGTCCAGATGGTAAAGCTGCGCGCTGCCGCCGGTGACCTTCTTGGCTGCCGCAAATCCGGCCTCATGCGTAGCGTAGTCGTTGGCCAGCAGCAGATCGGTCTCGGTCAGATCCTGCAGGTGAACAAAGCTGTCAGCATTGGCCACGCGCTGGGTGATACCGTCTTTGTCCTGTGCGATGTGTTCGCCTTCCAGCGCGAAAGAACTGGCTTCCAGCCAAGCCTCGCCCGCCTGGACGCGCGCTTCGTCGGTGTAGACTTCGGACAATTGGGTCATGTTGACGCCATAACTGCCGGGCGCCGGGCCGTAGACGCGGGCCGTAGGGGCCAGGCCTGCATAGGGGTTCCAGTCCGGCGCTTCGTCGCGCGCAGACAGCGCACGAACGGCCTGACCGTACAGCGCCGAAAGAGTCGGGAACACATCACGGAACAGGCCCGACACGCGCAACGTCACGTCCAGTCGCGGGCGACTGAGATCCGTGATCGGAAGCACCTCGATGCCAGATACACGCTCTGAACCTTTGTCCCAAACAGGCTTTACACCCAGAAGATGCAGCGCCATGGCGAATTCTTCGCCCGCAGTACGCATGGTGGCTGAGCCCCACAGGTCAACAATCAGCCCTTTGGGGTAATCGCCTTCTTCTTGCAGATGACGGCGCACAAGCTCTTCAGCCAGTTTGACGCCCTGCGCATATGCTGCGCGGGTTGGGACCGAGCGTGGGTCGGTTGTATAAAGGTTCCGCCCTGTCGGCAGCACGTCCGACCGCCCACGATACGGAGAGCCGGATGGGCCAGCCTCGATCCGTTTGCCCGCGAGCGCGTCGATCAGAGCACTTCGTTCGGCATGGGCCGAAGCCGTTGGGTCGAAATTGCCTGTCACTTCGGGCACGCGACCAAAGATATGTAGCCCGTCGCCGAATTGGCTTTCCTTGATGTCACAGACAAAGCGGTCGATCCGGGTGATCGCCTCGGATGTGCAGGTGGCTTGATCGAGGCCAAGATCGTTTTCCAGCCCGATGGCCTGCGCTTCGTCACGGATATCTTCTTGCAAACGGTCGCGGCGCTTGGGGTCTAACCCGTCTGCGTTAGAGAACTCATCCAGCAGCGACTCCAACCGCACCATCCGGTCCGGCGTCCCGCTTTCCTTCATTGGTGGTGGGATATGGCCCAGCGTGACGGCTCCGATCCGACGCTTGGCCTGCGCGGCTTCGCCGGGGTCGTTGACGATAAAGGGGTAGATCACTGGCAGGTCGCGGATCAGCGCTTCGGGCCAGCAATCGGCAGACAGGGCCACAGACTTACCCGGCAACCACTCCAGAGTGCCATGCGCACCGATATGGATCAGCGCGTCAGCACCAAGACCTTTGCGCAACCACAGATAAAAGGCGACATAGCTGTGACGTGGCGTGCGCGACAGGTCGTGATAATCGTCATCGCGCAGTTCCGATGTACCGCGTTCGGGTTGCAACGCGACCAGAGCTTGACCACGGCGCAGTGCTGTGAAGTGTAACGCGCCATCTGCAAAGGCCGGATCGTCTTCGCATTTGCCCCAAACCGTTTGAAGGTCGGCTTGCAATTGCTCGGGCAGATCGGTCAGCGCGTGCAAATATTCTTCCAGCGGCCAAGAAATGCGGGCGTCCAACAGTGTTTCAGCAATCGGCTCTTCTGGCGTGGTGTCATAGCCTTCGTTGTGGAGATCGGACAGCATCGCCTCGGCAGATGCCAGCGCGTCCAAGCCCACCGCATGGGCCATCTGCCAGTCTTTGCCGGGATAGGTCGACAGCACCAACGCTGGGATCTGATCCGCCTTCGGTTTGTCGTTCAGGCGCAGCCAGCCTGATACCCGGTCGATAATGGCTTCGATCCGTTCGGCCTCGGCCCGGTGGGCAAAGCGGGAGTATTCCAGATGAGGATCGCGTTTGCCCGGTTCCTTGAATGAAGCGATGCCCGCCGAAATCCGCCCGTCTACCTCGGGCAAGACAACATGCATGGCAAGGTCGGCAGGGGAGAGACCGCGTTCCGCCTCAGCCCAGGCTTTGCGGCGCGAGGTGGCCAGAGCGACCTGAAACACCGGCACATTGGCGGCATCCAGCGGAGACGTGCCCGACGCGCCTTTGCCCGAAAAGGACGTTGCGTTGATGATGGCAGCGGGGGTCAACGCCTCAAGCGTCTCGCGCAACCAATCGGCAGCAGTTGGCGCTTTGAGCGAAGGTGCGAACAGGCCCACTGCCGCAAATCCGCGCGCACGCAAACTGCGGATCAGAGCTGCGACTGGGGCAGTGTCGGCCGACGTCAGATATGCGCGGTAAAACGTGACGACGATACGTTTTGCGTCGCCTTCGAACGCGGTATCCGTTGGGATTACACCACGATCCGGGCACCATGCGCCGCATTCAGGCAGGGTCTTTGCGCCCATCACCGGCCCGGCATAAAGCCCTGCTGCCAAGGCCATCTGGGCCAATGCGGCTTGCGCTGCGACCTCACCACCGGTGTCACACAGATGGGCCAAACGGCGCAGCGTTGAAACGGGCAGAGTGGAATAGTCATCCAGCCGCGTATCCTCTCGCCCGTCCGCGGGCAGAACGGCAAGCGCGATGCCCTTAGCATGCGCCAGCGCCAGAACCTGTTGCAAGCCGTAGGACCAGTAAGGCACGCCGCCAATCAGGCGGATCAGAATGCCCTTGGCGCCGTCCAACGTTTGTTCGACATAGGTGTCGACGGACAGAGGGTGTTTGAGGGCGGTCAAATTGGCCAATCGAAGTGTTGGCATTCGTCCCTCGGCCCCGCCGCCACGATGCCAACCCGCCGCGAAAGCGCCTAGGTCGCTGTCCGAGAAGGACAAGACAACCAAATCCGCCGGGCTTTGGCCCAGATCGGTTGGGGTCTCGGTTTCCTCGAGCCCGTTGCTTTCGCGGAAGACGACGTGCATGGTTTACTCGGCAGCCTCGGTGACGCCTGCAAGGATTCCGCGGATTTCGGCCTCTTTGATGTCGTCATGCTCGGCGATAACGACCAGACGCGAACGGCGCTCTTCCTCCGGTCCCCATGGGCGGTCATATTGGTGACGGACACGTGCGCCCACAGCCTGAACCAGCAGGCGCATGGGTTTGCCCTGAACGGCGGCATAACCTTTGACACGCAGGATGTTCAGCTCTGACGCCAGACGTTCGATCTTGGCGACCAGATCGGCTGGGTCGGTTTGTTCCGGCAACTCGACGATGATGCTTTCGAAATCGTCATGTTCATGATCGTGGTGACCGTCGTGGTGCGACGGGCGCGCATCCATGTCGTCCTCGGCTGCGGCTTCCAGACCCAGTACAACGCGGACATCCACGACGCCCTCGGCGACTTCGACAACAGGCAGGGGGCGTGGGGCTTCGGCGGCGATCACCTCTTTGGCCTTGGCCACACCTTCGGGTCCTGCAAGATCAGGCTTGGTCAACAGGATGATGTCGGCGCACGAGATCTGATCCTCGAACACTTCGGACAGGGGCGTTTCGTGATCGATCGAGTCATCAGCTAGGCGCTGGGCATCCACAGCTTCGACATTCGGGGCAAAGCGACCGGCGGCGACGGCCTCGGCATCGGCCAGAGCGATCACGCCATCGACAGTGATCTTTGAGCGGATATCCGGCCAGTCGAACGCCTTCAACAACGGTTTTGGCAGGGCGAGGCCAGAGGTTTCGATCAGGATATGCTCGGGGCGCGGTTCCAGCGCCATCAGCGCCTCGATGGTCGGGATGAAGTCATCCGCGACGGTGCAGCAGATGCAACCGTTTGCCAACTCCATGATGTTTTCCGCAGGGCAATCCGGGATGGCGCAGGATTTCAGGATATCGCCATCCACGCCCACATCGCCAAACTCGTTGACGACGACGGCCAGACGTTTGCCCTGAGGGTTCTGCATCAGGTGTTTGACCAGCGTTGTTTTTCCCGAGCCCAGAAAGCCGGTGATCACGGTGACGGGAAGTTTTTCGAGATTCGACATGTCAGGCTCCAATCGGGGGAATGCGCGAGGCGCAGTTTTTGCGGAAATGTTCAGGGCGTTCGCGCCATTTCACCAGGCCATCTTCGGTAGCCAGATACTTGGTCGCGCCGTCGATGATCACATCGACATGGTCCACTTCGTTCAGGTTCTCGTAAACGAAGGTCCAGCGATCGGGACCGCCGCGCAGCACGATAGAACAGCCCTGATCGCAGTTCGAAAGGCATTCAACAGGTTTCAGGGTGATGCCGTCGGGCAATTCGGCTTGTTCCAAGGCCTGGTGCAGCAATGTGCCGGGGCGTTGCGCATCGTTTTCGACGGGCAGCCCGCGGCGGCAGGTCGTGCAGACCAGAAGCTCGACCGGTGTGGTCTCAGTCGTGTCTCTCATCCCCCCAAATCCTCTTCGCGGGGGACGGGGTTTCAAGCGGGCCACGTGTCGCAACATGGACCCGACACCGGAACACCCCGCCCGGTTTCAACTTCGGGTGCTGGCAGGTCTCCCGGCTTGCGGATGTCAGAGACCTGGTACGTCAGGGTCCTCTGTCGGATGTCCCGCCTTCCCGGCCTTGGCCAGTGGCATTGGGCACCCTCTCCGGTCACGGTCGCGGGGGCGGCTGCGTTTGGCGGAAGATCCGTTGACGCATTCCCTTTTCATCGGCTCTTGCCGACACCAACGAATGGGTCATGCGGCACCGCTGGCCCGCTTGTCAAGCGCGTTGCGCGTAACATCAGGGTGTGGGTGTGAAAAGCGACCTGTGGTTGTCGTTGGGCGGCATGAATGGTCAGATAAATCCGTGATCGCATGACGGGTACAAGCCAGCAGGGAGAGGCGACATATGAAAGTAGGATTCATCGGGTTGGGAAACGTTGGCGGCAAGCTTTCGGGTTCCTTGCTGCGAAACGGGATTGATCTGATAGTGCATGATCTGAACGCGGATCTGGTGGGCGAGTTCGTCGCCCTTGGCGCAAAGGCAGCCGAAGGTCCGGCACAGTTGATGCGCGATTGCGATGCCGTCATCACCTGCTTGCCATCGCCTGCGGCATCAGATGCGGTCATGCAAGAGATGCTGCCCGAAGTGGGCCCCGGCAAAATCTGGATGGAGATGTCGACAACCGATGAGGCCGAGGTCAAGCGTTTGGGGGCCGAGGTGATCGAACGCGGAGGCGCGGCAGTGGACTGCCCGGTTTCGGGCGGGTGCCACCGGGCGGCCACCGGCAATATCTCGATCTTCGCGGGATGTGATCGTGCGACTTTTGAGCGAATTCTGCCGTTTCTGACCACCATGGGGCGGCGTGTTTTGCACACTGGTGAATTGGGCTCTGCCTCGGTTCTGAAGGTGATGACCAACTATCTGGCCACGGCCAACCTGATCACCTGCGCCGAAGCGCTGGTCACGGCAAAGGCTGCCGGGATGGATCTGAACACAACATACGAGGCGATAAAAATCTCGTCCGGTACGTCCTTTGTGCATGAAACGGAAAGTCAGGTCATCCTGAACGGATCGCGCGATATTTCTTTCACTATGGACTTGGTGAAAAAGGACATTGGTCTGTTTCAAGAGGTCGCTGACCGCGCCGGGGTGCCTCTGGAAATGAACCCGGTCATGATCAAGATTTTTGAAGATGGCATTGCCCGGTATGGGGATCGCGAGCTGTCGCCGAATATCATCAAACGACTGGAAGAGGCGACAGGCCTGGACATCACAGCCCCCGGTTTCCCGCCGGAGATGGAAGATGATGAACCGGAAGAGCCAGGGTACGAGGTTGTTCCGCAAGGGCGAGGTCCGGCGTAAAGGTCCAGCCTGGGCTTTCCAGTGAGGTGTCATTGGCAGTCGGGGTTGGTCAGCCCATAAATCCGGCCCCGATTGCTACGCTAGTACAGGACGTTGATCATCACCAACGAAACGATCAGGAACAAAGCAGTCATAATGCCGCCCGAGCGTACGAAATCCATGACCTTGTACCCGGCCGGACCCATGATCAGTGCGTTGACCTGATGGGTCGGGATGATGAAGCTGTTCGAGGTTGATATGGCGACTGTGAGTGCAAAGACTGCTGGGTTGCCTCCTGCAGCCACGGCAATTGATACGGCCAGTGGTACGAGCAGAACGGTGGCGCCAACGTTCGACATGACCAATGAAAACGCTGTTGCCAGAACGGCAATGCCTGCTTGAAGCGACCAAAGTGGCCAGCCGTCAAGAATGACCATGATTTGCTGTGCGATCCATGCGGCTGTGCCGGTGTTCTGCACGGCCTGTCCCAAAGGTATGAGGCAGGCGAGCAGGAAGACGGTGTTCCATCCAACGGCACGATAGGCCTCATCCACGCTAAGCACGCGGGTCAACATCATTCCGGCTGCCCCGGTCAGAAGACACAGCGAAAGGCGCACGTCCGTGAACAGGATTAGGGACAATGAAATGGCAAAAAAGGCAAGGGCCCACCCGACCTTCTGCGGCCTCAGTTCATCCTGTGGAAAATCGGTTGTCACCACAACGAAATCGGGATCGCGCGTGATCCGCATAAGGTTGTCCCAACGGGTATGCGCAACAAGCATGTCCCCGGCATGGAACTTTTCAAGCCCTATCTGAGTGGATTCGTGATCTTCAGTCTCAACGTGGCTGAGCGTTTCTTCCCCTCGGTGAATGGCAAGCAGCGACATGCCATAAGTCTTGCGGAACAAAAGCTCACGCGGGCATTTCCCGATCAGTTTGCTGTCCGGGGTGATAACCACTTCGGCCACGCCGGCATTGGTGGGGGCGAACTCTTCAACAAAAATGTCCAGATCAGGAAGAACGGTCAAACCGTATTTCGTGGCAAATTCCTGAACCTCAGAACGTCGTCCGACAATAGCCAGCCGACAAGGGGCCGCGATTTCTGCGGTCAGAACCTGAACCATCGAGGTTTTACCGCGATAGAAAGTTGAAATGATGTACAGGTGGCTCTCGTGGTTGATATCGGCAAGAATTTTTCCCACCAGCGGGCTTTCCGCGGGCACAACAACTTCGAATACATCTGCCTTTAGCCCGTAGACCCTCTGCAAATACTCCTGTGTGCCCTGACCGGTGCCAGTGTTGTCTTCCCCTTCCGCTTCGGGAAGAACCCAGCGCCCCAGCAACAGAAAATACCCGATGCCGGTCAGGATCAATACCGCACCGATCGGCGTTACCGAGAACAATCCGAACGGTTGCATTTTCTGAGAGACCGGCAATCCGTCATTTGCTGTCTGGATCAGATCATTAAGCAAGATCAGCGGTGAAGACCCCACCATCGTCATCGTGCCGCCCAGAATCGCACAGAACCCCATCGGCATAAGCAGGCGCGACAGAGGTATTCCAGATCGCGAGGATATCCGGCTGACAACCGGCAGAAACAATGCGGCCGCGCCCACGTTCTGCATGAAAGACGAAATGACGCCAACGGTTCCGGATATGATCGGCAGAACCCGGTTTTCCGACTTGCCGCCATATTTCAAAATAGCAGCCGCAACCTTGTTCATGATGCCAGTTTTGTCCAGTCCAGCGCCAACAATCATGACCGCAATGATCGAGATAACTGCGTTTGACGCGAATCCATCAAACAGACGCGGCACATCCGCCAGATTCTCAAGGCCGGGCGCGTAGCTTAGCAAGCCGACAAGAACCAAAACCAATATTGCGGAAAGATCAATTCTGACGATCTCGGACACAAACAGGAAAACAGTGAAAGCGAGAAGGGCGCAAACGACCCCCATCTCGAAGGTAAATGCTATGTATTCCACAATTCGTCCAGATATTTTGGCTTCTCTTGCATTAGTCCTTAGTCCATTCCGTTCGCGTTGTCATGAAATTTCGTTTTAGACCGAATGAGGGACATAATATTTCGCACTGGGTTGGGTGTGTTTGGTGGCGATGACTGTCTTCTTCGAATGCGCGGCAACACGCTACCAGACCCGATATCTCAGCTTCTGACATGTGCTATAGGGTCGAACGGCTTCAGGCTGGATGGCCCGGAATGCTCTCTATAAAGCCCGATCATAAACGCCACCCGAAGGTGCTATATGTGCCAGTTGACTTCAAAGTGACGTTGGTGTCAGGCTTTCACAACACGAACTCGGGCAAAGACTTGATAGTTAAGGTAGTTTGACATCTCACGGCACTGTTATCTGCATATTGGCGCGCCTAAGACTGGAACGACGTCAATTCAAACACTTCTTCTGGACAATAGAGATTGGTTTAATCACCACGGGCTGTTCGTTCCGAGTGCAGGGCAGAACACGAATGGCGCACACCACCAGCTTGTGCGTGCGATATCTGGATTGCCAGCGCGGACAGATTTGTCCGGGTTAATTCAAAGCCTAACCGCAGAGATAACGGGCGCAGGCTTCCCAGATCTCCTAATTTCTTCAGAGACAATGTTTGTGATTATGCGCGAACCGCTTTGCTTGGAACGAATTAAGAACTATTTTGAGGATTTGGGTTATAGAATAACATGTATTCTTTTTTTGCGTCACCCTGCCACTGGATTAGACTCGGCGTATTCGCAAATGGTTTCCGCCTTTCAACGCTTTGATAGTTTCCGCGAATTTGCAGATCGACGGTCTTTGCAATTTACTAGACTGCCCTTATGGGGCTCATTCAATAGGTTTCCTGAAATCGAAGTGAGAGTGCTGCCTTACACTAGGGAAGTGAAGTGTGAAGGAGTCGCAAAACGTTTTTTGCAAGAGCTGGGAATCACGGACTTTGGCGCGGCGGCATCCGAGCAGCGTCTTAATGTCGGCGCCGGGCCGAGAGAGGTACACTTTAAGAAATGGGTGCGATTCAATTGCGCTGAAGCAGGAGATACGATTTCTCAGCTGCAAAGAGCGAAACTGATCGAGCTTACAAAAGGTTTGGATTTTAAAGATACTGAGCGTTATCGAGGTCTAACGCCAAGCGTGCTTGAGAACTTTCTCCAAAAGACCGAACAAGCAATCAAACAGGGGCGTGATGCACGTTGGATTGGTGCTTGGGAGCAATTGAAAGAAGACAATGTGGAACAGCTTCTTCCCGCCAATGATCCAGACCTGTTTTCAGATCCTCACTTGAAAAAGATACATGATCCAGAATTGGAGGACCGCTTGCTACAGGCTTGGACGATGGCGAGCCAGGTTAAGGAGCCTGATGGTCAAAAAAAACTTCGTGCGAACACCATAATAGAAGCAATGCGTGAAATGGGCTCTCAAATTTAGACAGGCCCGGCAATTCAAGTCTAGGCTCAGGACTCATAGCCAAAAGATAACGAGTGCGGCGAGCGCGATTGCAGAG